>JAMFSA010000131.1 GCA_026225055.1 Mucilaginibacter xinganensis | reverse complement strand
GAGATCGGGTACTCGCACCCTTCCACCATAACCTTATTAAAGGAGCTGGAAAAACAAAAACTGATAAAATCAGGAAAGGATAAAACCGACGAGCGCAAGCGCCTGGTGCAGTTGACTGAAAAAGGGCAGGCGCTCATAAACCAGATGAAGCCTGTTTGGCAAGTAATGATAGCCGCCTCAACACAATTAACCGAAACCAAAAACAACCTGATGAAGGCCTTGGAAGAGGTGGAACAACAAATGGAGCTGCAAAGCTTTTACCAACGTGCCAAGGTTATTATGGCGGCTAATGAATTGAAAGACGAGGGAACCTTTTGAAAATCATACTATTTATCTTCGCTTTTACTTTAAATAAAATTGTATAACTAACAACTTGAGTTAATCAGGAAACCTTTAGCTCCACCGTCTTTATCTTGGGGTCAGTATCATCAGGAAATATAGCCTTAACCGCCGCCTTGCAATCTTTTATACCCTCTTTCAGCTCCCCATCCTGAAATGATTTCCCACTGAACAGCAGCATTTCCTGGCCGGTATGTTCTAGCTTATCAAGTGTTGTACCGTTCCATAAATAGGGGTTGTCGGCAGGTGATATGTAGATGATGTTGTATTTCGGCATGGGAAGAGTTATTAAATATAATAAGGCTTAAACAAATATCTGGATAGTAAGTTTAATAATAAGTTACTTAACCGAATAAAACTCCCCTACTGGTGTTATATTAAAGTCGCCCTTGATTAAAAAAACTGCTTTAACCCCAGTGAAATTATCCACATAAGTTTTACTTGTAGGCTTGGCATTGGGAAGAGACCCTAATATTGTATCTGTATCAATAAACATTTGGAATTTACTTTCATGAATATTCTCAAGTACGTTTAGCCCTATTAATTCATTTAAGCCTATTGTATAATAGTTTATCTTCAATTTAAGCTTCATGCTTAAGTTTAATAATTCTACTTCATCCGTTATATTGTTTTTTTTATTTATATAATACCGAATTTTATAAGGAGCTTTAATTTGTGCGACATTAATATCTTGAAAAGCTGTTGTCAATTTAAAATTTAGAGTTTGGTTTTTCCAATTATCTTTCAAGGTGTCATAAAGGTGATAACCATTTATTATTATAGGGTCTCTAATAATTGTTTCGCCTTTCATAGTTAATCCGGCCTCTCTACTTACAGAAATGTTAAACTCTGTTTCCATCGGTATAACCTCCTCAATTATTATTTGAATATCTAACTCTTTATCATCAAGCGGAAATTTGTCTGTTAATGAATATAAAATTATTCCATTTCTTTTCGCTTTTTTTATGCTCCCTGTAGAAAAACCGTTGGTTGATATCATAATACCTTTTGCAGCCTTAATATCTTCAAGCTTTGATACAAATTCGTCTATTTTGCCAATAGAAAGTCTACCTGTGTAGTCTTTGCATTCCACAGCTATTTCAAATATTAAATCTTCAATAGTAACAGTTATTAAAACATCAATTTGTCTATCTCCATCTGGACCGTCAATTAAAACATTATGTTTTACTGAAACAGTTTCATATTTCGAATAAATGTAATTGATAACTTTTTCTACAGTTTTCTCGAATTTCGTTCCTTTTTGAACTTTTGACATTTAGTGTAATTATGAAGCGTATTATAAATATCTAAATTATAAATATTTTATTATCATATCCCAAACACCATTTTGTAGTAAAAAGATTACCCTCCACGGTTTACATCCACCATATAAAACCCTAACTTTGCCCTGCAAAATTTTAACACCAATGAGTTTCAGAACAGAACATGATACCATGGGCGAGGTACAGGTACCTGCCGAAAAATACTGGGGAGCACAAACCGAAAGATCGCGCAATAACTTTAAAATTGGTCCGGAAGCATCAATGCCAAAGGAAATTATTGCCGCTTTTGCTTACTTAAAAAAAGCTGCCGCTTATACCAATACTGATTTAGGCGTATTGCCTGCCGAAAAACGCGACCTGATAGCTCAGGTATGTGATGAGATATTAACAGGCAGCTTAGCTGCTGAGTTTCCGCTGGTGATTTGGCAAACAGGCTCGGGCACACAATCAAACATGAACGTGAACGAGGTGATCGCGAACCGCTCACATGTGTTACAAGGCAATACCTTGGGCGAAGGCAAAACCTTTATCCACGCCAATGATGATGTAAACAAATCGCAATCATCAAACGATACCTACCCTACCGCCATGCACATCGCCGCCTATAAAATGGTGACCGAAGTAACTATCCCCGGTGTTGAAAAACTGCGCGATACATTAAAAGCAAAATCAGAAGCATTTAAATCAGTTGTAAAAATTGGCCGTACCCACCTGATGGATGCTACGCCATTAACATTAGGTCAGGAATTTTCGGGCTATGTATCACAACTGGATCATGGTTTAAGGGCATTAAGAAACACATTGGATCACCTTTCTGAACTGGCATTGGGTGGTACAGCTGTAGGTACCGGCATCAACACCCCAAAAGGTTATGATGTTAAGGTGGCTGAATACATTGCCAAGTTTACCAACCTGCCATTACGCACTGCTGAAAATAAATTTGAGGCTTTGGCTGCTCACGATGCTATTGTGGAGACTCATGGCGCGTTAAAGCAAATAGCTGTTTCATTAATGAAGATTGCTAATGATATCAGGATGCTGGCCTCCGGTCCGAGGTCGGGTATTGGAGAGATCCACATACCGGATAATGAGCCGGGATCATCAATTATGCCGGGCAAGGTTAACCCAACCCAAAACGAGGCGGTTACTATGGTAGCGGCGCAGGTTATGGGTAATGATGTTACGATATCTATCGCAGGTTCAAACGGCCATTACGAGCTGAACGTGTTTAAACCTGTTATGGCGGCTAACTTTATGCAATCAGCAAGACTGATCGGCGATGCCTGCGTATCATTTACTGATCATTGTGCTAAAGGTATTGAGCCAAACTACGATGGCATTAAAAAACACCTGGAAAACTCATTAATGCTGGTTACCGCTTTAAATCCGCATATCGGTTACGAAAACGCGGCAAAAATTGCTAAAAAAGCGTTGAAGGAAAACAAATCCCTGCGCGAAGCGGCAATAGGCCTGGGGTTCTTAACCAACGAGCAGTTCGACCAGTGGGTTAGGCCTGAAGATATGATAGGAAGCTTAAAATAAGAAGCCTCACCCTAAATCCCTCTCCAAAGGAGATGGACTTTTTTAAAAAACATGCAAATACCTTTCAGCTTTCGCCTTTCGGCTTTTACCATCATCATAGCAATGGCGTTCAGCTCTTGTTGGATGAACCCCAACACACAAACCCCGGGGCAAAGCTATTTGCAGGGCGAATGGCAGCAGGATTCGGTGCCGAGGCAAAAACAATTGCTTACGTATTCGCTATACCATTTCAGGTTTACGTGCGACTCCTTTTTTGTGTCGATAAAATCATTCAGCAAAGTAAATTATGGGGCCGATAGCTGCATGAAGGGCGGCCACTGGACAGAATATACCCGAGGCCATTACGAGCAGCGGAACGATACCTTGTTTTTAAAGGGCCAGTTCTGCAATCCTGATTATACTATAAAAGAAGATCCAGGCTGTTTCAGGATCGGGGTTTATGAAGAGTTTTTTAAGGTAACAAAGAAAACAGATTCGCTGGTGCAACTTTCGAGCACAACGGGGGTTATACCTATCGACGCGCGATTAATAAAAAGAAATACCTGTCATATAAAACCACTTTAAAAATATGAAAACTACCTTTTTAAAAAAACTAATACTGGGTGTTGCCATTCTTTACGCGCCGGTACAGGCCATGGCATGGGGCACAACAGGCCACCGCATTTGCGGACAAATTGCCGAAAGTTATTTAACACCAAAAGCACGTGAGGCGGTACACGCTATACTTGGTCATGAATCAATAGCCATAGCCAGCAACTGGGCCGATTTTATAAAATCAGATCCATCATACAGCTATCTGTCGTCATGGCATTATGTCGACCTGAACAAAGCTTACACTTACCCTGATCTGGTTGACTTTTTAAACCAGGATACTAATGTAGATGCCTACACCAAATTGAATTTTTTAATAGGCGAACTGAAAAAGAAAGATATCTCAAAACCAAACAGGCTGCTTTACCTGCGTATGCTGATCCACATTGTTGAGGATGTGCACCAGCCCATGCACGTGGCCCATGCCGATGACAAAGGCGGTAACGATTTTAAAGTAACCTGGTTCAATGCATCAACCAACTTACACTCAATTTGGGATTCGCAACTGATAGATTTTCAGCAATTGAGCTATACCGAGTATGCTACGGCAATTAACCACACCACCCCTGCCGAAATTAATGAATGGCAAAGCGCGCCAATCAGCAAATGGCTGTTTGAGTCGAACCAGATAGCAGAGATACTTTACACCGACATTAAACCGGAAGATAACCTGAGCTACAAATACAATTTTTCGCACATTGATACCCTTAACCGCCAGTTACTAAAAGCAGGCGTAAGATTAGCAGGTGTGTTGAATCAATTGTTTGGATAATATTTGGTTAAGTAGTTTATTGGGTTGATAAGAGAGTGGTTATATCTGCTGCTTAATCAATCCAATCAACCACTCACCTAATCAACCATTCACCCAATCAACTCAAAAAATGAAAATCCTAATGGTATGCCTGGGCAATATATGCCGTTCGCCGCTGGCGGAGGGGATCATGCAGCATATGGCTGATGGGCAGGGCCTTGGTTGGCAGGTTGATTCGGCGGGTACTGGCGGTTGGCATGTAGGTGAAGGTCCAGACAGGCGCTCAACTCATACAGCAAAGGGCCGTGGCATTGATATCAGCAAGCAGGTTTGCCGCAAGTTCAGCAAGGCTGATTTTGATGAGTTCGATCACATTTTTGTGATGGATAAAATGAACTTGAGTGATGTACTGGCTATGGCACCCAATGCAGAAGCAGCAAAAAAAGTAAAGTTATTGCTGGGCGATAAAGAAGTACCCGACCCTTATTACGATAACAACCAGTTTGAGCCGGTTTTTGATCTGATCGAAAAGGGGTGTAAGGTGATCATTAATCGCGCGACTTCCTGAAAAAAGCCAGTTCCTCCTCATTTCGTACCACATTGCCTGTTCTAACCAATCCGGCTTTCTCCAATACCCGCTGCGAAGCGATATTCTCCAGTGTGGTAACGGCTACAACCTCATTAACTTCAGCATCTTTAAAAGCATAGTCAATTAATGCTGCCGCCATTTCGGTAGCGATGCCTTGTCCCCAATATTTGCGGTCCATGCTATAACCTATCTCCACTTTGCCGGGTTCATCAAAAAGACGCAGCAGGCAGCTACCTATAAATTCGCCAGTGGATTTGTTGAACATGCCCCATATGCCTAATTTTTTATTGGTTTGATAATTTACTGTCGCGATTATGAAGATCTTGATACGCTCATCTGTGGTCCGTTTAGGAATATGGCGGCATACTTCCTCATCAGTAAAATGATTTAGGTAGATGTCCTGCTCTTCAGGCAAAAATTCACGGATGATAAGGCGTGGGGTTTCGAGGATGATGTACATGATCAAAAATAGTGAAATAATATATTCTATGCGCGATGCGACGCTTATCGAGAGCGCAGGGTCATGCTGAGGCACTCGAAGTATAAGCGTAAAGGCCTTTGCCCGCACACTTCGAGTGCCTCAGTGTGACACCCAATAAATGAAAGGGATTATCAGGCCAAAATCCTAAAAAACGGCAGTTCCTGTTTATGCCAAAACACATTACCATCGCGTTTCAACCCTGCTTTCAATAACACATTTTGCGATGCTGCGTTTTCAGGGTTGGTACAGGCGCATATTTCTTTCAGGCCTTTATCATTAAACCCATACTCTATCAGCGATTTCACCAACTCGGTAGCCAATCCTCTGCCCCAGTATTTTGCGCGGAATACATAACCCATTTCAATTTGTATATGATCAGTTTCATTTGGCCTCAGGCTGCAAATGCCTATGAAATCGCCATCTTCGGGATTAAACACGCCCCACCTACCCAAGCCTGTGCCCTTTTTATAGTTTTCTATCGCAGCTTTGAACTTTTCACGTGTTTCTTCCTCAGTACGCCCGGAAAGATGGAGCATAACACGCTCATCGCGGTATAGATCAAGCAATAATTCTTCTTCATCAGGTAAAAATTCACGTACAAGTATGCGGGGTGTTTGGAGGATGGTGTTCATGTTATTCAAAATTAATGGTTAATTGTCATTCTGAGGAACGAAGAATCTATACGCTATGCTTTTTGATACTGGAAAGATCCTTCGGTCCTCGGGATGATAATTTTTTCTCCGCGCATCATTGCACGAAGCAATCCCTAAATATGCAGATATAACTTGTCATTGCGATAGCGCGGCAACCTCGTCGCATGTAGGTCTAAACTTGACGAGGTTGCCGCGTCGTTCCTCCTCGCAATGACACAGTGGTTATGACGATGACGCTTGGTTATATGACCTTAGCTGCATTATGCGCTTTTTTGTACATTTGCCGCATGGCATCCATCAAACCATCCGTACCAAAGGGAACCCGTGATTTTTCACCCATTGAAATGGTGAAACGCAATTTAATTTTCGATACGATAAAAAGTGTGTTCCGTAAATATGGCTATCAGCAAATTGAAACGCCGACAATGGAAAAGCTTGACACCCTTACTGGTAAATACGGCGAGGAGGGTGATAAGTTAATATTTAAGATATTAAATAGTGGTGATTTTATTACAGATGCAAAAATAGACAGCTCTAACATCAATTTAAACTTCAAAAAGCTTACCCCACTAATTTCGGGCAAAGCCCTCCGCTACGATTTAACTGTCCCTTTCGCCCGCTATGTGGTGATGCACCAGAATGAGATCACGTTCCCATTCAAGCGTTTCCAGGTGCAGCCGGTTTGGCGTGCCGACAGGCCACAGCGCGGCCGCTACCGTGAGTTTTACCAATGTGATGCAGATGTGGTTGGTTCGCCATCATTATTGAACGAGGCGGAGTTTATCATGATCTACGATGAAGCCTTGAGCAAACTGGGTTTAAAGGATTTTACTATAAAAATTAACAACCGCAAAATATTATCCGGCATAGCCGAAGTTATAGGTAAGGCTGATAATATCATCGACCTTACTGTAGCTATTGATAAACTGGACAAAATAGGCCTCGACGGCGTTATAAAAGAACTGCTTGAAAAAGGCTTTACCGAAGCTGATATTGAAAAGTTGAAACCGGTTATATTATTGGATGGATCGAACAGTGTAAAACTGCACAGTCTGCGCGATGCGCTTGCTGATTCACCAATTGGATTAAAGGGTTGCGATGAACTGGAAACGGTTTTCAATTACATCACCAATTGCCCGCTGCAAACGGCTACTCTTGAGCTGGATATTACCCTGGCTCGCGGCTTAAACTATTATACCGGCGCTATATTCGAAGTGAAAACCAATGAGGTTGCTATGGGCAGCATCGGCGGTGGCGGCCGGTATGATGACCTCACTGGTATGTTCGGGTTAAAGGACCTTACCGGGGTTGGGATCTCTTTCGGCGCTGATCGTATATATGATGTAATGGAAGAACTTAACCTTTTCCCAACCACCACCAATCAAACTACCAAAGTGCTGATCTGCTGTTTTGATAGCGAGGGTGAAACTTTCGCCTTGCCATTATTACACAGTCTGCGCAAAAACAATATCAACGCTGAGCTTTATCCGGCAGGTGCTAAGATCAAAAAGCAAATGGAATATGCCAATAATAAGGCTATCCCCTACACGGTATTAATCGGCAGTGATGAAATGCAAAGCGGTTTGTTAGCATTTAAAGATATGACCAGCGGCCTGCAGGAGAAATTGAGTGCTGAGGAGATTGTAAAGCTATTGTTGTAAAATAGTATGTCATTGCGAGCGATAGCGTGGCAACCTCGTCGCTTGTATATCTAAACGCGACGAGGTTGCTTCGTCGTTCCTCCTCGCAATGACACTATGGATAATACTTATTATTTCTTACTAAACGAATAAACAATATACCCCGTATTATTGCCTACGGCTATAGGTGTTTTCAATACCATGCTTGAACCATTATTACTACCAATCACCAAACGGTACCCATCATCGACCTTTTGCGCTTTGTCACCCTCAAATAGCTTTTTAAACTGGAACATGGTATCCATACTGTCGCCATTTAAAACCGACCAGAATATAGTTTGAGAGGTGCCATCGGCTAAGGTATAACTACCATTTCCGCTGTTGGTGAGCTTCCAGGTGCTGTTGGTAAAGCTTTGTGGTGGTGCCTGGTTAAATACAACCTGTACTGCTCCGGGCAGCAGGCCATCATAAGTAACGGCGGTTAACGTCCAGGTGCCCACAAATTTGCCGCGCGAAACAATGTTATTGTTTATAGTGCTTTTTTGGGCGCCACATGATGTGAAAATGAGAGTAATAGCTAAAAGGGCAACAGCTGCCAGTAATATTTTTTTCATGTGATTATATGTTAGGATAAATATAATAATATAACCACAGGACAACTAATATGTTTTATATCAGGTTGTCTTCGCGAGATTTGCAGCTTTCAATAACCTCTACATAAAAGTTTTCATATATAGGCAGGATGTTGGTAAGGTCGAATTCCTTTGCACGGGCAAGAGCATTGTCCTTAAACTGCGCTAACCGGGCTTCGTCCTCCAAAATATAGATCGCTTTTTCGGCCATGCCATCCACATCGCCTACATTTCTCAGGTAACCGGTTACACCATCAATATTTAACTCAGGCAAACCGCCCGCGTTACTGCTGATCACCGGTACCTTGCAGGCCATCGCCTCAAGCGCCGCCAAACCAAAGCTTTCTGATTGCGAAGGCATAATGAACAGGTCGGCTACTGAAAGTATTTCTTCAATGGCATCCTGCTTACCTAAAAAGCGGACATTATTGGTAACACCCAGGTCGCGGCAAAGCTGTTCACATTCAGAACGCTCGTGCCCATCGCCTACCATCAATAATTTGGAGGGGATCTGCTCAACTACTTTTGCAAATATCCTTACCACATCATTAGTGCGTTTTACCGAACGGAAGTTAGAAGTATGCACCAGTATTTTTTCACCCTCGGGCGCAATAGCTTTTTTAAAGTGATCCTTAGCTTTAAGGCTGAAACGGGTAAGATCAACAAAATTGGGGATCACCTTGATGTCCTTCTCTATCTCGAAAAACTCATAGGTATCATTCCTTAAATGCTCTGAAACGGCTGTAACGCCATCGGATTTATTGATGGAGAAAGTTACCACGGGTTTAAATGTCCTATCCTTACCTACCAACGTAATATCGGTACCATGCAAAGTGGTTACTACCGGGATATAGATACCATAGGTAAGCAAGATCTGCTTGGCCATAAATGCTGCCGAGGCATGCGGGATGGCATAATGCACATGCAGCACATCCAGCTTTTCAAAACGCACCACATCAACCAGGCGACTGGCAAGGGCCAGCTCATATGGCGGGTAATCAAATAAAGGATAGTTAGATACCGATACCTCGTGGTAAAAAAGGTTGGCAGAAAAGAAATCGAGCCGTGCTGGCTGGTTATAGGTTACAAAATGTACCTGGTGACCGCGATCGGCAAGGGCCTTGCCAAGCTCAGTGGCTACAACTCCGCTTCCTCCAAAAGTTGGATAACAAACTATTCCTATTTTCATTAAAAATGAGTTACCTGTAATTTGTATTTAAATATACGCAGATGACCAGTACAAGTTTAACAGCAATTTATTGGAATAGTGTTAAGCGGATGTAAATATTTCGGGACACAAAATAACGCTCATATATCCCCTGTCATTGCGAGCGATAGCGCGGCAGCCTCGTCGCTTGCATATGAACGCGACGAGGTTGCCGCGTCGTTCCTCCTCGCAATTACAAGGGGGGGCTATAACCCCTTCGCTATCGCCTCATAAACCGCATCCTGTATCCTCGGGCGGATGCGCAGGCTCGAGAGTTTGTCGCTAACCCGTGGGTTTACCCGGTTTGATAAAAACACATACACCAGGTTAGATTTCGGATCGACCCAAACGCAGGTGCCGGTATAGCCGGTATGCCCGTAAGTTTGAGGTGATGCCAGCTGCGATGGGTAATGTCTGTCGGCGATCGGATCCCAGCGGTCAAAACCTAAGCCCCGGCGACTAACATCTGAATATTTAGCGGTAAATGTATCTACCGTTTCGGGTTTAAAATACGGTACGCCGCCGTAAATTCCTTTGTTCAAAACCATTTGGTAAAGTATAGCCAAATCATTAGCATCGGCATACAAGCCGGCATTGCCCGATACGCCGCCGCAAAGAGCAGCGGTTTGATCCTCAACATAACCCAGCAATAAAGTATGGCGAAATACCTGGTCTTCCTCAGTTGGGATGATGTTTTTAGCCGGGAAACGGTATAGCGGATGGAAGCCTGCCGTTTGCATACCTAATGGCAAATAGAATTGCTGCAGCACGTAATCGTTTAATGGTGTTGAAGTAACGGTTTCCGAGATCTCTTTCATCATTACCATACTTACATCGCTGTAAACATATTGCCCGCGTGTACGTAATGGTGAATGCAGGATATCGGGCATCATCACATCATTAAAATAATTTTTACGCAGGTAGTAGTTGTCTACAATTTTGGTTGGGTATGCAGCTGACGAATCAATGCTGTGATCGCTGGGCTTTAATTTTTCATAGGTGGGAATATCAGCCACTAAGCCCGATTGGTGGGTCATGAGTTCATGCAAACGGATATCAGCCTTGTTTGATCCTTTAACTATGGGCAGATAGGCGCTGATGGTAGAGTCCATGTTTAGTTTACCTTGTTCAGTAAGGCGCATTACCTCCATTGTAGTGGCTGTTACTTTAGTGAGGGATGCAAGATCGAAAATGTCGGTCAGTTTATCGGGCGACTGATTATCATAAGTGTGATAGCCATATGCTTTGTTAAAGATCACCTTACCATCCTTGGCTACCAATACCACACAACCAGGTGTGGCGTGGGCGGCAATGGCCTCGCGGGCGATATCATCAATAGCTAAAAGGTTGGTTGAGTTGATGCCTGCATCCTCAGGCACTGTATATTGCAGGCGGACCTTTGATGTGGTGAAACCCATATTCGCGCTATAACGTGGCGTATAGGTGCTGCTTAGTTTTTGGGAGATAGCAACCCCGCCAAATATAGCCTGCGCGCTAAAGTATGCCGATACCGCCGACACCCTTTCGCTCCAGATAATAGGCGCAGTAACATCATTCAGCTTATTAAACGAGCTGCCACTGCCAAACAGGGCGATTACCACATTTTTTAATTTTTGATTTTGGGTGATAAAATCAATGATCTGCTGGTTGTTTACATCGCTGTTATTCAGCTGTATTATGATGGTGTTATACCATTTCAGATCGTTAGAGAGTGTGTTGATATTTTTGGCCCCCGAGCCGGAAATATAATCATTGCCATTGATCACATCGGCCTTGCTGTATTTGTTGAGCAGGCTATCAAACCCGCTGGCATATTGGTTTGAAAAATGGATGCTGGCAATTTTTAAAGTATTGAGGTTTTGCAGCGGAACAAGATAGGATGCATTATTAAGTAATACGGTTGAGTTTTGTACCAGGTTTTCTTCAACAACATAGGCTTTACCAACTGGAGGGTTTTGCCCGCAGGCCGAATTAAACAATACAAACAACGATAATACAGGAATAACGCAGCTCCACTTATTTTTTCTCATATACTTTTTCACCATTAACATAAGTTTTCAGCACCTTGACCTTTGGCAGGTCGGTACCGTTCATTTTCATAATATCATTGTCCAGTATCACAAAGTCGGCGTATTTGCCGGGCTCAATACTGCCTTTTTCTTTTTCTTCAAACTGAGCTTTAGCCGCCCATATGGTCATCCCTTTTAACGCTTCAATCCGGCTTAGCGCATTCTCGGGCTGAAATCCGGTTGATGGGAAACCTTTCAGGTCCTTACGTACCACAGCGGCATAAAAGGTATAGATCGGATTGATATCTTCAACCGGGAAATCCGTACCCAATGGTATCCATCCATTTTGATCGAGCAATTGCTTATAGGCATAAGCCGTTTTTATACGTTCAGGCCCAAGGCGTTTTATAGCCCAGTACATATCTGACGTAGCATGTGTAGGCTGCACAGATGGAATGATATTATAATCGCCAAAATACTTCAGATCCTCTGGCGAAACAATTTGCGCGTGCTCAATGCGCCAGCGCCGGTCATTCTTGCCTTTTAAAACTGAGGCGTAAATTTTTAATATCACCCGGTTTGCCGAATCTCCAATGGCATGGGTTGATAATTGGAAACCTTTTTCGTAAACCTTTTGGGCAATCTCCTGAAAATGTTGCTGACTGCTTAATAAAAAGCCGCTCCAGTTTTTCTGGTCGGCATAAGGCTGTAATAAACACGCACCTCTTGAGCCCAGCGCGCCATCGGCAAACATTTTAAAGCCGCGCACATCAAGCCCCGGAGTTTTAAAAATGCCGTGCTTAAACAGGTAGTCATAATCTTCGGGCCTGTCGCTTAGCATTACGTAAAGGCGTATTTTCAGGTCGCCTTTATGCTCCAGGCCAGCAATAGTGCTGATCATGGTATAAGGCAGGCCACAGTCGGCAACGGTTGTTAAGCCATCTGCAAAGCAATTTTTTTGCGCTGCCAGTAACGCGGCCTGTGTGCCTTCATCGTCTGGTGGGGGTATTTTGCGGGTAACTATACCCACGGCATTATCAACCAGCATACCCGTGAGCTTACCTTTTACAGTTTCAATTACACCGCCAGTAATGGTTTGCCCGGGTTTTACGCCAGCTATATTTAAGGCAGCCTGGTTAGCTATGGCGGCATGTCCATCCACGCGCTCCAACAATACCGGCCTTACCGGGAACAATGAATCCAGCTTGCCTTTTGTAGGGAATTGTTTGTTTTTCCAAAGATTTTGGTCCCAGCCATTGCCTACCAGCCAGCCATCAGTATTGCGGCGGGCGTAGGAGTTCAGGGTATCCACAATTTCCTGCCAGCTGTGGGTATTGGTTAGGTCGGCTTGTTGCAGGCCTGTTCCGTAATCATAAAAATGCGAGTGCGCGTCAATAAAACCCGGGTAAACGGCATGGCCGCCGGCATCAACAACTTCGCGCGCTAAATATTTTTTATCTAAAACTTCGGTATCGCCAACGGCTATTATTTTCCCGGCTTTAACAACAAAGGCATGGGCGGTGGTAAAATTACTGTCGACAGTGTAAACTAACGCGTTTTTAACCAGCAGATCAGCATTGAATTCCTTTTGTTTTTGTTTACACGCTACTGTAAAAACAAGCAGCAGGGGCCATAATTTCTTCATCCGGTAAGTGTGGTGCAAAGTAAAATAAAACTATTAAACTTAATACAACCAATAAATGATAAAAAAGTTATGACATCAAATATTTAATTTAGCATCGAATATGATCCGCTGTTTTTGGCGGAGAAGGGAAATTTAATAAATGCCAGATATTATACAGCTTTTACCGGATGCCGTTGCCAACCAAATTGCCGCGGGCGAAGTGGTGCAACGACCAGCATCAGCCGTAAAAGAACTGATTGAGAATGCGATAGATGCGGGTGCAGATAAAATACAACTGATACTTAAAGATGCCGGGAAAGCGCTGATACAGGTTATAGATAATGGCTGCGGTATGAGCCTTACCGACGCGCGCATGAGCTTTGAGCGCCATGCTACCTCAAAAATACGCAAGGCCGATGACCTGTTTGCCATCCGTACCATGGGTTTCAGGGGCGAAGCTATGGCTTCCATTGCGGCAATTGCGCAGGTGGAATTAAAAACCCGCCGTCATGAGGATGAGTTGGGTACCTGTATTACTATTGAGGGATCGGAAGTGATCAGCCAGGAAGCATGTTCGGCAAATACGGGTACATCCATATCGGTTAAAAACCTGTTTTACAATACGCCTGCCCGCCGTAACTTTTTAAAGAGCAACCCGGTGGAAATGCGCCATATTATTGACGAATTTCAAAGGGTTGCATTGGCTAATCCGCAGATATTTTTTACCATGCACCACGATGGGCAGGAGGTTTATCATTTGCCGGAGGCGATGCTGAAACAGCGTATTGTACACCTGTTTGGTAATAACTATAACCAGCGCCTGGTGCCTGTGGAGGAGGATACCACCATTATAAAATTGCACGGCTTTGTAGGGAAGCCCGAGTTTGCCCGCAAAACCCGCGGCGAGCAGTTCTTTTTTGTGAATAACCGCTTTATACGCGATGCTTATCTGAACCACGCGGTGCTTACCGCTTTTGATGAGTTGCTGCCTGATGAAGCCTACCCGATGTATGTACTGTTCATTGATATCGACCCCGCAAAAATTGATATCAACGTTCATCCAACAAAAACAGAAATAAAATACCAGGATGAAAAGGCGATTTATGCCATTATCCGCTCGGCGGTAAAACGCTCGCTGGGCAGGTACAACATTACCCCTAGTCTTGATTTCGACCAGGAGAACAGCATTGAGCATTTGATAACCCCCAAGCCTTTTGAGGAAATAGTTGCGCCAACCATTGCCTTTAACCCGGATTTTAATCCTTTCGCTGCAGAGAAAAAAGCAGACAGGGGAATGCCATTCAGAGATAGTAATAGTTATAACAGCTCGCCGATTCCCAAAAATTGGGATACGCTGTACGAGATCAGCAAAAAGGAACCGAACTATCAACATGCACTGCATGAGGAGAAGAACATTTCGGTTGATGAGCAGGAAGTAAGTAAATCGAGTGAACGGCAGTTGTTCCAGATCCATAACCGGTTCATCCTGTCGCAAATAAAATCGGGCTTTATGCTCATTAGTCAGCAGGCGGCGCATGAGCGTGTGTTGTACGAGCGTTTTTTACAGCAATTGCAAAATCATTCGGGCGTGAGCCAGCAAAGTTTGTTTCCGCAGTCGGTTACACTAAACAGCAGCGATTTTGAGTTATTAAGGGAGCTTTTGCCCGATGTGCGCGCTTTAGGCTTTGATATACGTGAGTTTGGCAAGAACACGGTAGTTGTTGAAGGTATCCCGGCCGACCTGAACAATATTGGTGAGCACCAGTTGCTTGAACAATTACTGGAAGGGTTTAAAAATAACCTGGCGATACTGAAACTTGATAAGCGCGATAACCTGGCCCGCTCTCTGGCCCGCAATGCGGCAATAAAAGCGGGTACTAAATTATCGCTCGAGGAGATGAATTTACTGATAGACCAGCTTTTTGCCTGCCAAATGCCAAATGTTGCATTAAATGGAAAGCCTGTAATTAGTACCTTTACATTAAATGAATTATTAGAACGATTTGAAAAGTAGTTTAAGGAACTGCTATATATAAATATTAACACGAACAATGCAATTTTCAAACTTACCCCCGGTTGTAAAAAACCTGCTGATCTTAAATATACTTTTTTACCTGCCGAATGTTTTTTTTAGTGAGGCCGTATTTAACAGCCAGGTTATATCACACTTCGCATTATTTTATTTCGATTCGCCTTTTTTTAAGCCGTGGCAGATCATCACCTACATGTTTTTGCATGGCAGCATCTGGCATATACTGTTTAATATGTTCGCCTTATTTTCATTTGGGCCGATAGTTGAATACAGTGTAGGCTCGAAAAAATTCTTTAACCTGTATTTTATTTGTGGTATTGGCGCAGTTGCATTTCAAATGCTGATACAAGCATTGGAAGTACATCATTTTACAGGCCATTTTACAATCCCTGCCGATTTTCAAACCTTGGACCCATCAGTTATTGAAAAATTAAAGGATGTGTATTCAACTCCTATTGTTGGGGCTTCAGGTGCTATATTTGGTGTACTGGTAGCGTTTGGGATGCTGTTTCCGGATCTGGAGTTGATGATCCTCTTTATACCGGTGCCGGTAAAAGCAAAATATATTATACCTTGTTATGTTGTACTGGAAATATATTCGAGCATAAACCAGTCACAAGGCGATAATGTTGCGCATTTGGCGCATATAGGCGGTGCAATTTTAGGCTTTATGGTGGTAAAATTCTGGAATTTACAAAAAACATAAATAATTAAATATGAGTACGCTTTGGCAAAATATATCGTCGAAAATGCTGAGGTCGGGTAGTAAGTTATACCTGCTCATAGGCATAAATGTTATTGTTTATCTGGCGATAAATATACCCGCAGTTATTGAGTGGCTGTTTACCCGTTCAACGGGTGTGATCGACTACTATTCAACTGAATATTTGGCATTGCCTGCTTATTTGCCGAAGCTGTTGGTGCGTTTCTGGACACCGCTTACCTATATGTTCATGCATGACGGGCCTTTCCATATTCTGTTCAATATGCTTTGGTTATACTGGATAGGGCAGATATTTGAGGAGTTTACAGGCTACAAACGCACCGTTGGCTTATACCTGATGGGAGGCTTTGCAGGTGCGCTTCTTTATATACTGAGCTACAATTTCTTTCCGGCATTTGCCCTTGAGTTGCAAGGTAGTGTAGCTGTAGGTGCATCGGCAAGTGTAATGGCGGTAATTGTTGCCGCGGCCACGTTATTACCCGATTATACTATTCCAATATTTATTATTGGGCCGGTAAAATTAAAATGGATAGCGATAGCTTATGTTATTTTTGATTTCCTGAGCATAGTAGGGCCGAATTCAGGTGGAGAGATAGCCCACCTTGGCGGCGCTTTGATTGGCTTTGTCTACATCAAACGGTTACAAAAAGGGCACGACTGGATCTCAGCCATAGCCAACCTGTTTAAAGCGGGCCCGAGGTTATCAAACCTTAAAGTAGTTGCACGTAATACTGCCAAAAAAAGCCCTTCGCGCCCGAGGCAGGAGGATGTTGACCGTATATTGGATAAAATATCAACAAGCGGGTATGAAAGCTTGAACAAAGAGGAAAAGGAAATACTATTTCGCGCCAGCAAAAATGAAAGCTAAAAACAAACAGCTAACTTTTATTGACAAGGTATTCCTCTGGTTAAATTTTTTCCTGTGCGCGTGTTTATTGCTCAGTTACCTGGCCCCGGTAGCCGATCCTGCTAAATACTGGCTCATCGCGTTCTTCGGCCTGGCTTATCCTATGCTTTTGGTTGGGAGCATTATTTTTATCATCTACTGGCTGTTGCGTAAAAGTATATGGGTACTGTTGCCTGTAATTTGTATTGCTATTGGCTGGAGCGTATTGAATAAAAATATTGGCTTCCGTACCGGATCTGCATCCGTTGGCCCACCACCACATGAGATCCGCATCATGACTTATAACGTGCATAATTTTAAACGTTATGGCGCTAAAAATGATGTATCAACCAAACAGGAAATCCTGGCCATAATTAATGAGCATCAGCCGGATATTATAGGTTTCCAGGAGTTTTACTCGCGCAGGCACGGGCAGTATGATATGGTTGATTCTATTCAGTATATACTACATACCACTAATTATTATTTTGAAGAATTTCAGCATAATAGCACGGAAGCAATCGGCATGGCCATATTTTCCAAATACCCTATTATTGCTCACGGGCTGATCACTTTATCAGATGATAAAACCAGCGGAAACCAATGCCTTTATATCGATGTAAAAAAAGGCACACAGATCTTTAGGGTATACAGTGTGCACCTGCAATCTATTCGTTTCGATCCGGAAGATTACCGCTATTTGAGTATGGTTTCGGGCCAGGGCAAGGCCGATATGGGCTCAACCAAAAGATTAGGCAGCAAACTTAAAATAGCATTTATAAAACGGAGTGCTCAGGTAGCCAAGATAAAAGAACATGCCTCAGCCTGTCCTTATCCCTACATTATCTCCGGCGATTTTAATGATACACCAAGCTCTTTTGCCGTAAACCAAATGAGCAAGGGCCTTAAAAATGCCTTCTGCGAAAAAGGATCTGGCCTGGGGCGCACCTATAATGGCGATTTTCCGAACTACCAGATAGATTATATTATGGCAAGCCGTGTATTTGATGTAATGGATTACCATATCATCGAAAAAAAACTATCAGACCATTACCCCGTTTGCAGCGACTTAGCACTGAGATAGAATCAAGAATTAAGATTCAAGAATCAAGACAAAAAGTAGGAGTGAAATAAAACATTAACGCGTCATAAATTGCAATTCCTCCTGATTCCTGACTCTTTAATCTTAACTCTTGTATTCTTATTCCTGACTCTATCATTTCAATATTCAACAGAGTAATCGTAAGTTTGCCACTATGGAACAAAATTTGTTTGTTTACAACACATTAACACGCAAAAAAGAACAATTTAAACCGCTTAGCCCGCCACATGTTGGCATGTATGTTTGCGGCCCCACTGTTTATAGTGATGCCCATATGGGTAATAGCCGTACTTATATATCATTCGACCTGATTTTCAGGTACCTTACCCATATAGGTTATAAAGTACGTTATGTGCGTAATATTACCGACGCGGGCCATTTGGAAGGTGATGCTGATGAGGGGGAAGACAAGATCGCAAAAAAAGCAAAGCTGGCCCAGCTGGAGCCTATGGAGATTGTACAAAAATATACCGTAGGTTTTCATGAGGTGATGGAATTGCTTAATATACTGCCACCCAGTATTGAGCCTACTGCTACCGGCCATGTTATTGAGCAAATAGAACTGGTGAAGGAAATACTTAAATCGGGCTATGCTTATGAGGTTGATGGCTCGGTGTATTTTGATGTGGAGAAATATAACAGCGCGCATGATTACGGTATACTGAATGGACGCAATTTGGAAGACCTGCTAAACAATACCCGGAATTTAGGCGGTCAGCAGGAAAAACACGGCAAGCTCGATTTTGCCTTGTGGATAAAAGCCAAGCCAGAACATTTAATGAAATGGCCTTCACCGTGGAGTGTTGGGTTCCCGGGATGGCATTTGGAGTGTTCGGCCATGAGCAACAAATATTTAGGCGGCCAGTTTGATATCCATGGCGGCGGTATCGACCTTGTGCCTACACACCATACCAATGAGATAGCGCAGAACATAGCAAGTTGCGGTAAAATGCCTGCTAATTACTGGCTGCATACCAATATGCTTACGGTTAACGGGCAAAAAATGTCGAAATCGTTAGGCAACAGCTTTTTACCGCATGAGCTTTTCTCCGGGAATAATTCGATACTGAATAAGGCTTACAGCCCCATGACCGTGCGCTTTTTTATGCTGCAGGCACATTACCGCAGTACGCTTGATTTTGGTAACGAGGCCATGGAAGCATCTGAAAAAGGCTTTAAACGCCTGATGAATGCGTTTGATCTGCTGGATGGTTTAAAAGCATCAAACAGTACGGATGTTGAAATAAAACCTTTATTAAATCGTTGTTATGACGCTATGAACGATGATTTTAACAGCCCGGTGCTTATTGCCGAGCTTTTTGAAGCATCACGTATCATCAATTCGGTTTATGATGGGAAGCTTAAAATAGACGAGGACAATTTGCAGCTTTTAAAACAATTAATGAAAAGCTTTGTACTTGATGTTTTAGGATTGAAAGATGAACAAGCCGCGGGCGATGATCTGCCACAGCT
Source organism: Mucilaginibacter xinganensis (assembly GCA_026225055.1). Classification (GTDB taxonomy): domain Bacteria; phylum Bacteroidota; class Bacteroidia; order Sphingobacteriales; family Sphingobacteriaceae; genus Mucilaginibacter; species Mucilaginibacter xinganensis_A. The sequence continues at coordinate 11,094 of JAMFSA010000131.1, read as the reverse complement.
ACTAAACTTTATTGTAAACCTTAGGAACGAAGCAAAATCTAACCAGGATTATGCCACTTCTGATAAGATAAGGGATGGATTGCAAAAGATCGGTTTTCAATTAAAAGATACTAAAGAAGGAACTAATTGGACAAAAATTTAATAATCATACAATAAGGTAAGCTGTTTAGTGCCCAGGTAAAAGTAAATCACTAAATTTCTTGCGTCAACCTATAATAAACAAAATGAAGAAAATAATATTAACTGCTCTAACAATAAGTCTTTTCAGCAGTTTAGCTTTCGCACAAAAACCCGCCCTTGGAGTAGTAGATAAGGTTATTAAAGCCGAAGACAATTTTGATAAACTGGTAGCACGTAAAGGTATAAAAAGCGCCTTTTTAGAGGTAGCAGATCCGGAGGGGATCGTTTTTAAACCCCAGGCAGTTTTAATAGTTGATTTTTATAACAATATTGATAAACAACCCGGCTCATTAACCTGGAAACCAAATTTCGCACGCATATCAGCTAATGGCGACCTGGCATTTTCGGCAGGGCCATATGTTTACCAGAACGGTAAGAACGATACAGATAAAGTTTATGGCGATTACGTATCCATTTGGCGTGCCGATGCTGATAATAAGCTAAAATTGCTGATGGACCTGGGTATACAGCACCCGGAGCCTGAACAGGATGCTGTAACTGATTTTACGGAACCGGACTCATCAAAACTAATTGCGCCAAGCAAGGATCCGTTTAATGGTAAAAATATTATACTGGCTACTGATAAATTGTTCAATCATTCATTATCCATATCATCACTGGCCAGCTACAAGGAATTTTTGTGTCCGGAGGGGCGATATTATTTCCCGGGGTTTGACGCCATAGTAGGGCAGGATAAGATCATGAAGTTTATTGGTAACGAAGGCATATCCATAAGCGCTGAAACGGTAAACGCAGGCCGGTCAACAAGCAACGACCTGGCTTACAGCTACGGCACAGCCCGCATTAAAAAAGGCGATATAGTTAGCAATTACAACTACGTGCGCGTTTGGGAAATTGATAAAGATCACAAGTGGGATATCCTGCTGGAGGTGTTCTCGGCAGTGGAGAATGAATAATATTGTTTACTAAAATTAAAATGTCATTCTGAGCGATAGCGAACAATCTTTAAAGCGCTGAACCAGCGGATAGGTTCTTCGCTATCGCTCAGAATGACAAAATAGAGTTGATTAAGTTGAACCACTCACTTAATCAACTACTTCTTATAATACGGCGTGTGCGTATCTATGAACGCTTTTTCAGTCTCCTCGTAGTTTTTGTTAGCATCATTCCTGCCGTTATTTAAATCGTTGTTAGTTTCGTTATAAGTTTTTACGGCGGTGTTTATATCGTTTACGGCGGCGTTATAAGTATCAACATCCTTTTGTGTCCTTTGATCAGAAGATTTTGAATCCATTGTGGTTTTCAGCTTTTCAAAATTCTCCTCTTTTAAAAAGAAATCAGTAACCTTTGGTATTTGCGTCTGGGCTTCATCCTTATAAAAATTCAGAGCTTGTTTAACACTTTCAACCAGGGTATTGTCGCCATCATAACCGAGCATGGGGTTAAGTGTGGCAAGGCCTTCGGTAGCATATTTGCCCAAGGCACTGCGGGTTTGTTCAATTTTAGTTACATTTTTTTCATTTACGGCATTGGTAAGCTGGTTATCTTCCCAGTTGCATTTGTAGAAGACCAGGTAAACTTTATCACGGTATTCACTCAGTTTGTTTGATTCCTTCATCTTATCGCTAAGTTCGGTCCTGTCATTGGTGAGGGTAACATTGTATTTAGCCGCAAATGTTTCCTGGGCTTTGTTTACCCTGGTTATGGCTGCCTGTAGTGTGTCATCCGTGGCTTGCTGAAGTAACAGGTAAGCCTGCATTTCATCATAACTACGCTCTGCAATATCATCCATGTTTACGATGTGGGCGTAATCATCATTAAAAATTTTATAGCAAAGGCTCACATAATTCAAACTGCTCTGCCGTAAAGAGTTATCCCCCTTAAATGGCCCGATATTATAATTAATGGTATTCTGACAGGTTTGGATGGCTTCGATAGCCTGCTCGCGCATTTTCTCTATCTTACGTTTACGGCTGCTGTGTGCCGACGCGCTGATATAAGCCATGTAGGATTTGTTCATCCCGGTTTCTGCATCGCTGATCACGTTCATATAAGCGCCTGGATCAGTACCGGCATCCTGTGCTTTCGCGGGCTTTATGGCAGCACATGTTACGATCAATAACAAAATTAAAGGTGTAAATAACTTTTTCATGAAAAGCGGTTTTGGTTGATTTTATGGAGTTTTTAATTTGACGAGTACATCATACGCTATGCCCACATAAGCATCGGAATTTAATTGCTTGCTGAACTCCTCGTTCAGCTCTTTAAGATTACCGTCGGCCTGCATACGGGTCAGTTCGTATTGGTTGTTTTGTACCTTGAATTTTTTTGACCGGTTACCCGGAGCAAAGGCATTTTCTTCAGCTTTTATAGCTGGTCCGTTTTCAACCAGCGCGTCCTTTAAATTGAGTGAAACATCTTTTGCCGTATTATGCTGTTTTGAATAAGCAACGAAACTTTTAACAGCATTAAAATATTTATTGGTATCAATCTCCTGCTGTACGCTTGCTGCCAGCGCTTTTACAGGCAACGGGGCATAGGGCTGGTAGTATTTGTTGGCGTCTATCGTCCCCGGGCGCAACGCGAAGGGTTCATCGGCTTCTTTGGTGATGTAGGCATCCAATATATCGGGCAAAACAATATCGGGTTGTACGCCCTTAAATTGCGCCGTAGTGCCATTAATCCGGTATAGCCTGCTTATGGTGATCTTTAAATAATTAGTGCTCGGCACCTGCATGTTTTCATAGGTAACGGTGGTATCCATAGGGAAAACAACCTGCGCGGTGGCTTTGCCGTAAGTTGGCGCACCAATTATAACGGCGCGGTTATAATCCTGCAACGTACCGGCAACCAGTTCAGAAGCCGAGGCGCTGTGCCCGTTAACCAACACCACCAGCGGACCATCGTATACGGTGCCGCGATCTACATCTTTCATAGTGTATATCTTCGCGTTTTTCTCCTTCACCTGCTCAACCGGCCCGGCATCAATAAAAATACCGGATAGTTCGGTAGCCTCCCCCGCGGAGCCTCCCCCGTTGTAGCGCAAATCGAGTATAAGGCCATTGATATTTTCTTTTTTCAGCTTTATAATTTCGCGGCCCACATCATTCGCGCAGCCGTTAAGGCCGTTGTTGTTGGTATCCCAATCCTGGTAAAAAGCAGGCAGATAAATATAGCCCACGGTGTTACCGCTGCCTTTCAGTATAAAGCTTTTTACCCTGCCCTCATCATCATCAGTTGCTACCTGCTCTTTTTGTAAGGATACCTGTATAGTGCTTCCATCGGCCTTTTTCATGGTGAAGAGCGCCGCCTTGTGGTTACTTTCAGCCATGAGCGCGCTTAACTCATTTATTGATGCGTCGGATACATCTACTGGCTGACTACCCTCCCACTGTAGGGCCATAAACTTATCACCCTTGTTAAGCTTACCGCCTTTAAAAGCCGGGCTGCCGGGTTCCAGCTTGTCAATTAATACACCGCCTGCCTTATCGGGTTTTATGGTAAAGCCGAACATAAAGCGCTGTTTGCCGAGCTCGCCTTCAAACATTTCTTTTTCTTCGGGAGGGAAAAACTGCGTATGTGGGTCGAAACAAGTAGCTATGGTACTGCAATAAATATCGCCAATGTACTGGGTTATGCCATAAGGGTTCTGCAAAACATGGTTGATTCTCCTTTTGTATGATGCCACCACCTTTTTGCGGAAAACTACTTCGGCGCTATCAACATATTTCTTTTGCTTTACCGGGTTGAGGGCCTTAAAATTATCAGGTAAGTCATCTATCAGCTCATCAAGCACACCCGATTTTATTTTTTTATACAATTTTGCCTGCATGGCCGCCGGTGATTGTGGTGCTGAAGTATCTTCTGCCGCCGTAAGTTTTTCGGCAGTATAAAAGTTGAAGGCCGTTTTGCCTATTATGCTGATGAGGGAATCGGCCTGTTTAAGCCGGTGCTGGTAAATACTGATGAACAGGCTTAAATAAGCCGTACGACGGTGTTTGATCTCGTAATTAAGCGTTGTGGTGTACGGACTGAGTTTATAAACATCGCCGCTGGTAAAATAGATCCTGTCGGGATCGGTAGCTTGCAGCATGCCTTTGAACACACCTACAGAAAAGGCGCTATTCACCTCTCGTGGCTCTACATGAAATTTATTTACCATGCGAATGAGCACAAAGGCGTCATTAGCGGTTTTATCAATTGTTTGGCAATAGGATAAAACCGGGAAAATGATAAGAGCAATTAGCGTAGCTACACTTTTCATGCAAAAGAATCAGGCGCATGAAAATAAAGAAAAATATTTGAGTTTAGTGATTAGAGGTCAGTGATTTGTGATTAGTTGTATAAGAAAGGAAAAAGAGGTTAACTAATCTCTAATTAACAAATCACCAATCACTAACTCAAAACAACTGCTCAATAATATCGTCAGTTGATAGGCCATCGGCTTCAGCGTGGTAGCTGCGTACTATGCGGTGGCGCAATATAGGTTTTGCTACGGCACGTACATCTTCAATATCGGGCGAATATTTGCCCTGCAGCACCGCATGGCATTTGGCACCTAAAATTAAATATTGTGATGCGCGAGGACCGGCGCCCCAGTTCAGCAGACGTTTTATCTGTGCTGATGCAAATTCGCTGTTAGGGCGTGTTTTTGATACCAGTTTTACGGCATATTCCAACACATTATCGGCAACGGGGATATTGCGTACCAATTGTTGGAAATAGATGATCTGCTCGGCGTTTAAAATATGTTTAACCTCAGCCTGCGCTGTACTGGTTGTGTTTTTAACTACTTGTAGCTCCTCTTTAAATGATGGGTAATCTAAAGAAACATTAAACATAAAGCGGTCGAGCTGGGCCTCTGGTAATGGATAGGTGCCCTCTTGCTCTATAGGGTTTTGTGTAGCCAGTACAAAAAACGGTTTCGAAAGCTGGTGCGTAACACCTGCGGCGGTAACCGCTTTTTCCTGCATGGCTTCCAACAATGCGGCTTGTGTTTTGGGTGGCGTACGGTTTATTTCATCGGCCAGAATGATGTTTGAAAAAACCGGGCCGGGTATAAATTTAAAATTCCTGTCTTCGCCTAAAATTTCGGAACCGATGATATCTGAAGGCATCAGATCCGGCGTGAATTGGATACGTTTAAAATCAAGGTCGAGCACTTGTGCTACGGTTTGCACCAGCAGGGTTTTTGCAAGGCCGGGCACGCCTACAAGTAAGCAATGCCCGTTGCTGAAAATAGATATCAATACATATTTAACAACCTCGTCCTGGCCGATAATAACTTTCCCTATTTCGGAACGTAATTGCTCGTATACCCGTTTTAAGGCATCCGCCGCTTCAACATCAGACCGGTGCTGCATTTGTATATATTATTTTACGTCGGCGGTTACTATAGCTGGTGTAGCCCATCCCTTTACCTGAGGGCAGCCCTGGTATTCAGGATCTATTTTGATAAAGGTTTCTTTCCTTCTTTTCTCAAACCACTCGCTTATGGTACGGTTAATCTTATCGTTATAAGCAGCTTCTTTTATTTTCGGGAAATCCTGTGTAAGGTTAGCCTTATGTGCATCAGTAACAGATTTTAGGAATAAGATCTTATAAGTTTTTTTACCATCCTGGCCGGTAAATATTTGTGGTTTTGATATCTCGCCAACCTTCATGGTGTCAATTACCAGGGCAACCTGCGGGTCAAGCTTATCACTTGGTATAAAGGTGCTCCTGTTTTGCACGTTATCAGCATTCATCATCATGCCACCATTATATTTGGTATCCTTGTTATCAGAATAATAGGTCGCCGCGCTTGAAAAATTTATGCTTTTATTTTTAATAATCAGGGTATAAATACTATCAGCTTTTACTTTTGACCGGTCTAAACTTGCACTGGTAACAGCAGGTATAACCAAAATGTGGCGTACGTGCACCTGCTCGCCCCTGCGTTCAATTACCTGTAAAAAGTGGAAACCATATTCAGTTTCAAATACAGGGGAAATCTCACCAGCCTTTAATTTAAAGGCCCATGCAGTAAATTCCTTTACAAAGGTATTTCTGTCGGCAAAACCAACATCACCACCTTCAGCTGCCGAAACCGGATCTTGTGAATATAAACGAGCCAGTGTGCCAAAATCCTCACCATTTTTTACACGGTTGCGCAAATCTTCGGCTTTTTGCTTGTAAGCTTCTTTTTCTTCCTTAGTTAATTTCGGCTGGAATACTATTTCCCCAACTTCAACCTCTTTGTTAAAGCTTGGTAAGCTATCTTTAGGAATAGCATTATAATATTTTTGAACATCCTCAGGAGTTACATTCAGCTTGTCGGTAATTTTTTGCTTCATTTTATCAGCAACCATACCCTCACGTATATCCGGGCGAACCTCGTCTTTGTACTGGATCACCGAGCGGCCTAAAAACTGCTCCAGTTTATCCTGGCCGCCGGCGCGTTGCTCCATGGTACGCATCCTGCGGTCAACCTCGTTATCCACTTCATCGTCTTTTACGTCGATACTATCGATGATTGCTTGTTGGGCCAATATTTTTTGTGAAATAAGCCCCTGTATAACCTGACATTTAACAGCAGGATTTGGCGCGCCGCCCTGTGCCAGGTAGTTAGCGTATGATAATTCAATATCAGATTGTAATATAATACTGCTGCCCACCACGCCGGCAATTTTATCGAGCGTGTGCTTTGGCAAATTGGCCATTGCTGCTGAATCAGTTGCACGTTGCTGCGCGCTGGCAACTGATATGGTTAAAAAAATGCTTAAAATGGCTATCCCAAACTTTCTCATGTACTGTTTTTATACTAAATATAAATGCGGCGACTATCCGCTAAAAAATTCAAATTTCGGTAAAATTTATTAATTATAAGGTGCTTAAATAATTAAGTGAAAAATGGGCAACCTATAATTATGCGAATATGCCGATAAAGCCTCAAACTGTTTAACTACTTTTGTTAAAATTTGTTAAAGTGAACATAGAGAACCCCGCCGCGCTGCATTTTATTATGCAGGACGACCTGTTTTTTTTAAATACAGATAAAAACCTGTACCACAACAAGGTAATTGCTGCTGATATGCCCGTTGCTGAAACGGTAATTACTGCTCCTGTTGCAGTAAGCCCGGTTGTTGAGGTTACTGTGGTTGAAAAGCCTGTTGAGTTTAAATATCACGGCAAAAACAACAAGAACCTTTTAGTGCTGGTACACTATCCTACATTGGAGTTTATACATGAAACGCATTTAACCGCGCTTGAAAATATATTGAAACGCAAGGGCTTTGAGCTTGCTGATGTGGCCATTGTTAACTTAGCTAAACATGATGCCGTTAACTTTGACGACCTGACGAATTACTTTAAACCGCAAAAATTACTGATACTGGGTAAAAATGCCTTGCCGCGGGGCATACAGCCGCTCGCGCTTAATGTGCCGCAGCAGGTAACAGGCCTGGCGACTTTATACAGCTTTAGCTTTGACGAAATGATGGATAACAACGATTATAAAAAGGCTTTCTGGGAGCAGATGAAGGGGCTGTAGAGCATGGCTTCAGTATAGCCTTTGCGCGCTCCGTTTGACTCACCCCGACTACGCTTCGCTGGTCGACCCTCTCTCCGGCAAGCCGGAAAGAGGGTGAAGAAATCCTGATTCCTGACTCTTAATTCTTGACTCTTTTACAACATGCAACAATTAGTTTTCGCCACCAATAACGCGCATAAGCTGGAAGAAGTAGCCCATAAGGTAGCCGGCAAGGTTAAACTGCTTAGTTTAAATGATATCGGCTGCCATGATGAGATCGCCGAAACAGGCACTACTTTACAGGCGAATGCCTCCTTAAAAAGCTATTACATCTACCAAAAATATAACCTGAATTGCTTTGGTGATGACAGCGGATTAGAGATTGACGCCTTAAACGGCGAGCCGGGTGTTTACTCAGCACGATATGCAGGCGAGCATGGCAACCACCAGGCTAATATGGATAAGGTGCTGGAAAACATGAAGGACAAAACCGACCGTTCTGCACGTTTCCGCACTGTAATATCACTGATATGGGAAGACAAGGAATATTTTTTTGAGGGAACGGTAAACGGTACTATCCGTCATGAACGCAGCGGTAGCGCAGGTTTTGGTTACGATCCCATCTTTCAGCCGGATGGTTATGACATTACTTTCGCGGAGATGAGCATGGCTGAGAAAAACAGCATCAGTCACCGGGCGATTGCTGTTGGGAAATTGATTGAGTTTTTGCAGGGCGTGTAATTTTTCATTCACCCCATCCCATCATGTCATTGCGAGCGATAGCGTGGCAACCTCGTCGCATACATAATGAACGCGACGAGGTTGCTTCGTCGTTCCTCCTCGCAATGACATCTATTGTTATGGCTTCACACCCGTCGTATCTTTCTTCGCCTGCACAGCCGGACTTATTACCGGAGGCAATTTAGCTTTAGTGGTATCCTTACCCGCACCCACAGCCGGTTTAACAGCGGGACTTTTTATCGTTGTCGTGTCTTTTCCGGCATTAGTCGCAGGTGCTTTTAAAGTAGTATCCTGAGCAGCTTTTATACTGGCCGGTTTACCTGGCGGGGTAATAATTTTACCCGTGGGTTTTCCATTCGTCTTTTTTGGTCCCGTTAACACGCCTCCTGGTTTGGGTTTTATGCTCGTAGTATCCGGCTTGCGGTTATAGGATGGTAGTATTGATTCTTTAGATACAGGCCTGTCTTTCGGTTTCCAGAGAAAGCCCTTTAATATTTTTTCATCTTCCTTTACCACATGGATGGGGATATACCTGTTCTCGGGCTTGGTGATAAAGCCCAGGTCGGTTACCTCGTTATTTTTCATGTACACCCATAGTCTGCTGCTTGATGAACGCTGCATGTCGGTTATTTGCTTGGTGGTACTGTCGCGCACAAAATAGATGGTTTCGGCATTGCCATCTACGTATACCCTGCTTAACTTACTATTCTTGAAAAAGCCCCGCATTTTTTTACCGCCAACCTGGTTAAAGTGGGTGGAATCCACCGTCTCCACATTCACAATAAACGAGTTGGGATACATATCCATCTTGTCGAGCTTCTTATTCTTTAGCTGCAAATTAACCGTATCGCCCGAGAGCTGCGAGCCCTCGGCCCAGATCATGGGTTTCTGGTAACATCGTATGGTGGAATCGCTGTTACTGTAAAAAATGGAATCGGCAACCGCCTGCAAATCCGATTTAAATATCTTGCCTTTATGAAAAGCCTTTATAATACGGATCCGCGCCGTGTCACTCAATACCACATTGGCGGTATAAAATGTTGAATCCGGTTTAATATTCTTTTTAGGCTTGGACGATACTATGGCGCTTTTCTTTTTTACAGGTTTGGGTTTGGGTGGCCCAAAATAATCGCGGCGGTAAAAGTCGGTGTCCCTTGGCAGCCGGGGTGCAACAAGCACGATGTTTTTTGGCGCCTCTTTGTACACTATATGCACAATTTTCACCTTCGAGGTATCTATTATATGTGATATGCTGTCCTGTTTCTTTTGTTGTACCAGTTCTTTAAAGGTTACTATCTGAGTTTCTATCGTATCCGCCGACATATAAACAGAATCGGTTTTTACCCGTGTTTTTTTAGGGGCGATAGGTTTGCCGGAGAGGATACTGTTGGTATCGGGCTTTGCTCCTTTAATGGCAGCACCTAATTTATCCTTTGTGCCTTTATCAATATTTTTGATTTGGCTGGCTGCCAGTTTTTTTAGAGAATCGGCTGGCGGTAATTTTTTGCTGAAGGAATCAATAACCGGCATGGTCAGCTTACCTTTTAACGAGTCAATCTTTTTAAGCTGCGCCGCTGATGGGGTCATGATAGGCAATGTGCCCATACTTAACGGGCCTTGCTTTGGCGTACTTACATTTCCTTTTTTACCTTGTTTGGCTGCCACTTTTGCCAGCGAATCTGTTTGGGATTTTGTAAGCAATGGTTTCTTTAACGTATCACGTTTTTTGGTGGTATCATCCTCTTCGGTAACCATAATAATGTAGGGGTCACGGGTAACTATGGCCAGATCGTTCTTTTTAAAATACGTGCCCAATCCACCCTTTATGGTTACCTTCTGCTCTTCATCATTAAAAGTAACATGCTTAACCGCACGACCGTAGCCTACCAGCCTATCGTAAAATAAGGTATCGCCTATTAACGTTTTGGTGCCCTGCTTGTATAAATTCTTTTTTATGAAATTGGCTTGCTCGCTTTTGGTATCGTAAGTGCCGTTTTCAGTTAGCAATGTATCCTTATCCTTGGTGCCATAAATGCGGGTGGGGCCATAAAAATAATTGATCTTGCTTTGCGAGTTATACCGCATGGTATCGGTATAAATAAGCGCGTCGGTGGTTTTGCCTACCACATCATACCTGAAATAGGCATCGTGCGAAAAAGAGAAATAATAACCGTTTTTACTGGTAAGCGTATTGGTTTTGCTCACCAGCTTGCCGCCATCGGTATAGGTACCTATGCGGGTAGCGGTATTATAAGTGAAGTGATTGGTAGTTAAGGTGGCATCCTTATCTACCATTACCACATTGTCGGTTAATATTGCTATTTTGGTATTGCCGTCGTAATTAAGTTTATCAGAATAAATATTCAGCGTATCTCCCTGGTTTATATTTACGTGGCCGAAGGCTTCAAACGCGTTTGCCGCAGGGTGAAAATAGGCGCTATCCGACCGCATAATAGAGAAATCTTGTCTCCATACGCCGTTGTACACCTTAATCATATCCACTCCGTTGCGCTTAACACCCTCGCTCCGGCTAGATGAGATCAGGTTCACTTTTGATTTTTTTTGACAAAAAGCAGTAGCCGTAACCAGCAGTAATACAAAACTTATGACATATTTACTCACAATGGCAAAATTAGTTTTTTGTTGGGGTTATTAAATTAATAATTTTGATGAATGCTGCCGGTTAAACAATTTACGGAATT
>JAMFSA010000130.1 GCA_026225055.1 Mucilaginibacter xinganensis | reverse complement strand
TATATTGATTCTATTTTTTAAATTCGCGGCAGTTCCGGTGGTTATACTTTTCTATATCACCTTATCAATAATTCAATTCAAAATAGCACATGATAAAGTTCCAGGCTGAAATAGATGTAATGCCAAAAAAAGAAATTCTTGACCCACAAGGTAAAGCAGTAACAGGCAGCATGAAAAACCTTGGTTTAGCCGAGATACAAAATGTACGTATAGGCAAACACGTTACACTTGAAATTGAAGCCCCTTCAGCTGAAATAGCTCACGCTAAAGTTGACGAAGCCTGTAAAAACTTATTGGCTAACTTAATAATGGAAAGCTATACGTTTAAAATAGAGGCGGTTTAAAGATTCGCTTCTTTCTCCGTTTTCACCACTTCAAGGGTAGCCAGGTTATCAGTCATTATATCATTTAACTGGGTAAATTTGGCTGTTATTTCTTCTGGGTCAGGATTGGCTGATTTACATTGAATTTCTAATTCCTGCACCAAGGTTTGGCTGTAGAACATGCCAAAAAAACCCAGGTTGGCTTTTACCTTATGAGCGGCTGTGGCGGCTGTGAGCCATTCACCGGCAGTAATAGCAGTTTTAATATCCTGCAATAAGCCCGGTACCTGATCTAAAAACATGGTTATCGATTCCACGATAAATTCATCGCTGCCATCGGCAATATCATACAATGTTGAAAGATCAACGTCCTTTTCGGGTGAGGTATCAGGCATATAATTAATTAGTTGTAGGTTTCAAAAATATAATTTTTTTACAATTAAGTCATCTTTCAACTCATTTTTCAACTGTAAAATAGTTTTATTTTTAACCGGATGCACTAAATCGGGAACGATATCGGCAAGTGGTTCAAGTGTAAACCGCCTTTTATGCAATTCCAGGTGCGGAATTTGTAAGCCCGGCTCATTAATAATATCATCGCCGTAAAATAATATATCAATATCAATAGTCCGTGATCCCCATTTTTCTTCCCTTCTTCTGCCTAATATCAACTCAATATTTAATATTTTTTGAAGAATTTCTTGAGCCGAAAGATTAGTTTGAATATATATTACCTGGTTTAGGTAATCGGGCGCATCACTTTTACCCCATGATTGGGTTTCATATATGGGCGATATTTTTATAACCGGTGCTATATCCGTTTCAATATGACTAATTGCCTCATCCAAAAACTTTTTTCTATCGCCAAGGTTACTGCCTAACAGTAAATAAACATCAATCATGTTGTAACAAATATTATGGACAAAGCTCTTAATATTATACGGTATTGAATTACTAAGTTTGCATAAATAATGTATTTATAACTTTTAATGAAACAATTCTTCAAATTCGTGTTTGCCAGCTTCATTGGCTTCCTGTTAACATTAGTTATTATTATATTAATTTTTGTGGTTTATATAGCTTCATCAGGCAATAGTAAAAGCACTGAAGTTGACTCAGATTCGGTTTTACATATTCAATTTACCAAAGAAATTCCCGAACGCACCCCCTCAAATCCGTTCTCAGGCTTAGGTTTTTTAGGGCTTGATGAAGACAGGGATCTTGGCCTTAATGATATATTGGCTAACATAAAAAAGGCAAAAACCGACGATGATATTAAAGGTATATTTTTAGATGAAAGCGACATGATGTCGGGCCAGGCAACGGTTGAAGAAGTACGCAATGCTTTGATCGACTTTAAAAAATCAGGTAAATTCATCATCGCCTATTCCGAAGTATATACACAGCAATTTTATTACCTGGCATCAGTAGCCGATAAGGTTTATATCAATCCTAAAGGCATTTTCGAATTTAAAGGCTTCAGCTCGCAGATCACCTTTTTAAAAGGTGCTATGGATAAATTGGGCATCGAAGCGCAAATTATCAAAGTGGGCACCTATAAAAGCGCGGTTGAACCTTATTTTTTAACTAAAATGAGTGATGCTAACCGCCTGCAGGTCACCTCCTATCTGGGCTCAATGTACGATCATTTTTTAGGTGGAATCAGCCAGAGCAGAGGTATCAATAAGGATACTTTGTTCAACTATGCTAACCAGCTACGCATACAATTCCCAGAGGATGCGTTGAAATATAAACTTGTTGACGGCTTAAAATATAAAGATGAAGTACTTGACGAATTAAGGCAGCGTACCGGGATTGAAGCGAAAAAGGATATTCATAGCGTTGAGCTTAATGAATACAACCAGAATGATGGCTCCGGTGACGACGATGGTGATAAAAAAGATTCAAAAAACAAGATTGCCATAGTATATGCATCCGGTGAGATAAACGGTGGCGACGGTGATGATAACAGCATAGGTTCTGAAAGAATATCGCAGGCTTTACGTAAAGTACGGTTGGATGATAAAATTAAGGCGGTTGTTCTGCGTGTAAACTCTCCGGGTGGCAGTTCGCTGGCATCGGATGTAATATGGCGCGAGGTAATGCTTACCAAAAAAGCAAAACCAGTTATTGTATCTATGGGCGATTACGCTGCATCAGGCGGTTATTATATTTCCTGCGCGGCAGACTCTATCATTGCTGAACCGAATACTATCACAGGTTCGATAGGTATTTTTGCCATATTACCAAACCTGCAAAAGCTATTTAATGATAAATTAGGTATCACATTTGATGGTGTAACTACTGGAAAGTATGCTGACTTGGGCAATATCAGCAGGCCTTTAAGTCCTGATGAAAGAGCCATTCTGCAAAACCAGGTTAACCGTGGTTACGATGAGTTTACCAAAGCGGTAGCTACAGGTCGCCACAAAACACAAAAATATATCGACAGCATTGGCCAGGGCCGTGTATGGACCGGCGCACAAGCCGTGAAAATTGGCCTGGTTGACCGCCTGGGAAATATCAATGACGCCATTGCATCAGCAGCAAAAATGGCAAAGCTAAAGCACTATAAAGTAGACAGTTACCCCGATCAAAAAAGCAAGCTGAATAAAGTGAGCTCATTATTGAACAGCGAGATAAAAATGCGTGCCATTAAATCAGAACTGGGTGATAATTATATATACTATCAGCAAATAAAAGGCGTAACCCAAATGATGCGTACTCCACAAGCAAGGTTGCCGTATGAAATCCAGGTAAAATAGTTTTTCTTGATTCTTATATCTTGATTCATGACTCTTAAAAATAGAAACTAAGGCACAGCTTTTGTACTTTTACACCATAATCTATTTATGGAAAATAAACCCATAGCCCGAACACTTCGCTTATTATCGCAACTGATGGAACTGCACGAGGTTAACCCGTTTAAAATACGGTCGATAGCCAACGCAGCTTTTAAGGTTGATAAACTCCCCTTCCCTGTTGCTGGTAAAAGCTTTGAGGAACTTGAAAAAGTTGATGGTATTGGCAAAAGTATAGCCGCTAAAATTGTAGAAATATTAGATACCGGCACCATGTCGGAAATGCAGGACCTGCTTGCCAATACCCCTGAAGGCGTTGTTGAAATGATGGGCATTAAAGGTATCGGCCCTAAAAAAGTAGCTATCATTTGGCGTGAATTAGGAATAGAAAATACTGGTGAACTCTATTATGCATGTAACGAAAACCGCCTGATCGAAGCTAAAGGCTTCGGCCTGAAAACTCAGGAAGAGATCCGCAAAGCCATTGAGTTCAGGATGGCCAGTAATGGTAAATTTCTGTATGCGCAGGTAGAAAAAGAAGCCGATGACCTGCTGGATCAGCTTAAAGGTTTATTCCCCGGCGCGCTATTTGAATTTGGCGGTGAGTTCCGCAGGCTTTGTGAAATCGTAAGCGAACTGGTTATTGTTATTGGCAGCCGCGATCAAACACTTGCTTTGGATGCTTTATTAAAATCTGAAATACTTACTAATATTACTGCTAACAGTAACCATATTAATGGCGAAATGCCGAATGGCCTCTTGGTTGATATAGTTTGCGTGGAGAAACGCGATTTTTATAAGGAATTATTCCTGCAAACAGGTAATGATGAGCATGTGGAAGCGGTTATGAATCGAATTGCAGATGTGATAGATCAGCCTGAAAGTGAGGAACTGATCTACACAAAAGCAGGCCTTGAATTTATGAAGCCGGAGTTACGTGAGGGTGATACTTTTATAGACAGGGCACGGGATAACGCATTACCAAAACTCATCAGCTATAACGACCTGAAAGGCACGCTGCACAACCACAGCACCTGGAGCGACGGCGTTAATACCGTTGAGGAGATGGCGCTATACTGTCGTGATACCCTGAAATTGGAATATTTGGGCATGTGCGATCACAGTAAAAGCGCGTTCTATGCCAAAGGCTTAAGCATTGAACGCGTATTACAACAACAGGAAGAGATAGATCATCTGAATAAAAAACTGGATGGCTTTAAGATATTTAAAGGTATTGAATCGGATATTTTAAACGATGGCTCATTGGATTATCCGGATGAAATATTGAAAAAGTTCGATTTCATAGTGGCTTCTGTACACTCCAATCTTAAAATGGATGAGGAGAAAGCCACTGCCCGACTGATAAAAGCGATTGAAAACCCCTACACTACAATATTAGGCCACCCTACCGGGCGTTTGTTATTAAGCAGAAAAGGATATCCTATCGACTATAAAAAAGTGATAGATGCCTGCGCGGCGAACAAAGTGGTTATTGAAATAAATGCTAACCCATTCCGCCTCGACCTTGATTGGCGCTGGCACCAATACGCGCTGGAAAAAGGCGTTATGCTATCCATAAATCCGGATGCGCACCGCAAGGAAGGCTTTTTTGATATGCATTATGGTGTAATTGTAGCGCGAAAAGGCGGTTTATACAAAGAAAAATGTTTGAATGCCTTATCATTGCAGGAAATTCAACAATATTTAAATAATAAAAAGGGTTAATACATTCAGAAAGTTCAAGGTCTGAGGCCAATGAACTAATGAACCAATGAACTAATGAGCATAATAGATAAAGTACGTTCCATACAACAATCAGGTAAACAGCCATCCATTTTGGTGATCGGTGATATTATGATCGACCATTACATATGGGGCGGTGCTACAAGATTATCTCCCGAGGCTCCCGTACCTATTGTTAATGTAAAAAAGGAAACGACTACGCTTGGCGGTGCCGGTAATTTAACCCAAAACCTGGTTAGCCTGGGCGCTAAAGTTATGCTGGGCGGTGTAAAAGGCGATGATGAAGCAGGCAAACAACTCATTGAAATGTTAACTAATGAAGGTGTACAGTCAGATACTATAATCACCGATTATAACCGTCCCACCACTATAAAAACCCGTGTTTTAGCTGGTAATCAGCAGATAGTTAGGATCGACAGGGAACTTACAGATCCGCTTACTGTTGAACTGGAAGATGAGCTTTTAAGTAAGTTAATAATACACATAGATGAAGCAGATATAGTTGTATTGTCTGACTATAACAAAGGCCTCTTCTCTCCTACCTTCACCCAAAACGTAATTAAGGCCGCAAATGACCGCCAAAAAAAAGTGATCGTTGACCCAAAAGGCCTGAATTATGAGAAATACAAAGGTGCGTTTATCATCAAACCTAATAAAAAGGAACTTACAGAGGCAGCTAAAGCCGAGAAGATAACCAATATCGGGCATGTAAAAGATGCCGCTAAAGCTATATTTGAGCAGACAAATGTTACCTACTTGGTAGTCACTTTATCAGAAGAAGGAATGGCGATTGTAAGTCAGGATGATTGCAAAGTACTTCCTGTTAAGGCTACTGAAGTATTTGATGTTACCGGTGCCGGCGATACCGTTTTAGCCGCGATAGCCTATTTTATAGCATCAGGTTTATCAGTTGAGGAGTCATGCGACCTGGCAAATCATGCAGCAGCAATAGTGATCAGGCACATCGGCAGCGCTACAACAACAATAGATGAAATTATTGACGATATTAATAATACCCGTTAAACATGGTTAGTGAAGAGCTTTACGATCATCAAAATTTAATACAAAAAGTAATTGATTTGCTTACCGTCGATATTGAAGCAGGCTGCGAATTATTTACATCAACCATATTAAGCGGCAATAAGATCTTATTAGCCGGCAACGGCGGCAGCGCTGCTGATTCACAGCACATTGCAGCTGAATTAAGCGGCCGTTTTGTAAAAGACCGCAAGGCTTTACCCGCAGTAGCTTTAACTACCGATACCTCAGCCATTACGGCAATAGCCAATGATCACGGCTATGAGTATGTGTTCTCACGCCAGTTAGAAGCTTTGGCCCTGCCGGGCGATCTGTTTGTGGGAATCTCAACCAGTGGGAACAGTCCGGGGATATTGAAGGCATTTGAATCTGCCAAAGAATTTGAGTGCAAAACCTTGGGTTTATCCGGTCGTGATGGTGGCAAAATGAACGGACTTTGCGATCTGAATATCATTGTGCCATCGGATATAACCGCCCGTATACAGGAAATGCACATCCTCATCGGCCACATTTTTTGCAAGGCGGTTGACGACTTGTTTTAGTAATTTAGCACCATGCGCGATATTGAAAAGACACTTTTTAACAAAATAGCCGATCTATCAGCACTTAAAGTGCAGGTTGAAAGCTGGAAAAGTGAGGGCAAAAAAGTGGTTTTTACTAACGGAGTGTTTGATCTTATCCATATTGGACATATCAGTTACCTTTCAAAAGCAGCTGAATTGGGTGATAAATTGATCATCGGTTTAAATTCGGACACTTCAGTTAAGCGAATAAAGGGCGAAAGTCGGCCGGTTAATGGGCAGGATAGTCGGGCAGCATTGCTGGCATCCTTCTTTTTTGTGGATGCTGTTGTGGTTTTTGAAGAAGATACACCATTGAATTTGATCACCACTTTGATGCCTGATGTACTGATAAAAGGCGCCGATTACGCCATTGAAAATATTGTTGGCGCTAAAGAAGTAATTGCCAATGGCGGTGAAGTTAAAACTATTACTTTTGTAGAGGGCTATTCTTCAACCTCGATTATTAAGAAAATCCAACAAAAATAAGCTTGCACGCATTTGAAAAACATGATAAGTGAACACAGCAACCAAATATTTGAACAGGCGATAAGCGATTATCATCAGTTTAATGAGGTGGAAAAGCAGTGTGAAAATCCCTTTGCTCCTGTTACTTTAGATAATTTATTATACGCCAAATGCTGGATAGATACTGCGCAATGGCATATGGAAGACGAGATCCGTAACCCATCAATTCAACCCCTTGAAGTAGTAAAATGGAAACGTAGTATTGATGCCTCTAACCAGGATCGTACCGATATGGTGGAGTATATCGACTCCTACTTTCATGAAAAATATAAGGACATTCAGCCCCTGGCAACAGCCCGTATCAACACCGAAAGCCCTGCATGGGCCATTGATCGACTGTCAATTCTCGCTTTGAAAATTTATCATATGCGCGAAGAAAGCCTGCGTACCGATGCCGAACAGGCGCATATTATTGAGTGTAAAAATAAGCTGGCTATCCTATTACAGCAACGGATTGATCTTTCAACTGCTATCGATGAACTGCTGGAAGACATTGAAAAAGGAGAAAAATACATGAAGGTTTATCGCCAGATGAAGATGTATAACGACCCTGAGCTTAACCCTGTTTTATACAATAACAAAAAATAATGCCGGGGCCAAAGCACATATTGGTCATGCGTTTTTCGGC
>JAMFSA010000129.1 GCA_026225055.1 Mucilaginibacter xinganensis | reverse complement strand
GTAAGAAACAAACTCATCCTGCGCATTTTTGCTTGTGTAAACCAAAACAGACCCTACGAAAAAAATTATTGTAAATTAGTTGCTTAAATCATAGAAATCGAACGAGGTACGAGGAGAAATCTTCTTCGATCTGCTAAGCGACTGTGCCTGGTGCAGAAGATTTCTCCCTCCGATCGCGATGACAGAGAGGAAAGCGAGAGTAATAGGCAAATATAAAAATAAAAGCCCCCTTGCACTCGCTGCTTGGGGGCTTTCAACCTAAACCTTATCACAATGTAGGTGAGAATCACCTACAATACACAAACGTAATATTTTATCTTTTAGATATATCCGCCTGTGAGAAAATGAACAAACTGACAAAATGATGATAATCAGTTTTAGCTATAATTCAGAACAACAGGTGGTTATAAATTTAACTGGCCAGATAATTTCTCCCATTTTAAAAATAATTTCGACATTGTTTTTTGCTTATAGGTTAGCGTACTTTGATATTATATAAACCGGATTAATGAAAAAACACATGCTGCTTTTTATTGCAGGGTTATTTTTGCTGCTGTCATATTCTGTGGATGATGCTTCAGCTCAGGTAATTCAACGCCCGCCGCAAAAGGAGGAGATCATTTACCATATTTTTCAGCGCAGCTTTTTTGATAGTAATGGCGACGGGCATGGCGATCTGAATGGTATCAGGCAAAAACTGGATTACCTACAGCAACTGGGGGTAACTGCAGTGCTTTTAACTCCTCTGTATGAATCTGTTTATTACCACAATTATTTCGCTACCGATTTTTATAAGATTGACCCACGCTATGGCACCATGCAGGATTACCTGAGGCTGATAAAAGAACTGCACCGCCGGGGTATGAAATTCTACATGGATATGGAAACCCAATACGTAGCCAGCGATCATATCTGGTTCAGGGATTCTTATAAAAATCCGCAATCGAAATACAACGATTATATTATCTATACCGATAAAACAAACAGCAAACCTGCACCAATAGTAGCAGGTATCAGCGATTTTAAAGGATATGACGGCGTAATCCGCAAACTGGTAATGGCAAACCTGGACAATAAAGAAGTGCAGGATTATAACTATCAACTCTTTAAATTTTGGATGGATCCCAATCACGACGGCAAGTTCGATGATGGCGTTGATGGTTTCCGGCTGGATCACATGATGGACAACCTCGACAACCTGAACCGCCTGCCGCATTTATTTACCACCTTTTGGAATCCCTTGCTTGGCAAATTGCGCAAAGTAAACCCTAAGATTAAGGTAGTTGCTGAACAAGCAAACTGGGCCTCGTTTGGGTTGGATTACCTAAAGGATACGAAGATCGACAGGGTATTTGCCTTTCGCCTGGCTTTTGCCATACGTAATTTCAATAAGGCTGAAATTGTTAAGGTTGCTGATTCCACACTTTTGCAAAATCCGCAAGGCAAACAGCAGGTAGTATTTATTGAGAACCACGATATGCCCCGATTTAGCGATGCGGTGAAAGCTGATCCCGGAAAGTTAAGGGTTGGCTGCGCTTTGAATCTATTGATAGGTGGTGTCCCATCCATTTATTACGGACAGGAACTGGGCATGCAGGGCAGCCGGCAAAACTTTGGTGTTACAGATGCCAATGATATCCCCGACAGGCAAGCCTTTGAGTGGTATAAATCGGACAGCGGCAAAGGCATGGCCTATTGGTATAAAAATGGCCCCTGGTGGCAGCATAATAATAACGATGTGCCTAATGACGGGATCTCCTTGCAGGAAGAACAAAGCAATCCAGGTTCATTATGGAATTTTTATAGAATGGTGATTCATCTGCGAAAAAGCAACCCGGTACTTATTGGGGGGAACTACAAGAATATCAGTAATAATAATGATTATGTGTTTTCATTTGTTCGATACGAGGGAGATAAGAGAATTATGGTTGTGGTAAATCTTTCTGCTAATAAACAGGATGCGGTTATTGATATGTCGGATATAAAGAATATTAAAAGCCTGTATGGGGTAGAGCCAGTTATCAATTCTAATAAATTATATATAAAATTGCCTGCTTATGGTACTGCGATATGGAATGTTAGGTAGTCTTTATTGTCAAAATGCCATTATTCGCGCGTAGTTGCAAAGTACGAAGCAACCCCGGATTGTACAGGGCGGTTATGTATGGTTGTTGACTTATCTCATGGTATCGCTTTTCGCTAAGAAGTTACTGTTTTGTCTTGATACAAAAAGTAACCAAAAAACTAAGCGTAGCGACCTCATGAATACCTATTAAAAACAAATAATAGTATGAATAAATCAAGACAACAAGGATGCTTCTGCGCTCCCTGCCGGTTCTTCACGCTTTTTTCGCTGTTCAAATACTTCGTATTCTCACATCACCCAAAAAGCTAAACCGTCATTCCCGCCTCTACGCTGGCCCGCCCTTGTTGTCAAACCCCATGCTTTTTTTTAATTCCGTATCTAAAAGAAATGTCATTGCGAGCGCTAGCGCTCGCAATGACTTATAAGAGATTTGGGGTTCTTTTCCCGTCAGCCGGGAAGCTTCGGGTGAAAACGGACAGAACGATGGTGGCCTTGTGCGGTTGCAGGGCATAAGGAAATTTTGCAGAAGCGCAAAGGCCAGGAGCGTGCGAAGCAGGGCAAAAGATTCCAGCCCCGGTTCTGTTCGTTTTGCAGAGTAAAGGCCATGAGCGCAAAGAAGCATTCCGGATGATTAGCCTTTTTGGTCCTTTTGTGGCGAAGACAAAAGGACTAAGCCTCCGCGGCAATGAGCGGCTTCATGCGATATTCACGTTTGTGTATAGTCGTGGATTACCGCTATAAGTGTTTATAAATTCTTCACATTCATCGCCAACCTTTACTCCTTTAATTTTGTTATGTTTAACTGTTAATAATCAAACAAATAAAATTTATGGCAAAACACGTAAACTGGCATCAAAGACATACTGAAGAAATGACCTTTGGACAAAGACTGGCTGATTCCGTAGCTACCGGCATGGGTTCATGGCGATTCATCATTATCCAAACAGTAATAGTTGCTGTGTGGATGATCCTCAATGTTGTCGGGTTTGTATATCATTGGGATGTTTACCCATACATTTTATTGAACCTGCTTTTCTCAACACAAGCCGCTTATGCCGCCCCAATCATTATGATGGCACAAAACCGCCAAAACCAGCGCGACCGTGCACAGGCTGATGAGGATTTCAGAACAAACGTTGAAGCCAAAAAGGAAATAGAAGAGTTGCAGCTCCGTTTAAACAATATTGAAATTGATAAGCTGGATAAGATAATTACCATGCTGGAGAAAATGGACAAAAAATAGTTTTTTAGAGTCGGGAGTTAAGAATCAAGAGTCAGGATTAGTTTCTTTTAGTCTTGGTTCCTGACTCTTGTCTCTTGATTCTATTATCACTAAATTCGCTTTATGGGAGTGATTGCTGAGGAGTTTCTGGTTGCCGCTGAGGATAAGGCATTTGATGTTGATCACCGCCGTATTATTAATTATAATATAGGCAAGTATGATGCTGCCGTAACGCGCGGTTTAGCAAGGATGATCAATCTCGATCATGCTAAACGCAAGGGCCACGTGATCAAGTGGAAGGTGATGGAGAACCTGGATAAGTTCCTGCCTGAGTTTGAAGCGAATTTTCAAAAGCGTGGTGGCAAGGTGATTTGGGCCAACGATGCCGAAGAAGCCAACCGCGAAATACTGAATATTTTAACTAAGGCGGGCGCTAAAACCATCGTAAAATCAAAATCGATGGTTACCGAAGAGATTCACTTAAATGAATTTTTGCAGGAAAACCACATTGAATCGCTGGAAACCGACCTTGGCGAATACATTGTACAATTGCTGGGGCAAAAGCCTTATCATATTGTTACCCCAGCCATGCACTTATCCAAAGAGGACATTGCAAAGCTGTTTAATGAACGTTTCGGCACACCAATAGATGCCACGCCGGAACAACTTACTCAAAAAGCACGTGAATTGCTGCGCGATAAATATGTACAGGCAGATGCAGGCATAACCGGGGCCAACTTTTTAATTGCCGATACAGGCAGCATTGCCGTCAGCGAAAATGAAGGCAACGCGCGTTTAAGTACATCCTTCCCTAAAATACATATTGCCGTTGTTGGTATCGAGAAGATCATCCCATCAATTGCCGACCTTGATTTGTTTTGGCCAATGCTGGCTACACATGGCACAGGGCAAAATTTAACAGTTTACAATTCGATATTAAGCGGCCCGCGCCAGCCAAATGAAACTGATGGTCCGGAGGAGATGTATGTTATTTTGCTGGATAACGGCCGTACCAACCTGCTCGCGCAAAAAGAGCAGCGCCAGGGTTTATATTGCATCCGCTGCGGCGCATGCTTAAACGCCTGCCCGGTTTATAAAAATATTGGCGGCCATACCTATAATACAGAGTACAGCGGCCCAATAGGTTCCATTATTACCCCGCACATGCGCGGTATGGAAGATTTCAAGCACCTGAGCTATGCCTCAAGCCTGTGCGGTAAATGCACCGAGGTTTGCCCGGTAAAGATCGATATCCACAAAATGTTGTTACTTAACCGCCGCGATGCTGTTAAGGAAGAACTGGTTACCAAAAAGGAACAATGGGGCTGGGCCATCTGGAAAAAAGGTATGCTCAATCGCAAACTGATGGATTACTTCGGTGGGAAAATGAAAAACTTTTTCCTAAAAACCCTCTTCAAGCGTACTTGGGGCCATCTGCGCGAAATGCCAACCGTGGCAGAAAAATCCTTTGCTAAACAATGGCAGGAGAAGAACCGGGGGGAGCAGTAGGCAGTTTGCGGTTAGCAATAGACAGTTAGCCTTTTTCAGTTGATACCTTTTTTATTAGTAAAATATTAGATATATTCCATAAAAAAGGAGAGTTATAAATATTATAACTCTCCTTTTTTATTTGTTGCAAACTGCCAACTAATTAATGTTTATTCCCCAACCCAAACTCCCTATAAGTATTAGGCAGTTCATTGCTGCTGCTGAAAGCGAATGTGTAGGTAGTACGCCAGCTTTCAAAATCAGCCGATTTATCTTTTGAGATCTCAAAATGTTTTGAGCGCAGGATGTAAACACCCTCACGGCTCAGTTTAAAATAGACCAATCCGCTTGCATCGCTCGATAGTTTTTGCGGGAATATATTGCCATCTGCTGTTTTAATAAACATATCAACTTCCGCAGCTACAGCAGGTTTTCCTTTAAATAGCACCAGGGCGCTCAGGTCATCGCCATAATTAAATTTATACGGGTTTTGCTGTATCACTATTTCATAGTCGTCGCCCAATGGTTTGGTGAACGCGCTGTTGCCATCTTTTTCATTAATGAACAGCGTTTTCATGTAGGTGGTAAATTTCTCTTTGTAATACAACTGGTTGCTGCTTTTCACTTTGTCGGCAATTTTATCAGGATCGTCTTCATCAATTCCCCTTAAAAATTTGCTGCGGCTCATTTCATTTGCTTCGGTAGTACTCACCAGGTCAATAAGTGTTGTACCTGTTTCGGATGGGCTGTAGCTTAGCACTACTTTGCCAGTATCTTTAGCTAGGGGTTTAAGATCAACCGGTTTTTTGCCTTGTACCAATATAAATTTAGCTGTTTTTGCAGGCAGGTATTTAAGATCGCTCTGTTTGCTAAAATCCTCGCTTTGCAATAAATGCAGTTCAAGCTTCTCGCCTTTTTGCAGGTAAAATTTTTCGGGAAGCAGGTAGGAGCTTTGCGCGTTTACGGTAAATGCCGGGATTACGAACAGAAACAAAAGAAATGTACAGGTGTATTTCATACTTATAGATTAAGTTTTGTAAACATACAAAGTTTTAAAAACTTCAGTAGTTTAGCATATGATTTTTAACAGAAAAAGCCTCAATAATGACGCTTTAACGGCATTCTATAAGAAATTATTGCTTCCGCGATTAATTGAGGAGAAGATGTTGATATTATTGCGCCAGGGCCGCATTGGCAAATGGTTCTCGGGCATTGGTCAAGAGGCTATAGCAGTGGGCAGCACATTGGCTATGCATGCGGATGAATATATATTACCTATGCACCGCAACCTGGGGGTTTTTACCACGCGCAATATCCCGCTTTCGCGCCTGATGGCGCAATGGCAAGGCAAGGCCTCGGGCTTTACCAAGGGGCGCGACAGATCGTTTCATTTCGGTACACAGCAACATAAAATCATCGGGATGATATCGCACCTGGGCCCACAAATGGCGCTGGCAGATGGCATCGCGTTAGCAGATATATTAAATGACAGGAAGAAAGTAACCCTTGTTTTTACCGGCGAGGGCGCAACCAGCGAAGGCGATTTTCATGAAGCATTAAACGTTGCCGCTGTTTGGAAGTTGCCAGTTATATTTTTGATTGAAAATAATGGCTACGGCCTCTCTACCCCAATAAACGAGCAATACGCCTGCAAAAATCTGGTCGACCGGGCTATTGGTTACGGTATGGAAGGCCGACAAATAGACGGTAATAATATACTGGAAGTTTATCACACTATTAACGAACTGGCAACCGAATTGCGTGAAAACCCGCGACCGGTATTGCTGGAATGCATGACTTTCAGGATGCGGGGCCATGAGGAAGCATCGGGTACTAAATATGTGCCTGAACATTTATTTGCTGAGTGGAAAGAAAAGGACCCGTTGGCCAATTTTGAAAAGTACCTAATTGATGAGCAGGTTTTCAGCCCCGGGTGGCCCGCGTTTATAAAAAGCGAAATGAGCGCGCTTATTGATACCGAAGTGGAGCAAGTGTTTAAAGAACCTGACATTATACCAAATGCTGCTGTCGAGCTGGCAGATATGTATAAGCCTTATAAGTTTATCCCTGTTCAGGACTCTGCGACATCACACCCCAAAAGATATATTGATGCCATAAGCGATGCTTTGCGATTGAGTATGCGCAAATATCCGAACCTGGTTATAATGGGGCAGGATATAGCCGAATATGGCGGCGCTTTTAAGATAAC
The DNA here is from genome assembly GCA_026225055.1 of Mucilaginibacter xinganensis. Classification (GTDB taxonomy): domain Bacteria; phylum Bacteroidota; class Bacteroidia; order Sphingobacteriales; family Sphingobacteriaceae; genus Mucilaginibacter; species Mucilaginibacter xinganensis_A. The sequence continues at coordinate 3,545 of JAMFSA010000129.1, read as the reverse complement.
ACAGGGCTTTGTAGATGAGTTTGGCAAGGCAAGGGCAAGGAATACGCCCATTTGTGAATCGGCCATTGTAGGGGCCGCTATGGGGCTATCTATTAACGGAAGTAAAGCCGTAGTTGAAATGCAGTTTGCCGATTTTGTAAGCAGTGGCTTTAACCAGGTAGTAAATAACCTGGCAAAAACCTATTACCGCTGGGAACAGAATGTGGATGTGGTAGTACGTATGCCTACGGGTGCGGGTACAGGCGCAGGACCGTTCCACTCCCAAAGTAATGAGGCATGGTTTACCAAAACTCCCGGATTAAAGGTGGTTTACCCGGCCTTCCCGGCAGATGCCAAGGGTTTGCTGATGGCCGCCATTGATGACCCTAACCCGGTAATGTTTTTTGAGCATAAATATTTATACAGAAGCCTTACCGGCGATGTGCCCGACGGCGATTATACCATTGAAATAGGCAAAGCCAAAGTTGTAAAGGAAGGTACATCAGCAAGCATTGTCACCTATGGCTTAGGTGTACACTGGGCCATAGAGTATGCTAACAAGCACCCGGAACAATCTATCGAGATCATCGATCTGCGCAGCCTGCAGCCATGGGATAAGGAAGCGGTTGAGGCCAGCTTAAAAAAGACAGGCAAAGTGATGATATTGCACGAAGACACGCTAACCAGCGGTTTCGGTGGGGAGATAGCGGCGCATTTAGGCGAGCATTGCTTTAATTATCTTGATGCACCAATCATGCGCTGCGCCAGCATGGATACCGCCATCCCAATGAATAAGGACCTCGAAGATCAGTTTTTAGCGAAGAGTAAATTGGAAGAGAAGATGGGGGTGTTGCTGGGGTATTAAAATACATTATTAATCTTAAAGCATATTACAATTGAAAAAGCTTACACTGACACTAATATTTATAACAATTCTCATTATTCAAATAGGCTGTATTAACGCGAAATCTGCTGGTGAATATGGAACTTCTGGAAATAAAATTATATCAAAGAAGTTAGGGTTTTATTTATGCGATTATTTCCCTGATAAGTATAAATTAACATTGTTAAACAAATCGATTATTGAGATAGATACCGCATGGTGTGAAACGAAATGGGTTTATGATAATGACGGCAACCCGAAAGCGGATAAAGGTTCAGGGCAAAATTTTATCATTCCTTTAAAGAAGGATGATGTTGGGTTTAATTTCGAATTTCATTTGCTAAATACGGCGAATCAAGCTTTTTCAAATGGGATGGATTCTTCACGATGCGTATTAAGCACGATTAGTTTAAAAGATACAATTGCTGTAGTGGTTTTTGAAAAAAGCCTAGATACAAGTATAGGTTGGAAAAAGCCAATACGAATTGACACAATAAGATTTTTTAAAAAATTAAAAAGTAGCGCTCAAATAAATATTTTTCCTGCTGTTTGTGTCCTCACAAACAGCGGCTAATGTGCTAAGGATTGTTTGTGGGGACACAAACAATGGAATACTTTTTTATTTTTTGATGTCATTACGAGGAGGAACGACGAAGCAATCTCGTCGCGTTCAATATGCAAGCGACGAGGTTGCCGCGCTATCGCTCGCAATGACATTAAGTATAGTTATTTACTGCAAATCATAACTCACCGCCACAGTTGGCAACAAGGTCGCGTCATCCAACGGTACCTGATTGGTTGATAATATGGGCCTGCGCTGTGAATAGAATTTATAAAAATCTGCTGCCACCCCTCTATCATTAGCAGGCGGATTAAAGTTGATAGAGAACTGGATAATAAAATCATGCAGTTTCTCATGATCCGGGATCACCCATTTATGATTCGACTTTTTCAGTGCTTCAATAAGCGGCGGCGTTAAGCTGTAATCATCAGCATAATAAATAATGATCTTTTTGATCACCCCACTCAAATCGGCAGTAAATTTAAAAATAACCACGCCTGAAGCTTTCTTTTGAATGATATCATTGGTAACCTGTACGCTATCCTTAAAGAATCTGTTCATTACATTAACACCCCCTTGAAAAGGGAATGGAATGGTTTCCTGGGCCTTGCAGCAAACGGTTATAAAAAGGATGGTTATTATTAATAAGATCTTTTTCATTCAGTGTCTTTTTATTCCAATGGCGCTCTTTTAGTGCCCTCGTACAATTCATATTCAAATAAACGGCAATCCAGCTTGCCATTGTAAAACTCTATCCGGCGCGCGGCTTTTAAACCTATTTTCTTAGCCAGATCAGGGTTGCCGGTGAACACATAGCCACGGTATCCCAGGCATTTCTGTTTCAAAAAGTCGCCTATACGCTTGTAAGTTATCTCCAGTTTGGTATGTACGCCCAGGCGCTCACCATATTCCGGGTTAAACATTACTATGCCGGGTTCAGCCGGTACAGGCGTATCTGCAAAATCACAAACGCTAAATTCGATCAAATGTTCTACACCTGCGGTTCTCGCGTTCTTTTGGGCGATGTCAACCGCATCTTCAGAGATATCTGTAGCGAAAATTTTGAACGTGATATCCTTTTTAGCCTTATCCTTTAATTTGCGGCGCTCAACAAAAAACACTTGCTCATCATAACCCATTATGTGCATAAAGCCATAATTCATCCTGAAAAGCCCCGGGTGTTTATCGGTTGCCAGTAAAGCAGCCTCAATAGCCAGCGTGCCAGAACCGCACATCGGGTTAATGAACGTGCTATTTTTATCCCAGTTGGTAGCAATAATGGTTGATGCAGCTAAAGCCTCCAGCATTGGTGCCTTGCCCGGTATCTTACGATAGCTGTGTTTGGCCAGTGTTTCGCCCGATGTATCCAGGAATATTTCGGCCTTATCATCTTGCCAGTACAAGTGTACAACGGTCTTGTTACCGTCGGCGCCGGAGTTAGGTCGCAACCCTTTTATGGATTTGATCCTGTCGGCAATGGCATCCTTTACCTTAACATTGGCAAAAAGCGGTGTAAGAATGTGCTCGTTGTTAACATTTGAGGTAACGGAAAAATAGCCCGAAAAATCGATCAGTTTTTCCCATTCTATCTCAACCAGGTTGTCATATAGTTCTTTGGGATCTGCCGCCTTAAAGCTCTTTAATAAATAAAGCACCTGGCTGGCACAGCGCAGATTAAGATTTAGGGCGATACAATCGTCAACGGTACCTGTAAGCTCTATGCCGGTTTGAAAAACGCGGTCGGGCGTAAACCCAAGTGCTTCAACTTCTTGTTGAAGATAAGGGGATAGCCTTTTGTTACAGGTTATGATTATTTTACTTTCGGTGTGGAAAACTTGCATGATATTTTTGCGAATTTATGAATTAAATATCCCCCATTTTAATTTCATACCATTAACTTTACATTTTAATACTTTTTAAAGCTATGGAAATTAAAGGTAAGGTACATGAAGTGGCTCCAACCGTACAGGTTACGGACTCACTTAAGAAGAGAGAACTGATACTTGAATATATTGAAAACCCTCAATATCCCGAATATTTAAAGTTCGAGGCGATACAGGATCGTTGCAATTTGTTGGATAGTGTTAAGGTAGGCGATGATGTTGAAGTGTTCTTCAACCT
>JAMFSA010000011.1 GCA_026225055.1 Mucilaginibacter xinganensis | reverse complement strand
TTTTCCTAAACATTTAGGAAAAAGTAAAGCACTTATTTCAATTACTGAAAAGTTGCTAGAAGATCACAGAGCTTCCTCTCCCTTCTTCTTAATAAATCAACTAATTAATGGTGGGTTTAATTAGATGCAGTAAAGATAACAATAAAAATTAATTACACAAGTAATCTATAGACTTAGTAGACATTTATTTTATTTTTTTCGTTCTTATATTTAATTACAATTTGTGCATTTTTATAAATGTATAAATTGACTGGTATAACAATAGCCTGAAGGAGTTAACATCCTGGACTGTGTAGAAAGTAAGCTCGATGAATTTCCACCATTACAAAAAGCAAATACAATTTTCACAGCCAGGATGTTAACCTTAACAGGTTATTACCGCTATGGATAGTAGGCTTTATATATTGCAATGACAACAACAGGTATGGCTGCCACCGGCCTGTGTGTTTATAGGATTATACTGAAAATAGTTAAACTTTGCGTTCATGGTATAGTTTAAGTATTGGGGAGACTTTGGTCTCACCTCTTTGTTTTACAGATCAATTGGTGGCTATTGTCTGCTTATTTAATATTTGCAAATTAAAAAAAATATTTAATCCGCAGTTATTTCATGTTCATTTTTTCTGTTAATTATAATCATACAATTAACTTCTTTTAATCTATTTAACAAGTACAGTAAAATCAACATCATCAGGGGGCAGGCATTGTTTGCTGTTACAGACCATAAATTGTATAGTGCCTTTAACAATCTGCTGACCAGAAGTGAGCTTTATCTTTTGCTGAAAAACAACCGATTTTTCAAAATACTGCACATCCATATCGAAGGCTTTTTCATGATGCGTTATTGGTTTAGGTTCAGCTGTGGTGCCTAACAAGCTGTAACCATCCGTAGGGGTAAAAGTTACCGTGGTTTTTACAGGCCCTCCATCCTTAACAGTTTGCGAATAAATATGCCAGCCATTATCAATTGTGGCTTTTATAAATATTATAGCTGTTGAATTATCAACCCTTTTTGCGCCATACGACCATTTTACCGGCGTTAGTACTTGCGAATAAGCGTTGGCATAAATAATAAAAGTTAAGACTGCGATTATTACTTTCTTCATTTATAATTGTGATTAGGTGTTTATTGATGTCGCGGGCAGATTCGAACTCCCGTGCAGGGTTTTGCAGACCCTTACCTATCCTCTCGGTCACGCGACTATATTGTATTTATATTGCAGATTGAAAATTTGATGATGGTATATCCATCAGGCAATCAGCGCCGACTGGCGTTTTACTGCTGAATGAATCATAAAAATAATATGATGAACAAGAATTTTCATGCCTGAATATACCTGAGGCAAGTTGAAGTTTTACGATTTTGCTGAAGTAGGTTTTCATTTGCTTAATAATTATTTATCTGTTTGTAAATACTTATCAGAAAGAAAACAAGAGAATAGTTTATTGATCAATAGTCTGCTATTATCTTATCTATCTCCGCTTCCGGAGCAGGAATTAGCACCTTTTACTTGCTTAAAATGTAGCAGGTACAGGTTGCTAAGACGTCGTAGGGCCTTTCCCTCTGTCTTTCTGGATAAGTATTAAAGAACAAATATGATACAAATATATTAATATATTCTACCATTCCTATAGATATTATATATTTTATTGTATTAAATAAGAATTTATTTAATATCAATCCTATAAATAGGATTATATATAAGGGTAAGGCCTATTAATTAATCTAAATAAATCTTATTTTGTGAAACGAAATGTCGCTATAAAAGCCCTTTATATAAAATTTCCAACAATAATAATTTCCGAAAGATTTCAATTCGGTTTTACCGGGCTGCCCGCCCAATTAGTCCCTGGCGCAAGCCTTTCACCCTTCATGATCAGTGATAGCGCCTCTATGCAGGTGTCATCGCCGATTTCACTATCATATAAAATAATAGTTCCCGCGCCAATGGTACTTCTTGCACCTATTTTTACTGGACCAACTTTCATCACGCGGTCTTCAAACAAATGTGTTTGGGGACCACAATCGGTATCCAGCGCGGCATCGTCACCAATAGAAACCATGTCGAATTCAGTAATATCGGTTGTGTTCATCCATACTCGTTTGCCGGTTTTTACGCCCAGCAGCCTGAGCAGTAAGGGTAGCCATGGAGTTCCTTGCATATATACCAGCAGGAATGGAACTGATAGCGCCTCATAAGTAGATGTGATCGCTTCGCTGCGCCACACTGTCCAGGTCCACATAGGCTTTTGCAGAGGCTTGTATTTGCCTACAAAAAGCCATTTGAGTAATACTGTTAATAAAAATGCAGGCAAGCCCATATAAAACAGGTAATAAAATGGAAAAAGCAAAATGATTTTCCACAAAGGCTGCTGCGTAATAAGATCATGCCCATAGGCAATAAACAGGATGGACGAGCAGATAATAGCGCTTTCAGGCAATATGGTGCGAATAAACTCCACTGTGCCACGAGCCAGTTTACGGGCAAATTTTGGCGTGGTAGTGAGTGTTGCCGGGAAACTATTACTTTCCTGCCTGCGTGGCAACCTGATGGCTGGCGAACCAAACCAATCTGAACCACTAATTTCGGAAGCTTGCTGCTGATCAGGCGGAACGGATAGTACCCCAATAAGCATATCGCTATGCAGGTGGTAGCCCTGCGGAATAAGCGCGCTGTTGCCCACAAAGCTATTTCCTTCTATTACTGTTTTTTCAAGTATCAACTGCTGGCCGCGTACATCTGCCTCACCAAGTGTTACAGCATCGGCAACAAACGCGCCGTCGCCAATTTCAAGCAGCGGGTGCGTTACGCTGCCTGCTGTTGATATTTCTGCGCCTTTACCAACTTTTGCACCAAGCGCCCGGAAAAAACTGGAGATAAACACGGTAGCATAAATAGGATGCAAAACAACCAGGTTGATAGAAAGCACCTGGTCGGCAAACCATTTACGTACATACGCCATACTATATATGGGATATTTGCCAGGCTTCAAATCATACTGCAATATGCGGGTGATGAGAATTGTTTCTGCGGCAAATAATAGTATATACGCCAGGGCCAGCAATGGTGCAGTCACCATGTAATTAAAGTTATAGTCGGCCGCGGCATCATCCAGCTTGTTTATTGTTATGATAGTTGGTAGCAAAGGTAAAAGGATAATGAGCGGGAATGCCTGCATGCAGATCATAAACAAGGCGTTATACTTTATACGATCTTTGCGTGATGTTACTAAAGGCTGGGGCAGATCTTCTATCTTTTTCTTTTCTTTCAACTGAGCGGGACTCCCGCGCCATACCTCGGCTTGTGCAATGGTTTTACCAGCCTGCAAGCAACTCAGATCCTGCAGTTCGCCCCAATCTGCTATCACACTATCGCCCGATATTATTGAACTGCTACCAATATAGGCATGGTCACCGATGGTTATTTTGCGTAGTTTAAGCATTCCATCTTCTACAAAGGCATTGTTTAAATGTGTTTTTGAGCTCAGGCTGGCGTCGCTGCCAATGGTAATGAGATCTTCCGCACCAAACTCAATACTGCTTATTTGCGCATCGGGCGCTATTTTCATCCCCAGCCAGCGAAGATAGATTGGGTATAAAGGTGTACCACTTAAAAACTGTGCGGGCAAGAGGCGCTGTATGCTTTTTACAAGCCACCATCTGAAATAATAACTCCCCCATAGCGGGTAATCGCCTTGCTTCATTTTGCCTATCAATAGCCATTTGCCTGCAATACATATGAGTGTAAACAATGGTGCTATCAGCGCGAAGAGTATCAAAGAAGTAACAATGGAATAGCCAAGGCTACCAGTTTCCTCGTTAACATAATAATAGCCCAGGTAAGGGATAAATATCTGGAAGGCGAACAGGCCGTATATAGCCAATAAGGAAACGGATTGTGCAATCCAGCACAACAAGTAACGCAATGCCGGCACTTTATTAAAGGTCCGTTGTTTTGAAGGCTGCTGTGTTTGCTGCTCTATTTCCCAATGTGCAATCAGGTTGCTTACAGGGCGATGAAGATAAACATCTTTTAATGCGGCATACGGTAATGCGGCATCACGCCTTAACTGCGAAACAAATGCAGCAGCTAACAATGAATGGCCACCAAGATCATCAAAAAAATCAATTGAAGGATCGATATCATGGCCGGGGAATACATTCTGCAAAACAGCTATTACTTTATCATGTACCGGTGCATCCGCGTCAATAACAATATCTTCTAATTCATTTTCAAGCTCATCGGGCACCGGTAAGGCTTTGCGGTCTATTTTACCGCTTGGCAGGCGGGGCATTTCGCGCAGGGAAACAATATTGCCGGGTATCATGTATGCAGGCAGTGTTTTGGCAAGCTCCAGCCTAAGCAGCTTATCATCAATACAAACCGAATCCTCCATCATCACATAGCCTACAAGGTGATCGCGGTCATGACTGTCTTTTTTTATGCCTACTGCAGCAGCGCTAACTCCTGCAAGCGTATTCATCCTGCTTTCTATTTCGCCCAACTCAATACGATAGCCCCGCAGTTTTACCTGATCATCCATCCTGCCCTGTAGTTTCACCGCTTTGCTTTTTAGCATGATAGCAGCATCTCCGGTACGATACACCATATCGCCGGGCAAAACAGCTAACGAAACAGGTTTGGGTATAAATTTTTGCCGGGTAAGTTCGGGTAATCCTATATAGCCTTCCGCAATACCAGGTCCGGTGATGACCAGTTCGCCGGGTTCCCCAAGCGGCATCAGATTCATATCAGCATCGATCACCGCAAGGTTATAATTCGGAAGCGGATGGCCGATCACAATATCATCCCCTATCGTCAATTTTGCTATGGTAGCCGTAACGGTAGCTTCTGTTGGGCCATAACTGTTGTAGAACGCTAAGCCCCTATCTGCCCATTTGGCCAGCACCTGGGGCGTACAAGCCTCGCCACCGGCATTAATAAGCCTTAGCGATGGTACTTCATTTTGCATAACTGCCAATAAACTGGGCACAGCATGTAAAATGGTTATATTTTCCTTTTGCAGAACCGCGCTAAGTTCGTCAATGGATTTTGAAGTAGTATTATCCGCTACCCACAGCGTGGCCCCGGCAAAATAACTTAGCCAGGTTTCTTCACACCACATATCAAACGATACGGAAAATCCCTGGTAAACTTTGTCGGTTGCGGTAATGTTAAACACACTTTGCTCAGCCCTTACCAGGTGGCATATCTGCTTATGAGCTATAGGTATACCTTTGGGTTTACCGGTGCTGCCCGAAGTATATAAAATATAGGCCATATCCTCCGGTTCAGGGGGCGTCAGTTCTATATTTTGGGATGAACTTAGTATAGCGTTTGTTTCCTCATACGCAGGGATTTGTAAAACGGCGCATGGTGCATTCAATGGTTCCATGCTAAAGCATGCCGAAGCGCCCACTGCTGTCAATATCATTTCAAGCCGCTCAGCAGGCGCTTCACGGTCTACAGGTACATATGCAGCACCCGCTTTTATAATACCCAGTATAGCAGCATGTAATTCAAGCCCCCGGGGCCACCAAATACCAACTGTGCTTTTACGGGTAATGCCATTATTAACCATGTGCAAGGCGATGGCATCGCTCCATTTATCGAGCTCGGCATAGGTCAGCTGCCTGTCGTGAAAAATAAGCGCCGTATTACCGGCAAAGTGCTTCACTGAATTTTTAAATATATCAACAAGTGTTTCATCGCGTATCAGATCAGGTCTGTGCGGTCCAATGGCGACACTTAAATTACTCATAACTGGTAGGGTTCTTTTCAAATTTAGACCATGTTCGGCAAGCAAGGTTTATGCTACAGATCATAAAATGTGTAAAGCTTTTATTACACGCCTGGCAAACAAACATTTAGGTATTAATAAAATTGAATTAACTGTCTGACTGGTTTTGGTTACTCCACGCATAAAAACGCCACTACATTTATTATTACTAAAAGATTAGGTGATCGGTTATTACGGACGAAAACGATTTTACTGTGAATAATTCATCACAAAGAGGATACAGCAGTATTTTGAGATAGCCTTGATCTTTAATTGGGTTCGAGCTAATGACCATTAATTAAAAGGGTAATTGAAAAATGTTTGTTAAATAAAAATACGACTCATTAAAAATGGCATATTACACATCTAAAATTGTTGTAATTGGGGGCTATTTGGTAGGCCTACTTACCGATACAAAACTTACTAAATATATTTTCCAGCAAGTCATCCGTGGTAACAGCACCAGTTATCTCCCCAAGATAGTGGAGCGCTTGTTTAATGTCGGTTGCTAAAAAATCGGATGTAACATCGCTGTCAATTCCGCTGAGTACTTTGGTGAGCGATTCTTCGGTTTTTTGGAGTGCCTCGAGGTGACGGATATTGGTTACCAGTGTTTCGTTACCAGTTAGTTCATACTTTATAGCGGCCTGGTAGACCTTATTTTTAAGATCATCTATATTCACTTTGTCTTTGGCTGAAATAAAGACAGTATTTTCGCTGTGCGGCAATGCGTTCACCTGTGCATTCGATAGAAGATCTATCTTATTAGCAACAATCAGCATAGAGATACCCGGCTTTTGCAGATTGGCAATATCCTGGTTAAGCTCATCAATGGTTATCTGCTCAGCATCATAAACATAAATGAGCAAGGCAGATTGGCTGATCTTTTCCATCGTACGTTGCACCCCTATCTGCTCAATAGCATCGGTAGCTTCGCGGATTCCGGCGGTATCAATCAGCCTGAAATTAATGCCGCGGATATTCAGCACTTCTTCTATCGTATCACGTGTAGTGCCGGGCAAATGGCTTACAATAGCCCGTTCTTCATTTAGCAAGGCATTTAGTAAGGTTGATTTGCCCGCATTTGGCCTGCCTGCTATTACTGTATTTACGCCAAGCTTTATCGCGTTCCCCAGCTCAAAAGATTGGATGAGCGAACCGATAATACGGGTAATATCGTGCGTTAATTTTTTAAGCTGATCGCGGTTGGCAAACTCTACATCTTCTTCCGAGAAATCAAGCTCCAGTTCTATCAGCGATGCAAATTGTACCAGTTGTTCGCGCAGGGTTTGCAGTTGATTGCTGAACCCACCCCTGAGTTGTTGTAAGGCCACTTGTTGCGATGCTTTGGAATTGGACGCGATCAGATCGGCGACGGCTTCGGCTTGCGACAGGTCCATTTGGCCATTAAGGAAGGCCCGCAGGGTAAATTCGCCCGGTTTAGCGCCTCTTGCTCCCTTTTTTATCAGCAGTTTAATGATTGACTCAATAATATATGCCGAACCATGACAGGAGATCTCCACTACATTTTCGCGGGTATAAGAGCGTGGCGCAACAAACAGCGAGGCCAATACTTCATCCAGGATCATATCACCATCAACAATATTACCGAAGTGGATGGTGTGTGATTCCTGCTTGGTTAAGTCTTTGCCCTTAAAAACACTTTGGGCAATACTAATGGCATCAGGCCCCGAAAGGCGTATAACACCAATGGCACCAATTCCGGATGGTGTGGCAAGGGCAACTATTGTTTCGTCATTTGTCATTTCGCTTCGCTGTCATTAGTCATTGAGTTATTGCTTACCCAAATGATTTGCAAAAGTCGTTATTTAAGGCCAATCTTCCTGCCATTTTTTTGTAAGTATAATATCACCTGTCATAGGCTAAAAAACTCTAAATTCGCCGGTAATTATGGTAACTTTTTTTGAAGCTTCGCTCGATACTATCTCGGTCCACCACATTGGCAACCAGGCGCAAAATGAATTCTACTCGTTGTCGGCCAAGCCGCTTGAGCTAAAGGATGAGGTGATCCCCAACCTGCTGATGCAATATTTTTTAAAGCCATTTGAAAAAGCTAACGAGGTTTATCACCTCATGCACACCAGCGGCGAACTGAACCTGAACGAGCTCCACCACTTCGCAACGCAAGTATTTGAAGATAAAAGCAAGTTTCATGAGGCATCGGAGCAGATAGCCAAGCACCTGTATAAAGTATCCAATCACCCAAATATTAAACCGGGCGAATTGTATGTGGTTTACTTTAATAAAGTACAAATTGAGGGCAATCCACTGGACACGATAGGCATTTTCAAATCGGAGAATAAGGAAACTTACCTAAAGGTTTATCCGGAGGATGGTGGTTTTGGTGTGGATTACGAGGACAATGCCATCAACATCAACAAACTGGATAAGGGTGCGCTCATCTTCAATATAGAAAAAGAAAACGGCTACAAAGTGGTTGTGATAGATAAAAATAACAGCGGACAAGACGCCGCCGTTTATTGGAAAGACGAATTTCTGCAATTAAAGATCCGTAACGATAGCTTTAACCAAACCAGCAATACCCTTGGTGTATACAAAAATTTCGTGACTCAAAAGCTCGACGATGAGTTTGATATGAGCAAGGCCGACAAGATCGACCTGCTGAACCGCTCCATGAAATATTTTAAGGAAAAGGAAACCTTTGATATGGATGAGTTCAGTAATGAGGTGATCGGCAACGAAAAGGCCATCGAATCGTTCAAAACATTTAAGAGCCAGTACGAGCAGGAGTTTGATTCGCCGATAGCGGATACTTTTGAGATATCAGGCAACGCTGTAAAAAAGCAGGCCCGTGATTACAAGAGCGTGCTAAAGCTGGATAAGAACTTCCATATTTATATCCATGGCGATAAGGAGCTGATTGAAAAGGGCTTTGATGATGGCCGGGCCATGAATTATTATAAAGTATTTTTTAAGGAGGAAGCGTAAGGCCCCGACTATAAAACCACGTCATTGAGCGATAGCGTGGCAATCCGCGACTATGCAAGTCTGCTCTGTACAGTCAGGGATTGCTTCGTTCCTCGCAATGACGCACGAAGATAAATTATACAGTTTCACCCTCATACGCCATCCGCATAAACCCCAGCACCTCCTCATTCACATCCTCTACATTATACATCCTGAAATAGTGGTTAAACTGTTGAGCATCACCGGGTACTTGCGCTATTTTCTGAAAGCATAGGTTATCCGGGTACTCCTGCTTAAAGGGGAACACCACATGCACAAAGTTTTTACCCAGCTGCGTTACCCAGGCAATCCTTTTATGAGAGTTTGCTACGCCGATCATGGTTTTGGCGGGATGCAGGGTTATTGGCGCTATTTTTTGATATTCATTTACAAAATGATTGAAAAGCATTAAGGTTTGGGCTGATTTGCCGGAAAGGAATGCGGAAAGATCATTTGGGTTTTCCATGATCAAATTTAATGATTTTTTGTTGATGCATGACGTAGAAACCCCTCCCTGCCACTGCACGTCTTGCCGCACCCCTCCCGTGGGAGGGAATGGGAAATCAATCGGTGGAATCTTTTTTTAAAATCGGTGAAATCCCGGTTAAAATTTCTCCTCTATCCCCAATCCAAACAATGCGAAATCATATTTCACAGGATCGACAGGATCAAATTCGCGGAGGCATTCGGTGAGTTCGATGGCGGTTTGCCAGTCGGTTTGTTTGCGGGTGATGAGGTTGAGCTTGCGCGATACACGGTCGACATGCAGATCGCAGGGCATAATGAGGTCGGCAGGTTTTAGCTGGTTCCAGATGCCGAAATCAACACCACAATTATCCTTACGCACCATCCAACGCAGGAACATATTCAGCCTTTTGCAGGTTGACTTTTGTGATGGCGAGGATACGTGCTTTTTGGTGCGGTGCGGGTAGTCGGGCAGGGAAAAGAAATAGGAACGGAAGTGATTGAGGGCAGCTTCTACGTTACTTGTATGTTGGCTAACAGATCCTTCGCTATCGCTAAGGATGACAGTTGGGGAAATGAAGGCTGATTCCAAAGACTCATTCCTTTCATAGTGGTACCTGAAAAATGATATGAAATACAGCGTATCAATATCATTAAAAGTACGGTGCTTAAAGTTCAGCAGCTTTTTAAGGTCGGGTTCTTCGTGGTTGATGATGAAATCGTAGGGCGCGCCATCCATCAGCTGGATCAGCTCTTTGCATTTATTAATGATGGTAACGCGCTGCCCCCAGGCTAAGGTCGCAGCCCAAAATCCCATGATCTCGATGTCCTGCTTTTTAGTGAACAGGTGCGGGATAGATATAGGATCGTTAGTAATGAAGCCGGGTTGGTTGTATTGGGCAACTTTAAAATCCAGAAAAGCTTTTAAATCCTCTATCATCAAAAAATATCTCTAAACGTCATTGCGAGGAACGAAGCAATCCCTACTTAGGCAGGACGATTATGCAAGTTAGGCCTGACTATTCGCTCTGTATAGCATAGAGATTGCTTCGTTCCTCGCAATGACGCTTTGTTAAATGTTTAGTGTCAAGCATTTGACATCCTTGTACTTGATAGCTGATATTAGCTACTTGATACCAAACTAACTAAGTGCCTGTTTCAAATCCTCCAGCAAATCATCAATATCCTCTACTCCTACACTTAAACGCAGCAGGTTGTCTACCACACCGGCTTTCTCACGCTCTGCTTTTGGTATAGAGCCGTGGGTCATGCTTACGGGGTGATTGATCAGTGATTCTACGCCACCTAACGATTCAGCAAGGGTAAAAACTTTGAATGATGATGCAACACGGAATGTTTCCTTCAGATCAGCATCTTTTAGTACTATGGAGATCATACCACCAAAGTCCTTCATTTGCTGTTTGGCAATGTCGTGATTTGGATGATCGGTAAAGCCCGGCCAGTAGATCTTTTCAACTTTAGGGTGTGTCTTTAAGAACTCAGCTATCACCCTGCCGTTTTCGCAATGTGCTTTCATGCGAAGGTGCAGGGTTTTTATGCCACGCAGTACCAAAAAGCTGTCCATAGGCCCAGGTGTAGCACCGCAGGCGTTATAGATGAACCATAGCTTTTTGTAAGTTTCTTCGTCGTTCAGCATTAAAGCACCCATTACCACATCAGAGTGGCCGCCGATGTATTTGGTAACCGAGTGCATCACAATATCAGCACCCAAATCAATAGGGTTTTGCAGGTATGGCGAAGCGAAGGTATTATCAACCACCAGCTTCACATTTTTGGCTTTGGCAATTTTTGATACCGTCGCGATATCCACAATGCGCATGGTTGGGTTGGTTGGTGTTTCGATCCAGATCAGCTTGGTGTTTTCGTTTACGTACTGGTTGATCAGTTCAGGATCTGAAAGATCAATAAAATGGAACTTAATGCCGTATGGTGCAAATATTTTGGTAAACATACGGTATGAACCACCGTACAGATCGTTACCTGTTATCACTTCATCACCCGGCAATAATAGTTTCATCACCGCGTCGGTAGCACCCATTCCGCTTGAAAAAGCCAGCCCGAATTTGGCGTTTTCCAAAGCTGCCAGACAATTTTCCAATGCCTTACGGGTTGGGTTGGTACCACGTGAATATTCATATCCCTGGTTATCGCCCGGCGACTTTTGCCAGTAAGTTGATGTTTGATATATCGGCGTCATTACCGCGCCGGTTGACGGATCGGGCTCCTGCCCTGCGTGTATTGCTTTAGTTGCGAATTTCATTTCGTTATTTAATTAATTCACAGATAGATTATCAATCAATAATGCTAATCCGTTTTGTATTATCTCACTCAATTTAGAAATCTCTACCTCATTAAAAGTTGGATTCGGTTCTTCGGATATAAATGTCCCTGAAGCATCAAATAACTTATTATATAAGTTATTTATTAGTTCATCTCTAACATCCCCCATAAAATCTATTCCAACAGAATAAGAAATGTCGGTACATAAATTCCAAAAGTTTAAAAAAACTTCATAATCTATATTTCTATCAGGCTCAAGTACCCATTGCTGCAAATTATTTATATAGTATGCTGTAATACCTTCCTTTAAACTAATTGCCTTTTTTTCAACAAATTTCAGTAATTGAGCTTTGTCTTTAAATGCTATAACTTTCCGCTGATTATCAACAACAACACCATCTATGTCGTCAGAGATCCAAAGAATATATAATCTCCGAAATTTAAAATCTAAAAGAGTTATATAATGATCAATTATATCCAGATGCATTAAAGCTGCAAATCAATATGCCCTGGCAAATAAAACACGCTGTTTCGACGGTTTACCCGTTAAAATGCACTTGCCTTCTTCCTGTTTGTTATCCAAAGGTATGCAACGGATTGTTGCTTTAGTCTCATCTTTTATCCTCTGCTCAGTTTCTGGCGTACCATCCCAGTGTGCAGATAGGAAACCTGGTTCTTCATCCAACATCCGTTTAAATTCGTCGTAGGTATCTACTTCGGTAGTGTTCTCAGCCCTAAAGTCGAACGCCTTTTGATAGATGTTTTTCTGAATGGTATCCAGCATGGTTTCAATATGCACTGCTAAGCCTTCCTGACTAACTGTTTCCTTGGTCTTGGTATCTCTACGAGCCAGTTCAACAGTACCATTCTGCATATCACGGCTGCCAATGGCAACGCGCAATGGCACACCTTTCAACTCGTATTCAGCGAATTTTGCACCGGGGCGGTGGGTATCGCGTTTATCAAACTTAACGGAGATATCTTTTGCTTTAAGTTCTTTGGTTAATGCATTAACGAAAGCTGTGATGTTTTCCAGCTCTTCCTCATGCTTATATATCGGCACAATAACAACCTGTATAGGCGCCAGCTTTGGCGGCAATACCAGGCCCGCATCATCAGAGTGTGCCATAATGAGCGCGCCTATCAAACGGGTCGATACACCCCATGAGGTAGCCCAAACATAATCCTGAACATTTTCACGGTTGGTAAATTTCACATCAAATGCCTTGGCAAAGTTCTGCCCTAAAAAGTGCGATGTACCGGCTTGCAAGGCTTTACCATCCTGCATCAGGGCTTCAATACAATAAGTATCCAAAGCTCCGGCAAAACGCTCGTTTGCCGTTTTACGGCCTTTTACAACCGGTAATGCCATCCAGTTTTCGGCAAAATCGCCATACACTTCCAGCATTTGCTCGGTTTCGGCAATAGCTTCATTGGCTGTAGCGTGTGCCGTGTGACCTTCCTGCCATAAAAACTCGCTGGTACGCAAAAACAGACGGGTACGCATTTCCCAGCGCATTACGTTAGCCCATTGGTTTACTAATATAGGCAGGTCGCGGTAGGATTGGATCCAGCCACGGTATGTATTCCAGATGATAGTTTCAGATGTAGGGCGGATGATCAATTCTTCCTCCAGCTTGGCGTCTTCATCAACTATAATATTGCCATTACCATCATTTTTTAGGCGATAGTGGGTTACCACGGCACATTCTTTAGCAAAGCCCTCAACGTGGCTGGCCTCCTTGGAGAAGAACGACTTAGGTATAAGCAGCGGAAAATAAGCATTGCTATGCCCGGTTTCCTTAAACATTTTGTCAAGCACAGCCTGCATTTTTTCCCAGATGGAATAGCCATAAGGCTTAATGATCATGCAGCCCCTAACCGGCGAATACTCCGCCATATCAGCTTTTATTACCAGATCATTATACCACTGTGAGTAATCTTCTTCCTTGCTTATAACCCCTTTGCTCATTATATTGATAATAGAATATTATGTAATTGAAAATTGTAGTTGCCAAATTTATAAATTTAAACGTATTCAAAGCTGATCTTTTAGCAATAGCTGTGTTTAGGCTGTTTAATGTCGGTAAAAATGAGATTAGTCAAGTATTCAGTGAATAAGTACGATGCTTCATACAGGTTATTTAAATTTGATATATTTAGTTGGGCGTTTCCCTCTGGGTCGGGCTCTCCGCTCATACTGCACAGGCATTAGGCGCGAGGCCGGTATCCGCTATAATCCCTAACGCAGAACTTCGACGTGCTCCGTTGACTCACCCCGACTTCGTTTCACTCGTCGACCCTCTCTGCGGTGAGCCGCAAAGAGGGTTGGGGAATTTATTATCTTCTATTTTATCTCAAACTCATAACTGCCTGCCTGTAGCTGGTAATTACTTTGCGTTGTAATTTTCTTTCCATCAGCATAAACCTGCTTGCCGTCACTTGGAAAATTAACACTGGCCGTTGAATTTGCAGGCACAGTAACCGAATATTTAATGCCCTTGCCAACCCTTTTCCATGAGGAAATTATTTTCCCGTATGGACCAGTGTGTGTGGCTTCAAAATGATCGAGGCCTGCTACAAAGTTAGGCGACAATAGCACATTCTTAAATCCGGGCTCGCTTTCATCCGGCTTTATGCCACCCAGTGCCTTATACATCCAGGCATCAATTTCGCCGAACATGATGTGGTTGAGCGATAGATCGCGTGGGGCATTGATGTTCCAGTTTTCATATAAAGTGGTAGCGCCATTTACTATCCACCAACCCCATGATGGGTAGGTATCCTGCGATGCCAGTCTGTATGCGGTTTGTGCCTGCCCGTTTTCGCTCAGGGCATTCAGAATGGCTTTTGCACCCAAAATCCCAACATCCAGGTGGTAATTATTGGCAGCTACTGAATCTGCAAGGTGTGCCGCAGCTTTAGCTTTCAGGCTATCGGGCACTATGCCCCAGCAGAGCGGTACACTTTGTTCAGTTTGGTAGCCCTCGGCATAAATAGCCGTTTTGGGATTGAGGTATTTAGCGTTGATCGCGTCTTTTATCTTAGCTGCCAATGCCGAATATTTTGCATAATCATCGGCTTTGCCTAATATTTTGGCGGCTTTTGCCAGTATGTTCACATCAACATAATAATAAGCCGAGGATGTCAATTCAACCGGGGTTTTTGATTTTACCGGCGCCCAATCGCCCAAGCCCCAGGTAGTTAAACCTGTTGGGTAAAGCTCATTGATATGATCCACATAGCGTTGTATGTTACCATAACAATCGCTTAGCAATTTTGGGTCGCCATAAAATAAATAAACGTTCCAGGGGATAATAGCAATAGTACTCGTCCAATCCGGGCCGTTGCCCCACTCGTAACCCCAGCCATCGGTTGGTACAATTGATGGCAATACGCCGTTAGGTTGCTGTTCATCACGGTGGTCGGCCATCCATTTTTCGTAGATAGTGATACCGTCAAAATTATACAAGCCGGTTTCACTGGCGATATGCGCATCGCCTGTCCAGCCATTCTTTTCGCGTTGCGGGCAATCGGTTGGGTAGCCAACCAGGTTCGAAAGATAGGACGCATTTGATGCCGCCCATAATTTATTAACCAATTCACTTGATGATGTTATACTGCCTGTAGCTTCAACATCGCTGTGCATAAAATAAGCCACCAGGCTTTCTTTAGTTAAACTGATCGGCTTATTACTGGTTACCTCCACATACTGAAAGCCCTTGTAGTTAAATTTCGGCATAAAAGTTTCCACACCTTTGCCATTCAGCGTATAAATGTCGGTAGAGAATGGATCGGATTTACGGGTTGGGATAGATAGAAAATAATCAACATTCGATTGATCGGGATAACCATTTTTGTACAAACGTTCCGCATGGGTAAGTCGTATTATCGTACCTGAATCGCCTTTCAGGGTGATCTGACTTACGCCTGCGATATTCCTGCCCATATCAAAAATATATGTGGTATCGTTAATCTTCCGCATGGTTTTGCAGGCTATCTGCTCCACATTGCGCACAGGCTGCATAGCCTGCGACACTATATTTGGCGATGGCGCCTGCCTGTTTGATACGCCGTTCCATTTTGTATCATCAAAATCTGGGGTATCCCAACCAGATTGCTCCAAACGGGCATCATATTGTTCGCCGGTGTAAATGCTGTTGTAAGTTACAGCGCCGAGTGATGATTTCCAGCTTTCATCAGAGGTAATGGTTTCAACCGAGCCATCATCATAAGTAACACGCAGATCGAGGCAAAACGCCGGGCGGTTACGCCATGGCGCACGCTCAAAATCCCATACGCCTATCGACTGGAAATTATACCAGCCATTACCTAAAATTACACCTATGGCATTTTTGCCGCTTTGCAGGTTGGCGGTCACATCGTAGCTTACATACAGGTTGCGCCTGTCGAAACGGGTATACATCGGGTCGAGCCTGTGATTGCCAACTTTTTTACCGTTAATGTACAGCTCATACAACCCTGCCACAGCAATATAAGCACGTGCTGATTTTATCTTTTTACCAGTTTCAAACGTTTTGCGGAAGTATGCAGCAGGTTTTGTGTTAATATCATGGTCATCGCTTATCCAAAAGCCTTTCCAGTTTTTCATGCCCATCAGCCCGGTTTCAAAGCTGGCAATGGCCGATGTTTCTATCTTTTTCCCATCCTTATCCCATAAACTAACACTCCAGTAATATTTGGTATAGGGCTGTAATGCCTTGCCTGCATAGGGTATTAAATTGGCCGATGAGTTTACCTTACCGGTTTGCCAATCACCACCTTGCCCCCTGCTAACCGCCAGCGAATCCGTACCTGTTACAATTTCCCAGGCGGTTTGCTTTGCGCCCTGCCTGCTATCGGCTAACTGCCAGATAAGGCGGGGTTGAGCAGCATCAATACCAATCGGATTGCTAAGGTATTCGCATTTAAGCGCCACTGCCTTTACGGGTAAAACGGCATAACTGTTAGCGAAGAAGAGGACATTTATTAAACTTAAAAAGAGGGTAGTTTTTAGTACGCTTTTCATGGTGATGCAAAGTGCATATTAATGCGGATTTTGCAAAATATTTGATGCTAAAACATTTTATTATGGTGTATAATAAGCATAAGTGAAGATTTAAAAAGCGTTGGGTGGTGCGATTCCTTCCCTTGGGAAGGTGCAGGAAGGGGTTTATTGAAATAGCTTAGTTAGCGGACAAACCCCTCCTTGCCACTCCACAGTCAGCCGCACCCCTCCCGTTGGGCTACTGTGTGGACACAAGTTAAGCCTTAAACCCCCATAGGGGTTATATATTAGTAGAAAAACAGGTTTGAAATATTTATATGTGCCGTAGGCACATAACATAGCCCGCTTTTAGTCCAGCTATGCCTGTTTTTGATACATGCTCCAATAATATCGCACCTAACGGAACGAAAATATCCTTCGTTTATAATTTCTACCAATATTTCACTCCTAACGGAGTGGATATGCAAACCAATTTATTCAAAAAGATGTGTCCACACAGTAGCCCCACGGGAGGGAATATATCTAAGAAATATATTTTCAGGAAACCTATGGTTTATAAAACATCCTAAAAATCTTATAAATCCGTTTAATCCCGGCTCCTACTTACTCTCCCACTTAAACTTTTTAATACCAATAGTAGCAAATACCAAAATATAACCCAATGTAACCAATAGCGCGTTGGTGTCGGTCATATTCCAGGCTCCCGGGGTCATACCGGCTGCCATAATGGTTTTTACTGTACCATAAGGCGACCATTGGGTTATATCCTCTACTTGTTTGCCCAACATACCCAGGCCACCAAACATACCGATTATTACAAATGAGAAATATACAAGCCTTGAAGTTGAATTTACCGTTTCAGGGCTTTTTATCAGGCCTACTATCATTTGGCCAAGTGCAAGGTATACTGCTCCACCAATAGTTGCCGTAAAATAGGTAATTATATATCCCGTTGGTGTTAAAGTGATCTTGTCATAATCATAACCCACTACAAATATGGCTGTGGTTACCAGCACAATCATCATTAACTGTACAAACAGCCTGCTCATCATTATGGCCCAGGTAGGCACAGGTGCTACACGCAGGCGTTGAAACACGCCTTTATCCCTGTCGCGGGCTATGGAGTTGGTATAGCCCATTAAACCGATGGCTATGAGGCCGTAGGTAAGGCTATTGGAAAGCGCGAACGGGCCACCCAATTTTTCAACAAGGCCTTTCCATGATATGAGAATGATAACCGGTACAAGCAGTACCAATACTACCGAGCGGCGGTTGCGCCATTGGGTGGTAAAATCGGCCCTTAATAATGCTGATAGCGCAATTGATGTTTTTGGAATTGTAGTTGCCATGTCTTTAGTTTAATTATGCCCTAACGGCTCTGCCGGTTAGCGCTATGAATACATCTTCAAGTGTTACTCTGCCCCTACGCGATACTGCTATCACTTCGGGGTCATTCTTATATTTTTCTATCAGTGCCTGGGGCGTATCGATAATGATCACCTTACCATGGTCTATGATGCCAATACGGTCGCAAACGGATTCTGCTTCTTCCATAGAGTGCGTGGTGAGCAATACGGCGTGCCCACGCTCGCGGATGGCTTCAATACGTTCCCAAAGCTGGCGGCGCGATTGCGGGTCGAGGCCGGTGGTCGGCTCATCCAGCAAAACAAGGCGTGGATTGTGGATGGTTGATATCACCAGCGATACCCTTTGCTGCTGCCCCCCCGAAAGTTGCCCAAATTTTTTAGACGCGGCATCTTCCAGTTTTATTTCTTTGAGGATCTCTTCCAGTTTATCTTTTGTAAGCGGCACGCCATATATACCTGCATATAGTTGTAATATTTCAGAAACCTTTAATTCAGGCTGAAAACTGGTGGATTGCAACTGCACACCCATCGCCGCACGGGCATATAGAGGCTTCTCACGGGCATCAAAGCCATCAACTACAACAGAACCCGCATTAAATTTTACGAGGCCCTCTATTGAGCTTAATGTACTTGTTTTGCCAGCACCGTTGGGGCCTAACAAGCCAAATATTTCGCCCTTGCGTACATCAAAGGAAACATCCTTTACGGCAGTAAATGAGCCGTATTGCACATTAAGGCCGCTTACCTTTAAAATACTATCCTGTTGGTTATTCATGTATTATTTTATTTTGAGGATTAGATACGGGGATTTTCAGAATATTACACTCCTTGCATTAATATTTTATGTTGTTCTGCAATTACTTCATTATTTAGCTATTTTGGCACTCTAATTTTTTTTAACTTATCTATTTTTAATAGCATATGACTTATTGTTTAGGAATAAAGGTTAAAGAAGGCCTGCTGGCCCTTGCCGATACACGTATTACTTCGGGAACTGATACTACCGTAAAAAAGAAAATTTCGATAGAACAAAAAGATAATTTTTCTCTTTTCATAATGACCAGCGGTTTACGGTCGACCAGGGATAAGGCCATTGTGTACTTTAATGAATTGCTGGAAACAAAGGAATTTAACAAACTATACAAAGCTGTGAACGCTTTTGGCGAACAGGTTAAGCGTGTGGCAACTGAGGATAAAGCATCATTAGAAAGAGCTGGCTTTAACTTCGACCTGAACACCATTATTGGCGGGCAGTTGAAAGACGATGATGAGCATAAACTCTTCCTGCTTTATCCGGAAGGTAACTGGGTTGAATTGGGGCAAGGAGCGCCATATGTGATCATCGGTAACTCAGGGCATGGTAAGGCTATACTTAACCGTACGCTTACCGAAAATTCCAGCTTAAAACTGGCTTTAAAAACAGGCTTTTTATCTTTCGATTCAACAAGGGTAAGTTCAAATAATGTGGACTTCCCCATTGATGTGGTTTTGTATAAAAAGGACAGCTTTCATATAGTTGAACAACGTTATGAGAAAAAAGACCTGGAAAATATATCAACCCAATGGGCCGAGGAATTGAAACACGCGCTGGAAAACATAAAAGAAGACTGGATGGATGATGCCTTTAACAAGCTTGAAAAAGAAACAATTTAAACTATACACCTGCTATGAAATTTGATGTGTTCACCGAAATGGAATATACTGCCAACTCCCCCGGGACGTTGATATTGAACATCCATGCCTTAAGAACACCTACACAAACTATATTGAACGAAACATTTGTTATTGATCCATATATTAAGTTTGAGGAATTAGTTGAACCAAACGGCAACCGCCTTGTTCGTTTTGAAATCCCGGAACCGGGGAACATAAAGGTAACTTATAATGCTACTGTTGATAACAGCGTTATTGTAAGTGATCATACACACAGGGAAGAAACTCCGGTTGCACATTTGGATAGCTCCATCCTGCCCTATCTTTACCCTAGCCGTTATTGCCAGTCGGATAAATTATACAGATTGGCAGATAATCTTTTTGGTAAAATTGAGGACCCTTTTGAAAAAGTTATAGCGCTTACCAACTGGATAAACACTAACGTACAATACATCAGCGGTTTCTCCAACTCACAAACTTCGGCTTATGATACGGTAACACAGCAAGCTGGCGTATGCCGAGATTTTGCGCATTTGGGCATTGCCTTATGCCGTGCGCTAACCATACCGGCACGTTACTTTACAGGCTACGCCTATCACCTTAAACCAGCTGATTTTCACGCTTGTTTTGAAGCTTACCTGGGCGGCGAATGGGTTTTGTTTGATGCCACACACCTTGTACCATTAAACGGACTGGTGAAAATAGCCAATGGCCGCGATGCTGCCGATACTGCCATAGCCAATATTTTCGGCGATATCATCTTCACCACTATGCAGGTAACCTGCGAGTTGGCTGCTGATGAAAATTTTGAACCCTACTTTTATCAAGGTTCAGCATTACAAGGCTTATCATACCCATAAAAAGTATTAGCCTCCTGTTTTAAAACTTATACTTAATTATTTGGTTTATAGCCATATACTGCTTTATCAGTTAAGCCGAATAAAATATTGAAATGGGCATTTACTTTTTTGTTATGATAACAGGGGGTACTGAGTATTAAATCTTAACGTTTTTTTACTCAGTCACTAATAAAAATGTACTTTTAGTTGCGTGATTTATAACATACTAATCTACCTGCTGTATAAATGAAGAAACTACTTTTATTCCTTTGCCTGGTATTAGCGTCCGGCAGTTTTGCTTTTGCAGATACCATTGCCATAAATCATTTTGTAATAAAGGAAAATCCTTTTGCACAGGACCAGGTAGCTATCGTAGCCACCGACTCATTAAATAATACAGAATCAGATGTCGACGGTCAGTTCACCTTTACCATAAATGGTTTTGAAGAGGTATTGAAATTTAATAAAGGTGTCGCTTTTTATGATCGTAAGCTGCAACGCTCCAGTTTTATATACGCCAAACACATAAATGACAGCGGCACACATGCCATGCTCTATTATATTTATAAAAATGATAAGCTAAACTGTATCCACATCAGCTGGATTGCCATGCTTTGTATACCGCTTGGCCTTGTATTACTGGCCTATATGTTTAAGCGGTTCATTATTATAGCAGCTATTATCTTCTGCATATTCGTATACTTTAATTACCACAACGGCCTAAGCGTTCCCACTTTTTTTGAGAGTATAATTGACGGTTTGAAGGGAATATTTTAGGTTAGAGACTTGAGATCAGAAAATAGAGATTATTTAATGACCATGAAAAGAGCTAATCTCTATTTTCTGGTCTCTAATTAACTAACCTTAAAACGGTAGCCCTATACCAAAATTTAGCTGCATAAAGTTATAGTTGATACCATTGGTTTGCAGGTAGGCTGTTTTAAACGGACCGGTATGGAACAATTCATTAAAGTGATTGATCAGTACCCATTGGTCTGAACCGGTAAATTCAGGGTCTTTAAATTTAAAGGCGGCATCAAACCTGAATACGAAGAAGCCAAGATCGAACCTTAAGCCGGTACCAATACCAATTGCGGATGATTGCAATATATTATTAAACCTGAACTGCCCGTTCGGATTTTCAATCTCAGTATGCA
Source organism: Mucilaginibacter xinganensis (assembly GCA_026225055.1). Lineage (GTDB taxonomy): Bacteria > Bacteroidota > Bacteroidia > Sphingobacteriales > Sphingobacteriaceae > Mucilaginibacter > Mucilaginibacter xinganensis_A. The sequence continues at coordinate 2,986 of JAMFSA010000011.1, read as the reverse complement.
GGGGATCCTGCGGATCTTCTTCCTGCGCGTGTAGACGCCAAACGTTACCGGCATCCATAAACACTGCCCCACGTAATATCGAACCTAAAAAGTCGTCAGATAGTTTATACCTATATTCAAGGTTAGTGATCAGTTTCACTTCACCAAACTGATCAAGGTATTGCAGGCGCGACCGCAAAGTATCCGCAGCGCCGCCTTTACCGTAACTGGACCTATTAAATTGACCCGGGCCTAAAGTACGTGGCAGCCAGGCGCGCATATCATCAGAACCACCGGCATAAAAATTCTTTTCAAATATTAATTGGTCGCTATTGCCATACGGAACGCCCAAACCTGGGTTTATCCTGAATATTAACTGCCGTTCGCCGCCCAGGCTTTTGTAAAACCGCAGATCTATCTCAGCCTTGCTGTATTGCGAAAACGTGTACCCAAAAATGGTACGTTCGCCAAGGGTGTCTTTAGGCGTATTAAATATCTTACTTAATAAATATAACGTGTTACCGCCTACATCAACATTCCCCCTGAAATAAACAAAGTTGCTGTAGGTGTTAAGCTTATTTGCATTTAAAACATAGCTGTACTGGCTGCCCGAGGTAAAAATTGTACGGCCAATAAGATATATATACGAGTAATAATTGGCCTTTAACAGATCCTGGTAAGCACCGGGATCAATAATACCCCTTGAGTACTGGAAAGCTATGGGCGTTATGATATGCTGTTTATCAGGAGTTTCAAAAAAGTCGTAAGTGATAGAGTTCAGGAAACTTTCACGCTCAACCAATCCTTTTTGAAAAAACAGTGTAAAGTTTGTTGAAAAGGTGGTGTGTGGAATTCCATATTTACCAGGCTTGGCAAAATCAAACGGCGAAATAATACGCGGATAAATAAGGCTCAACCCGATGTTCAGGTCCTGGTTCTCGATACTTCCCTGGTTAGTTATGTTACTGTTATTATCCAGCAAAATACTTTCGTTGATCTTTATTTGTAAAATGGCTGCCTGCTTAAATATATTACGATCAGTAAACGTATTGCCAACATTAAAACCATACCTGCCCGCGTTAAATAAGAACTCACCCTCAATCCTGTCCGACATTTGTTTTAACGGGATGATATCGATCTTTGAATTTAGCCGGTTACTACTATCAGGTAGTTTAGTATAGGTTGGGTTGGGCACATTGCGAAACACGTTTAACTGCGACAAGCGTGTTGTGGTGAGGTTCTGCTTATCAATATTATATAATTCACCCTTTTTCTGAAAAATGTAATCAGTTACAGTATGGGGTTTAAATTTGCCTGAAAAATCAACATACCTGAATTGTGAATCAAGCTGAAGAGTATCGGCCTTACCGGTAGTTTTACCATTGCTTTTTGAAATAGTAATTAATGTATTATTGATCTTGTAAATTGGGTGAGCCGATTTCCCGTCGGGATTATCGACCACCAACTTCAGATCAACCACACCTTTATTAAAGGTGGAATCGTAATTAAAGGTGACGTACTGGCGGTAAAAATCAAAATAACCATTGCGTTTCATCAGCAGGTAAAACCCATCACGATCAGCTGCAAGGCTGTCGGTATCAAAACGGCTGCCTTTACCAACATTTGAAAAAATGGCTTTGTTTGCCCGGTATAAACTTTCAACCCTTTTGTCGGCTATGCTATCTGTAAAACTACGCACCCTAAACATTGGCCCTTCAACTGTGGTGAATACCAGCTCGGCCTTTTTCTTTTTTACCACTATCGAGTCGGATACTTTCGCTTTTAAATAACCCTTGTTTTGGATGTATTTTTCTATCTGCGTGCGCGAGAACTCAACCAGGGCGCTATCTAAAATTGCTGGTGGCTCACCTATGTCCTTTTTACCATTCTTGCTGAATAAATAATAAAACTCTAAGTTGATCACATTATTGGGCTGCTGTTCCTTATCTACATAATTTACAGCATTAAGGGCAAACTCCTTATCCATGCCTTTAATAGTAATTTTGCGCACCAGCGCCTGGTCGGGTTTTAGGCGGCGTGTTAAACTACAGTTTGAAAGTGTAAAAACAAGGATTATACTTAATATTGCAAGGCAGAAATTATTACAGTTGCTATATGCTTTCAAAATCACAAATCAGTTTATTAAAATCCTTACAACAAAAAAAGTTTAGGATGGAGCATGGCTATTTTTTGGTTGAGGGCATTAAATCAGTAAAAGAGTTCATTGATTCAGCCTACCAAATTGAAGCTATTTACCATACCTCGACATTCGACCCAAATTTGCTGAAATTATCGCGAAATATAAACTTTAATGAGATTTCGTTGAACGACCTCGAAAAAATCAGCACTTTAAAAACCCCGCAAGAGGTGTTAGCACTGGTAAAAATGCCCAAATGGCCCGTTCTGGACCATAATTTATTAAAGCAAAAATTTTCAATCGTGCTCGATGGTATACAGGATCCTGGTAATATGGGGACCATTATTCGTACTGCAGACTGGTTTGGCATACAGCATATCATTTGTTCGGAGGATACGGTTGACGTGTATAACCCCAAAGTTATACAGGCAACTATGGGATCATTATCGCGCATAAATGTGCACTATACGGATCTTAAAAATCTCTTGTCGAACATAAAACTTCCGGTATTTGGCGCTTTACTTGATGGTACCAACATCTACCAAACCGATTTTGGCACTGAAGGACTGGTAATAATGGGAAATGAAGGAAATGGACTAAGACCCGAAATTATTAAGCTGGTACAGAGCGCAATAACTATCCCACGGGTGGGTAAAGCCGAGTCGTTAAACGTGGGAATTGCTACCGCGATTTTTTGTTCAGAAATAAACAGGAAAAGCTTTAAATAAAAGTTGGCACGCACCAAATAAATAACTATTTTTGCAATCCTTAAAAATGGTCGGGTGGCCGAGTGGCTAGGCAGAGGTCTGCAAAACCTTTTACAGCGGTTCGAATCCGCTCCCGACCTCGAGGTTTAAAAAATTTAAAATA
>JAMFSA010000128.1 GCA_026225055.1 Mucilaginibacter xinganensis | reverse complement strand
GAAAGTTGAAACTGTATAAACAGCTTTTCCTGATGTGTTTTTTTGCCTTGCATGATCTAAAATAATCATTACAACAGGCTTAATAAAACTATCTTATTAACAATCTGTTAGTTGCGCAACAGTCACCGTAGGCGAAGAGAGGGCCGACCAGCGGAGCGAGTCGAAGTTCCGCGTTAGATAGCGGATATCGGCCTTGTGTTTAATGCCTGCAGGCGTGTGAGCGTATAGCACTGGCCGAAAGTAACGCCCACCATTTGACACTCATTCATTTGTAGCGATGGGCTTAAACCCATCGCTATGTTGTAAGCACCTGCGAATCCTTCTGTAACAAATCCCCCGGTTTCGCCGTCTTAAACCTATAGCTTACCGATGTATTTAAAATGCCTGCCAGTTTTGCATTGGCAAACATTTAATTCTATATTAGTTTTACTTCACAATTAATCAAACACTTAAATCACTCATACAATGGATCCGTTTCAAAATCCTTACATGTCATTATCAGGTATGTCGCCCGAGGAAATTGGCTTTTTACAGCAAGCCACTGCTACACTTACCGAAACACAACAAAAATATTTCTTCATGACTTATGCCGGCAGGCGTAAAAGTCCGCAGGATATACTGTTATTTACGCTTATAGGCTTTTTTGGCGTAGCAGGCATACAACGTTTTGTTATCGGGCAAAACGGCATGGGCATATTATATCTATTAACCTGCGGCTTTTGCTGGGTAGGTACAGTTATCGATCTGATCAACCACCGCTCATTAGCTTTGGAATATAACAAACAGGTAGCTTACGAAAGCTTTCATGTAGCTAAAATGGGGAATTAAGCAGAAAGTGTTGATTTAAAATTTCTATCGATTGATTATTTAAACATCAAAAATCTTGACCTGTTTAATAATGTCCTCTTAAGGAATATATTTTAATATGATCATCCAGGAACTGGTAAATAATTCTATGTTCCTGGTTAATTCTTCTTGACCATAAACCGGAGAGATTATGCTTTAGTGCTTCAGGTTTGCCGACCCCATTAAAAGGATCTTCTTCTATGGCAACGATTAATTGCTGAATCTTTTTCTGTATGGCCTTATTGCCAGATCTTTTCCAATATTCTATATCTTTCTGCGCTTCTTCAGAATAGATTATTTCCATAGATCAGCCGTTTTTATAGCCTTAACTTTTCCGGCTTTAAAATCTTCATTGCTCCGATTAATCTTTTCTACAAATTCAGGATCATATGGCGACTTCTCTTCTTCAAAACGTATTTTCAACGCTTTCATAAAAGCTTTTAAAGCAGCCAATTTTTCTTTATTATCAGGATGTGCAATTAATGTTCCCATAATTCAAATTTACAATTTTATTTTTTCACTTTTATTCTCGATTTTAATAGCTTAGCTAAGTACATATGAAACTATCCCTCCTTACCGATTACCTCGAGAGCCTGGCCCCGCTTGCTTACCAGGAGGATTACGACAATGCGGGCCTTATTGTAGGCAAACCCGATCAGGAAGTTTTCCAGGCCCTTATTTCGCTTGATTGTACCGAGGCGGTGGTTGATGAAGCTATTGCCAACAATTGCCAGGTAATTATTTCGCATCACCCTATAGTTTTCCGTGGGTTAAAGAAATTTAACGGTAAAACTTATGTGGAACGTGTGGTTGAAAAAGCAATCCGCCATAACGTGGCCCTGTATGCTATACATACCAACCTTGATAATGTGCTGATGGGGGTAAACGCCCGCATTTGCGAAACTTTGGGATTGGTAAATACACGCATACTGGCCCCCAAACCACACCTGCTAAAAAAACTGGTTACCTATGTACCCGTTGCACAGGCCGAGCAGGTTAGGAACGCATTGTTCCATGCCGGGGCGGGTAATATTGGCAATTACAGCGAGGCCAGTTTTAACGCCGAAGGTACAGGCACATTTAAAGGCAATGAATATGCCGACCCCTATGTTGGCGAACCCGGTATACGCCATACAGTAAATGAGATCAGGATAGAGGTGATCTATCCCGCAAATCTGGAAAGCAAAATACTGATGGCGCTGGTGTTAGCGCACCCCTATGAGGAAGTTGCTTACGACCTGTATAACTTAACGAACCCCAACCAGCAGGTAGGCTCGGGCATGATAGGCGAGCTGGAATTTCCTTTAAATGAGGAGTTTTATTTGGGTGTGATCAAGGAAAAAATGAAGGCCCATGTAATACGTCATACCGCTTTAACCGGCAGGCACATTAAAAAAGTGGCGGTTTGTGGTGGCGCAGGCGGTTTTTTATTGAAGCAGGCCATAGCTGCCGGAGCTGATGTTTTTATTACTGCCGATTACAAATACCACGAGTTTTTTGATGCCGAAGGCAAGATATTGATAGCCGACATAGGCCACTATGAAAGTGAACAATTTACGCAACAATTTTTGTATGAAATAATTAGAAAAAAATTTGCTACCTTTGCCGTCCGTTTAACAGAGATAAATACAAACCCCGTCAAATACTATATTTAATGGAACAAACCGTAGAACAAAAGCTTAAAGCTTTATACGAGCTACAAACTATCCACACCAAAATTGATAAGATTCGCCAGGTAAGAGGTGAACTACCTATGGAAGTTGCCGATTTAGAGGATGATGTTGCAGGCCTTGAAACCCGCATACAGAAGATAAAAGGTGAGCTGGATGATTTGGAAGATGATATAGTTACCCGTAAAAACCTGATAAAGGAAGCACAGTCGAACATTAAAAAATATGAGACGCAGCTTAACGAGGTAAAAAACAACCGTGAGTATGATGCTATTTCAAAAGAAATTGAAATTCAGGGTTTAGATATACAAGTGAGTGAGAAAAAGATAAGGGAGTTTGGCTTTGAAATAGTAACCAAAACACAGGTTTACGAAAAAGCTCTTGCTGATTTTGAAGCACGTAAAAACGACCTGAACGCAAAGAAAGATGAGTTAGGCACCATCACTGCTGAAACAGAGAAGGATGAAACCGAACTGAATGCACAGGCTGAAAAAGCTACTGTAAATATTGAAGAGCGTTTACTAATTGCTTACAACCGTTTACGCGGCAACGCTAAAAATGGCTTAGCGGTAGTTACTATCCAACGCGATTCATGTGCAGGTTGCTTTAACCAAATCCCGCCTCAGCGCCAGTCGGATATCCGCCAACGCAAAAAGATCATCGTTTGCGAGCATTGCGGTCGTATCCTGGTTGATGAGCAAATGGCTCTGGAAGCTGAAACAGTTTAAATCTCCTATCCCTAAAGGAAATTAAATATAGAATTTAAAAGGCGCTCATTGAGCGCCTTTTTTGTTTAACATCATTAAAGCAAAATCGTAACTTGGTAGTGATAACAAACGTTAGCTGCCTTATGCGTTACAAATATTATATCCCGATGCTCCTACTGGCCTTAACAAGCTGCATAAGCAAGAATAAGGGAAAAGATAAAGCTGATACCGCTACGGCATCTATACACAAGGTATGGGTGTTTAAGGCTATTAAATCAGTTGATTCTCTTTCCAAAAATTCAGGCTCCGCCTGGATCGGGAATAATGTTTTAGATCTTACCAATAACGATACCTTACGGTTCAGCTACAAGATCAATAAAAACCCACCTACCAACTATTTATATAAAATAGCAAATGACACGTTGTTTATAGGCAATAAGATGGCCTATAAAATATTAAAGATAACGGATAGCGAGCTCGACCTGGTTAGTTCTTTCAAGTCCGACAGCGGCGTAAAAAGCACAAACAACTCCTTTATTATAATTTATGGATTGAAAAAGAAATGAAAGACAGGCTCTGCTATTTCATTCTCATTGTTTTAACCATTATTGTTGGGTTACTCTCCAGGCATTATGCCGCAATACCCTTATTTATTGGCGATGTATTGTGGGCACTGATGGTTTACTTTATCATGCGCTTTTTGTTTATTAAAGCCCAAACAAACAGGATAGTTATTTATAGTATGTCTTTTTGCTACGCGATTGAATTTAGCCAATTATACAAAGCACCATGGATTGACAAGCTGCGGCATACACTTTTTGGAAGGCTGGTGTTAGGCGATACTTTTTTGTGGGGAGATTTGCTATCTTATACAGTTGGTATAGCCATTGGAGTGCTTATCAGCTTATTCATAAATAAAAAAGCCAGGCTTCGGGAATTAAAAACTCCTTAAGCCTGGCTTTTAAATATATTTTAAATCCTTACAATGAATCAGTTGACCATAACTGGCCCTGAGGCAAACGGTGCTCAGGATTTGCGGTAAATGGCGAGTTTCGGGTGAATATACCCATGATGCATAAAAGACCACCTAATATAACCTGTGGTAAAAACACACCTTCAACAGGCCCGAATACGCCGTTAGAATCATATGCAAAACCAAATACAAATGGTGATGTCAGCAGGAATGAACCAATGATCACATCCAGGAAGAAGTGCATTTCCAATGGAAATACCTTTATAAAGCCATGTGAATTATTACTGAATACAGCCATTATAAATTGCAGCCAGCCAAAAAATATAGGTAAAAGCAACGAGCAGCCACCAATATGTGAGAAACCGAACAACCATGGCGAAGTCATAATTGTAAAGCTTAACAGGTAGTTCATTACCCCGTAAAATGATGTTGAAATGAATGGTTTCATTTTTATATAAATTTTGTATCCGTAATTATGCCGCTAAATTAATAATTTATACCGGGTGTTTGTTTTCAATTTTAATTTTTTATCGAAAAAAGTTACTCAAATAGCGCACTATTCGTGTTTGCCATTCAATTAGTCTACCTTTATTAATACCACCAGTTTAAATCATGTGTTTAAACTACCGGAAAACATCACCATGAGTAAAGACAGGCAAACCGTAAAAGAGAAAAAGAAGCTTCCGAATACTGCCGGTAAAAAAGCGCCATCAGATTACCAATCAGGCAAAGGCGATGTGGTAAAACCAATTCTAGAGGCCGCAAAAAAGAAAAAATGATTAATCTTATCCGATAGCTATACCTGCGCCTTCGGCGTTGGGCCTTTTATAATTTTTGAGGCAATAAATGCGAATAAGCCTTGGAACAAGCCGAAAATAGCCCCAAATATCGGGCTTAATATCAGCATGAGTAATCTGGGATGAGTTTGCAGCATGTGCATATTGTCGCCCATTTTAGCCATATCGGGGTGGTGCAGCACATAGCTATTATAAAAAGCCACATGAGCAATGGTTATCCATACACTGTTAAATATGCTTACCAAAAAACCATGTAAAAAATATTTGCGGGTGCATATTCTGGCAATAACTATTGAACAAAAGATAAAGATAACCAGCCAAAAGATGAACTCATATTTTTCGGGGATCAATGATATGGTACCGAATGCCATTATCAGCCCAAAGAGCGATAATTGAAAGATGAGTTTCCAGTTCATGATAATTGGTTTTGTTATATAAATGTATACATATTTACATAAACAAATAGCAGCCAATTAAATACAAAAAAGCCGCTCAACAAGGTATCCGTTGGCGGCTTTAATTAACTATTAACGTTTAGGTTTATTTCTTCTTTTTTAAAGTGATAACTATAACGCCATCTTTACCCTCCTTGCCATAAAGTGCATCAGCAGGTTTACCTTTTATCACGTTTATACTTTCAATATCAGCAGGATTTATCGCCTTAAGGTCATCCTGTTTTGCCTTTTTTCCATCAATAACATAAAGCGGTTCTGCAGTCATGCCTGTTAGCATTAAGGTAACCGGCCTTTTATTATTACTGGTATCAGTTTTTGGTGCACCTACAACAATAACATTACTAATTTGACCCGTTGTTTTCACATTATCGTCGTCACCTGCCAATGTAAATGATACTGGCACAGTATATTGCACACGTACCTTTTTGCCATTCTGTGTGCCCGGATTCCAATTTGGCGACAAACTTATGGCTCTAATGGATTCATTAATTATAGTTTGACTAGGTCCTCTTAAGCCTTTTATATTGCTTAAACTGCCATCTTCCTCAACAATAAAGGTTATTAATGCTTTGCCCTGTACCTTAGCCTCCCTATCTACAGCGGGATAACGTATTGTTCTGCTTAGAAAATCATAAAAAGCGGTTAATCCACCGGGGAATTCTGGCTCATGTTCTACAGCGGTAAATACCATATTTTTATCTGCAGATACAGTATCAGCCTGTGCAATTACCTTAACCCTTGCTGTTTTAATTTCTTTGGCAACCGCGCTATCAATTTTTTTATTGGTCGATGCTACTTTTTGGGTAACTGTTACTGAGTCAGCAGGCTTGAAATTCACCGTAGTTATATGGTTTAACATTGATGGATCGGCACTTATCTCAAAAACACTTTTTGCTATTTTATTAACACGGGTAATGGCCCTGCTGTTATTTACGGTTGCTGATGATAATATCAGCATCAAAATAAATAATGGTGCCGAAAGGCCGTATTTAATGAGCGCTGCGCGCTGCGATTTGTTTTTTTGTAACATGATAATACGTTGTTTAAGTAAGCTGCTATTGAAAAAACTATTCACCAAATGATGCGATGGTGCGTTAAAGGTTTGGGTTAACAGCATCAAAGCATAATCGGCTTTATTGGTGCCAGCCTTAAGGGCATGACTATCGGCAATAAACTCGTGTATGTGTTTTACTGCATAACGATAAAAGTACACCACCGGGTTAAACCAGTTAATGATCATAACCGCCTCAATTATCAACACATCGGCAGAGTGCCATTGTTTGGCGTGTACCTGCTCATGCGCCGCGATGATCTGGTTGCCTTGGGTTTGCTTATCCATCCTTATTTTTTTAAAGAACGAATAGGCTGCCGCTTGTTCCGGTTGGTTGATGATTTTTTTTATGGAGATCAGCTGCCATACGAGCCTTGCTACTAAAAAAAATACTCCCGTAAGGTATAATGCTGTAAGCAATTGGCCAATAGTAAAAGGCGCATCAGCAATGGGTTTAACCTGGTATATAATTACAGCAGCACTGCCATAAATACTATAATGCACCGTTTGAGTTATAAACAGGTTCTTCACCCAGTCGGCTTGTATAACCGGTATAAAAAACGACAACAGCGCCGCGCTTACCAGGTAAACCCGGTTAAGCTGAAAAAATGTTTCCTTGCGTAGCAACAAGGCATAAAACCCGAAAAATAGTACCAGGTAAACATTTACCAGTAATAAATATTGCCACCAGTTCATAGTTATTGATTTTTAAGTTTTTCAATCAGTTTCATAATCTCATCGGCCTCTTTCAGATCTATCTTCTCCTTCTTTACAAAGTAGGAGAACATGTGCTTAACCGAATTATCAAAGTAGCCAGTCATCAGCTTATCGGTAGCGAAATTCTGGTATTCTTCCTTGCTGATCAGCGGATGGTATTCATGGCTTTTACCAAACGCTGTATGGCCAACAAAGCCTTTGGTTTCCAATATCCGGATAATGGTAGATACCGTGTTATAAGCCGGCTTGGGCTCAGGCAATTGTTCTATTACATCTTTTACAAAGCCTTTTTGCAGTTGCCATAATACCTGCATTAGTTGCTCTTCTGCTCGCGTTAATTCTTTAATTTCCATATCTCGTAGGGGCTAATATCAAACTTAAACTAAGGTATTAGTTATGTTTGACATTTCCAAACTAAATATTTAGTTATTTTTAATTATAAACTTTTATGGCTTACTTTAGTTAATCAATTCAACCTATAAATAGTAAATGCATATAACTTTTCATGGCGCTGCACGTAACGTTACCGGCAGTAAACATTTGATTCAATTAAATGATGGCACATCAGTTCTGCTCGATTGCGGCATGTTCCAGGGCATGGGCGAGCAAACTGATGATCTGAATGAACATTTCGGCTTCAACCCTAAAAAGGTTGATTACATGATCCTGTCGCACGCGCATATTGATCATTGCGGATTGATACCCCGCCTGGTTGCCGAGGGCTTTGAAGGGCAGATCTATTGTACATCAGCCACAATGGACCTAACGCGGATATTGTTGCTCGATTCCGCCAAAATACAAATGCAGGATATTGAATACAGCAATAAACACCGGGCACAAAAAGGCCTGCCATTATTGGAAGCTTTATACAACGAGGACCAGGTGATGGATGCCATGCGCCTGTTTAAAATTGTTGAATACCATGAGGAGTTTGAGATAACCCCGCGTATCAAATTTCAGTTTACCGATGCCGGGCATATTTTAGGTAGTGCGGCTGTGCACCTGTCTGTTCTTGAAGATGGTAAATACACCAATATAACTTTCAGCGGCGATGTGGGGCGCTATGGCGATCTGTTGTTGAAAAACCCGCAAACCTTCCCCCAGGCTGATTATATTTTGCTGGAATCAACATATGGTGATTCTCTGCACAAACAACTGGAGCCTATTGCTGATGCTTTGCTGGAGATAATTAAACAAACCTGCCTTATAAAAAATGGCAAGGTAATTATCCCGGCATTTAGCGTTGGGCGTACACAGGAACTGCTGTATGCTTTAAACTCGCTTGAACTGAAAGGCATTTTACCCGATGTGCCTTATTATGTTGATAGTCCGCTTTCAGAAAAAGCCACCGAGGTTTTAATGAACCACCCCGAAGTATATAATAAAGATGTGAACGATGTTTTAAAGGTTGATGCAAATCCATTTGCTTTTAAAGGCTTGCGTTTTATACAATCAACCGAGGAATCAATCGCCCTAAACAGCGACCCGAGGCCGTGCGTGATCATCTCCTCATCGGGAATGGCAGAGGCCGGGCGGGTAAAGCATCATATCAAGAATAACATCGGCAATCAAAAAAACACCATTTTAATGGTAGGTTATTGCGAACCGAACTCATTAGGTGGTCGTTTACTGCACGGCGACCATGAGGTGCATATTTTTGGTGAGCTATATGAAGTGAAGGCCGAGGTGCGCTCCATAAAATCAATGAGCGCGCATGGCGATTATGAAGATCTGCTGCATTTTCTGAGTTGCCAGGATCCGGCAAAAGTTAAACAACTCTTTTTAGTACATGGCGAATATGAGGTACAACAACATTTTAGTAAAACACTAAATGAAAAAGGATTTATGCATGTGGAGATACCTTACCAGCACCAGCGTATCGAGCTGAATTAAACATTGTAATAAATGTGGAAATATTTCTTTTATTTATAGAAAATTTTCTATATTTGGATATAAAGAAGAAAGTTATGGCAGCTAAACAGAAACCCATCACGGCAAAAGCTAAAAAAAATACCCCTTATGTAGTTGAACAAGCTGCCAATTTATTAGCAGAGCCCGAGGTTTTTTATAGCTACAGGCCTGCTTATGTTGATGATATCAGCTTATTAACCCGTTCAAAAAAAGGGTTAAACGCAAAAGCCGCTTTAGATTTTCTTTTATTATCAGGCTTTACGCAGGATGAGTTTCAGGAAACGTTTAAAACTACTGTTAAAACCATACAAAACCATGTTACCCGTGAGCTAACGCTTGATGCCGCTTTAAGCGAAAAACTGCTTAAATCATTCGCGTTATTTGATAAGGGCGTTGAGATATTCGGTACAGCTAATGCCTTTCATCAATGGCTTAATACACCTGCCTACGGCCTGGGCAAACAATTGCCATTTGATTTAATGGATACCATAACCGGCATACAATTAATAACAGAAGAGCTTACCCGCATTGAGTTCGGCGATCTGGCTTAACCATGTTAGTATTCAGGATTGTACTTGCCAAATATGCTGGTAAGCTAATAGCATCGGGAAGAGCCGCGCGCTGGAACCCTAATGAGGTGGAAATGATCTACACTGCTTCGTCGCGCTCATTGGCCTGCCTTGAAAATGTGGTGCACCGCAACCAGGTAGGGCTAAGCCAGCTATTCAGTATTTTAACTATTGAATGCCCGGATCATATCAAAATAAAAACGATCTATCCTGATGATCTCCCCGTAAACTGGGCCGACTTCGGCCAAATGACCAAAACTCAAAGTATCGGCGAAAAATGGATCAGAGGAAATGAGACTGCTATATTACAGGTACCATCATCGATAGTTAATGAAGAGGTTAATTACCTGATCAATCCCAATCACCCGGATTTTTCAGCTATCAAACTAATAAAAACACAGCCTTTTGTGTTTGATGATCGGATAAAGCAATGAACTTATTAGCTTATAGTGAACACTTGTCCTTTATTGAACGCATTCGTAAACATTAGAAATTCACATCAAAAAATCTTTTTTATTGAATTTTAAGTAACAAACTTTCATAATAGAATAATTTAATAGCTTTTTGGAATAGCGCTTGTATTTAAATCAGTAATTACAACAAAGTATCAATTTCAAAAATCTACCAAAATGGCAACTAAAACAACAACAGCTAAATCAGCTGCAACACGCACACCTAAAGAGGAAAACGCGTTAAAAGAATTATTTATTGATGAATTAAAAGACATTTATTGGGCAGAACAACACTTAGTTAAGGTTTTACCCAAAATGGCAAAAGGTGCCACATCTGACGAGCTGAAACAAGCCATCAATGACCATTTGGAGCAAACTAAAAATCATGTTTCCCGATTGGAAAGCGCGTTTGAATCAATCGGCGAAAAAGCCAAAGCAGTAAAATGCGAAGCTATGGCTGGTTTATTAAAGGAAGCTGATGAATTATTGGAAGAAACCGATAAAGGCACCGAAGTAAGAGATGTGGCTATCATATCAGCATCGCAAAAAGTTGAGCATTATGAAATTGCGTCGTACGGTACTTTAAAAACATTAGCCGGCGTATTAGGATTTACCGAAGCACAAAAACTGCTTGATGAAACGCTGCAGGAAGAAAAAGCGGCCGATTCATTACTTACACAAGTAGCAGAAAATTATGTGAATGAAGCGGCCGCGGCTGAATAGTTTTAAATAATAAATATGTTAAAAAAAGCGCCATTGAAATTGAACAATGGCGCTTTTTTTATTAGAGATAAGGCTTTTTTGAAGTATATTTGAGTATGAGTACATTTCGGTTAGATAGAACCGCTTTTAAAGCGCAAACCGCCGAAGAAGCTTCGGATCACGCAACTTATTATAGATCGCTTACCTGGCAAGAACGACTGCGAATAGCTAATTATTTAAATAGTGTTGCTTATAATTATCCTGAAAATCAACCGCCAAAGTTAGATAAAACTGCTTTCAGCGTAAGAGATCGCAAATAAGATGGGCAATATTTTCAATGAAGATTTCAGAGAATTTATACAGCATCTTAATCTTTCAAAAGTTAGGTATATTTTAGTAGGTGGGTATTCTGTAATCCTTCATGGTTATTCCAGAACAACTGGAGACATGGATATCTGGGTTGATAAAACATTAGATAATTACAGAAGAATAAAGCGCGCATTTCTTAGTTTTGGTATGCCTATGTTCGACATGACAGAACAAAACTTTTTAAACCATCCTGATTGGGAAGTTTTTACCTTTGGTCGCCCTCCTTCGTCAATTGATATTATGATCAAAGTTAAAGGCATGGATTTTAATGAATGTTATAATAATGCTGTATTTTTTGAAGAAGATGGCTTACAAATAAGAACTATACATTTAAACAACCTGATAAGCGCAAAAAAAGCTTCAGGACGTTCAAAAGATATTAACGATTTAGAAAATTTAATCCCCTAAATATATGCTCAAATCAGCCGTTCCAGTTTTAGCTTCATTAAATGAACAGGAAACTATAACTTTCTACACTAAAAAATTAGGTTTCACTTTTTATTCCAACTGGGAAGGCTACCTGATTTTTGGCCGTGATAAAATTATCCTGCATTTGTGGCCTTGCAAAGATCCCGAGATACCTAAAACTACCGGTTGCTATATTAATGTAACTGATGTTGATAAGCTATATACCGAACTTGAGCCACTTGGTGTAGTGCACCCGAATGGTAAACTACAGGAGATGCCCTGGAAAATGAAACAGTTCAGCATACTGGATAACAACGGTAATATTATCCACTTTGGCGAAGAGATAAACGACTAATTTATCAGCAACTTATAACCTCGACCATGTACATTGATGATCTCCACATTGGGATCATCTCTAAGGTACTTGCGGATCTTACTCAGAAAAACATCCATGCTACGGCCATTAAAGTAGTTATCATCGTGCCATATATTCAGCAGTGCTTCTTCGCGGGTGAGCACTTCATTTTTACGCAGGCATAGCAGGCGTAAAAGTTCAGCTTCTTTGGTTGATAATTTTTGGTGCGCCGCGCCAATAGTGATGATTTGGTTGGTATAATCAAACTCGTATTGTCCTATTTTAAACTGCGATTGCTTTTCTTCTTCTTTTTTATCAGAGCTTTCGGTGCGTTTTAGTAAAGCATTTATCCGCAGCAATAACTCTTCAATCCTGAAGGGCTTGGTAATATAATCATCGCCACCCAGGTTAAAGGCCTGCATTTTATCTTCTATCATACCTTTAGCCGTAGCAAAAATGATAGGCACATAGCTGTTTATCTTCCTTATTTCCTTACCCAATGTAAATCCATCCTTTTTAGGCATCATTACATCAAGTATCAGCAGGTCATAGGTATGTTTGGTAAAAGCGCGTAATCCTTCTTCCCCATCCTTGCATAAAACAACATCAAATTTCCCTTTTAACTGCAGGTAATCCTGTAGCAGTAAACCAAGGTTCGGATCATCTTCAACCAGTAATATTTTTTTCATGTGTATGTTTAATCCGAAAGTCGGTAAGACCGAAAGTCCGGAAGATTTTTTTATAATTGTGATACACCCAACCTTCTTTCGGACTTTCCGACTTCCGGTCTTTCGGACTTATATTATGCTAATGGGAACCTCAACTCAAAATCAGAGCCTTTATCTTTTTCAGAACGTACGCTAATAACACCGTTCAATCTCTTTACTATCGTATTTACATAGCTTAGCCCCAAGCCAAAGCCCTTAACATCATGTAAATTACCGGTAGGTATGCGATAAAACTGTTCAAATATTTTTGTTTGCTGATCGCGGCTCATGCCTATGCCCTTATCAGCTACTTTAATAACAATCTGATCAGCTTTATCAGCCGTACTGATGGTAATTTCAGGTGTGCCGGTGCTATATTTTATAGCGTTATCAATCAAATTATATATCAGGTTGGAGAAGTGAAGTTCATCAGCCAGCACGATCGCGTTTATGGCATCCAGGTTCATAGATAATTTCACATCATGCTTTTGCAGTTTAAGCTGCATGCTATCAATCACAATAGAGATCATCTCATTAACATCAAGCGGCTTTTTATCCAGCTTAAAGTCGTTCTTCTCGATACGGGCAACATTTAGTACACGCTCTATATGGCTGCCAAGGCGGGCATTTTCCTCATAAATTATATTGGCCAGCCGTGATACGCGGCTGGCATCCGCCACTATCTCATGATCTTTTAAAGCCTCGCTGGCTATCATTATGGTTGATACCGGAGTTTTAAACTCGTGGGTCATGTTATTAATGAAATCGGTTTTCATTTCAGACACCTTCTTTTGCCTGATGATGGAGAAGATGGTATAGCCAAAGCAAAATATCAGCACAAAAAGTAAACCGCCTGTTGTTGCCATACTGGCCGTCATTTTGGTTAATATTAAGCTGTTTTTTTGCGGGAATGCCAGCTTGATCTTACCCGGGTCGCGGATCACATCCTTGGCGAATATGGATGTTTGATAGGTATCAGCAGGCGTAAATACCGGCTTGGCACCGGTAGTATCCATCGCCTTTGAAAATATGAGCGAATCATTATTAGCGGTTAATATCTCCACGCTAAAAGGAAGGTTAATACCCTGGTTATGCAGCTCAAAACGTAATAAAGAATCAATCCAGATGGCATTTATACGGCGGCGCAGCGGTTGACCTAAATTTTGATATTCCTCTGCCAGGTTTGCAATTACCGCTGTTTGCCCATGCCCTTGCTTAAGATTTTGTAATGAATCTGCCTCAAGCATTTTTTGCACCAGCTTAAATTGTTTTTCCCTTTGCTTACGATCTTGATTCTGTTGCCATAAGGGGTTTATCTGTGGTACAGATATTACCTGGTTACCAAACTGCGGGTCGGTGTAGCGTACGAGTAGGGTATCATATTTGTGTAGTTTTTGCGGCTTCTTTTCATTTACAACAGAAATCACCTTATCGCTGCGTAATATTACCGGGACAATACGCCCATGCACCTCGCCAAACTCATCGGTATATTCATCAATACGCAGCTGAAATTTTAAGCCATTTTGGATAAGCCCTTCCAATTCATTATTAGCCATCATGCGCTTCAGGCTGTCACGAAGTAAGGCTATCCGGCGTTCGCGGTTGGTTAAGTGTTTTTTGGACTTTTTATAGATCGGGAAACTGGGGCTCTCCAAATTAGCGGCTACATTTTTTGATGCAGCGTAATTTAATTGTGCCTGCATGTGGTTTTGCGCCTTTTCATTCAAGAAATTAATGGCATCCTGCTTATCAACCTTGGCCACAACATTACTAAGCGCCTCGCTAACAGAGCGATCGAAGAGTTTCGATTGCATATCATAAGATTGCCATAGGAAGTATAACTGCATAGCAATTACCCCCGTTAAGGCAAAACTCATTAGCCCGATAATTATACCGATACTCCGCTTTTTCATGTATTAAAGCAAAAATATTTTAAATAAACAGAGAACTCGCCCTTTTAACAAATTTTAACACAATATTAGCTATTATAACGTTGTTGTTACATGTTGGCATATAACTGTTTGCTAACTTTGAATTTATAAAATTAAATACCCCATGAAAAAGTTAATTATAAAACCTGGTTTTGAATTTATTTTCACGCTGAGCTTAATGGCTGTTTTAGGCTTGCCGCCTTTAGTATTTGGACAAACTACCAAAGATAAAGAGATCACCATAATTAATGGCGATACTACGGTAAATGGTAGGAATATTAAAGAACTATCAGGCAAAGAAAAACAAGATGCCCTGAAAGATATAAGCCAGATAGCTACCATAAAAAGTGCTCCCGGCCAGTCGCCTTTGGTAGCTACGCCTGTGATAACTAATGGCCCCCGTCATAAAACCATGGTAATGAAATTCCGCTTTAAAGATTCAACCTCTGGCAAAGTGAACCGGGATGAATGGCGCTCTAAAAGAGGAAATGAAGACCCAATGATGGATTTCAGCCGTAAAAACACACAGGACTTTAATTATATAACAACCGACAATAACGGTGTAAGCACACACGTAAGCTACCGTGTAACCGAGCCAAGCGGCCCGCTAAACGATATGGCCAGCACTCCTGAAAAAGCACAATTAGATAAACTGGATGTAACAGATTTGAACATTGTACCTCAATTTTCAGCTGGTACAACTGTTATTATGTTTAATCTGCCAGCAAAAACCATAGCCGAAGTAATGCTTAAGGATAGCAAAGGAAATGTGATCTGGAGCGACAAAGCATTGAAAGGCAGCTTCACCAAAACCTTCCCACTTGGGCTTAATGGCATTTATTACCTGCGCATAAAACAAGGCGACAAATTAGCCGTGAAGAAGATATATAAGGACCAGATGTAAAATACTTGGCGTTTTTTAACAACAAAAATAGCGATGGGTTTTAAACCCATCGCTATTTTTGTTAGCGGCAATCTGTAGTTAATTAAAACGGCAGATCATCGTCCTCTGGTGCTGAACTGATATCAGCAGGAGGTGCATATGCAGGAGCAGGTGCGCTGTTAGCGCCTGCCAATACGTTAACTTTCCATAATTGCATAGAGTTGAAATAGCTCTTTTTGCCTGCTTTGTCGGTCCATGGGCGGCCTTTTAGGTTGAAGAACACTTCAACATCATCGCCTACCTTAACACTATCCAACAAATTGCAACGATCCTGTATCGCCTCGAACTTTAAATATTCGGGATATTGAGGGTTTTCAATATATTCAAGTATCAGTT
>JAMFSA010000127.1 GCA_026225055.1 Mucilaginibacter xinganensis | reverse complement strand
GAGATTCCTTACACCGGTGAGGACAGCGAGCCCGAGATCGAGGAGGACCACCCTGCTCAGGCCACCAACAACGCCGAGGACGACCAGGACGAGGTCCCCGAGACCAGGGAGCCGAGCCCGGTCCCAACCAAGCCTCAAGGTCGTGCGTGCCGGGTCTACCGACGCTAGGGGTGCAGGCAGAGTTGGGTGGGGCGAAAGCGCCTTGACAGACGCATATCCCGGGCCCCTTTTCTTTTTCTTTTTAATATTGACATTTTTAGCTACTCATCGTTTAACTCTCGAGTTGAATCGGTAGATGAGTTTAGCTACCCCTCTTGTAGTGCAATGCGCCCTGTTTTCTTGCCTTCCTAATAGCCAATTGTAAATTCAGATTTTGGCTTAAAGCTTTGTCTGACTCAAGCCCTAATTTTGTTCTGAGTCGTCTGACTTAGCGAATTCTTTTCAACCAGCGCTTCCTCGATTAGATATTATAATCTCGGCGCTTCTTAGTCAATTCGTTTAAGTCCCAATCTTCTTGATGAAGTGTATTGACCTTACAACCTCTTTGAGACCTTTGACCCAGAAGTCTATCGTCTGTTTGACCCTATTTCATAAGGCCTTTCCTGTCCTGACGACCTAAGAGTCTCGATTCTTTCCTTGACTCTTCTTATCGTGCTAGGAACTGGAGCTTCGTGTCTGGTGGGCATAACGAGGGAAACTCCAAGTCCACCAAGACCCAAGTGCGCGAAATTCGCACCGCCACCTTTAGCCTAGCAGGGTAGCCCCTTTCTTTGTAACACTTATTGTGCAATTGTGACCTCCTTTCAAATTGCCCCTTGTTTCTCGCCCTCATCATGCCCCTTCATAACAAGTACGAAGAGTTCGCTATGTACATGATTGAAGATGACTCGGTATGTGTCCCTTAACGCGGTAAGGCCCTAACCTCTGTCCAGCCCAGTTCTCATTGCCAAGTCTGCGCTGTTTACGACCGCGAGTGTCATATCACCTCTTGGGGCCACGCTTGTTATCACTGCGACCGGCGCCTCCATCCTGAGTGTTATTTGCTCGATCCTGACTGCTGGCACCAGTTTTACAGGGACCATAAGGCGGAAATTCTATCTCGTGCGTTATCGCGTTAAGCCTCAACACGTCCTTCTTATTGTCTGCAGAGGCCCTTTTTGGGCGCGACAAGTACCCTTACGAGGATCTCCAACGCTATGTTCCACGCGTTTTCAAATATATGAAGCGTGTTTACTTCAATCGCACCCGTGCTCAGATAATCGCCGCACTTTCGCGTATTAACGATGTCCGGCTCGTGCGCGAGATTGAGGCAGAGTGGATCAGGGATTGCTATGGTCAGCAGGCTGTTCACGCGGCCGGACGTCGCATCGCCCAGCTTACTGCCCCCGCTCTGTGATCACTTCCCCGTAGTTACTTGTCCCTATTTCATTTCTTCAGGTAACCGCGTTAAGGACCAGTTTCCCGATCTGGAGCTTATAAGCACCCAACAACGGCCAGAGGCTTATCAAACCTCTTCTTT
>JAMFSA010000126.1 GCA_026225055.1 Mucilaginibacter xinganensis | reverse complement strand
TCAACCAATGTTTTTTCGTTATAGTATTTTGCTTTCCAGTTATCTATACATGATTGCAGAGATAAAGCCATAGCTAATCCTAATACCGGGTAAATAAGTTTTTTCATTTTAAAATGTTAAAGTTATACTATCAACAAACATTAAACTATGCTGTTTAATATTTCATGCAAAACAAATCAATTTATTAATAAGAAGCCAAAAAATCAGCAAATATTTTTAGTATTTATGCCAGATTTCTGCCTGCATTCACAATACCATATACAGTTCTTATAACCAGCTTATCATAAATTTCCGTCATTTCCGGATCACTTTGCTCATTATTAAGGCATTGCAACGCATAATGCTGTACAATTACCAGCGGTAACACAATACGCTCGCGTATACCTATTGAGCGCCTTTCAACCGGGTATTCATCCATCAGCGCGTTACTGCCAGTTAATTCTATCAACATAGCTTTGGTAAGGTCATATTCATTTTTCAATGTTTGCCAAAATGCGCCGAATTTTTCATCATTTTGCAAATAAGCCGTAACACGGAAATCAGATTTCGACATGGACATCATGCAGTTATCCAGCATCGTTTTAAAGAAACCTGATGTTTGGTACAGCTGTTTTACTTCTTCCCATTTGCCATCATTTTTCATTTTCTTTAAAGCAGTACCTACACCGTAAAAACCCGGGATGTTTTGTTTCAACTGGCTCCATGAGGTTACAAAGCTTATAGCACGCAAATCTTCCAGCTTCAATTGTGCATCGGCATTACGCTTAGTAGGGCGGCTGCTGATGTTGATGCGTGAAAGCAATTTTAACGGACTAAATTTCTCCAGGTATTCAATAAACAAATCGTCCTGTTTCAAAGCCATAAACAGCTTATAGCTTTCGCTGGCCATATCGGCTATTAAGGCTTTATGGTTCGTACTTAAAAGATCGTTTTTATTAGGATAAAGCTCAGATACAATACCAGCATTTATCAACTGCTCCATATTAAAACGGGCAGTTTCAATTGACCCGTATTGTGAACTCACCGTTTGGCCCTGTATGGTTAACTGTATATGCTCATTGGCTATCTCATCGCCCATTGAAGCATAGAAACGGTGCGTTTTACCGCCACCACGTGCCGGCGGGCCTCCCCTGCCATCAAAAAACGCCAGGTCGATACCGTATTTCCGGGCCATAGCGGTAAGCTCAACTTTTGCGTTATATATCGACCAGTTGGCCATCAAATAGCCACCATCCTTGGTACCATCCGAAAAACCCAGCATGATGCTTTGGCGATTGCCGCGGTTTGCTAAATGTTCTTTATAAAACGGATGGGTATACAGCCTTTCCATTATGGTTGCAGCCAGTTTAAGATCATTAATAGTCTCAAACAATGGCATAAAATCAACACTCAGGTCTTCTTTTTTCCAGCCGCTCCATAAAAACAGATCTATCAGTTGTAAAATATCAGATGCCTGCTGGCAATTACTGATGATAAAACGCTGACAAGCCTTCTCACCATTAGCCTGCTGAATGTCCTTCATCAATCTGATGGTGTTCAGCGTATCCATAGTGAGGCTGTCCACATTATCAGGGCATTTAAAATCAGCCTCTTTAAAAGTGATATGTTTTATTTTTCCTTCTTCGTCAAGATCATTATATCCGGCATAGACGCTTTCTTTAATACCATCCTGTTGCTCAATGTATTCGTAAACACTACGTAATACACGGCTATCCTGCCTTATATCCAGCGTAGCGAAAAAGCAGCCGAAAAGATTTACTTTCCTTATCAGGTCCTCAACAACATTTACAAACAGGCTATCGTGGTCTTTTATTAATGTACTCCTTACAGACTGCAGCATAACCAACAGGTCTTTTTGTACATCTTCCTGTTTTTCCTGCGGATTGAAGGCATTATCATATAAAAGCTTTTCAATAGTTTCCAGCGTTTTGCCGAAGCCTCTGAAAGTTATACGGCGTTTCAACACCCTGAAATCACGATAGTAACATCGGAATACGATCTGCCTTAAAAATTTAGCTACTGCTTTTGTAGTATCAGTAGTTACGTTAGGGTTACCATCCCTATCGCCGCCCGGCCAAAAACCTAATTCCAATATCTGATGGTTATCAGCAAGGCTTATATCAAACTCCTCTTCCAGCTTTGATTGGATGCCCGATATGGCCTGATAAAATATATTCTCCAGAAACCAAACCAAACTAACTGCTTCATCAACAGGCGTTGGCGATGTTTTATTAAAGAAAGGAGTTTTACCTAATTGTTGTAGCAATTCATCAATAGTATTTATATCATTGATCTTCAACGCCTCAATCATATCAGTCATGATACCCAAAACGGTGCCCGGGTAAAACTGTGTAGGGTGCGCGGTAAGTACCAGGCGTAATGAAAAATCTTTTAATTTTTCACTGATGGCATTACGGGCCTGATCGCTGATAGCGGCTTGCTGCAACAGGCTCTGTAATGATCCGGAATCATCAGGACGGCCAATTTTGCTGAACGATGAATCCTCTATCGCGTCAAACAATACTACCTGACGTTCAATATATTGTATAAACCTGAACAAACGGTTAATCTGTTCGCGGTGATCGATATCTGGTACATACTTTTTAAAGAATGATTCGATGATCTCCTTGGGCGACTCCTGGTTAATAGCACCTTTATCACAATGCGAACTAAAAAACGGCAGCAAAATACCGGTATCTTTCACCTGGTAAAAAGGCAGCGTTTGAAATAAACTGTTATACAACTCAAAACGGGCAACAACTTCATGGTTGAAAGCGGTTTCTCTCTGACTGAGTTTTAACGTTGAGGACATACAAATGGGTTGAACATGAGTGTAAAATTCCGGTGCATATAATGAGGTCGCATTAAAGGGGTGAATTTAAATATCTAAATCTTAAAATCAGCAAAAAATTGAATATTTATTAAAAATTTAACTATATATATGTTAATATTGATTAAAAAACAGCCATCCGGTTAAATTTTTTAAATTTGTATTTCTAAATCAACCAATTAGCCTGTATGCAGTTTAGGGAGATAAAAAGTTTTTTTTACAGTCAGTATTTTTCCGATGGCTTGCGCATAACCATAGGGGTTTTGATACCCTCATTAATATTAGCACAACTACATTATTTTGATGCCGGTGTAAGTATGTCATTAGGTGCGCTATGTATAAGTGTTGTTGATACGCCCGGCCCTGTAATGCATAAACGCAATGCTATGGCCATTTGTAACTTGTGCGTATTTTTGGTAGCTGTAATAACAGGCTTTGCAAGGCTTAATATTTATACGCTGGGGCTTGAGGTTACTATTTTTTCCTTCCTGTTTTCCATGTTTACCATTTATGGCAATCGCGCTGCATCAATTGGCACAGGAGCTTTATTGGTAATGATATTGATGATGGATAAAGCCGAACCAGCCGCCGAGGTGCTATCATCAAGTGCCATTATTTTAGCTGGCGGGGTTTGGTATATGCTTTTCAGCCTCGTATTTTTCGGCATCCGGCCCTATCGCGCAGCACAGCAAACCCTTGGCGAAAGTATTGATGAGGTGGCCAAATTCCTGCGGCTTAAAGCTGCATTTTACTTACCGGATACTGATATTGACGAGAACTACCACAAACTGGTATCGCAGCAAATCAAAGTGAGCCAAAGCCAGGACCTGGTGCGCGAAATGCTATTTAAAAGCAGGCTATTAGTGCGCGAATCAACCAGCGCGAGCCGTATTTTGGTGCTTACTTTTATCGACCTGGTTGATATGTATGAAAATATTATGGCTACCCATTATGACTATGCCTACCTGCGCGATAAGTTTAAACATACCGGAATATTAGCCGATGTAGCCAAGATAATTGAACACATGGCTAATGAAGTAGATAAGGCAGCATTTATTGTTCTATCAAATACCAAATACAAAAACCCGGTAGATTTTACCCCGGAACTGGAAAAACTGAAAGCAAAAATTGATATACTGGCTGAAACTGAGCCTGAAACCAGCAATATCATCCTGAAAAAAATACTGGTTAACCTGCGTGATATGAATCAAAAGATCATCAGTATCTACAACTATTATAACTCTGATTCGGCTAACCTGTTATTTGAGAACCGGAGGAAAATAGAGTACTCAAAGTTTGTTACCCATCAGGATTATGCCCCGCATATTTTTACTGATAACCTATCGTTCGGTTCGGCAGCGTTTAAACATGCTTTGAGGGTAGCGTTGGTTTGTTTAATTGGGTTCATTACAGCAAAAACTATCTCACAGGGGCACCATAGTTATTGGATACTGCTTACCATTATTGTTATTTTAAAGCCGGGCTTCAGCCTTTCAAAACAACGCAATTACCAGCGATTGATCGGAACCATTTTCGGTGGTATTTTTGGTATACTCCTGTTAATTTTTGTGCCCGATAAAACTGTACAGTTCTGTTGTATGGTATTCTTTATGCTGGGATGTTACAGCTTTTTACGGTTTAATTATGTGTGGAGCGTTTTATTTATGACCCCATATATACTTATTGTATTTAGCTTTTTGGGGGTTAACCATATCGTACAGGAAAGGATTACTGATACCATAATAGGTTCGGTTATCGCTTTTATAGCCAGTTATATTATTTTCCCGGCATGGGAATATGAGCAGATACAGCAAACCTTGCGCGAGATGATCTGCGCTAATGCAAATTACCTGGTTAAAATAGCCGAAAGCTTATCGGGTAAAACGGTAGATACTACTGAATATAAATTGGCCCGCAAGGATGTTTATGTAAAATCGGGGAACTTATCAGCGGCATTTGAGCGTATGACATCCGAGCCGAAAAGCAAACAAAAAAACATAAAAGAGATCCATAAATTTGTAGTGCTCAATCACATTCTGTCGTCTTATACGGCTACCGTCGCGGCGGAAATTATTGGTAAAACGGTAAATAATTCGCAGCCGGATATTATCAAATCCATTAAAAAAAGCCTGGCCGTACTTAACGATACCAGCGCAAAGCTGGGCGGCCAAAAAGCGGATTTTAATACCGAAAAATCAACCCAGGTAAGCCTCGACAATAAGCCGGAGCTTTTAGTGCCTGACGATAGCCTTTTAAAAGAGCAACTGGGTTTTATAAATAAGATAAGTGCTGATATTTCGCGAGTATCGGAAAATATATTGGTGTAGTTTTCGATGTAATGATGAACTTGTTTCAGCACCTCACAAGCTAAGTTTCTGGCATAATGGAAACCTTGCTAATGGGATGCTGAAATAAGTTCAGCATGACTATTTCTTTTAATTATAACAACTCCGTTGCCAAATTAGCCAGCTCACTCCGCTCCCCTTTTTGCAAGGTGATGTGGGCATATAAAGGATGATCCTTTGCCTTATCAATTAAGTAAGATAATCCATTACTTTCAGCATCCAGATAAGGGGTATCTATCTGGTAAATATCCCCGGTAAAAACGAACTTACTGTTCTCTCCCGCCCTGCTGATGATCGTTTTAATTTCGTGAGGGGTCAGATTCTGTGCTTCATCTACAATAAAAAATATCTTACTTAAAGTACGCCCACGTATGAAAGCCAGCGGCGCTATGGATATTTTATCATTGGTTACCAGTTCATCAATCTTTGCCTGCATCTTTTCATCATCGCTGAACTGATCCTTAATAAACTTAAGGTTATCCCATATCGGCGCCATATAAGGATCTATCTTTGATTTGATATCGCCCGGCAAAAAGCCGATGTCCTTATTACTTAATGGCACAATTGGCCGGGTAATGTAGATTTGCCTAAAGTGCTTACGTTGCTCCAATGCGCCAGCCAATGCCAACAGTGTTTTACCTGTGCCCGCATTTCCTTGTATGGTAACCAATTTAATATCCGGATGCAGCAATGCGTGAATAGCAAAGGCCTGTTCCACGTTTTTGGGCGAAATATTAAAAATTGGCTGCTCGGTAACCTTTTCCAGTTGCGCGGTTTGCGAGTTATAAAACGCCGGAGCGGTTTGATTTTTCCCGTTTAATATATAGAAATGGTTATTGGGGTGTTTGATATCAAACGTATCTACCGGTAGACTATCGTGTTTATTGAGTTGGGTTATGAGCTTATCTGCTACTTTATTCAGCGTAGTTTTGCCTGTATAAAGCTCATCAACGTTTTTTATCTTCCCGGTTTCATAATCCTCGGCATACAAATTAAGCGATTTAGCTTTCAGTCGCAGGCAAATATCTTTTGAAACCAGTACAATCTTTTTATCCGGATTCTCTTCCTGCAAAACCAAGGCAGCGTTTAATATGCGGTGGTCTGTTTTCTCTGACCCAAAAATGGCTGCGGCATCTGCTGCAATGTTCTTGGTATCGATGATCACTTTAAAGCTACCCTTGCTTTTACCGTTCAGCGGCAGCCATTCATTTACCAGGTTATTGCTGGAGATATCATCCATCAGCCTGATAAAGCTGCGGGCCTCGAAATTGCGGGTATCGTTACCGCTTTTCATATTATCTAACTCTTCCAGCACCTGTATAGGTATGGCCACATCATGTTCCTGGAAGTTTTCAAAGGCATTATGATCGTACAGGATAACGGAGGTATCCAATACAAATATCTTCTTCTTGTCAGTTTTTCTCGAGCCGTCCTTTTGCATAGATGGCTAATTTAGGCATTTGGATTTGAAAACAATGAGGTAGTAGTTGTAGTTTTTACCACAGAGAGCACCAAGAAAAGGAACACAAAGCAGCACAGAGCTTTTATTATGAAAAATGAGACTGTTTAATTTTATTGGTTGGCAGATCATCCCTGTGACTCTCTGTGCAAAAAACTCTGTGGACTTTGTGGTTAACTCCTAAACTCGCTAAAAAGCGAAAACGGAAGCCCTCCTCTTGCGATTTGAACTTCCGTTTCCTAACTCCTTAGCAGCCATAGCCACCGCGAAGCATCAAGTTTTGTGTATCTCTAACCGACCTGATCTCCTCATCGTTATGTTGCCTACGCTGAAGATCATTATTCTCTGCGAATGCTGATCTATCTCTGTGGTGCTTAATACCGGTTTCTGTTGTTTATCCCAACGGATTGAACGCTGTCAGTTTCGTTTTCACATTTAACTTACCGTTACCCTCGCGGGCGGCGGTTAGTATGTTCATCGAACGCTGAGGTTGTTATGATCCTGCGGATACGCAACTCCATCGTTATTTGTGCAACACTTTGATACATCTTTATTCTTAGCGAATGTGATGACTCATCGTTTGCTAACGCTGATTTCTTCAAGGTCATTATTTCGGCTGCCGTCCTTCGTGAAGTTTTGCAGCACCTATAATACCTTTCTATTACTTCTCCGGTTAATTTGCTTTCGCCATTTTTCCGGTTGGTAATGAGACATTTCCCCTGATCTTTAGTTCGCCCGAAGGTCCACCCGATTCAGTTTCTTTATCTCCAAGGCTGTCAAAGTACGTCGTTCTTGATATTTTCAATATCGGGACATCGCTGTTATTTCACAAGGATTTTTTTTATTTTTTCTTAACAGGTTATCAACAATTACCAGGGCGTTGTAAACATCTGTCTTACTATTGATTTTTAACACTTTAAATTAATTATGGCAATAAATATCTTAGTTTACTAACATTTTCATTATCCACAAAAAATAGAAAAATCGCAGATTGATACTATCCCGAAAATTCCCAAAAATGAAAAAATCTTAAATTTTCTCTGTTAAATGCTTCCAATATCGCTTAGGAATATGCCTTAAATGAAGCTTTGTATTTTTCCTGGCGGGGATGTTTACGCTGGTAAAATAGTTTTTCCAAAGGTGCTGGTAAATCTCTTCTTCCTCATTATAGGCTGCTATTACTTTGCCGGGATGATTTACTGCCGAAAATTCAAGCGATATAAACTGCGTATCGTGCAGATCGTAATACAAACCATAATTGCGTTTGATATCATATATGATCCATTTTTGATCGGCATAGCGACTTTTAAAATGTTTGATAAGTAAGGGTAATACATTAAAATCAGGCGTTATAGTTGCATAAAAGGTTTCATCCTTCAATTTCTGAAACCGGACGAATGCCTCCATTCTATGTTTTTCACGGCGCATCATCCCTACAATTTCTGATACCCGCAACACGTATTTATTACCGTAATCTTCCTCAATATTTTGCCCGGCATCAAATACATATCGTATATAACCTGCAATTATATCGTCCTCCCCTTCCAGTGCGGCCATGTGGGCAATGTATAAACGTTGTACACCGGCAGAAGATAATTTTGCTCTTAATCCTTTTAAAACGCGCACGGCTCGTGCCTCGTCAGTAGTAACTTTTATCATATCCTCAAACATAGCGCTGGCATACCACTCCCCTTTTTGCATTTTTACGTGGTTGAGGCGGCGGTCATAAACTTCAAATATGGCTGTCAGCATACCTTCAAATGTACCGTCGTATATCAGGGTGGTCATATATTAAAAAAGACTTAATTGTGATTGCGTGTTCTTTAAATATTTGCTTTTTGATTCCGACAGGATGAACTGTTTAATATTAGTACCTGTAAGATCACGGCGTTCAAACTCATTGCTTTTGCAGATGATGAAATATTTTGCCCGGTTAATTGCCACGCCTATCTTCTTTAACTGATCCCAATTGAGTTTGGCAAACATCCGCGCGCTTACAATTTTTCGTGCCGATTCCATCCCTATACCCGGCACGCGCAATATCATTTGCAGGTCGGCCTTGTTAATATCAACCGGGAAGGCCTGCATATTGCGGATGGCCCAGCCTAGTTTGGGGTCGATATCCAGATCGAGCAAAGGCTGCTGGTTGTTTACTATCTCATTTACATTAAAGCCATAAAAACGCAGTAACCAATCAGCCTGGTAAAGCCTGTTTTCGCGCACCATGGGTACAGAAGCATTTAAAGCCGGCAAGCGCTTATCAGCCAAAACAGGCACATAGCCCGAATAATAAACCCGCTTTAAATTAAAAGTTTTATAAAAATGATTGGCTGTTTGTAGTATCTGCTGGTCATTTTCATGCGTAGCGCCGATGATTACCTGAGTGCTCTGCCCTGCTGGTGCAAACATGGGGGCCTTTTTAAACAGCTTTTTTTCTTCGGTACGCTGAATGATCTCTTTATTTAGAAAACTCATCGGATCAATCATATCCTGTCGGTTCTTATCCGGGGCCAATAGCTTTAAGCCTTCTTCAGTTGGCATCTCCAAATTCACGCTTAACCTATCGGCATATAAGCCTGCTTCGCGCATTAGTTCATCACTTGCTCCAGGGATAGATTTTAGATGAATATAACCATTGAAATTATGTTCAGTACGTAATTTTTTGGCTATTCGAACCAGGCGTTCCATAGTATAATCGGCATTCTTAAAAATACCCGAGCTTAAAAACAGGCCCTCGATATAATTTCGACGGTAAAAATTAATGGTGAGGTCAACTACTTCCTGCACAGTGAACGCCGCCCGCTGAATATCATTGCTTTTGCGCGATACACAATAAGCGCAATCGAAAATACAATGATTGGTTAGCAGGATCTTTAATAAGGATACGCAACGGCCATCCTCGGTATAACTATGGCATATACCATTACTGGCGTTTCCCAAACCCTTATTCTCATTCTTACGCTTGCTGCCACTTGATGCACATGATACATCATACTTGGCTGCATCAGCCAGAATATTCAATTTCTCCGTTATCCTTTCCGCGTTCATATTTGTAAAAATACTAATATTTTTAGCAAAAAGAATGCCGGAATAAAAAACATTAAATTATTTTTTCAGTTAGACTAAAAAGAAATTATAACCATGGAAAAATTATATACCGCTGTAGTTACAGCAAAAGGCGGCCGCGACGGCCATATTAAATCAGCAGATGGTGTTATAGATATGGAATTAAAGAGACCCAAAGCATTGGGTGGCGAAGACGGCTATGCCAATCCTGAATTACTTTTTGCTGGTGCCTGGGGAAGTTGTTATTTAGGCGCACTTGGTTCTGTTGGCAAACGCGACGGCGTTGATGTGAGTGAAGCAACAGTTGATGTACATATAAACTTTAACAAAGAAAGCGAAACGGCTTACGTCCTGTCTGCTGAACTGCATGTACACATTCCCGGAATAGACACGGATAAAGCGCAAAAGATAGCCGACGCCGCTCATCGTGGTTGTCCTTACTCAAAAGCTACAAGAGGAAATATTGAGGTAAAAATTATTGCTGAATAACACATTAAATTCATTGCCGTTGGCTTCAGCCGACGGTATTAAAATGATAAAAATTAATGGCTTTAGCCCAACATTAATTTAGGCTAAAGCCATTTTAGGAGATCAGTATCCGTCTCATAAATGGGACGGCAATGAAATTGTTCTAATTATTATCATTGCAGCGGCTATTTCCGCCCTATCACATTTAAAAGCACCGCGCTTGTATGTGTTATACCCAATGTGTTACCTGGCTTAACTATGAGATAGTATTTTAAGTACCCATCCATTATAGCTTTTATAGTTTTTGTGGTTGATTCCCGGTACTCGGGCATAATATAATCTATCGACCTATCGAAATACATTTGCCCCTTATCATCAATAAACGCCCAAAACGAATACGAGAAATTTTCATAAGCCTTATTAATGGTGATGTTAAATTCAGGGTTCATATACCCATCGGAATCATCAAAATTATTGGACACATCAGGCTTTACCGCCAGGTACTTAACGGTAACCCGCGGGCTTCTACTTTCAAGAGTAACCGGGATACGGGCTGCAAAAGCGCTGTCCGGCACCCTATTCGCTAGTTCGGCTTTTTTCCTGATGAATAAGGTATCGCGTTTATCTGGTTTACCTAAAGTAGCGGCATCGGTTTTTAGTGCATTTTTTAAATAGTTATTGGAGTAAAAGGTCATGTAAACTAATGAATGTTTCATATGCAGTGTATCGCCCTGCACTTCCAGCACCTGAAGTTTCAGGCTGTCTTTACTCATTTGCATCATTTTAAAGTACGAACGTGCTACGTTAAAAATGGAGTCGCCCTCCATAAACACATAAAAATTAATGAACTCCTTTTTCTCAGGACTGTAAACACTTGCCGAATCGTTGTTTAAGAAAGTGATCTTGTACGATGGCTCGGTTTGAAAACCATTATCATCAAACGACATCCCATTCTTTAAACGCCTGCGCACTTCGGTAAAAGGAATGCCGTATACCGGTTTAAACGAGAGGGTGTCCTTTTTCTTTTCGTCATGCTGTATTAACTTCCCCCGGTTACATGAGGTGCTTATTATTGCAAAAAGAAATGTGAAGAGCCAAAGTGGTTTTAGAAACGTATATCTGATAAAATTCATAGTCAATGCATTATGCATCCGGCAACAATTATTTTAATATAACGCAATATATAGGAATTTAGTAATTTCAACGTTTTAAATACTTATGAAAACATTATTTATACTACCATTAGCAGCATTAGTGGGAATTATGGCCTCATGCAAAAACAACACAGGCACATCAGCAGGCAACAGCGCTGATTCCGCGTTAACAAATCCGTTGCTTACAGCAAGTACATTGCCTTTCCAGGCCCCACCATTTGATAAGATAAAGGACTCGGATTATGAGCCAGCCTTCGGGGAAGGGATGAAACAACAGCTGGCTGAAATGGAAACAATAGCCAACAACCCCGATGCGCCAACGTTTGCAAACACATTTATAGCGATGGAGAAAAGCGGCGTGCTGCTGCAACGTGTAAATAATATTTTTAATACAGTTACAGGTGCCAATACCGATAGTATTCTACAAAAAATACAAGAGGAAGTAGCTCCAAAACTGGCAGCTCACCAGGATGCTATACACTTAAACGCCAAACTATTTAAGCGTATTGAGACAATATATAATAACCGCGCGCAACTTAAACTTGATCCGGAATCGGCGCGTTTGGTTGAGTATGATTATTTGGAATTTGTGCTGGCCGGTGCAAAACTTTCCGACAGTGATAAAGTCACTTTAAAAAAATATAACGAGCAACTGGCTTCGCTTAGCGCAAAATATACCAACCAATTACTGGCAGCAGCTAAGGCAGGTGCATTGGTTATTAGTGATACCGCTGAGTTAGCCGGACTTTCGCAAGGTGACAAAGATGCGTTGGCTCAAAATGCAAAAGCTAAAAAGCTGAATGGTAAATACCTGATAGCTTTACAAAACACTACGCAACAGCCTTTATTACAATCGTTGGCAAACCGCGCTACCCGTGAAAAATTATATGATGCATCATATACCCGTGCAGAAAAAAGCGACTCGAACGATACCCGTAACACGATCGTCAATTTAGCCAAAATACGTGCTGAAAAAGCTAAGCTATTGGGCTATCCTGATTATGCCTCATGGGTATTACAGGACCAGATGGCAAAAACGCCACAGGCGGTTAATAAATTCTTTGCGCAACTGGTGCCTGCTGCTACAGCAAAAGCAAAAAGCGAGGCTGCCGATATTCAAAAAGTTATCGACCAGCAAAAAGGTGGTTTTCAACTACAGCCTTACGATTGGAATTTTTATGCTGAGCAAGTACGCAAGCAGAAATTCGATCTGAATGAAAGCGAGATCAAGCCTTATTTTGAGATCAATAATGTGTTGCAGAATGGTGTTTTCTATGCGGCTAATTTGCTTTATGGCTTAACGTTTAAAGAGCGTCATGATATCCCTGTTTATCAAAAAGATGTGCGTGTATTTGATGTGATAGATAAGGACGGCTCACAAATTGGCTTGTTTTATTGTGATTACTTTAAACGCGATAACAAATCAGGCGGCGCGTGGATGAGCAATATGGTTGATCAGTCGAAATTACTGGGTACCAAACCTGTAATATATAATGTTTGCAATTTTACCAAACCTGCACCCGGTCAGCCTGCATTGATTAGTTTTGATGATGTTACTACCATGTTTCATGAGTTTGGTCATGCCCTGCATGGTTTCTTTGGCAGTCAGCAATATCTTACCTTATCAGGCACCAATGTAGCCCGTGATTTTGTGGAATTCCCATCGCAATTTAATGAGCATTGGGCACTGTATCCAGAGGTATTGCAGCATTATGCTACGCATTATAAAACCGGCGCCCCCATGCCGCAGGTACTGGTTGATAAAATAAAGAAAGCGGCTACCTTTAACCAGGGATATTCGCTAACAGAAATATTAGCAGCCGCTTCGCTGGATATGCAATGGCACCAGTTACCTGCCAGCGCGCCACTACAGGATGTAGATAAATTTGAAGCAGCATCGCTTGCTAAAACAGGCTTAAACTTATCTCAGGTGCCGCCACGTTACCGGTCAAGCTATTTCTTGCATATTTGGGCCAATGGCTATGCTGCCGGATATTACGCTTATTTATGGACAGAGATGCTGGATGACGATGCTTTCGCCTGGTTTAAAGAGAATGGTGGTTTAACCAGAGCTAATGGCCAACGTTTCCGCGATATGATATTATCAAGAGGCAATACCATTGAATATGGTAAAATGTACCGCGATTTCAGGGGCCACGACCCAAGCATTAAAGCGATGGAACAAAAACGCGGTTTGATTGCAGAATAAAGCAACCATTACCCAAAAATTTCGTTATTATATTTGTAGAGACGCAACATTTTGCGTCTCTTTAAGTATTCAGGCAGATAAATCATGGATGTAAAGGAAATTGAGCGACTGATAAAAATAAGCAAAGAGCATCCGCTTATGCCGGAAACCTATATCCCCTGGCATGAGCAACCCAAGCCTGAAGAAATATTTTTACCTGAAATTCTAACCTCCTTACAGGGACTTGAAATCTACAATACATTAACGGATACCCAAAAACTGGAACTCGGCAGGCATGAACTGGTGCAGGTTATTGCCTCTTATGCCTGGGGCGAATGCCTGTTCTGCCTTTTCATGACCCGCCACCTGCTTACCCTGCCTGCTGAGAATGTGGAACACCGCTTTTTGCTACGCGAACTGATAGAAGAATTCAGGCATCAGGAGATGTTTACTCAGGCTATAATGCAAATAAGCGGTAAACCCATTAGGCAATCGGGTATGCATAAGTTTATCGGACATTTCAGCAATAAATACCTGCCTGCTGATTACCTGTTTATGGGCAGTGTATCGGTTGAACTGGTAACAGATATTTATGGTAATTATGCCCGTAAAAACCCGCAGGTTTACCAGGTTTTACGCAAGATGTTCGATCTGCATAATATTGAGGAAGCACGGCATATCCTTTTCACCAAAAGCCTGTTGAAAACATACTCTGCCAAAGCCGGATACATCAAGCGCACACTTTACAGCTATGTAATTTTACTGAATATATTTTTTGTGCGCACCATGTATGTTAAGCGCGAGATCTATGAACGCATCGGCATGGAAAACCCGGATAAAGTTTACCAAATCGCATCAAAAAACTTCAAACAAAAGTTTGCCGATAAATGCCTGCATGATATTATTGAATTTGTCGATAGCTGGAAAGGCTTCAACAATGTCACCCGCTGGGCCTGGCGCTGGGTTTTGGGAGCGAAAGTGTAAATCCCACATTGTCATTTCGAACGACAGATAGAAATCTTCTACGATAAAACATAACCGTTTTACATTGTGAAGAAGATTTCTCCTCGTACCTCGTTCGATTTCTATGATTTAAGCAACTAATTTACAATAATTTTTTTCGTAGGGTCTGTTTTGGTTTACACAAGCAAAAATGCGCAGGATGAGTTTGTTTCTTAC
>JAMFSA010000125.1 GCA_026225055.1 Mucilaginibacter xinganensis | reverse complement strand
TTTGCAGATATGACCAATATCGAAAAGAATATGGACAAAAACGCGATGAAGTAAAATGTATTCATGTTTATATTTACAAAATACCTTATGCTTTAAAATGGTTGGGCAAAGGTATAAAACTTCTTTATTGATTTAAGGGCGCTTCTACTAATTTGTCCTTACCGTATATAAAATCTTTCCTTAAGTAATCCGCAGGCACTATATCACCATCAAGGTAGATAGCCTCTTTAGGGCAGGCTTCCTCACATAACCCGCAGAAAATGCAGCGCAGCATATTTATTTCATATACAGCAGCATATTTTTCTTCGCGATATAAATTCTCCTCACCTTTCTGGCGCTCGGCAGCTATCATGGTGATAGCTTCTGCAGGGCACGATAAGGCGCATAATCCGCAGGCGGTGCAACGCTCTTTACCGTTCTCATCACGCTTAAGTGAGTGCATCCCACGGAAATTTTCAGAAAACTCACGTTTTTCTTCAGGGTAGCTGATGGTTACAGGTTTCCTGAAAAAGTGTTTCATGGTAATTGACAAACCCGATAAAATAGCAGGCAGGTAGGCCCTCTCCCAAAAGTTGAGCGGCTTTGATTCAATTAACTTCTTTTTATTACTTAATGATTCCATTATTCAATCTCCTATAACTATAAAAAAGTACCGATAACACCTGTCAACACAATATTAGCTATAGCCAATGGTATTAATATTTTCCAGCCAAGGTCCATCAACTGGTCATAGCGGAAACGCGGGATGGTCCAGCGTACCCACATAAAGAAGAAGATGAACAAAAATACCTTGGTAAACATAACCACTACACCAATTATAGGCGCGATAGTCGGGCCTGCATGTGCCAGCACCCAATCCATACCCGGGTAGTTGTAGCCACCCCAGTAAAGTGTTACCATTACTGCTGATGATA
This sequence comes from Mucilaginibacter xinganensis, assembly GCA_026225055.1. Lineage (GTDB taxonomy): Bacteria > Bacteroidota > Bacteroidia > Sphingobacteriales > Sphingobacteriaceae > Mucilaginibacter > Mucilaginibacter xinganensis_A. Next base: position 840 of record JAMFSA010000125.1, on the reverse strand, counting down.
TGAACATGTTGATATACTCAGCAAACAGGTAAAAGCCTAGTTTCATGGATGAGTATTCGGTATGATAACCACCTACCAGCTCGGTTTCGCACTCAGGCAAATCGAATGGTGTACGGTTGGTTTCAGCAAAAGCACAAACAATGAACAGCAGGAAGCCTAAAGGCTGACGAAGAACGTTCCAGTTCCAGCCATGCTGCTGCTCTGCAATTTCGCGTAAGCTTAAAGTACCGGTTAACATTAACAGGGCGATGATAGAAAGGCCCATTGAAATTTCGTAGCTGATGTTTTGTGATGCAGCACGGATGGCACCTAACAAAGAGTATTTGTTGTTTGATGCCCAGCCGCCTATCATTACACCGTACACACCTAATGATACCACACCAAAGATGTATAATACACCTACGTTAATATCGGTAACCTGCAAGTCAACAACATGTCCGCCGATAGTGATCTGTTGCCCCCAAGGGATAACAGCTGAACCTATACAAGCAGTTAATATAGCTAATGACGGGCCCGCGATAAACAGAAACGCGCTGGCATTGGTCGGGATGATCTCTTCTTTCAGGAACATTTTACCACCATCACATAATGGCTGTAAGATTCCCCAGGGACCGGCACGGTTAGGGCCTATCCTATCCTGGAAAAACGCGGCTACCTTACGTTCGGCATAGGTGGAATACATGGCCACCACCAGGCTAATAGCGAAAATGATCACTATCAGTACAAATTTTATGATTATATCTGCTAATTCCATTATAAACGTGTATCCCTTTCAAATTGCTCCTGGTTTGCTTCTTTAAGCACAGGGTTTGTTTTTACAACCGGCAGCGGGTGTAAAGT
>JAMFSA010000124.1 GCA_026225055.1 Mucilaginibacter xinganensis | reverse complement strand
CCGTTATCTTTTACAGAAAAAACCACGTTCTTGTTTTGTTTGAAACAGTTAATAATTATATCTACAGGCTCATTACTGTATTTAATAGCATTATCAATTATGTTATTCAATACATTTCCAAAGTGCATCTTATCAGCATAAATTGCATCTATTTTATCGTTATTTCTATGCGTGAAATTTATTTTTTTATACGCTTTTAATTGTTCTGTAGCTATTATGCCGTTTATAAGCTCATCTACATTTATTAGCTCCTTAATTAGGTCGATATCTTTATTTTCAAAGGCTGCTATATCAAGCACTCTCGAAACCAGGTTATTTAATTTAGAAAGTTCAGCCTTGGAGATCTGAAAATAACGTTGTGTTTTATCTATATCATTTAAAGCATTAAATTTTTGAAGCCCTTCAATAGCAACTGCTATGGTAGCAATTGGAGTTTTTAATTCATGTGTCATGTTGTTAATGAAGTCATCTTTTAACTCTGATAATCTCTTTTGATGAATAACCAACTGAATTATATAGTTAAAGCAATAAATAGTGAATAAAATTAACAACAAAGACAGCAGGAGAGGGGTGAGCATGTTTTTTAACACGCTATACTGAACATTGCTGAATATTGCCCGCGCAAAAAACTCATCGCCGCGCATATGTATAAATACAAAACCATGATATTTGTAGCTATATTCATTAGTTTGGCTGTAGTTTTTATTGATTTTTTGCGGCGATGTATGGCGTGCAGAGAAATTAAGATCAAAATTTGTGTTAATGTGTATTTTGTCTAATTCCTGTTTTAAATGATTATGCAACTTAATACTATCAGCTTTCCGATAGTTTTTAGGCAACGCGTAAATACCGTATAACGTTAAAATATTGTGCGCGATAATACTATCAGCCGGTATATTGTTATGTGTTTTTAAGTAAGCAGACATTTCACCCTTATGACTTTCAATATCATCCATACCGAGCAATAGTTGCCAGTTATTCATTAAAGCTGGTATGTAAAATGATGCTTCAGTAAGTACCTCAGGTAATGTTGCCTTATGCTTAATTAAACTCCCATAGTAGTCCAACTGGTTTGATGTGATGTGAAAAGGCCCGGTTATACCAGAGTATTTGCTTTTTACAAAAATTGATAATTGTTTGTGAATAGTATCGGCCTCGTGTAAAGTATCAATCCTTATTTTTATGGCGGTATCGCTTAAACGCCTAACTAAAACTACACGAATTGAATCGAAATAATCCTTTTTGCAATCGTCCATAGCTTTTTGCATGGCCAGGTCGATATTGTTATCAAACTTCTCTTTATTTACATTATAGGCATCAACCGTCCAGTAGATCTGGAAAATAATTATGCCTGATAACGACAGGCTTATTAAGACAAACAAGATGTTCAGTTTCTTTTTCATGACCGATATTGACGGTTCATCAAATGTAGCATAGCATATTTTTATTAGCGATTATATTAACATACGTTAACGTACAAAATGCCATTTATCCATTTCATATCATTGTTACAATCCGAAGAAGGCTATTTACAAACAATATGAAAGTCTCACGGTTGTAACGTTAATTCAATTAGTGAAAATATTTAAAACTATTATCTATGAAAAAGCACATTTTAGGTTTCGCTCTTGTGGCGACAATGATAGGTTCAATTGCAACCGGCTGCAGTTCTGAAAAAAAAGCAAGCGGTTCTGATAGCACGGCTAAAGATTCGGCAATGACCACACCAGCTACAGATACCACCAAGAAAATGGATACTACAAAAATGGACACCACAAAAAAGGATACAACTAAGAAAATGTAATTTTTCTTATATTCATGAAAAGGGGCTCAACTGAGAAATTGGTTGGGCCTTT
>JAMFSA010000123.1 GCA_026225055.1 Mucilaginibacter xinganensis | reverse complement strand
ATTTCATCATAAGCCTTTTTTCTGCTAATATTGCGCCCGGAACATACATAATGATAGTTAGAGCATTCAGGACACTTAACCCGCTTAGTATTATATGGCTGATAATTTTATTATTCGTGCTGCGGGTTGGTTATGCCTGGCATGCGCCGGTCAATATCAGCGTTAGTTTTGTTGAGCCATTTGCCCGTTTGCTCATCCCCGTAGCTTATGAGCATGCGCTATCCACCGGTGCCAATATATTTATTGCGGCTGTTTTGGTGCTTATACAGGCCTTGCTGCTTAATTACCTGGTAAACCATTACAACCTGTTAAGCAAGCCAACCTTTTTACCGGCTTTGATGTATATCACCATTTCGGGTTTATTTACACCGTTTTTGCTGTTGAGCCCGCCACTCATCTGTAATTTCCTGGTGATATGGATGCTGTATAAATTATTCGATCTGTACAAAGGCGAGGATGCCAAATCAACCGCCTATGACTTGGGGATGATCGTAGCCGTAGGCTCACTCATCTATTTTCCGTTTATCTATCTTTTTTTAGTGATATGGATAGCGCTTATCATATTCAAGCCTTTCAACTGGCGCGAGTGGATAGCGGGTGTCTTGGGTTATGCCACCATATTCTTCTTTTTAGCGGTATTTTATTACTGGAATAATCGCCTGGGCGAATTCTCAAATATCTGGCTGCCTTTGGGTAGCAAGTTTCCGAATAAGATCAATATCGATTATTATAACTACCTGGTGCTTATCCCGGTTATCATTATCCTGTTCCTTTGCTTTTTAAAACTACGCGAAAACTTTTTCAGGAGCTATGTGCAGGTGCGTAAATCATTCCAGCTATTATTCTTTATGTTCCTGATAGCCGGGCTTTCTTTTTACGTAAAGGAGTTTAATTTAAGTCACTTTTTACTGTGCGCCATACCCGCCGCCATCTTTTTTGCCTACTATTTTCTGTACGCCGCCAACAAGTGGGTGTTCGAAACTTTGTTTTTTTTGCTGCTGGTAAGTATAATATACTTTCAGTTTAACACTTTTTAACTATTATATTCGTTCAAATTTCAGCCGTTATATTAGTTTTGTAGCGTAAAACCATCATGGGCAATTGTGTATCTGCATAAATCGGCTTAAATGATGGTAGCATTACCACTAAAAAAAGCGATTCAAATGAAATTTGGCGTAGTAATATTTCCGGGGTCCAATTGCGACGAGGATATCATTTATACTTTAGAAAGATTAACAGGCGAGCCGGTAGTTAAACTATGGCATAAAGATCATGACCTGCAAGGCGTTGATTTTATCGTATTGCCCGGCGGTTTCTCTTTCGGCGATTACCTGCGCTCAGGCGCTATTGCCCGTTTCTCACCAATCATGACCGAGGTTATCAAGTTTGCCGAAAACGGCGGTTATCTGTTAGGTATCTGCAATGGTTTTCAGGTATTAACTGAGGCTGGTTTATTACCAGGCGCGTTATTGCACAACGAGAACAGGAAATTCATTTGCCGCAACATTTACCTAAAGGCTGAAACCACCAACTCATTAGTTACCTCGCAGATCGATCCGCAGCGAGCATTAAAAATTCCGGTTGCCCATGGCGAGGGAAATTATTTTGCTGATGCTGATGTATTGCAGGAGCTGAAGGATAACGACCAGATCTTATTCAGGTATTGTGATGAATCGGGTTTAGTTACCGATGCCGCTAATCCTAACGGATCGTTAGAGAACATTGCCGGTGTATGCAACAAAAACCGTAACGTGTTTGGCTTAATGCCACACCCCGAGCGTGCTGCCGATGCATTGTTAGCTAACGAGGATGGTCTTGCTATTTTTGAATCTATATTATCGCTGGTTAAAGCCTAATGGCCAATCTGGTTATTGATATAGGTAACACGTACACAAAAATTGCAATATTCAGGCATAATAAAATAACGTATACCCAACAATTTCAGCAACCGGATAGCCATACAATAAATACATTGCTGCGCGATAATGAGGTTGATAAAGCCATTATCTCATCAGTAAAAACAGAAAAAGAAGAGTGGGAAACAGTATTAAAAGAAAGCGTCCACGTAATATATTTTAATGCTGAGATGACAACCGTGATCACTAATCATTATGCTACACCAAAAACGCTGGGCCGCGACAGGCTGGCAGCGGTTATTGGCGCAAACCATTTATATCCCGGCAAAGATTCGCTGGTAATTGACGGCGGAACCTGTATAACTTATGATTTTGTTGATGCCGGTGCAAATTATTATGGCGGCAGTATATCACCGGGCTTAAATATGCGTTATAAGGCATTAAATAATTATACCGCAGGCTTGCCATTGATACAGGAAGACAAAACATTTAATACAACCTACGGAAATGATACCCCGGGAGCCATGTTATCAGGTGTGCAGAATGGGATAAAATATGAGCTTACGGGCTTTATTGAAAGCTACAGGCACAATAATAAAGAGCTTAATATTATACTAACCGGCGGCGACGGTATTTTTTTTGATACTCTATTGAAAAATAGCATCTTTGCCCCCTATATTAAAACTGAACCTTACCTGGTTCTTGAAGGATTAAACGCAGCGATACAAAAGCATGATGATTAAATATACCAGATTTT
>JAMFSA010000122.1 GCA_026225055.1 Mucilaginibacter xinganensis | reverse complement strand
TGGTGGTGGGAAGATCAGTCGAAAAAAGAGTGCGGATTACATGGGGTAAATGAAATTGTAGAAAAATGAGTAAACATCAACTGGATTATTTAGACGAACTGGAAGCGGAGGCTATTTATATTTTACGGGAGGTAGCCGGTCAGTTTGAGCGCCCTGCCCTGTTATTTTCGGGTGGTAAGGATTCTATTACCCTGGTGCGTTTGGCTGAGAAAGCCTTCAGGCCGGGTAAATTCCCTTTCCCGCTGGTACATATTGATACCGGGCACAACTTTATTGAAACGATTGAATACCGCGATAACATGGTGAAGCGCCTTGGCGAAAAACTGATCGTAGGTAATGTTCAGGATTCTATCGACCAGGGTAAAGTGGTTGAGCAAAAAGGAAAGAATGCCAGTCGTAATGCATTACAAACAGTAACACTGTTAGATACCATTGCTGAGCATAAATTTGACGCTTGTATAGGCGGTGCACGAAGGGATGAAGAAAAAGCCCGTGCAAAGGAGCGTATATTCTCCGTACGTGATGAGTTTGGCCAATGGGATCCAAAACGCCAGCGCCCTGAGCTATGGAATATCTACAATGGTAAGATACACAAGGGCGAAAACGTTAGGGTATTCCCTATCAGTAACTGGACCGAGCTTGATGTTTGGAACTATATCCGCCGCGAAAAGATGGAACTGCCATCAATTTACTTCGCGCATGAGCGTGATACGATAACCCGTAACGGCCAACTAATGGCAGCATCACCATTTTTAAATATGGATGAGGAAGATGTGATTGAACGTCGTAATGTACGTTTCCGCACTGTGGGCGATATGACCTGTACTGCAGCCGTAGAATCATATGCATACGAGATTGACGATATAATTGACGAAATAAGCGCCTCAAAAATAAGCGAGCGCGGCGCACGCATGGATGATAAAGTGAGCGAAGCCGCAATGGAAGATCGCAAAAAAGGAGGCTATTTTTAATTATGGAAATACTAAAATTTATTACAGCAGGTAGTGTTGACGATGGAAAAAGCACCTTAATTGGCCGCTTATTATATGATAGCGAATCTATTTTGTTAGATCAGCTGGAAGCACTGCATAGCTCTAACCGTAAAAACGACGACGGTACCATTGACCTTGCCATATTAACCGACGGCCTAAAAGCCGAACGTGAGCAAGGCATTACCATTGATGTCGCCTACAAATACTTTCAAACCGAAAAACGTAAGTTTATTATAGCCGATACCCCGGGCCATACACAGTATACCCGTAACATGGTAACCGGCGCGTCAAATGCTAACCTGGCTATAATATTAATAGATGCCCGTAAAGGTGTTATTGAGCAAACCATCCGTCACTCCTTTTTAGTATCATTACTGGGTTTACCGAAGGTAGTGGTTTGTGTAAATAAAATGGATATGGTTGATTTTAGCGAAGAAGTTTATAATGACATCGTTAAAAACTACCAGGCACTTGCCACTAAAGTCGGCCTCAAAAACGTAGTGTTTATACCTGTAAGCGCTCTTAAAGGTGACAACATCGTTAACAAATCAACAAACATTAACTGGTATCATGGTAAAAGCTTGCTGGATTACCTTGAAACTGTAGAGATCAATGTTGATGATACCATAGCTCATGCCCGTTTCCCCGTACAGTGGGTTGTACGCCCGCAAACTGATGAGCTACATGACTACCGTGGGTATGCAGGCCGTATCTCAAGCGGGTCATTCCGCGTAAATGATAAGGTTACTGTGTTGCCATCAGGCTTTAGCTCAACTGTTTCAAAAATTGAGGTATTTGATAAAGAGCCGGAAGAAGCATTCGCAGGCATGTCGGTAACTGTGCATTTAAAAGATAATATTGATATCAGTCGTGGCGATATATTGGTGAATACCGATTATCAGCCACAACTGTCACAAGTAATTGAAGCCGATCTTTGCTGGATGGATACCCGTGCCCTGGATACTTCACATACTTATTTTATACAGCACAACAGCAAGGTAACCCGCTGCCGTATACAAGAAGTATTACATAAAGTAAACATCAACACCCTTGAAAAAGAATATGATGAGGATTTTAAACTGAATGATATCGGCCGCATCATCATCAAAACCGCTGACCCGTTAGCATTCGACCCCTACCAGGTTAACAAAGCCAATGGCGGTGCTATTATTATTGATAGCCGTACCAATGTTACCGTTGGCGCTTTGATGTTAAGGGCTGTAGCTGATTAAGATTAGACCTATTAGATATGTAAGGCGGATGATAGAATCATCCGCCTTTTTTTGTTTGGCATCTCACCAATCGTCATTGCTTCGCTCCTCGACGACGCGTGATAACTAAAACAAATTATTTTCTTCTTTTTTCAAATAATTCTTGCACACTCAAATTAAACATATATATTTGTGCTACTAAAAAGATAGACTTTATAGAAATAGTAGATAAATGAGCACTCTTAAATTCCTTCAGCAAAAAAACAGTATTCGTTGTTATGCCCAAATAACAACTTGCTGCTGCTGTATGTGCCGCTGCTAATAGCCCTTCGTTACTGCCCTTTTCTTACCATACAAATTTTCTTAATCAACTATATAATCTTAAACTTTTTTAACCAAAAAGAACATGAAACACACGTACTTATTAAAGCCCTTATTTTTATTTATACTGCTGCTTTCATTTGCAGCAGCTAAAGCACAACAAAATGATGACCTGTTAAACGTCCTCATCAAAAAAAATGTGATAACACAGGAAGAAGCCGATTCATTGCGTTCTGATGCCGCTATTAAGGAACAAAAGAAACGCGATAAAGACAAACAAAACCAACACGGTATAACCATCGGCAGCCGTGCATTGCAATTAAGCGGCCTGGTACAAACCGAATATGAAGGTTTTGAGCAAAAAGGCATTAATAATACCTTCCTGCTGCACCGCGCCCGTTTGGATGTTAAAGGTGATATAAGCGATGCATGGAGCTATGAGGTGTATACCGAATTTGCCGGTGCTACACCCAAATTGCTGGATGCTTATACAACCTACAAAATAGCTGATTATTTAAAATTCACTGCTGGTCAGTTCAAAGTTCCATTCTCTCTTGAAAGCTTAATCTCTGATAGTCAGCTTGATTTCATCGATCGTTCAGCAGTAGTTAACGCACTGTCAGGCAGGTCAACAGATGTTATCGGCAATCAAAATGGTCGTGATATTGGTATCACTATCAGCGGGAGCTTTGCAAAAATTGATAACCGTTACCTGTTTGATTATACATTGGGTGTAGTAAATGGTGCAGGTTATGATGTAACTACTGATAACAATAACCACAAAGATGTAGTAGGCAGGTTAACTGTTCACCCTATCCAAAATCTGGATGTATCAGGTGATTTTTATAACGGACAAGGTTATTATATAGTAGGCACAGCTAAAACTGCTACCAACAATAAAAGAAACCGCGAAGGCGTTGACGCCAGGTATACAATTGGTAATTTAGCTATACAGGCTGAATACGATAAAGGTACTGATGGTGTAATTAAAAGAGATGGCTGGTATGGTCAGGCTACCTATTTTGTTTTACCTAAAAAATTACAATTGGCAGCCAAATATGATACATACGATCCTAATAACATCACAGCAGACGTTCGTACCAACAATTATACAGGCGGTGTAAATTACTTCTTTAATAACTGGGCAAGGTTTACCGTTAACTATGTTGACCGCCGCGAAGAAGTTACGCAGATCAAGAACAACTTATTTGAAGCTCAATTACAGCTAACATTCTAACAAAAAGATTATGAAAAATATATTAAACACGCGAATATTAAAGGTTGGCGCATTAGCAATAAGCACGCTGATCGTAACCTCGTCCTTTACAAAAAAGAACACACCAGCCCCAGCACCGGCTGACGACCTGCAAGGCACTATAAGCATATCAGGCGCGTTTGCCTTATATCCTATCACTGTTAAATGGGCTGATGAGTTTAAAAAGTTGCACCCTAATGTAAAGTTTAACATTTCTGCCGGTGGTGCAGGTAAAGGTATTACTGATGCACTATCAGGCTTGGTTGATATTGGCTTAGCTTCGCGTGATATCGCCCCTGCCGAAGTAAAAAAAGGCGCTTACACCATCTATGTAACTAAAGATGCTGTAGTACCAACTTACAATACAGCTAATCCTGATGCACCTGCTTTGTTAGGTAAGGGTGTTAAAAGAGCCCAATTTGCAGACATATTTGTTACCGGAAAAATCACCGACTGGAAACAGGTTGCAGGCAGGGTATCATTACCCATCCACGTATATACCCGTTCTGACGCTGCCGGGGCAGCTGAAACCTGGGCAAAATACTTCGACAAAAAACAAGAAGATCTGCTTGGTGTAGCTGTTTATGGTGACCCAGGATTAGCTCAGGCTGTTAAAAAAGACCCTACCGCGATTGGTTTTAATAACATAGCTTATTTATATGACCTTAAAACACGCAAACAGGTTGCAGGTGTACATGCCTTGCCTATCGATGTGAACGGAAATGGCAAAATTGATGCTGATGAGAACTTCTATGGCACAATTGATGAGTTAACGGATGCTATAGCATCAGGTAAATACCCTTCGCCGCCGGCACGTAATTTAGGGTTCCTGTTTAAAGGAAAGCCACAGAAAAAAGAACTGATAGAATTTGTAAAATATGTATTAACCGACGGTCAGAAATTTGTTGACGAAAATGGTTACATAGCCCTATCAAAACAAAAATTGCAGGACGAACTTAAAAAGGTTAATTGAGTGAATTAGCAAATTAGTGATTGAGTGAGCATTTCATCAATTACTAATTTAACAACTCATTACTTCACTCAATAAATATGCAACTACGCTTAATAAAAGATAAAGTCATCTCTAAACTGATGCTGGTGCTTACACTGGCATCAGTTTCAATCATTATAATTATTGGGGTTGGTTTATACTACAAATCACTTCCGGTTTTAGCCAACGCATCCTGGAGTCAATTGCTGAGTTCCTCGGTTTGGAAACCGATGAAGGGTCTGTTTGGCTTTTACCCGTTCATAATGGGCACCCTATGGGTAACCATTATTTCCATTGCTATTGCACTACCATTATGTTTGCTTACCTCCTTCTACTTATCGGAGTATGCACATACCAGGGTAAAACGCATACTAATACCTTTTGTAAACCTGTTATCAGGCATACCGCCGGTGATTTTTGGTGTTTGGGGGGTGTTATTCATTGTACCTTTTATACAAGAATACGTAGCACCTCATTTTGTTGAATACTCAACCGGATACTGTGTTTTGGCAGGTGGCATAGTATTGGCAGTAATGATATTCCCGCTAATAGTAAGTATTGTGAACGAGGTTTTAAACACCATCCCGCAGGAACTAAAGGATGCTTCACTTGCTCTTGGGGCTACTAAATGGGAAACCATAAAAAAAGTAACCATTCGCAAAGCACTACCAGGTATAATTGCTGCAACCGTACTTGCTATATCCCGTGCATTTGGCGAAACTATTGCTGTGTTAATGGTTTGCGGTAATAACGCGGTTGTGCCACATTCGGTATTTGATACTGGCTACCCACTGCCCGCGCTGATAGCCAACAACTATGGCGAAATGATGTCGATTCCTTTGTATGATTCAGCTTTAATGTTTGCGGCATTGCTGCTTTTTATAATTATCCTGTTATTTAATGTGATCTCCAGAATTATTTTAGCCCGTTTAGAAAGGAACCTTGCAGGATGATAAAACGCAAATTAGAAGAACTTTTCATCAAGATACTGATGATACTGGCTACCATTATAGTGGTTGGCAGCTTTTTCCTGATAGTGGGAACTATATTTACCAAGGGTGTTCCCTATATGTCGCTGGATATGATCACCAAAATACCTGGTGGAGGTTTTTACATAGGTAAGGAAGGCGGCGTATTAAATGCCATAATTGGTTCATTATATGTGGCTGGTGGTGCAACATTTTTGGGCCTGTTAATTAGCATCCCTGTAGCCATCTTCATAAATATGTACCTGTCAGGAAAGAATTTCGTTACCAACGTCCTGCGTACGGTATTTGATGTACTTTTCGGTATACCATCAATTGTGTATGGTGCTTTTGGTTTCCTTATCATGGTATATTTTGGAGTACGGGCATCATTATTAGGCGGTATTATAGCCGTTACCTTATTAGTAATACCGTTATTGGTTCGTACGCTTGATGAAGTGATCCGTACAGTACCCGGCGAACTGCGTGATGCAGCCCTATCCTTAGGTTCAACACGCTGGGAAACTGCCAAGGTAGTTTTAAGGCAGATAAGACCAGGCATCTTCACAGCCATACTACTATCCTTTGGGCGTGGTATTGGCGATGTGGCTTCTGTATTATTTACAGCAGGTTTTAGCGATAATATCCCAACCTCCCTGCATGAACCTGCCGCTACCCTACCATTGGCTATATTTTTCCAATTGGGCAGCCCGGTTGAGGAAGTTCAGGGTCGTGCCTATGCATCGGCGCTTATACTAACTATCGTAGTTTTAATTATTACTGTTTTATCTGAAATACTGATAAAGAAGTTCTCCAAACATAAAATTTAATGACAAGTACACCACATATCAGTGTTCAAAATTTAAATGTGCATATAGCCAACCAGCACATATTAAAAGATATCAGCATAAATATCCCCAATAAAAAGGTAACCTCAATTATTGGCCCTTCTGGCTGCGGTAAAACAACATTGTTAAAATCATTTAACCGATTGCTGGATAATACACCTGATGTAAAAATAACCGGTAAAGTTTTGGTTGATGGTGAAGATATTTATGATCCTAAAGCAGAAATAACCCATATCCGCAAAAAAATGGGGCTATTATCACAACGCCCCTATCCGTTGCCTATGTCTATTTATGATAATGTAGCATATGGCCCCCGCATACATGGCAACCCCAAAAAGGCCGAGCTTGATGAAATAGTTGAAACACAGCTAAAAGCTACCGGCTTGTGGAATGAAGTTAAAGACCGTTTAAAGGCCCCTGCTTCTAAGTTATCTATCGGTCAGCAACAGCGCTTGTGCCTGGCACGCGGACTGGCTGTAGAGCCTGAGATCATCTTGGGCGATGAATCTACATCCGCATTAGATCCCACATCAACCCATATCATTGAAGACTTGTTTATTGAACTAAAAGAAAAATACTCCATTGTATTGGTAACGCACATCCTGAGGCAGGCACGCCGTGTATCAGATTATATCATTTTTGTATACATGGGCAAGATAATTGAGTTTGGCCCTACCGAAGAGGTATTACTCAACCCAAAACAAGAGCTGACTCAAGAATATGTAAAAGGCTTTATCAGTTAAGATCAACCACTTAATAAAAAAAACGGTCTCTATCAGTCGTGATAGAGGCCGTTTTTTTTATAGAACTCCTATCTAAAAAAAACAGCAAAAATCCAAAAACAACGACTTTTAATCATTTTTACATTAAAATAATTAATTTTAGGCTATTTTATTCTTAAAAAGCCTCATATTTGTTTAAACACAATGCATTTAAAACCAAATTGAATTATAATTGGCTATTTTAATGTATTTTTATACTAATAATGATAATTTATAGCCGATGTCATTCAATTACAACCGGATAATAATAAAAATTGGCTCAAATGTCTTAACTCAGAATGACGGCTTACCCGATATAAATCGCATAACCCACCTGGTTGATCAGATCGCATCTATCAAAAAACAAGGTAAGCAGGTTATCCTGGTATCCTCCGGTGCTGTTGCTTCTGGCAGGAGTTTAATAAACGTATCTGAAAAGTATGATGCTGTAGCTACAAGACAGTTACTGGCGTCAATTGGCCAGGTAAAGCTGATCAACACCTACGCTCAATTATTTGAACGTTTTAATATACTGTGTTCGCAGGTACTGGTAACCAAAGAGGATTTCAGGGACAGAATGCATTACCTCAACATGAAAAATTGCCTCGAGCTGTTATTGCAGTGCGATGTGATCCCGGTGGTAAATGAAAATGATGTGGTATCAGTAACCGAACTGATGTTTACTGATAATGATGAATTAGCCGGATTAATAGCTTCTATGCTGAATGCCCAGGCACTTATCATCCTCAGTAATGTAGATGGTATCTATAACGGCGATCCCAAATTAGCCGGATCAAGTGTAATAAATGAGATCAATGGCGATACTATTGATTTTTCATCATTTATAAACTCTGGAAAGTCGCAGTTTGGGCGTGGTGGTATGATCACCAAATCAACCATGGCACAAAAGGTGGCGGCGTTAGGCATAGCAGTTCATATAGCCAACGGCACAAAAGACAATATACTAACCGATGTGTTGGATAATAGTGTAACGCACACACGCTTTATCCCTAATAAAACAGCATCAGGAAAAAAAAAGTGGCTGGCACATTCTGAAAACTATGCTACCGGTATTGTACAGGTAAATGAGGGTGCAAAAACAGCTCTTATATCAAGCAGGGCTACCAGCTTGCTCCCGGTTGGACTGGTAAATATCTTGTCCGACTTTAAAAAAGGCGATATTATTAAGTTGGTTGATTGTGCCGAAAAACTTATTGGCTTAGGCATAGCCGAATATAGTGCTGATAAGGCCCGTGAAAGGATCGGCCAGAAAAATCAGAAACCACTGGTACATTATGATTACCTTTATTTGCAATGCTAACTACAATGAGCTATAACTCCTACTTTGAAAACGCACTGATAGCCGGTAGAAAAACAAACCCTGCTCCTGCTGTTATAAACCAGGTATTGGAAGATCTGGCAGCTGCTACCATTGCTCAAACCGGATATCTGTTACAAGAGAATATCAAGGATCTTGACAGAATGGACCCGGCTGATCCGAAATATGACCGCCTTAAACTTACAGAGGGCCGCCTGCAGGACATTGCTAATGATATATTAGCGATAGCTGGATTAGAGAGCCCACTGGGTGAAGTATTATTGGATAAAACACTACCTAATGGTTTAGAGATTTCTAAAGTAAGAGTGCCGCTGGGTGTTGTAAGTGTTATATACGAAGCCAGGCCTAACGTTACCTTTGATGTTTTTTCCCTGTGCTTTAAAACCGGAAATATAAGCGTTTTGAAAGGCGGTAGCGATGCTGATTTTTCAAACAGGGCTATCATCTCGGTAATTCACCAGGTGCTTGCCAAGCATAATATTGATGTAAATGCAGCCACCTTATTGCCTGTTGAGCGCGAAGCTACAGAAGCATTATTAAACGCCATCGGTTATATTGATGTACTAATACCACGCGGCAGTCAATCGCTGATAAATTATGTACGCAATAACAGCAAAGTACCGGTTATAGAAACGGGCGCAGGTATTGTACATACTTATTTTGATAAAACCGGTGATCTGAAAAAAGGTATTGACATCATTTTCAATGCCAAAACACGCCGTGTAAGCGTATGTAACGCGCTTGATTGTTTAATCATACATAGCGATCGTTTAGATGACTTACCTAAAATAGCAGAGCGTTTATTAGAAAAACAAGTAGAATTATTTGCTGATGAAGAAGCATATGCTGCCCTGGCAGACTACTATCCCGCCAATCTTTTAAATAAAGCAGAAGCGGAGCATTTCGGCATAGAGTTTCTTTCGTTAAAACTAACTATTAAGACAGTTAATAATTTATCTGAAGCGCTTGACCATATTGCCCAATACGGTTCAAAACATAGTGAGGCTATTATTTCTGAAGATGCCGAAAATATTGCCACGTTCCTGAATAATGTAGATGCGGCGGCTGTATATGCGAATGCCTCAACAGCTTTTACAGATGGAGCCCAGTTTGGCTTAGGGGCCGAGATTGGAATCAGCACCCAAAAACTACATGCCCGAGGCCCTATGGGCTTAGATGAACTAACCAGTTATAAATGGATAGTTAAGGGCAACGGACAAACCCGTAATCCATAAAAACCAGTTTAACTTTTACTAAATAAAAAAGGTGCCTACCCTAAGTAAGCACCTTGTTTGTTTGTTTTGTTTAGTTTCTTTTTTGGGGTTATTAAACCAGGTAATCAAGAATTGCAACAAAGCAAATAGCTACAAGGATCAGACCTTGTAATTTTTGTTCGATTGACATTTGTGTTAGGGCTCTCATTTGTTTATTTTAATTAGGGTATAGCAAATATAATTTGTAATGCATTTGTTACAACACCCATCTATATTTTTGCTAATTTTTTAAATAAAAAACCGTAACTAAATATTCTACGCAATTGTGCAATTATTTAATAAAATATTCGCAACAAATACGCCCCAATATTAAAAGTAGCCTTACTGAAAAAAGCGTGTAAAACCCTATTTAAATGATTTAAACTCTGTTTTTCTGCTTACTTTATTTAAAAAGGGTGTATAACCGTATTATAGACAGGTTTTTTTAGTTTTAATATCTGTTCATTAATTCCCGGGCTATAGTTTCCCTACATCGCCTCTGCGGCATAACAATCAGGCTTGATTATTTTCAATAATTAAATATCAGTGAAAAATACCATAAGTAATTACAAAACAACAGATTAACTTACAAGCAATAGAAAATACAACACCTTAACATATTTGGGGGAGTTAAAACCTGCATTCCCTATTTGTATAATGAGTAGATAAGACCTCAAAAAAAACATATTTTCTTGCCTGATTTCAAATTGTGAACACTCCTTATCAATCATTATAAGACATAAACAATACCACATTTCGCCATACTTTTTATTGGCATGGAAGGCAATCATATAGAAATTCAAAGCGATATTTTACACATTGTAGTTAGTATTTCTTTTATGACTTTTTTTCCTTCGATCAAATATTTATATGAATAATAAATTTAATTAAAACACATAATTATTTGATTATTAGTGTTAATTTACTTTAAGTTAATAAGCGATTTATACACATTACGAATATTGCAATGCCGAATAAATAACTACTGATACCCAAACGGATAACATTTACCTTGATAATTAATCGCTCCTCAGCGGCTCCCATCAATTGAAATGTTAACTTTAAAAATCAATTACTATAACCTTGATTTAATGACATTTAAAAAGATCGTAAAAGCCCTTATTTGGATAATATTGAGTTTTGTACTATTTGTTTCGGTTTACCTGCTGACCGTTTTTGTGTTATCCATAATTCCGGTTGCCAAAGAAGCTAACTCATCTAATGATGTAATCATCTATATCCTCACCAATGGCGATCATACCGATGTTATCGTTCCGGTAAAAAATGAAATCAAAAATTGGAGTACCGAGGTTAAATATGAAAACACCATAAGCCGGGATACTACTGCAAAATATGTAGCATTGGGTTGGGGCGACAAAGGTTTTTACCTCAATACCCCTACCTGGGCACAATTAAAATTCAGCGTCGCTTTTAAAGCAGCTTTCGCTTTGAGCACATCAGCTATACATGCTACATTTTGCAATATGCCGCAAACGGGTGCCGATTGCAAAAAGATCATGATCAGCAATGATCAATATGCGCGACTGGTAACTTTTGTTGACGATAGTTTTAAAAGAGACGCCCAAGGCAACGTCATCAATATAAAAACAAATGTCAACTATGATAACCACGACGCTTTTTATGAAGCCAAAGGAAGTTACAACCTATTTTATACCTGCAACACCTGGGCCAATAACGCCCTAAAAGCCTGCGGACAAAAGGCTTGCTTATGGACACCTTATGATAGAGGAATATTTTATCATTATAAGAACCAGAATTAAACAGATTTAAATGATTTTTAGGATTTGGATTTTATCCTGTAAATCTATTAATCCGTTTAATCCTGGTTATAATCTTACCATCTCCTGACCTTCACCCCTATTAACCTAAATCACAATTCGTATCTTTGCGCTCAATATGAGTAAGCACGGCAGGATATTAGTGGCAATGAGCGGCGGAGTTGATAGTTCGGTAGCGGCAGTAATGCTGCATGAGCAGGGCTATGAAGTTATTGGCCTTACCATGAAAACCTGGGACTATGCTTCATCAGGCGGCAGTTCAAAAGAAACCGGTTGCTGTAGTCTGGATAGCATTAACGATGCACGTGCATTGGCAGTTGGATACGGCTTCCCGCATTATATATTGGATATCAGGAGTGAATTCGGCGATTTTGTGATCGACAATTTTGTTGATGAATACCTCGCAGGCCGCACCCCTAACCCATGTGTTTTATGCAACACCCACATTAAATGGGAAGCGTTACTTAAGCGTGCCGATAAACTTGATTGCGAATTTATTGCGACCGGGCATTATGCCAATATCCGCTTACAGGACAGCGGCCGCTATGTAATATCAAAAGGCAAAGACGAAAATAAAGACCAATCATACGTGCTTTGGGGTGTATCGCAAAAAAATCTGGCGCGCACAAAATTCCCGTTAGGCAGTTATTCTAAACCTGAGATCAGGCAGATGGCAATGGATATGGGGCAGATTGAATTAGCCGGCAAAAGCGAAAGCTATGAAATATGCTTTGTACCTGATAACGACTACAGAGCCTTTCTAAGGCACAAAGTAGAAGACCTGGAAGAACGTGTAGCCGGGGGTAATTTTGTTTTAACAGATGGCACCATAGTGGGCAAACACCAGGGATATCCTTTCTACACCATAGGTCAGCGCAAAGGTTTAGGCATTGCTTTAGGGCAACCTATGTTTGTTACCAATATTGATCCCGTTACTAATACCGTGGTTTTAGGTACTGCTGATGCGCTTGAACGCAAGCAGGCATGGGTTAAAAACCTTAACCTTATTAAATACGAAAACATCAACCAACCAATTGATGCCGTAACCAAAATCAGGTATAAAGATGCAGGCACACAAAGCACTATCCAGCAAATGGGCGAACACATGAAGGTGGATTTCCATCACAATGTATCGGGCATAGCACCGGGGCAGTCGGCTGTATTTTATGAGGGTAATGACCTGCTGGGCGGTGGTTTTTTAATGTAGCTATTAGCAGCTATTCCTGTTTTAACGCTATTCCTTATTGTTTTAAAAAACCGTCAGGTTAGCATCATTTCGATGCATCATTCCGAAAAACAAATTTGTGTTTCGCTTTCTTTATGTTTTATTTGCAAAAAATAACCTGATTAAATGGCTAAAAATCTATTAATAGTTGAATCACCGGCGAAAGCCAAAACCATAGAAGGCTACCTCGGTAAAGATTTTACGGTTAAATCGAGTTACGGACATATTCGTGATTTAGTAAAGTCTGAAGATGCAATAGATATAGCTCATAACTTTGAACAAAAATATGAAGTACCTGCTGATAAGAAGCAGATAGTTAGTGATCTAAAAAAATTAGCGAAGGAGGCCGACATGGTTTGGCTGGCATCGGACGAGGACCGCGAGGGTGAAGCCATATCGTGGCACTTATATGAAACATTAGGTTTAAAAGAATCCAATACCAAACGCATTGTTTTTCATGAGATAACAAAGCCCGCTATTTTGCGCGCTATTGAAAATCCACGCAAAATAGATTACAACCTGGTAAATGCGCAGCAGGCGCGCCGTGTTTTGGATAGATTGGTTGGTTTTGAACTTTCTCCCGTTTTATGGAAAAAAGTAAAACCATCCCTATCCGCTGGTCGTGTACAATCAGTAGCCGTAAGGCTTATTGTTGATCGTGAGCGCGAGGTAAATAAATTTAAATCAGAGGCAGCCTTTAAAATTGTAGCCCTTTTTGGTAAAGCCAAAGAAGCCTTTAAAGCTGAGCTGCCTGAAAGATTTGCCCAGCAGGATGATGCAGAGAAGTTTTTACTGGACTGTGTTACCGCTGATTTCGATATAAACTCGCTGGAAACACGCCCGGCAAAGCGTTCACCTGCGGCACCGTTCACCACATCAACATTGCAACAGGAAGCCAGTCGTAAATTAGGTTATTCAGTTTCGCGTACCATGCAGGTAGCGCAAAAACTATATGAATCCGGGCTCATTACTTACATGCGTACCGATTCGGTAAATTTATCTGATACCGCTTTAAATGCTGCTGCAGATGAGATCGTGTCAGCATATGGCAACAAATACCATCAGCAAAGAAAATATAAAACCAAGAGCGCGGGCGCACAGGAAGCACACGAAGCTATACGCCCTACTTACTTTAACCAACATAGCATTGATGGTGACGGCTCTGAGAAACGTTTGTATGATCTGATCTGGAAGCGTGCTATAGCCTCACAAATGAGTGAAGCTCAGTTTGAGAAAACCACTGCAAAGATCGGTATATCAACCCGTAAAGAGGAATTGGTAGCCAATGGCGAGGTAATGAAGTTTGATGGTTTCCTGAAAGTTTACCTGGAGTCGAGTGATGAAGACGATGAGCCGCAACAGGATGGTGAAAACTCCATGTTGCCACCTTTAACAAAAGGACAGCGGTTAGCATTGCAGGAAATGTCGGCCACAGAACGTTTTTCACGCCCGCCTGCCCGTTATACCGAGGCAAGTTTGGTAAAGAAACTGGAAGAACTGGGCATAGGCCGTCCATCAACCTACGCCCCTACCATATCAACCATACAAAACCGTGGCTATGTGGTAAAAGAAGAACGCGAAGGCAAGCAAAGAGCTTTCAGGGTTTTAACGCTTAAAAGCGGCAACATCACCAAAGAAGAAAAAATTGAGAATACAGGCGCTGAAAAAGGCAAATTATTCCCTACTGATATTGGCGCGGTTGTAAATGACTTTTTGGTATTATACTTTAAAGGTATTGTTGATTTTAACTTTACCGCCAGCGTCGAAAAGCAATTTGATGAGATAGCACAGGGATTAAAAGAGTGGACAGACATGATCCGCAAATTCTATGACCCTTTTCATAAAGATGTTGAGAGCACCATACAAACCGCCGACAAAGCAACCGGCGAACGTGAATTAGGCGTACACCCGGTAAGCGGTAAAAAGATATCGGTACGTATTGGCCGTTACGGTCCGTTTGTACAGGTAGGTGAAAACGCGACCGATGCAGAGCCGGAAAAGCCATTGTACGCAAGTTTGAGATCAGGCCAAAGCATAGAGACCATTAGCATTGAAGATGCCTTAGAGTTGTTTAAACTACCAAAAAAGGTAGGACTTTTTGAGGAAAAGGATATGACGGTTGCCATTGGCAAGTTTGGCCCTTATATCAGGCATAACAGCGCCTTTTATTCGTTACCAAAAGGTATTGACCCGCTCGACGTTACCGAAGAGCAGGCAATTGAGCTGATATTGGAAAAACGTAAAAAGGATGCGGAAAAACTGATAAAAGCTTTTGACGAAGATCCTACCGTAAAAATACTAAACGGTCGTTGGGGTCCTTATATTGAATTTGGGAAACTAAACGTTAAGATCCCCAAAGGCAAAGAGCCCCTTGAATTAACATTTGAAGAATGTAAGGCATTAGCAGCAATAGCTGAAAAGGAGCCAAAAAAGGGCGCTAAAAAGTTTGCGAAAAAGAAATAATTCAGTTGACATGGTTGATTGAGTTGATTAGGTGAGCAGTTAACCCATCAACTCAATCAACCAATACACCTATATCAACCACAATGATTAAAGATCTTCCGGAAAATATTGTTAAGGATATAGCCATAGCTGTTGCACTGGAGAAAGAAAGTGTTGAAAGCAAGATCTGGTATGTATATTTAATAAATCTTAAAAATGTACCCATTGAAAATGTGCTCGTCACTTCAAAGGGCTATGGTGAAAAAGACGGAGAGCAGGTAAAAACCTCCACCCTGCGGCATATGTTCCCGCTTGTTGAAGGTGGTTCATTTGTATTGATAGAACCTATTGACGAAGCTACCTTCGGCCTGAATAATGAATATTGGCTGAGCTATTACATTGGCAAGGACATCTACGATAAAAAGTTCATCTTCCTGCCAGAAAGCATAGTTGAACTTAACTTTATTAAGCTGCCGGTAGTAAATAAGCCCGGAGTTATGATACGGTAACCCAGATTTCTTTATATTTACGTTATTTAACCAAGCGTCATTGCGAGGAACGAAGCAATCCCCGAATATGCAAGTCTACTCTGTAAAGTTAGGGATTGCTTCGTTCCTCGCAATGACGAGTTTACTAACCTTATACCATGCTTGAACAATACGACCTGCATAACCTAATGGTGCTCGATATTGAAACTGTGCCCCAATACAGTAGTCATGATGAAGTACCTGAACATTTCCAGAAACTTTGGGATAAAAAAACGCTGAGCCAGCGTAAAGAAGAAACCGCTGAAGATTTTTATGAGCGCGCCGGTATATGGGCCGAGTTCGGTAAAATCATCTGCATATCGGTGGGTATATTTACCGGCGGCAAAAGAACCGGCTTAAGGGTGAAGTCCTTTTTCTCTCATGATGAAAAGGAATTATTGGAGAAATTCTCGGCAATGCTATCCGGCCAGCCCAGTAGCTTGATCTTATGCGCGCACAATGGTAAAGAATTTGATTTCCCGTACATCTGCCGCCGTATGCTGGTAAACGGACTAAAGATACCTGTACAGTTGGAACTATCCGGCAAAAAGCCATGGGAGATAAATCACTTAGATACCATGGAACTTTGGAAATTCGGCGATTATAAAAATTACACCTCACTGGCACTCCTTACGGCTATTTTTGACATACCTACTCCTAAGGATGACATTGATGGCAGCCAGGTGGCAAATGTTTACTGGAACGAGAATAGACTCGACCGTATTTGCACCTATTGCCAAAAGGATGTAGTTGCCACTGCACAATTATTAAGGCGCTACCGCGGAGAGGATCTGATAACAGACGATTGTATTACCATTGTTGAATAACCTAACGATTTAAATATCTAATGAATTTACCACCCGATATCAGGCTAAAAAGAACTAATAATACTGATACTGATT
This sequence comes from Mucilaginibacter xinganensis, assembly GCA_026225055.1. Lineage (GTDB taxonomy): Bacteria > Bacteroidota > Bacteroidia > Sphingobacteriales > Sphingobacteriaceae > Mucilaginibacter > Mucilaginibacter xinganensis_A. The sequence goes on along the minus strand of JAMFSA010000122.1, from coordinate 40,413 downwards.
TTTTGTCGCTGGTAAGCTTGCTTGATAAATTCCTTCAGGAATTAAATGGTGAAGCGCAGGGCGATTATGCACCACATAATAAACTGGACTACCTGGATACGGCAGTTGTTATTTATATAGATGACAAGCCGGTTGGATGCGGCTGCTTTAAACAGTATAGTGATGACAGCGTTGAAATAAAAAGGATGTTTGTTAGCGCTGCTGCTCGCGGCAATGGTATCGCATCAAAAATTTTAAACGAGCTTGAAGTATGGGCGACAGAAAGAGGCTTTAAATACGCTGTACTTGAAACCTTAAAAACTAATACCGAAGCTGTAAATTTATATAACAAGCAAAACTACAAGGTGATTGATAACTATGGCCCATATATTACACTAACCAATAGTGTATGTTTGCGAAAAGAGTTATAAAAAATGGCTTAACGAAGATGATTTTGCCTGAGTTCAGTCTTTAATTCCTGGATTTGCTCTTGCGCCTGGCGATTTTCGAGATAAAAGTAAATGGCGCAGGCAAGAAATATTTTACCTAACACAAATACGGCTGCAAACACCCATTTCCAGCTCTTATGGATGGTCATGTGGGTTGATTGCACATCTGCAACCTCTATGTAATCTCTGTTTCCCGTTTTAAAATCGTAACCATTTTTGCTACCAGGTTCTTTAAGCCTTAGCGGCTCGTATTCAGGCACAGTAACTAATTCATTAATACTCGCTTCAATCCTGCCCCATGTACCGGGAGGAGGCGTAACAGCCATTTGCTCAGCAATAAGCTCCATATCACTTTCCAACTCCTGCAAAGCAATTTGCACCTGAGGGTACTTCTCCTTAAAATAAAGAAGCTCCCGGGTTTCAGCTTCAGAGGCCGCACCCAGAACGTAAGTTTCCAGTATTCCACTTTCTATGTATTCCTGAATATCCACTAACCTTTTTTTATTATTATGAAAGCCCCTTTCAAAGCTGCACGTATGAATTCTTCTGATTTATTTAGTTCTTTAGATAATTCTGCTGTTGTTTTACCATAGTAATAAACATTACAAAACACCTGTTTCTGCTCTGCCGTCATTAACCTTAAAAACTTGTTCCTATTATCATATTTGCTGTAATCGGTGCTATGTACTTGGTAATTATATTTAACACTATTTGAATACGCCAGGTAGTTTTTTGTTAATTGTTGAAGCTGACACCATGTAATTTGTCCATTGCCTCCAAATTCATTAATGTGATCCGGTATATAATTATAGATATTTATTAAGTGTTGTTCAGCCAGATTGTTATCCCTTACAATTTCATAAATGTAACCAAACAACATACCCGAATACTTATCATAAAGCTCATGTATGTTGTATTGATGTGAGTGTATTGATATTTGCTTTTCCGTCTTCAAATTATAATCAATCTCGCGTGCAAACGCAATATACCCGATTATATGCGGTATTTTTTATAAAATTAATTAGAATATTGTAAAAATAAAACTTATGTTTATAATATAAAAATAGTTAATAGCACCATACGTTGTGAAAAACATGTCCCATTACCGGCTTATAATCAACCGGTAATATAAATCAGGCGGTTGTTGCATTGCAGTGCTATCGTTCATTTCAAATACACTAAAGAGTTACTAAATATATTTGTCATACTTATGTTATTGGTATAAAAGCTATTTTAGAGCCTTAATACAAGTAGTTAATGCAATCATATTTATTAGGAATTGATATAGGTACCGGCAGCACTAAAGCAGTTGCTGTTAGTTTTACCGGTGAGCCCATTGATGTTTCCCAACATTATTACCCGGTTAAGAGCCCTAAGCCCGGTTATAGTGAACAAGATCCTGCATTAATTTTTGAGGCATTTATTAGTTGTATTAATGACACAGTAAAAAAGATCGGCTATGCACCATATGTAATTAGTCTAAGCAGCGCTATGCATAGTGTTATCCCAGTCGATGCGAATGGAAAAGCACTGGCTGATATGATTACCTGGGCTGATGCGCGAAGCGAGGATATTGCTCAAAGTCTAAGAGATTCCGCACAAGGCGAGGATATTTATAAAACCTCGGGTACGCCCATCCATGCCATGACCCCCCTTTGCAAGCTAATATGGCTACGCGAATATAAAAATGAGTTATTTACTGCCGCTTATAAATTTATTTCGATCAAAGAATATATATGGCATCAACTTTTTAACGATTTTCAGGTTGATTATTCCATTGCTTCGGCAACAGGCTTATTTGATATAATAAAACTTAAATGGAATCCGGAGGCTTGTGCCTTGGCCTGTATTAACGAAGACAAACTTTCCACCCCTGTAAATACCACTTATAAACGCATAGATTTAAATAAACAGCTTGCATTATCATTAAATATTCCCACCGGCACTCCGTTTATTATTGGTGCAAGCGATGGATGTTGCGCAAATTTGGGAAGCTTTGTTACAGAACCGGGAGTTGCTTCATTAACCATAGGCACCAGCGGCGCTATACGCGTAACCAGTGAGCGACCGGTGTATAATTACCAGGCTATGATATTTAACTACCTGTTGAACGAAAGAACTTTTGTTTGCGGCGGTGCGGTAAATAATGGCGGCATAGCATTAAACTGGCTGATAAAAACATTCCTTGATAAGCAATTACCCGCACATAGTGACTACGAGGCAGTTTTTAACCAGATAGCGACCATTAAAGCCGGGAGTGACGGCTTAATATTTTTGCCCTATTTATACGGCGAAAGAGCGCCGCTTTGGGACACCAAAAGCTGTGGCGTATTTTTTAACATTAAACCCGGGCATACACAGGCTCATTTTTTAAGAGCCGGCCTTGAAGGCATTTGTTTCGCATTGTGTGATGTGCTGCAAACTGTGGAACAATCATCGGCTCCAATTGATCAGCTAAATATAAGCGGCGGTTTTATTACTTCAGCCGTTTGGACCCAAATGCTGGCAAATATTACCGGTAAAAAATTAGTGATCGTTCAACAGGAAGATGCATCTGCAATGGGGGCAATATTTCTCGCCATTGATGCACTTGATTTAGATTTACAAATCTCACAAAAATCTCACATTACAGAAACGAGCCTGATACCCGATCAGCCCACTCATCAAGCCTATAATAAAGGCTTTTTCGCCTTCAAAAAGCTCTATCAAAATTTAAAGGAAACGATGCATTGGTTGCATAATATGCAATATTTTTCATAGAAGGAAAATTCAATTTTCGTCTTATGATTATCTTCATATATTTCCCAAAAACATAAACATTAACATTATAAAAGTCGTATAATTTTCAATTATACAGTATCAAATCGTTAAGTTTAATGGATTTTTAGTGTGTAAAAAATATCTTTTGGGGCTAATAACAAATATTTTTTAAATACTTATTTGCTGTCCGATCGGTTAATAAACAACTTATTATTTATTTATTATAATCATTTCTTTTCACCTGATTTTTTAAACGATCGGTTTTATAAAAAACAAAAGCATGGGAAACAACTGCATTTTAACAAGCATTGCAAATAGCTTATGTAATGAAACACTTTCATTCAACATTTAACATTATGAGCTATAATACGGCACTACTTACATGCCGCAATAATAAATATAAAGCTGGCTTTTTTCTGCATTCATTACGTTCATTATTATATATATGAAGGGTACTTTACTTGGTTTAATTTTTCTCTTTTCATCTTTCTTAGGGTACAGTCAATGTACTTTAAGTGTATCCATTACATCATCAAGCCCTAATCTTTGCCCGGGAAGCAGTGTAATTTTAACCGCTTCAGCATCAGCCGGCACGCTACCATATAGCTACATTTGGAGCACAGGTGAAACAACCCCTAATATAACAGTAAACAAAACGGGTACTTATACCGTTACGGTAACTGATAAATCAACAGGTTGCCAACCTGTTGTACAACAAACTACCGTCACCAACGTTGCAAATCTTAGTCCGCCAACGGTAAAAAATGCAGTGGTTTGCCTTAATGCTCCGGCAACACTTACTGCAACAGGCCCTGGTGGTGATTATCAATGGTATGATGCTGCCGTAGGTGGAAATCTTTTAGGAACCGGCAGCACATATACCACGCAAAATATTACGAAATACACTGTATTTTATGTACAAACGACCATTTCCGGTTGTACAAGTCCGCGGTCAATAGTTACTGCAAATTTCATTAGTAATCCAACAGTAAAAGGAGATACAGTTTGTTCGGGAAGCACTGCTACACTAACAGCAACTGGCTCTGACAGCTATTCGTGGTATGATGCGCCTTCTGGTGGTAATTTAGTAAGCAGCTCTTCAAGCTACACCACCCCTCCAATTACATCCAATATTAATTACTATGTAGTAGCAATTAAAAATGGCTGTACCAGTACAACCCTTGCAGTACCAGCAAGAGTAATTGCCACCCCTCCAACGCCTACGGCTGCAAACATTACTATTTGCTCAGGTTCTTCAGCGCACTTACATGCTGATGCATCATTCGGAATATTTGACTGGTTTGATGTACCTTCCGGCGGTACCTCTTTAATTTCAAGCCCTGATTACACTACACCTTCGTTAACAGCCACAACTACGTATTATGTACAAACATCCGTTAACCAATGTGTTAGTCAAAGAATCCCGGTAACTGTTACTGTAAATGCCAACCCAACTCCGCCAGTTGCACAAACAGATACCATTTGCCCTAACAACAGCATCATATTAACGGCCAGCACTACACCTTCAGGGACATATCAATGGTACAGCGCCCCTGCTGGAGGAAGTTTGCTATCAAATACTGTAACTTATACTACTCCAGTTCTTAACCATTCTGCAACTTATTATGTTCAAAACAGTAACGCATCATGTACAAGCAGCCGTACACCAATAACTGTTATAATAAACACTCCGCCAAACGCCCCATCAGTTTCTGAGCCACTGATATGTTCAGGTTCAACTGTAACGTTAACTGCAACTGCTCCCGGAGGCATATACCAATGGTATGACAGTGCCAGCGGCGGAAACCTATTAGCTACTGACTCCAGTTATACCACACCAACATTAACTGCCACCACCACTTACTATGTGCAAACAACAGTAAATGGTTGTGTTAGTTCGCGAAAGGCCGTAAAAGTTACAATTCTTGCACCGGTGGCAGGCCCTAAAGCTACAGGTACATCGGTTTGCTCAGGGAATGCCGCCTCGCTTACCGCATCCGGATTTAGCAGTTATACATGGTATGATAAAGCAACAGGCGGTAATTATTTATCATCGGGTGCAAGCTATATTACACCTGCATTAACCGCTACTACTACTTATTATGTACAGGGCACAACAATAAATGGCTGTGCTACTATTCGTACCGCGGTAACGGTTACCGTTGATCCGGCTCCGGCTGCCCCCAAAGCAACAAGCGGGCCGGCGGTATGCCCGGGCCTGGCACAAACTTTAACAGCAAGTGCAGGCAGTGGTACTTTCCAATGGTATGATGCAGCCAGTAACGGAAATCTATTAGCTACCGGCACTACATATACCACTCCGCCTTTAGCAGCAAATACCGTTTATTATGTTGAAAACATATCTCCTACCTCATGTACAAGCCAACTTACCTCAGTTATTGCACAGGTAATTTCTATACCCAGCCCGCAGTTTCAGTATTCGTCGGGCACATTTTGTGTTAATGGCGGAGGGAATCAAACGCCTATAATTAACAACCCGGGTGGAACGTTCAGCGCAATACCTGCAGGTTTAACCATCGACCCATCAACGGGTACTATCAACACCGCGACAAGTACTCCCCGCAAATATCAGGTTTCTTATTCAGGAGCAGGCACATGTACATCAACATCCAGCACCACTATAGTTATTACTACAAACCCTGATGCTACATTCTCTATAAATAGCCCTGTTTGCCAGGATGGAACTAATCCTGTGGCCGTTTTTACTGGCTCGGGCAGCGCGGGTATATTTACAGCATCATCTCCTGATCTGGTGTTCTTTAATGCATCAACAGGCGAAGTTAATCTGAAAAAAAGTAAGCCCGGAGCATACACTATAACCAATACAATATCGAGTGGGTCTTGCCCTACTGCAATAAAATCAGAAACTCTGATTATCAGTGAGCCAATAACCTTAAATGCCGGCCCAAATCAATCGGTACCACTTAATACACCAGTTCAGTTAGCTGGTACTTTAAATGGCCCACCAGGTGTAACGGTAAAGTGGACCGGTGGGAAAGGAACATTTATAAATCAAACTTCATTAACTGCTATTTATACGCCAAAGGCTGGTGAAACATCTGTAAAGCTTACATTAACTACAAGTAATCCCGAAGCACCCTGCGGTAACAAATCAGCTTCAGTAACCATAACATTTACTACTTTCACAATACCTAAAGCGCCAACAGCCGCGAGTACATCAATTTGCCCGGGCTCCACTGCCATATTAACTGCAACAGCTCCTGGCGGAGATTATGTTTGGTATGCAGTTGCCACAGGCGGAACTCCATTAGCAACAGGAGCTTCATTCACAACCCCTGCATTAACAAATCCTACCACCTATTACGTACAAACTACCGTAGCGAGCTTAACGAGTACCAGGACAGCCGTAACTGTTAATATTACTCCATTATCCGCTCAACCGGCGGTAGCAGCTATTGGGCCTATATGCAGCAATTCTTCGGCAACACTTACAGCTAGTGGTGCAGGAACGGCAGCGGGCACTTACGTATGGTATGATGCACCTGTTGGTGGTAACCTGGTATCGGTAAGTAACCCATTTATAACACCACCTCTAACTTCAAATACGTCTTACTATGTTCAAACCACAGGCAACACATGTACAGTTACCAGAACCAAGGTTAATGTCGTAATTAATCCGTTGCCACAAATAACAAGCCTTCCTTCAGCTAATATATGCAGTGGTGAACCACAAACTTATACTATAACCTCAAATATTGCTACAGCTGCTTTTTCATGGAAACGTGCAGCTGTAGCAGGAATTAGTAACACAGCAGTTTCTGGCCAAACATCAGCAAGTATTACCGAAACTTTAACAAACACTACCCTATTACCAATCAATGTAACATATCTTATTACTCCATTAGCCAATAGCTGTTCGGGTGCTGCATTTTCCTACGTTGTTACTGTAAATCCAAAACCATATGTAAAAAGCGCGGCCGTTGCTACTGTATGCTATGGTATTGCCAGTAATTATACAGTTCAATTTAATGACCCAACAACTGCCTATACATGGACACGGGCAGCTGTAACAGGCATAAAAAACTCACCAGTATCGGGGCAAACTGGTACAATACAGGAGGTTTTATTTAATACTACAAATGCCCCTATTAATGTAACCTATGTATTTAACTATTATAATTCAACTTGCGATGGTGTGCCATTCAATCTGACTGTTACTGTTAACCCGGCGGTAACTATAACCAGTCCTAATGCTGGAGTAGCTTGTAGTAGTGTGCCTCAAAGCTATGCTATTACATCAAATATACCATCAACTACATTTACCTGGAGTCGCGCAGCGGTAGCCGGTATAAGCAATCCAGCTGTATCAAATCAAACAACATCAACAATTAATGAGGCGTTGGTAAATACCAGCAATTCACCTATAAAAGTTAATTACATTATTATACCAATGGCTAACGGATGTGCGGCATCAACACCATTCACCTATGCAGCAGCGGTTAATTTTGTACCTGCCGCTGCTACTGGAACTAACAGTAACTCACCAGTATGCGTAAGTAGCACTATTCAATTAAGCACTGATGCAGTTGCTAATGCAAAATATCAATGGACGGGGCCAAACGGCTTTACATCTACTTTACAAAACCCTACTATCAGCTCTGCCGATAAAAGTGCAAGTGGTGTATATAGCGTATACCTGATCATCAGTGGATGTACCAGCCCTCCCGCAACCACTACTGTAGAAGTAGATGACCCACCTGTTTCAAACGCTGGCCCCGATCAGGACGTTTGCCTGGTATCACCAACAGTAATACTTCACGGAAGCATATCAGGAGGCTCAACTACAGGTATTTGGACATCATCCTCTAATAACAATAATTTTCTTCCAAGGGCTGATTCAATACAAAATGTTCAATACGTCCCTTCTGCTCAGGATATCGCAAACGGTTCTGTTGTACTTACTTTATCGTCTACCAATAAGGCTGGTTGCACTAATTCAACATCCTCCCTTAAAATAACATTTAAAGTGTTTCCGGGTGAAGATGCAGGAAGTAACATGAATGTTTGTTCGCAAACCACGACCGTTCAATTAAAAGGCACAATAACAGCAGTGGGTGCAACAGGTGGCAAATGGTCTGGAGGGACTGGAAGTTTTCTTCCAAATGCCAATACTTTAAATGCAGTTTATGTACCAGGTGCTGATGATATAAAACAAGGCTCAGTAAAATTATATTTAACAAATAATTCAGGCAGTCCATGCTATCAACCAACCGACAGTTTGACTATAACTTTTATGCCACCACCAACAGTTAATGCCGGCGGTACCAGGTATGTTTTACGTGGCAGTAAAATAACCTTAACACCTACAGTAAGTGATCCTGCTGTTAAATATTTATGGACACCAAAGATTGACATAAATGATAATACGGTAAAAAATCCTGTCATTATCGGAGATCAGGATCTCACTTACACGCTTTTAGTTACTGATAGTTTAGGTTGTACCAGTACAAGTTCAATGAATGTAGTAGTATCGCCTCAACTAAACGTGCCTAATGCGTTTACGCCTAATGGTGATGGCATAAATGATCAATGGAACGTTGTTGGGCTGATTGCTTATTATAATGCTACTATTGATGTTTTCGACAGATATGGGTCAAAAGTATTTCATTCTGTAGGATATAACACACCATGGGATGGAACCTATAATGGCAGCCCATTACCAATGGGTGTATATTATTATGTAATTGATACCAAAGTTAAAAACCAGGTAATCTCAGGCTCTGTAACTATTATTAAGTAATAAATTAAACAGATATAATTGTTTAGGTATAGTATTCAGAAGTATACTATATACCTAAACAATTATTATCCCGGTAAAATACGGTTGTGCATTTCAGATAGTTTACTGTAGGAGCCGTTCCCCAAAAATCAATCCTCTTAAATCCTTTCTCTATCAGAAAATTAATACCAGGAGCATATTGCACCCTTTCTGAATCATCAAGCACTATTACCCCTGTTGATTTAAGCGCCGGCAAATTATTTTTACAACAATTTACCCGGTCTCTACCATCAACTATTATCATATCATATTTATTGCCGGTTTGAGTGGCATATTGGCAATACTCTCCCCCATATACCAATTCGCAATAAAATAATTTAACATTTGATGGCATGGTAGTTTTTATTTTATCATACCAGAACTCGTTATTTTCAACGCTGTATACCGCGGCAACTTTATCAGCATAATAAAGCGTTGAATTACCGCTTCCAAATTCAAAGATCTCAAAACCATTCTTAAGTCTTTCCTCAATAAATTTTATATAGGGATAAGTAACCCAGGGCAGCGGTTTGCCTTCCTTGTCAATAATAGTTCCGGTGCTCAATGAATTGATCCAGCCGATATCATACAAATAACCACCTTTTTTAAAAGCGAGTAATTCTTTCTCTTCTTTATCACTTAGTATAGCAATAAGCTTCTCTCTTTTTATAAGAGATGTTAAAATATGATAGATCACTTTCTTCATAGCACCGGGAACATTTAAACCAAAGTTCAAGATGGCAAATGTAAGCATTCAAATAGCTCAACGTTTTTTTGATATACATCTGTTACAAATGTAGCCACCAAATAAAAGTTGTTTACAAATAGATTTTGGATGTAGCATTGAAACGTAAACCAGCAAAAAAGCATTGTGGCGATGGTTATGAGAAATACAGCCCAGCTTTAAACATTTTTATAAACCAGGGCATTAACATTCATACCCGCACCAACGGCGGCAAATAAAATAACCTCGCCTTTGTTAAATTGTTGCTCCGGCATATGTGCTTTACTAACCAGATCGTATAAAGTTGGCAAGGTTGCAACCGAGCTATTACCCAGCCATGATATGGTCATGGGCATGATTTTATCAGGAATGGATTTTATTTCATAAAGTTCAAACAAAAGTTTCAGTATCGCCTCATCCATTTTATTATTAGCTTGATGGATCAATACCTTATGAATATCTTTTAATGTTAAACCAGTCTTGTCTATGCATTTTTTGATTACTCCGGGTACTATTTTCAATACCTGTTCATATACCTTACGTCCATTCATTTTCAGAAACAAGCGGTGAACTCCGAATCCGGGTTTATTGGAGGCGCCCATTTTTAAAGCAAACACCAATTCATCAGCAAACGTTTCCGAATGATGCGCGAGTATACCGATAGGAACAGCGCTTTCCCTGGCCTCCAAAACCACTGCCCCTGCCCCATCTGCAAATATCATGCAGTCGCGGTCATGCGGGTCACTGATCCTGGAAAGTGTCTCAGCGCCTATTACTAACACTTTAGTTGCCTCTCCCGAACGCAGATAGCCATCCGCCTGTATCAAACCCTGTAGCCAACCGGCGCAGCCAAATGGCAGGTCATAAGCAACGGTACGGGGGTTAACAATACCCAGCCGGTGTTTAACACGGGATGCCAATGCTGGCACCATATCGCTTACCGGTATCTGAGAACTAACATCACCAAAATTATGAGCCACGATGATATAATCAAGCGATTCTGCGTCAATACCACCTGATTCAAGCGCATCCCGGGCAGCCAAATAAGCGATATCCGATGTCACCAGATCATCCGTCACATATCTCCGCTCTTTAATGCCCGTTATCGTTTCCAGTTGAGAAATGATAACTTCGTTGGTCTTGGTTAATGCCCGACCATCTGCATCAAAAAACTCATGCTGTAAAAAATCTGAATTTTTAATTACGACGGAAGGTATATAGCTGCCGCTTGCTACAATGATGGAATAGGTTTGAACAGCCATTGGTATATTTTCGGGAAATAACACAATTTAACCCGGATAAGCAAATGATTTATTTATACTTTTCAGCTTACTATAAGCTGGGCTAACTATTAAAAATTCATTTATGTTGATTACAAACACGAAAATACCGTTGCACTCGTAAAGGATATATTAGAAATACTTAACTAAAAGTGGAATTTCGTCAGGGTTTTTTGCCGCTGTTTTGTATGTTTGCTAACCCTTATAACTATGCCACCCATACCGTCCACCCAGCAAACAGCACTCGTCTCACTGATATCGAAACACGTACAATTACAGGAAAGCCGAAAAATACTTAAAGGTAATTGCCCTTTTCATGACGATAATGCGGAATCATTTATGGTTTATCCGGCAAAGGATCTTTTTAAGTGCTTTGGCTGTGGGCTTGAAGGCGGAACACATGAGTTTTCACAGGCACTTTCAGGCAGGAAGAAAGATCGATTATAATAAATTAACCCATTGTTAATATTGAATTAACAATAACTTCACGATTAATAGTTAAAATTGTAATTAGATTTTAAATTATTCAATTATGGAAAATCAAACTCAAAATCAGGTAGTTAATACAAGCGAAGAGCAGGATTTAAATTACTGGTCGAAAGAATTTGGTATAGCCAAAGAGGAACTGATCGCCGTGCTTAAACAAGGTGGAACCTTTGCCTCAGCAGTAGAAAACTACGTTAAGAACTTACAATATTCTTTATAAGCTTTGTTGATCATACAGTAGCAACAGGCTATTGTATGATCAGTTTTTAAATTTCGGCGGTACTTTCTCAAAGCGATCCGCGATATCACAGCTTTATTAATATAGCTGTGACATATCCTAACTACAATTTACCAGCAATTATTCCTTAGATTACAACCATTCATTCTCACCAATCCCGTCATTTTAGGAACAGCTAACACAGCGCTAAAAATTATAATTGTTTCAATAACACTAATGACCGGAATTAATTATAATTTGCAAAAAATACCGTATAAAAATACGGGCTTGTAAATCGTGTTCTGTTCCCGTATAACCTATATAACCAAACCAATGAAATCATTTTATTTGTTCCTGCTTATGCTATTTTTAGCAGATGTGCATGTTACCGCGCAAAATACACCAGCAGTTATCCGGGTAAACCTCGCGCAAACCAAAGGTGAAATGAAACCTATATGGGCATGGTATGGCTATGATGAACCAAACTTTACTTATATGAAAGATGGGCAAAAGCTGCTTACTGAGCTTGCAGCGTTAAGCCCGGTACCTGTATATGTACGCACACATAATTTACTTACCTCAGGAGATGGGATTCCAGCTTTAAAATGGGGATCGACCAATATTTATACGGAAGATGCACAGGGAAACGCGATATATAATTACCATATAACCGACAGTATATTTGATACCTATATAAAGCGGGGCATGAAACCTTTGGCACAGATAGGTTTTATGCCTGAAGCATTGTCTGTACATCCTCAACCCTACCAGCACCACTGGAAACCCGGTGTTGATTACGGAACCATTGAAACCGGTTGGGCTTATCCGCCAAAAGATTATAAAAAATGGGAAGAGCTGATCTATCAATGGGTAAGCCACTGCATAGCTCGTTATGGAAAAAAGGAAGTTGAAAGCTGGTACTGGGAAGTTTGGAACGAACCCAATGGCGCTTACTGGAAAGGCACAACACCTGAGTTTTACAAGCTTTATGATTACGCCGCTGCCGGTGTTAAACGCGCCTTACCTACCGCTCATGTTGGCGGGCCTGATGTAACCGGCGGAGCAGAAAAATGGCTCGGCGGCTTTTTAAAACATTGCCTTACAGATACTAATTATGTAACAGGAAAGATAGGCTCACCGCTTGACCTGGTGCTATTTCATGCAAAGGGTTCGCCGAGGGTAGAAAATGATACCGTTGTAATGAGCATCAGGCGACAATTAAGCGATATCAATGGTCATTTTAAGGAGATCAATTCTTTCGCTGAACTTAAAAATATCCCTATTGTTATTGGTGAATCAGACCCGGAAGGCTGTGCCGCATGTGGAATGGCTACCAACCCTGAGAATGCCTATAGAAACGGCACCATGTATTCCAGCTATACCGCGGCTGCATTAGCTCGTATATATGATTTAAAAGACATGTACCATGAAAACCTGATAGGTGCGGTTAACTGGTCGTTCGAATTTGAGAACCAGCCCTGGTTTGCAGGTTTTCGTGACCTGGCTACAAATGGCGTTGATAAGCCGGTATTAAACGTTTTCAGGATGCTGGGTATGATGGAAGGTGAAAGAGTTGTAGTTATCAGCAACCGTGCATACAACATGCAAACCGTGCTTGATTCCAGTATTCGTGGTAAGCAAACCGATATAGGCGCGCTTGCAGCAAAAGATAAAAAATCAGCGACAATATTGGTTTGGAATTATGCAGATAAAGATAAACAGAGCGCCGGAGAGCCTGTAAAAGTAACAGTAGATGGCTTGCCTGCTGAAACAACCAGCGTTAATGTAACGGAATACAGAGTGGATGAAACGCATAGTAATTCATATACTGCCTGGAAAAATATGGGATCGCCGCAACAGCCTACTGCAAAACAAATAGCAGAACTTGAAAAAGCCGGACAACTGCAAACAATTGGCAAGCCATTTAAAATTACTGCAAAAGGAGGATCGGCAAGTATAAATATTTTATTGCCCCGACAAGGTGTATCGCTATTAGTAATTAATGAGTTATAGGATACGCATACTGTAGAAAAGAAATGATAATGGCTTAAAAAAATAAGATCCCCTTGCACTCGCTGCTTGGAGATCTTCCTAAACCTTATCATCATAGGCAGATAAGGATATCTGCGCTATGTTTTACAAAACTACAGTTTAAACCAATACTGAATATTAGAAATACATTAGAGTTTTGGTTATTGCAGCCAAAGAATGTACAGACGTTTATTAATGCTTATAATTACCCAATCTGCTATTTTATACTCTGCGCCGAACTAATATTCAGCAAAATCATTAGCGTTATCCTGTCTTATTATATCATTGAACGTTCCTTGGATCGAATAGTAAAAGTTAAAAAACCATTAAAAAACAAATAGGTTAAAAATACAAAGCAAAGCAACACCGAACTGCTGATATCTCCCCAAAATAATACAATGGCTATTGAAATGATATTTAATGCAGCAAAAATAAGCGTGGTTTGTAAGTGATTAAATCCAATTTTTAGCATCCGGTGATGATTGTGGTTACGATCAGCTGTAAATGGCGAGATACCTTTGGTAATACGAATGATCATAACCCTTATCGTGTCAAATACCGGTCCCATTAACAGGGCAATTATCAATAGCGGGGCTGAATAAACACGCAACGGCGATGCATCGATAAACTTATTCACCTCGATAAATTTAATGGCTGAAATGATGGATACCAAACCTATCAGCAATGAACCGGTATCGCCCATAAATATTTTAGCCGGAGTTATATTAAATTTCAGGAAACCGATTAACGCCCCAACTATTGATAAAGGCAGCGCGGCGAGTTCATACTGCTTCATATAAATAAAAAGCATGGCTAAGGTACCATTTACAAATATGCCGGTTGTTGCTGCCAGTCCGTCAATCCCATCTATCAGATTAAAGGCATTTACCACCAGCATGATCAAGAAAATTGTTAAGAGTGAACTGAGTACATAAGGCAATTCATATATACCCAAAAAACCGTACATATTACAGATCCTTATGTCGCCTGGAATAACCAAAATAAATGCTACAATAAACTGGATAGTAATTTTATTGCGTGCTCTCATACCCGCAAGGTCGTCTATCAAGCCAAGTGCAAACATTATAATTAAACCACTCAATAAATAATTGATGTTAAACTTTTCGCCGGGAAGGTTAGGCAATAAAAACGATACGATAAAACTTATGAAGATAGCTACTCCGCCTAAGCGGGAAATACCCTGATCATGTTGTTTTCGGCAATTGCCAAGTATGTCATATATCTGATGGATATGTGATGCACGTATAATTTGTGGGATTATTAAGCAGGTAGTAATTGCCGACGATAAAACTATCAGCAAGCAGATAATGTAGGGGTAACTTTGTAAAAGCATATAATAAGATTTTGAATTTACTGCAGCACAATGCACACTTGCATCAAGGTTTTTTACAACTTAATAAATTTCACCATACCCAAATCCTTACTGGTACTGCTATCTACCAGGTTAATTATGTAAGAACCGTGACTTAAGTTACTCACGCTTTGTACGCCCGTGTTGGCATTAAAAACAGTAGATATAACCAGAATACCTGATGAATTATAGATATTCATTTTCAGTGGAGGCTTCACCTCCTGGCGCAAACGGAATTGAATTGATGAAGCAGATGGATTAGGAAAAACATCAAAATCAACCAGGCTGTTAGTTGCAGGTTCCAGTATAATCACAGTTGAATAAGTAACATTATCATTAATATCCGTTTGTTTTAGCCGGTACATTAATTTGGCATTTGCCGCGTTTTTATCGGTGTAAGTATAGCTGCCTGTACTATCTGATTGTATGGTTTGTATGGTATTGTAATTAGTACCATTATCTACACTTTTTTGTAAATCAAAAGTTGTATAGAAATATTCATTTTTAGTTTTCCAGGTAAGCTGGTTGTTTAGTAATACCTGTTTGCCCGTAAATGAAATAAGTTGATACGGTGGAAGCACTTTTTGAATGATGGCTATTTCAAATCTGCTATTGCCATAGGTTGATGAATTAGTTTTATCAATGGCAAACGTAGTTGAATCAACAGTTCTCAAATTAACTGTATCATTTTTAAAATGATCAACCAGCCAAACATCGTAAACCTCATCTATACCAACCAGGTCTTGCTTTTTTATAGTATAGTTGCCACTGGTTGATGCATTAACACTTAAATAAAATGATAATTTCTTTTGCACCGACGGCATTGAGTTAACATCAACCTCTACACTATCGCTGGTCATGCTGCCAAAAAACACGGTTTGGCCATCGGCATTTAAATCACCAATATCTTCTGTCGAGTCAAATGTCGCTTTGTAATTTTCATTAAACCTGATGTAAGCCAGGTCTGAATGGCTTACATCCTGGATCATTCTTAACCTGATATAAGAATCCTGACCTGCATGTTGTACAACGGCCATATTTAAAGGCACTGCAGGCGAACCTGTATACCCTGGCTGATGAGCCGGCGTAACATCTTTCAATGATTCAGTGAATACAATATTCCCGGTGCTGCCTGTTGAAGACTTCACAAAAAAGCCTTGCCCCGATGCTATGTAAGGATAACCAGCAGCAATAGTGCTGTTAGTAGTGTTCTGCAGAGGGTTACATATCCAAACATTTACAATACTTGTGGTAGTGGTGAGGTTTGTACCCGTAATATTATTTGCATTTATGGTACACGCATACGGGTTGCCAACACAAAAATAACTGTTTGCGCCCGAAAGGCTCAACGTTTGCGTACCCTGGTTAAGTGTACCACTCCATAAACCGATGGTATTAACATCAGGTATAGCGTAACTTCCGCTAACTCTTACCAATTTAGCTGTCAGGTTATGGATCCTGTCGCCCCTGAAATAGAAGTAAAATCCAGTGCCTACCTGTGCTGTTTGGGTACTGCTGGTAAGGAGATTAAATAACCCACCACTGTATGTTAGCACAGTGGGGCCGTTAACTGTATAGCCTGTGCCCCATGATGCAGGCGGATCAAACCCGGCGCCCGCTCCACCAGTCCCGGTAACTATAAGATTTTGTGTAAGGTTGCTCACAAAATTGTAAGTGCCTGTGCTATTATAAATTGGCGATGACATTAACCGCCAGGTACGTGTGGCGGCAGTACCACCTGTAATATAACGCTCCACATTAACCGCGCCTGTAATACTGCTTCCTGTTGGTATAGAAGCTACATTAGCTGTTTGTGCTGCATAGCTTTTAATATTTACTATGGCCCCGGAGGCAACAGCCAAGTTTCCCTTTGTCATGGTAAGCTGATTATAAATGTCTACCGTATCGTTATTAATGGTAACCGTACCAGCTGCTGAATTATTAATTACCATATTCCCAACCTGTGTGTAACCGGTAGTTGTTCCCCCATTATAGCTTTGTGCTGCTGCCGAACCGTTCCAGGTTATTCCGGAAGAAGTATTGCTTCCCCAATTGATAGCACCCGTACCAGTATTATTTAAATTACAGGCTATATTTAAGTTGTGCCCGTTTAAATTTAAAGTTGCGCCGCTGTTCACTGTTAAGCCAAAAACACTTTCATCAGCAGTTAGTGAAGGGCTGAAGGTGCCTGTTCCAATAATCAAGGTAGCAGTTCCGTCAAAGGCAGGTAGTTGACTGGCTGTTCCTGTGGTGGTATTAGTCCAGTTGGCAGCTAATGTTGGAACACTGCTGGTTCCGCCTGTCCATGTATAGGTTAAACCGCCTGGTATGGCCGCAGCATAGGTACTATAAACAGTTAACGCCCCTGATGAACATACCGCAGCAGGGTTATTTTGGTCCACATACTCCGCTTTTATCCAATCGGCTGATTTGGCTATGTTAGAAATTCGCACCTCGTCAATAATTCCATTCATGATATTGACACCTCCAAAATCCTGCCCGATAACTATTGGCCCTGGTGTAATGCTTAAAGATGCGCCCACGGTTGATCGGTCAGCCGCACCGTTCACATACGTTTGGGTTGTTGTTACAATTGCAACAGTAGAACAAACACCTTGTACATAATACCATGTACCCGCAGAAAGACTTGTTCCCCCTGATGCTAACAGATCTGAAATTGTTAAAACAGTAGTCTTCGCTTCAACCCCGGCTTTTACCCCTCCTCCACTGGTATATAATCCCAATCTGCCCCCGCTTAAAAGGTTTTCGTCAGTAACTATACCCTGGCTGGCTTGCAATGTGTTTACAAACACCCATGCCGAAAAGGTAAAGTTCCCCCCAATACCTGTCGGTGCGCCTGCCACAATTTTACTGCTGCTGCCGTTAAATGAGTAGGCACTCCCTATTTTGCCGGTTGCTACGGATGTTGAGGTTTGTGTGCCGTTATTAACATTGGTGGTGGCATCTAAGGCCGAAGCTGAGGATGAGCCTTCATCCATGTGATATACTGCTAAATAATCACTGGGCCATGTGGATTGATAAAATGCTGTTGTGTGCGTTGTCGGTGCAGTAGCCGAGCCAAAATAAAAAGTTAGCAAATTATTTGTTGAGCGTGTTAATGTGGGTACTTGAACCCAAACCAGCAATGTTCCTGCGGTTTGATCATAACTCACTACCTGGTACGGAACTTCACCTGCTACCGCATCAACAAAAGCGAAATCATAGGCTGGCCCATTGGGAAATTGAACCTTATTAGTACAACTCGTTGAAGAAATAACAAGCGCTGGATCAGTTATCGTAACCAGGTAAGGGAAACCCGAAAGATTACCGCTGATGCCTAAGCTAGTTGTTTTTAATGTTATGGGCAGACTATAGGCGTAGGTGCTGTTGGTGAACCCTGCGGAATAAACATTAACAGCAAAAGAAAAAATCAGGAATATGGTTATAAAACCAACCCTGTACTTAAAATAAGGTGAAGGCGCTTTCATGGTTAGTATTTTAAAGGATTAGGAAACTACAATCAATCTCACATAATCAAATTCAAATACTAATAACCGGGATTCGCCCTACTAAAACCAGAAGCTCTACACCTAATTTTTCATTAAAGTTTATTTATTTGTAAACAATAGTAAAACAACCCTTCTTTTATAGCTAAATAAACAAGCGCCATTAACACACAGTTAATAACACCTATGAACGTTTGCATAAAATCAGAAAATTTGTCTTGTAAATAACACTAACTGTTATTTTCTGGATGTGGTTAATAATTTCTCATCGAGATAGGCGGAGAATTGCTTTTTATAGAGGTCGCCAACAGGGAAACTGAGGCTGTTGTTCATCTGAACAATATTTCCACGTATCTGGCTGATATTCCAGGTAGAGATAATAAAAGCGCGATGGAATTGCTTGAATTCGGGACGGGCTGCAGTGAGTTGCAGGATATCTTTAAGAGTGAGGTAGGCAGTCAGCGTTCTGTCTCCCGACAGGTGAATCCGGATATAATTTTGCGCGCTTTCAAATGCAATAACTTCATCATACCTGATCCGGATGATAGCCAGGTCATCTGCTTTGCTTTTAACCAGGAAATAGTCATCACGTTCCTGAACTGCCTGCGAGGACTGTTCCATTTCAACGAACAGCCTGTTGATAGTGGTTGAAAATTTTGCGAAGCTATAAGGCTTGAGTAAAAAAGCATCGCCTGCTACTTCATAGGCCTCAAAGGCATACCTGGAATGGGCGGTCGTGAAGATGAGCCGGCGTGTTTTTGCCCGCAGCACCGATGCCAGTTCCAACCCCGACAGGGACGGCATATCGATATCCATGAAAAGAATATCTATGTCTTCAGTTGTGGAAATTGATTGCAGCGCTTGCAGAGAATCCGTATAAATGCCGCTTACCCGAAGCCCTGGCATAAGGTCGATATATTTTAACAGGGCATCGATTGCAAACTGTTCATCGTCAACTATGACACAATTCAACATGACTTACTTTATGGTTTGTATATTAATGAAATCACAGGTAAGATAAAAGATATTTTACAGGATGTTAAGCTTTTTACGTAAAAAGGCTGATATTCTACATAAACGGCCTTAATAACGTGTAAAATAAAATTAGTTAATTTTAGCATAAACAAAAAAAAGTATCAAAAATGGTCAATTACAACTGTATCATTATCGATGACGATCATTACGCCATTGAGGGGCTGAAAAGGTATATCGCACTGATTCCTTCACTGATCCTGACGGATGCATATACAGATCCGGTAAAGGCGCTTATGGAACTATCGGAAGCGGGAAGGATTGACCTCATTTTGATGGATATTGATATGCCGCATATGACAGGTATCGAGCTTTCCAAAACTTTACGTGCAAAAACGCGTAAACTCATCTTCACCACGGCACATACGCAATATGGCTATGAGGCTTTTGAGGTGGAGGCTGACGCTTATTTGTTAAAGCCTTATACTTTCAGCAAGTTTGCAGCTACGGTAACCCGTCTGTTCGCTTCGGGTGCAGATACCCCTAATGAACTCAGGCCCAATGATGATTACTTTTTTGTAAAGAACAAGGAAGAAAATCATAAACTGGTTAAAATTCATTTTAAAGATGTGGTAACGGTAGAAAGCAAACAGAATTATGTGATGATCCATGCTGTAAACAAACAAGTGCTTACCTACATGTCGCTTACGGAGATTGGCGGTATTTTAGAGCAATTCCCCGATTTTGTAAAATACCATCGCAGTTTTATTATTAACCGCAGGCATATTGAATCGGTTACCGGCAATATGCTCAAAATGTCAAATGGTTTACAAATAATGGTTGGTGAAAACTTCCGTAAAAACTTTTTGACCTTTCTGGATGCTAAACTATTAAAGGCTAGTCGTAAATAACGGCCTGCCTTTAATAGGCTAAGGCAAGTTACATGCTCGTACCAGTAATAACTGATGTTGTGGGGTCTGTAACATCATTAGTTTTTCCGGAAGCTGCTTTTGGGCGAAATACAAATAATGTATTGCCCTTAATTTTAAATTTTTTCTGTTTCATGGCGTTTTTTCATGAAACTTATCAGCATTTTTACGGCTTTAAAATATCCTTATACGGAAGTACTGATTTTCTATATAAAAAGGCAATTTGGTTTGATAAAAAAGATTCACATATGGTTCATGCGTTATCGCCTGCATATATTAGTATGGGTGATATATTTTATATATGAGTGCGTTGTTATCGGGATCATTTATAACCAATATGCCAAACCGATGGTATATGTGACCCATTATGCAATCATTCTGTTTATATTTTATAACCATGAAGGTCGGTGGTTCCC
This sequence comes from Mucilaginibacter xinganensis, assembly GCA_026225055.1. Lineage (GTDB taxonomy): Bacteria > Bacteroidota > Bacteroidia > Sphingobacteriales > Sphingobacteriaceae > Mucilaginibacter > Mucilaginibacter xinganensis_A. Next base: position 19,492 of record JAMFSA010000122.1, on the reverse strand, counting down.
ATGGGCCTTGCGTAACAAAAGAACTGCATTTTGGAAAGTTCCCATGGTTATCTTCCTTGAAATCTGTCTTTATATTCTATTTAGTTATAATGTCGATTACGCATTGATAAAATGTGGCTATTTACCTTCGGGTACGCTTGTTTTCGACTATCAATATGTAGTCAAAAACAGTTATAGATGCTTATATTTTATAGGCTTTTCCTCCTGGTATTATATTATAATAACTTATAACAAGGAAAAGAGAAAGACAGAAGAATTAGAAAGGTTACGTTTAAATGATATCATTTCAAGACAAAAAGCTGAACAGGAACTGAGCAAAGCTCAGAATGCATTTTTAAAAGCGCAGATCAACCCGCATTTCCTTTTTAATACACTGGATTTCATCTATCACCATATTGTATCCGTTTCGCCGGTTGCGGCGGATGCGGTTGTTACGCTGGCGGAGATGATGCGTTTTGCGATAGATGCCGATAAAATGGGCGAATACATCAAATTGGGTGACGAGATAGACCAGGTAAAGAATTTGCGCTACCTTAACCACCTCCGTAAAAATGAGGAATTACCTTTTAACTTCAGCTGTGAGCCCAGCCTGGAAGAATGCTATATTATACCACTGGTTTTATTGACTTTGGCTGAGAATATTTTTAAACATGGCGATTTGACCAAAGGGCAAGCTGCCAGCCTGGAAGTTTATAGCAATGATGGCATGATGGTTATTGCATCAGCTAATGTCAGCAGTCGTACACGGAAAAACAGCAATGGCACCGGGCTGGCCAATATCCGTAAACGCCTGGAATACGCTTACGGCGATGCCGTAAACATAACTCATTTTCAGGATGATGGTGGTTATTTCCGGGTAGTTATTCGGATACCTCTCCCCTTACTGCACGAAAATGCCCATGCATTACCATCTTCAGCAAATACTGATAAAGTATTGCCTCATGAACACGTTGATCCGAGTTAAAAACACGGTTGATGTGCATATGGATAAGATCGGCAAGCATGCTAAGTTTTTCCTGTTCATGATCACAAGCAGCAATGATCTTACAAAATGCTTGTTCATAACCGACACTTATTTTTAGCGATGGCAAATCCTTTTTCAGTTTTTCAAAAGATTGATTGATCATTTTATAATGCGCGGTTGTAAAACCCCGTTCGTTGGCAAACTGTTCGGCCATTGCCCTCACCGCTGTCACACGATGGTGATGATCAGGTATAGCCATTGTATAAAGTTTATTCATCAATAAAAGGCATAACTGGTACAACAAGTCAGATGTGGCACCAGTTGAGATCAACCGGAGAATATAGGCGCTGTCCTTTTGAAAAAATGCTTCCACAAGCTGCATTCGCCTTGCGCCATAACGCACCGCCTCCGGGCGATATGTTTTAAGCTGAACATCAGCGATAAGGCCATTGGTGCATAGGGGCTGTAGTTGTTTTAGCAGATCGTTGTTTAACTGGTACCCTGTTGTTATATCCTTTAATTGCAGCCTTAACCGTATATGCGGCCCCGATTCAGTAAACCGGATAAAAAACCACTTCCGCAGTACTTTTTTATGTTTAATGATAAAAGGACGGATAAAACATCTCAATACTTCATCAGCCCGCGAGGGATGGGTATAAATTTCAAAGTAGAGCCATTCACTACCTGGAAAATATACCGGAGCTTCCGGCGAAGCGACAGTTATTGGATACGTTTTATAGATCTTTTTTTCATTAAAATAATGAGCAATGTATTGAGCTGCATAAGATTTCCCACCTTCATCCCTTACACCGCTGGCTTCATCAATCAATGCTTCACTAATATATAGCTCTTGCTCCGGCGTTTGTTTGCTAAACTGGATGAATACCTCCAAATCAATATCCTTTCCCGGATCAAAACACAGAGTTTGATCTGAACGCCCACATTTGAACATAAAATTGATACCATTTTGCCCCAGCCAGTCTTTTAATTGCCCCAGGCTTTTAATACTGTTATCAAACTTCCAGCTGGCAGGAGATATAATGAGATCTTTATACACTACACTGGGATAATAATCAAGCCCGGGAAGAAAATCTGGCAAACTAAAATTCAAATCTGAGCAGAGCCCCTGGTGTTGGAGATCACAAAAAAAGCGGTAAAGAGCCAGATCTGAACGTTTATAATTATAGGCGGAGGCAATACGTGGAATCAGGCGTTTTCGATGCTGCTTTGACCATAAAATAACTTCTCCCTGTTTTACGGTAACCAATATATCAGCTAAAGCAATTGCCGATGAATGGCATGACCAGGTAAGGATGGGTAATTCTGCCCCGTAAAGTATTTCTCGCCGGTTTATGTTGTCCACATTCTTTTCTGCCTGGTAGGCCACGTCAAAGAAAAGTGTCCCGGGGTTTGCCTTCTCCTCTATTGCCGCTATTTGTTTTCCTACCAGCATTACTTGATTACTGGCCTGGGTAAACCTGCCTAATAACGCGTTAGCTGTACAGCCGCCGGCATTCTCAATTATCGCCTGCCCCCGCCAATAACGGCACATAACGCTGAGCGTATTGGGTAATGTACTGACACTGCCCTGGCTTTTTCGTTCAAATGTTTCCAGGCGGATGGTTTCTCCTTTAGCGATGCTATTCAATAAAAACTTATGCTCCGCATTGAAGTTAAAAGGCTTGCGCGGCTTTTCCCGGCTTTGTAAGCTTTCCACAAGACTGCTCCATTCCCCCTGGGTGATACTCTGTATCACATCTCCATACCCAACACCGGCTTCCGGGTCAAGTGCCAAAGCAAGCGGAATAACTTTTCCGTCAAACTTTCTTGTAAATTCCCGGCTAAATGCTTCCAGGTGACTGCTTTTATTTTCAGGAATAAAGTCCTTTATAAAATCAATGTATTCAGGAACAAGTCTGAGAGGAATTGGGTTAAAACCGCCGCATTTTACCTCGCGGGTAGAGAGGCTATAAATCTTTGTCTGCTGTACAGGTAATTGCAGCCGCTTAAAATAATCCCTGCCCGTAATATTGGGAAATCGCTCGGCAATTAATAATTGGCGGTGTACAAGTTGCTCCAGCAAGCTGTTAACCGAACTATCTGCGAGCACGAACTCGGCACGCATTTGTCCGCAGATCTCTTCCCTGGCTACCGACCGTTCGCTGCATAATGCTAACATTGCAATTAACTCCGGAAACATGCTAACGGCAGCTAATTCAAATTGACCATTAATATTTCTCACATAACGAACCTCATTACCAAGCTCATAATAGGTTGCATTGGAACGAAATAAGTTCGACGCTTTAACAAGTTCCTGCATATCCCCTAAAAGATTGTCTTTTTCAGCCCAGTCTGTCAGATTCCGGACTACCGGTTCACGTTGCAGAACTGCAGGGCTTGCTGACACAGGTAGAACGTTGATGGCCGCAAAACGCCCAAAGGGTGTCGCACGGTATCGGGCCCTGTTAAAATATTTCCATAGGGTATGTTGTACTTTTTCGCTTGCCTGGGTTAGCTCCTTATAGCTTAATTCGGCAATAATATAAAAAAATGCGGGAGACGCTTCCCTGATCATTTGTTTTAAAACAGGCCAATGATCATTCAGTTGATCACCCGGACTAAAGGCCGGGGTCCGGCAAATGACATCAGGCATAAGCTGTAAGGATGTTAGTTTGGCGACAGTCATTTTAATTATTTTTTGCTCAAAACAAGTATTCCGCGCGCAGGGTTTCGCTTACCGTCTACCAAAAGGTTGATTTTCGGGATAAAAGGTACATAATCCGTGATATACAGTAAACCTTTATTATGCTTTAAGGCTTATTTTTAAGTATTACTTATTGGCTTAAACCTAAACCGCCATTTGTTGTTGCGATACAGTATCGCTTCAGCAAGTATGTAATGTAGTACAGGGTGCTCTATAACGGGGTGCCCTGCTTTTTTAGGAAAAGCACATGAGCCCTACTGAACAATTTGGCCTAAATTGGTTGCTAAATGCAATGACCTGTCAAAGTAACTATCAGCGCTATTATTATGATAGTATCAAACTGCGCCTATTTCATATTACGCTGCCTGACGACCGTGATGGCCCTATCTTATTTTATGATGCATTGGGTATTAGTTTGGAGGAAAATACCTACCATGAGCTTTTTATGCGAATGGAAAATTGTAACGGAGCTTGTAGCGGTATCGTGGAGATCTGTAGATTCAGCAGGGTGCAAAAAATAGATATCCAACAGCAATTTATGAGCAGATTCAACCAATTTCGTTTTCTCACCAAGATGACAGATGAGCAGGGCGAGGGACCATTTATCCTGGATGAGATCCTGGCTAAACCACCGTATGTTGGGATGGAAGGGATCTGGGAAAAGTTCAAACTGGAAGTAGCCCGGTATTATATACAGCAGCTTTCGCTGGTAACGGGGATACAGGTAGATCTTTCACGATGAGATAGATCTGGCATACAAATAAGAACACGTAGCTTAATGAGAACTTGTGTTTCCCCTACGTATCTATATTTTAAGATAACTGTTCAATGAAAATCTCGTCAATTGCCTTATCCCCTGCACTAATGACTCTGCGTTAATAGTAGCGCCTGCCTTGTTGGTGTGCGTATGATCAACCGGAAAAAAGTCTTTCACTTTATCGGCCCCGATCACATTGTATTTTTCAGCTGTTAAACTATTCAGGTCGATAAACGGAACATTCTCCTGTTGTGCAACTTCCCTTGCCCATTTGCCGAAGTCCTGATCAGCCAGAACAACCTTGCCGTTAACCCATATATTACGCGGGATCATGGATATCACAACCGGAATAGCACCCTTTGCCTTGGCATCACGCACATATTTGCGAATGTACCAACCATAGGTATGCACCGTTTCCTTACCACCATCGGGCCATGTTAACAGCACTGTATCTTCGCCTATGCCTTTCAGTGTGCCACGATATCCGGCCTTGCTGGTATCAGGTTTAGCACCATCATTATGCCCGAATTGCATCATTACATAATCTCCGGGTTTTAGTAACGAATCTATGTGTCCCCATCTACCTTCTTTAAGAAATGTACGTGTACTGCGACCAGGTATTGCCTGATTATTCACATTAATCCTGTTGATATCCAGATAATTTAAAAGCATGGTTCCCCATCCCCATTTTACTTTATTAGTATTTTGTACCGTTGAGTCGCCAATGATATATAAAGTTGGCTTTTGCTGATATATGAAAGACGTAATAAGTAGACTTACCAGCAGTAACCATGAAATTTTATATAGCTTATTCATAAACATAGATTCTGTACGATTATTTATTTTAATATTTTGACATCCTCTGATTCGTTAATATTCACCATTCCACCATCTTCCGCAACTATCGATACCTGGTCAAAATCCCAATTGCTGGCAAAGTTTATACTACCAGCACTTTTGGCTTGAATACTTACATTATGAAAATGAAAACCTGTAACCAGTGATTGAGGTAATCCGGTTACGCTTATGCCCAGCTTTGCTCCTGAAACATGAACATCGGAGATATAAACATCTTTAAAATGAGGCATGCCTTTTTCTGCCGGATCAACCTTTGTTAACATTTTTTTCCAATGTGGAGGTATATGTGCGGTGTCATATCCGGCAGGTAAAGCCGAATAACTGTAAGCCGGGTTCCAATTCATATTTACGGCGATAGCTGTGCCCACATCCTTCATTTCTATATTTTGAAAATGAATGTCCTCTACCGTACCGCCACGTGTAATGGCAGACTTAATATTTAATCCATTTTTCGTTCCAGTGGCCATAAGATGTATCGCCCATACATGCCGTATGCCACCTGATGTTTCACTGCCTATAGTTAACAGTCCGCTGCCAGTCCTTGCTATACAGTTACGTATAACCACATATTCTGTTGGGCGGTTAACGCGCAGGCCATCCCAGTCGCGCCCTGCTTTCAGGCAAAAGTTATCATCGTTGCAATCAATATCACAATTCTGGATCAAAATATCAGCCGAGGAATCCACATCAATACCGTCAGTACTCGGGCCATAGCCGTCAATGTTATTCCGGATGGTTAATCCGTCAATGGTAATGAACTTTGAATAGAGTAACTGTATTGTCCAAAAACCGGCCTGTTGAATGGTAACTCCGCTAAGTGTCACATCTTCAGCATTCGAAACTAATATCGTTCTGGGTCGTTTGGCATCGTAATCAACAATCCAGCGGAGGCCCTTTGCTTCATAATCCTTGCGCATTTGCCAATATTTATCCCAAAACACTTTCCCCTGCGCATTAATAGTGCCCGACCCAGTTATGGACACTTTATGCTGATGTAAAACATTGATAAGTGCTGAGGGCCAAAGCATTTCAATTCCTGCAATACGTGTGGGTATTTCAGGGTAATCGGCAATATCCTGGCTGCCCAAAAGCTCCACTCCTTTTGCAATTTGTAACTGTACATTTTGCTTTAGGTAGATAGCGCCTGTTAAATATTTACCCGGGGCAAACGTTACGATCCCTCCACCCCGGGCCGAGCAATCATCTATAGTTTTTTGTATAAACTTTGTGTCTAATGTTTTGCCATCGTTTATAGCTCCATAAGCAGCGACCTCAAAAATCCTTTGTTTTTCAGGCAGATGATGAGCCCCAACGATTTTAACCCATGCCGGGGTTGTGTCAGTAGTATCCGCATAAACGCCGTGGCTGAATAGCAACAATGCAGCAACCACAACACATAAACGATGGTATATTTTCATGCTTCTGCGTTGCTTTTTACTAAGGTTTCAGATATTTAAGTGCATCCAGCTTTACAGGTCCCATCAAACCAGAAGGTTTAATTTCCCAACCTGATGCATTGAATAAACCATCAGCACCACGGTTTTCCTTGAAATGCGCCGGAAAATTGGTGTTATAGAATATCCTGTAAGGAATATTCCGCTTATCCATATCAATAATGCGGTTAACCATTAAATTTGACACCCTTACTTCAAGCTGATTTACCTGTTTTAGTAATCCTTCCGGGATCAGCAGTTGATAATTCGGCCCAATCAATGTGGCCAGTTTTTTACCGTTCAGATAAACCTTCGCGCTTTCATGCACTTCGCCTAAATTCAGTTCCCATGCCGATGCACGATAAGCGGGTTTAGCAAATGTTATGGAATAAGCAGCCGTGCCCGAAAACCTTTTTACATCATCCCCGCCAAACGTCGTCCACGAGGTAAGATCTGTTGGATGTACTTCAGCCGGAAGTACCGGCCCGCCATCTAAAAATTTCACAGTCCATGTACCATTTATAGCTACCGATTTTCCTGTATACTGATAATAAGCAAAATCATTCCCCTTTACAGGCTGGCTTGTTGTTTGCAGAATGCGACTTTCACCCGGTAATAATTGCAGGTAAATTTCAGGGTAGCCATTTACATTGTGCCTTAGTTTTGCGAGGCCGCTTTGTTTAAACATAGGGTCGAACAAAACAACAGTAGTAGCTTTTACAGCTAATGGTACCCATCCATCTATCTTATTTTTACTGTTGTTTGCCAGGAAATAATAATAGCCTTTATCATATTGCCTGCGTGTAAACTGCAAGCCCTTGTCTGTTAAACTTTCTCGTATTACCGCTGTAGCAGTAAGTAATTGATCAACGTCATCACCTAAAAGAAATGCACCTTTACCTATTGTTGCTTTTTTAATGCTGCTCCCGGCATCTGTAAAATTCAATTTGGCGAGTAGCGCTTTAAATGATTTACGGTTGTTATCCACGTTAGCCAGTCCAGGCACATCCGCAGGTAAATTTTTATAAATGATGACCTGTGCCCCGGCTGTTGCCAGTTGTACCAGTTTATTAAAAGTAGTAAGTGGAATATAATGAATATCGGGCAAGATAATGGTTTGATAGCGCTGATCAGCTACATTAAGTTGGCCTGCCACTGCGTCAAGGTTAATAATTTGCTTGTCAGATATATAATCAAATCCATACCCACTATTCAGCATGGTGGTAGCTGCGGCTTCAAAACCTGTCCCTTTAAATTCGGGCAACATGTTGTCATAGTGTTTTAGAAGGGCCTTACCTGCCTCGCTATAGCTATCAAAAATAGGGTAATATAACAATACCTTATTATCCGCTTTTCCAAATTGCAAAAACGACTGGCAGCGGGCTATATATTGGTTTAAGGCCGAAAAATCCCTCCAGCTGGGATCATTTGGAACAAAGTGAACGGCAGCGTAAAACAACCATCCCGGCCATCGGGCCGACTGCGGCGAATAGCTGATACCATGGTAAAAAACGTGATTAACACCACCCAAAAAGTATTTATCAATAGCCTGCTTTACATCGCTCAATGAGGATAGAAAATGCTCGTTCAACCACGTGGCAGATTCAGATGACACCAATTTTTTACCACTTACATGCGCCGCAGATGTGGCAAATCTATAACGCAGGGGATCTTTTCCTTCGGTTTCGGGAATATCACTCGCGCTGTATAGATCCAGTATATTTGCCGGTGAACCATGCGGTTGATTACGGATCAAAGCACCTCTCGCATTTGCCCATGAATGCCACGGCAGGGTGAAATTGTAAAGCATCAGGTCTGATATGGTTTCGCGGTAATCACACAATACACGTAAATCATCTTCTGTAGGTGTTTTGGCAAACAACTGCGGCAAATGTTCACGCAGGTCATACCCTCTGCGTTTTTTAAATTCATCAAAAATTTGAGGCGTAAAGTTAGACTGCCCTCTGGCATCATCCACCTCATAAGAGTCATTAAAAAATGCACGGATCCCGCTTAAATCTCTTCCTTTAAAAGCTTCCGTAAAATGATGGAGATATGTTGTAATAGCCGCTTCAGAAAAATGATCGATAGCGAAGCCTTCACCACCGGGGGATGCCCGCTCTACCATTTTACCGTGCCAGCCCATAAAAACAGCATACAGGTTCCAGTCACCGGCCGGAGCCGTCCAATTGAGTTTACCTGTAGCATCTACTTTAGTTGTAATATCTATACTTTGCCCATTATCGCCATAAGCCATTAAAACCTGTAATGGCAGCGGCTTTTTAAATTTCACCTGTACCAGTGCCAAAGCCTGCAGATTTTTAGTATTACCTATCGGATCAACTAATGTTTCCATAGCCGGAACTGCCCCTTCGGCGGTAACCAAAGGCTGCTGTATGTATTGCACGGTATCTTTTAACTGCTCGCCTGCATGTAAAGAATAGGTTTTTACAACTACGTCTTTGGCGGCATCAGCATCGCCTATCCAGGGCCCACCAAAAGGCCAGCCGCTGGCGTTAGACATATCAATACCTAAACCTAAACGCTTACCTTCTTTCAGGGTATAAACCAACTTATCAACCCAGGCAGGCGACAGGTATTGTATAAACTGGCTCTCGGAGCCCTTAACACCATAAATGGGTGTAAGCTCCAGGCCGCCTAAACCAGCATCATGATAATGCTGCATATTGCCGGTAAGGTCCTTTTCGTTAACGGCACTACCCTGCCACCACCAGCGTGCCCAGGGTTTGGTTTGGCTGGTAATGGCAGGCCATGAGATTTGTGCCGATACCTGTAAACTTAAAGCACAGCAAGCACTCAGCATTATTACTTTGCGCGTAATGCCCATGGTTATTCGCCTTTAGATTTACCTAACTGATCGAACGGAACAACATTGGCACGTGCTGCCCAATCATTATATAAAGCCGATAGCTCCGCCACTTTATCAGGATAAGATGCACTCAGGTCATTTCCTTCAGAGCGGTCTGTTTTTACATTGTAGAGTTCCCATTTATTTGCCGGGCGCTGTGATACGAGTTTCCAATCGCCCTGCCTTACCGCGCGGTTTCCTTCGTGTTCAAAAAATAGCCCTTTATGGCCTGTCCATGGCTGCCCTTTAAATAAAGGAACCAGGCTCACACCTTCTGTAGGCGTAATTACATTTCCTTTATACGTTTTAGGGTATGATACACCGGCCAGATCAAGACAGGTTGCCATCAAATCGATAATATGTGCAGGCTGGCGCTCAATACGGCCGGGCTTAATTACACCGGGATAATATGCAATAAAAGGTGTGGCTGTACCGCCCTCGTACTCCCAGTGCTTAAACAAGCGAAAAGGTGTATTGCTAACATTTGCGCCCAGGGTTTCATACGCAGTAAATGAAGTTGGATCAGTGGCCGGTTTATAATTAGCTGCCAATACTTCCGGTGTAAAACCACGGCCCTTAATACTTTCGTTGCTGGCTCCGTTATCAGACAGGAACATGATCACCGTGTTTTTATCTTCACCTAATTCCTTTAGCTTTTGCCTGATACGGCCAATATTCTGATCCATACGGTCAACCATTGCCGCGTAAACAGCCATTTTGGTATCAAATTGTTCTTTCTGTTCCGGAGTTAAACTATCCCATTCGGGGATGCTTTTATCACGCGGTGAAAGCTGCTCATCTTTATCCATTATACCCGATGCCTTTTGGCGTGCCAGGCGTTCCTCGCGCAGCCTGTCCCAGCCTTTCATGTACTTGCCTTTATATTTAGCTATATCCTCGGGCAATGCCTGAATTGGCCAATGCGGGCTGGTGAAGGCCATGTATAAAAAGAATGGCTTATTTGTTTTCTTATTCCCTTCAATAAACTTAATAGCATAATCAGCATAAGCATTGGTTGAATACCATCCCGGCCCTGGCGTAAACTCCTTATTATCTAAAGCAATAGTCAGTTTTTGGTTAGGGCGATACGGCATAGTTGGGGTGAAATAACTGCTTGCGCCATCAATCAAACCAAAATAATGATCGAAACCGCGTTTAACGGGCCAGTGTGCAGTATCGGTTCCTACGTGCCATTTACCGGCCATCAAGGTATTATAGCCGCCTGCTTTAAGCGCTTCGGCTATGGTAACGCAATTATTATTCAGGTAACCCTGGTAAGCGGGCACATCGCGGTGATTTACCATATCACCAACGCCTGCCTGGTGCTGGTATAGGCCTGTAAGTAATGATGCACGTGTTGGGCAACAACGCGAGGCATTGTAAAACTGGGTCATGCGCAGGCCGTTCTTTGCCAGGTCATCCAGATTTGGTGTTTGCGTCTCAGCGCCATAACAACCAATATCAGAATAGCCCATATCATCGGCAAGAATGATAATAATATTAGGCTTGTTAGTTTTTTGCTGCGCGGATACGGTATTAACACCACCGAGCAATGTAAGAACGAGTAATATATAAGATGTCGCTTTCATAGGAGTTTATTGTATTTTCAAAAAAAATTACGGCTTCACAATTAGTTGAGCTAAACGGCTATTAATTATAGCCGGCATTTTGTGTGTATAAGCCCGGTTGGGTTTGCAATTGCGTTGCAGGTACCGGATAGATTATATAATCGGGGATAACCGTATCGATGTTTTTTAATGCGTCGCTGGTGATCCAGGCGTTCATGCTAGTTACAGCCAAGCCTTCGCGCACCAGGTCGTTCCAGCGCAGCCCTTCACCAACAAATTCGCGGCGGCGTTCTTCCATCAAGGTGGCCAGGTTTACGTTTGATAGCGCGCCTACGCCTGCCCGTGTTCTTACCTGGTTAACAATTGAGTCAACAGCTGCCTGCGATCCTGAAGCGCCGTTCAGGATACATTCGGCTTTCATCAGCAATATATCGGTATAGCGCAAAACAATAAAGTTGATCGGCCAATCGGTGCCACTGGTGCCTTTTTTCGTAACATCAATATACTTCTGAATGAAAGGGCCCGCCGTATAAGTAGTTGCTATGTTAAATGGATACCGGATATCTGTACCACTTATGGTATTGGTAGTATAAGAATTTTTTAAGTTATTGCTTACCGTGAATGTGCTGGTAGCATAGCCATTACCATAGGTATTGGAAATGCCCAGACTGGTCCAATAAGCAACAGGAACCAGGTCACTCGGATAACTACCACCATTTAGGCTGGTAGCATACTGCACATCAAACAAAACCTCCGCATTATCTTCATTAGTATAAGAAAATATAGAAGGGTAACTGCTTGCAAAACTATATTGGTTACTGTTAATTACCGTATTGAAAAGAGCAAGTGCTTTGTCATATTCATTGCTTGCCAGTCCGGGTCCGTCAACCCCATAAGTTGGGCCGGAGCGGGTGAGATAAACCAAGCCTAATAAACCATCAGCTGCGTAAGCTGTTGCACGGCCAATACTGCTGCCTGTGTATGATGTTGGCAGGTTTGCAGCCGCATATTGCAGATCGCTAATGATTAAGCTATAAACATCAGCAACAGCACTACGGCCAACAGTAGTAACCTGGCTGGCCGTAAGTGGCTTTGATATAAGCGGCACTTTCCCAAATAAACGAACTAACTGAAAATAATAAAATGCTCTTAAAAAACGGCATTCCGCAGTATAACGGGTAGCTAAAGTGGCGCTGCCGATCACGCTGCTTTTGGTAGAAAGCGCATCCAGCACTGTATTAGCATTATAGATACCGTTGAAATTATTATTCCATGCAGTCGACAAAAACGCGGTGGAAGCAATGGTGGGATAAAAATCATTGATGCCATCCCAGTCACGTGTTCCATCCGATATGGCGTTGATGTTGTCACTTCGCATTTCATCCAGCCACATCACTTGATCGGGATATGTTTTTAACTGGGAGTATACGCCGTTAACAGCTTGCAAAAAATCATTGTTATCACTATAAAAATTAGTGGTGGCAAGGCTGGAGACTGGTTGCTGGTCAAGCTGTTTATTGCAACTGGTTATAGCGATTGCTAAAACCAGTAATAAATATATTTTTATTTTCATTGTTGACAGTTAAGAATTAAAAGCTAAAGTTTACCCCCAGTGATGCGGTTTTGCTTAATGGCATCGAACCATAGTCACCAGGAACTGCATAGCTGCTGTTACCGCTTACGTTAGTATTCTGCGCTTCCGGATTTACGCCTCCTGTATATTTATCATGCCCGAAATAATTTTCAAGGGTAACGTACACTCTCGCTCCGCTAATGGCTTTTGAGTTAGGGAAAAGGCTTTTAAGGTTATACCCTAATGTGATATTTTGTACCCTGATGAAATCGGTTGAATAGATCCAGTCGGATGTTACGTAAGGCACTGTATAAGTAGGATCAAGTTTTCCTCTCGGCGCGTTGTAATTTTGGTTTTGTGGTGTCCATCGGTTATTCCATACACCCAGTAAATTTTGAGATGTACTGCCGGCTACATCAATAGCTCTTCCAAAATAGGATAATATAGAGCCGCCATGCTGACCGTAAACCAGTACGCTTAAATCAAAATCATGGTAGCGGAATGTATTTGTCCAGCCCCAGGTATAATTAGGGCTTGGGTGGCCGTCTACAACGCGATCGCTGGCATTAATAACACCATCATTGTTAGCATCATAATACTTTGGGTCGCCAACCGTTTCGCCTGCTATTTTGGCAACTTTAGGATTTGCAATATCCGCGGCAGTAAGAATGCCCTCAACTTTAGTTACGTAATAACTAAACTCTGGTAACCCTTTCTCCAATAAATAAGGTGCATTGCTCCCACTATAGGCCGAAGAGATCTGTATAGTAGCATTACCCGGCCCCAGCGCGGTCACTGTGTTTTTATTGAACGCTATATTGGTATTCATTGACCACTGGAAATTCTGCCGTTTAATATTGATGGTATTCAGGCTAAGTTCCAAACCTTTGTTTACTACAGCTCCTATATTTTGCAAGCTTGTGGTAAAGCCGCTGGCTGCCAATACAGGCAGATTTAACAGTAAATCGCTGTTTTTCTTATTATAAGCGTCTGCCGTTAAATTGATGCGCCCTCCCAGGAAGCTCACATCAATGCCTGCATTGTAGGTTGTTGATGTTTCCCATTTAAGATTGGGATTAGCTAAGCCCGACACTACCTGGCCGGTAGCCGATATAGGCGTGTTACCGCCAAAATTGTAATTAGCGCTTGATAAAGTAGGTATGGAATTATAATTACCAATATTATTATTGCCTGATTCTCCCCAGCTGAACCTTAACTTTAAGTCGCTTATTGGCTTAACATCATCAAAAAAAGATTCTTTCGAGATCCGCCAGCCTACCGATGCCGACGGAAATGTTCCCCAGCGGTTATCTGCGCCAAATTTTGAAGAAGCATCCCTTCTGATCGTACCCGAAATAAGGTACTTATCTTCATATGAATATTGCAGCCTGCTGTAATAGGAGAACAACGTATTGTTTGTCTCTGTATTCGTTCCGGTGTAAGTTACACCGGCACTTGTTGGGATAGCGTTGTTTAGCGTGGTAATAATATCGTTCGCGTACCCACCGGCAGTAGCCAGGCCAACAGTTTCATCATGCACAATATTATAGGAAACACCGGCAACTGCCGAGATGGTATGTTTATTGGCAAACGTTTTATTATAACTGATGGTGTTCTCATTCAAAAAGTCCTGCTGACTTAACACGGTGTACGAGCCCGATGAGTAAAGACCAGGATTAGTTGTTAAAGAAGATGCAGCACCCACAGTTACATAATCAGGTATATATGTTTTTGTGGTTTGGCTGATACCATCATAGTTTACTGTTGATTTTATGGCAAGGCCCGGCAATACCTCATATTCAGCATAGGCGGTACCTAATAAACGTGATATTTTAATCTCGTCTACTGTAGATTTGAGGTATGCATAAGGGCTGATCACTTTGGCATTAGACCATGTATAAGTTGGAGTACCATAAGCACCGGAGTTGATGCCGGTTGAGCTCTCCACAATCGGCACCATTTGCGCGATGTGCATCAGCTGATTATCTTTTCCTTCGGCAGTTGGCGCGTTATTGATGGAATAAGTAGGTGCCAGGTTAATACCGAACTTCAATTTTTTGCTCGCATTGGCCTCAACATTGGCCCTCATGCCATAGTTGATGTAGTTAGAATTGATCAGTGTTCCGTTTTGATTAAGATAGTTGCCTGATATAAAATATTTTACATTTTCAGTGCCGCCACTTGCCGACAGGTTATAGTTTTCAAAAAGCGCCTTTCGGTAAACCTCATCCTGCCAATCTACATAAGTAAGGCCGGGATGACCGGGTTCGGTCCACCTTGGATCGCTCATATAGGTTGTATTTACAGCACCATTCGTCAGCCCCAAAATTGCTGCACGTTCTGCATTACTCTGGTCAGCGGTTCTTCCTGTTCCCGAAGCAACCCAATTGGTATTTTCCACATCAGTTGCCTGCTCTATCCATTCCTGCGCGCTTAAAACATCCAGTTTCTTTGAAACCGAGCTTATACCAGTATTCGCATTAAAATTAATTTTAACCTTACCGGCCTGGCCCCTTTTGGTAGTAATAATAACAACACCATTAGCTGCACGTGATCCGTATATGGCTCCTGCCGCGGCATCCTTTAATACCTGCACACTTTCAATATCAGCAGGGCTAATGTTATTTAAAGGATTATTGGTAAAAGTACCATTAGAATTTTGGCTTGATACCTCAAGCGGAAAACCATCGACTACATAAAGTGGCTCATTTCCAGCCGTGATAGAGCCTGTTCCACGAACAAGGATGCTTAAACCTACGCCCGGCATACCTGTTTGTTGCCGCACCTGCACACCTGCCATTTCACCTATCAGTGCCTGCTCTACCCTGTCAAGCGGTTTATCCGCAATGTTTTTCGCATCAAATGATGTTACTGCACCAAGAATATCACTTTTCTTCTGTGAGCCATAACCAACAACTAATACCTCATTTAAACTGCCTGATTCAGGACTTAAACTAATATCCAGTACGTGATGGCCGTTAGGGCTTATTTCCTGCGGTTTATATCCCACAAAGGAGTATACCAAAATAGCATTTTCGTCAGGAACCGTGATTTGATAGGTACCATCCTGCGCGGTTGAAACACCGGTAGTTGTACCTTTAACCCGTATATTTACCCCGGGCAAAGGGAGCCCTTTTTCATCAATCACCTTACCTTTTATAACTACCGGCGATGATTGAGCGGTTTTATCCGTAATAACGATAATGTCAGTACCCAATAAGTGGTAGGTGAATGGTGTATTAGTTAAAATATCATCAAGCAGGTCTTTTACTGCTTTGTCTTTTGCATTTAACGTTACTTTCTTATCTGCCGGGAACCGGCTGTTACTGTAAAAGAATTTATAAGCCGACTTTGATTCTATCGATTTTAAAGCTTTACTAATGGTAACATTTTCAAGCGAGAGTGTAATTTTTGAATCCTGGGAATAGACTTTTGCCGATACATCCATAAAGGTTAGTAATAGCAGGATAAAAGTCAGTTTGGTCATTAATAAGAATTTATAAGCCACGAGCTTGTAACTCCGCTCGTGCTTTCGGATTTTTTGCATATTATTGTAATGATTTGTTTAAAATGGAACCAGCGACAACGCCAATTGATACCTGGTTCTTTAAAATTTGAATCGGGGGAAATGCTTTTATTAGTGTTTCCCTTTATTATTAGATGCTAGTATATAACAATGGTATTATCAGCCTCCTTTCTGTAATTAAAATGCTCGCTCAGCATTAACGCTTCCATCACGGTATCTAAACCTGCACCATTCAGCGTGCCTGTGAACCTGTAATTTTTAAATGCCTGGTTTTGAAATATTACTTTTACATTATACCACCGCTCCAACTCCGTTGCCAGATCTGAAAAGCTTTCATTGTTAAAGCTTAGGATTCCCTTTCTCCATTCCGTTTCTCTCGCTACCTGTAATTCGGGGTCTGTGGTTATATGGTTAACGAAACTACTGTCATGTGATGCTGCATCATCATTAATGGCGCTTTTTATCAGTACAAACTTTTGCTGCGGTTGCAGCATCACCACTTTTTTATCCCCTTGCAAAACGCTTACCTGCACCGCGCCTTTAATTAACGATGTTTCAACTTTGTTTTCATGGGGATAGGCTTTTACATCAAACACTGTCCCAATATCTTGTATATCTATTTTATCGGTATGAACAATAAAAGGATGCTTAGCGTTATGCTTTACTTCAAAATAAGCTTCCCCCACCAATGTTACTACCCTTGTACTACTATTGAATTGCTGGGGAAACGTTAAACGGCTGTCGGCATTTAACCACACCGTTGTACCATCGGGTAATGTAAAATTCTTTTTCTGTCCTTTAGCAGTAGCTATAATTGTTTCGCGGCTATCAACATTTCTTTTATAAATAACATACCAGGAACCAAGTATTGATATGGTGACAATAACTGAGGCCGCTATCCTGAAAGCAGAATATAAGCTCCGCTCCTTAATACCAGCATTGCCGCTAACCCGATTTTTAATATCAGCAAAAAGCTCTTGCTGTTCCTCAGCAGATAATTCCTCATCGGGAAGAAGCCGTTCGTTTTTGAACCCGTCATACCAATCAAACAGTATTTGTTCTTCTTCCGGAGTAGTTTTTCCTGATAGAAACTTGTCTGATAATTTACGAAACTTTTGTTTGTTCATTTATAGGTAAGTGTACAGATTGACGACTTACCCCCAAAAGGAAAGAAAAAAAATTAGCGGCAACAATATGCCATTAATATTAAAGCAGGAAGGTAATCGCGAAAATTAACGCGAAGCTTACGAAAAGCAATAGTTAACTGATTTTCGACCGTTTTAGGGGCAATAGAAAGTTTTAATGCAATATCTTTATTTGATAGATATTCCATCCTGCTCATATAAAATATAGTCCTGCATTTTTCGGGCAGCTGGGCCACTCCATTAAATAATGTTAAGGCCATTTCTTTTTCATTGATTACGCTTTCTGTATTTCTACAGGCAGGCAACTCATCTTCAACATCAAACAGGTTTTCATAGCTGCGATTTGAGCGTATGATTTTGAAAACCTGAAAACGTGTTGCTGCATACAGATAGGCATCAAGCGCTTTAATCTCCTGTGTATGCCTTTTAAACCAGAGCTGTGAAAATATTTCCTGAATAATGTCCTTACAGGCATCTTTATCTTTCAATAACTTATATGCATGCGCGTATAAGCGTGAGAAATATTTTTTGTAAATGTTTTCAAACGCGTCGGCGTCATCTTGCCTTAATTTTTCCAACAGCTCCTGATCTGTGAAAACTGGCGTCCCCTGTACTTGCATCAATAATAATTTCGACAAATATAAACAAAGTCTATAGAATTAGTAGTTATTTGTAAGGAATACACTTATTTTAGTATTCTTTATTCCTACTTTTCTAAAATTTCCAGGTCTTGCAGCATGCTTTCAGAGCAAAATCAATAGTAATTTGAGGGATTTATTATATTTTAGCTGCCATGCCTATTTTCCCTACACAATATTCTACTTTATCTTCGGTAGAATTAAAAACCTATTTACAAAAAAAGTACGGGTTTGTAATTTCAGTGTGCAAATACTTATTGAGAGGTGTAAACGATCATTATTTGGTAGAAACTGAAGATAAAAAATTTGTCTTTAGAATATATCGTAAAAGTCATAGATCTCTTGAAGAAATACGCTCTGAGATAACTTTTCTGAAAGCTCTTAATTTACAGGGGATTAGTGTTTCATACCCTATATCTACAATAAATGAAGATCAAATTTTAGAATTCAACGCAGCAGAAGGAATTAGATATGGCGTTTTGTTCAGCTATGCAAAAGGTTTATCTATAAGTCAGCTAAGCGATGCTCAGTTATCTAACTTTGGCAAGGAGTTAGCTCGAATTCATAATGTTTCCTGTAGTATTAAACTTCCGTATGAACGTAAATCATATGATTTTAATACGACTATGCGTCAGCCATTAAAATCTTTCAATCCAATTTTTAAAAATATCCCTGATCAAAGGCAATGGATTACAGATACTATAGATAAAGTTATCCATAAACTTGAAAGTTTTGACCTTTCATGCTTTAGTTATGGCTATTGTCACTATGATCTTTTACCTAAAAATTTCCATTTTGACGATAAAGACAAGATTACTTTTTTTGATTTTGACTTCTTGGGTAAAGGGTATTTAGTTAATGATATTATGACATTTTGGCTCCATCTTTCCGTTAATGTAATATTTAACAGGATGAGTCAGGAAGAAGCTGATCGTTCATTTAATATTTTGATTGAAAATTATAGCGAAATAAGGCAACTATCAAAAAATGAAATAGCTGCCATTCCTTATCTAAGCTTTGGTTTTTGGATATTTTATATGGGTTATCATATTGAGCATTTCGACGACTTTTCAAATACGTTTTTCAATCAAAAATTTGTGCTTGAGCGAGTTGAGTTAATCAAAACCCTTACCAATAAGTATTGTCACTTAAAATAAAAAGACGCAATGAATATCACACTAAGTTTTGCTAATTATTGCATATTTTGAGCAACTCATGAAACAAAAAAAGCCTGCAATCAAAATAATTGCAGGCTTTTAATTCATTTTGCGATACTCAGCGGAGAGAATGGCATTTCATATAAAGAGATATAAATGTGCTTCACCTACAATTGCTGCGTATTGTTTAACTATTTTAGTAACAAAACAGCTCATTAAGCATTTAACATTAAATATCTTCTGTGGAAACTATACTAAATATCTCCAACCTCAGCAAAACTTACCAGAGTGCAGGGCGTT
>JAMFSA010000121.1 GCA_026225055.1 Mucilaginibacter xinganensis | reverse complement strand
TGATCGGTTGTAAATAGGTTACGTCAAAGCCACGGTAATTGCCTGCGTTATCCCGGTTATACCAAATGATAGAATCAAAGAAACCGAATGACAAACGATTGCTTACATTCCAGTCTAAATAATGGAAAACGCCCCATTTGGTCCGGTCGTTGCCATTGGCATCCAGATCGATAGGATCATTGAAATAGGCCCACATCACCATGTATTTCACATTGCCCAGATCAGCGGTTAATTTCAGGAATGGGTATGGTGAGGCGTAATCAGACAACAGTGTTGAGCGGTAGCCATCGCCAATAAAAGTTTTATCGTGCCCTAAAGTAATGTTCAGGTATTTATTAGGGGTGAAGGATACGTTTGCGGTATAGTCCTGCCAGTCGTAGCTATCCAGTCCATATATTTTGGCACGTGCCTGGCCGGGGATCATGCCGGTTTGGTTAATATAGGTGGAAATATATTCCGGGAAATTACCCTGGTTCTCAAAGCCGGTAAAGTTGTAGGAGAACTTATTGCTGATACTGCCACCTATTTGAAAGCCATAAGATACCAGTGAAGTACTTTCCTTACCGCCTGAATAATTCTTACCTATGGTAAAGTCAGGCAGCAGATCAGCATAAAAAGTACTGTTGGCTGATTTGATATCGATCAGGTGTTCATTAAATAGTTTGTTATATCCCCAGCCATGTTTTTTATCATCGCTATTAATATTCATTAATGAATCATAACGTGATTTCAACAACGAATCATCAACAAAAAAAGGCCTTAGTGCAGTATGCTCGCGGGTGGAGGTGGAATAGGCTACACCATCAAGCTTCTGATAAAAATCGTATGAATAGGGCTGGTACTGGGATTGAGAATGGGCAACACTTACAATTGCTAATACTAATAAAATGCTGCCTAAAATTCTTTTCATATATAATGTTAAACTATTATGTGCACTATTCAAAATAATTGAGCGTTCGGAAGCCACCCTTTTTTAAGTAATCGTCTTTTTTAATTAGATGAAGGTCTGATTGCATCATGTCGCTAACCAGTGCCTGCAGGTCATATTTAGGTTTCCAGCCTAATTTTACATTCGCTTTTGTGGCATCACCTATTAACAGGTCAACCTCGGTTGGCCTAAAGTATTTAGGGTCTACTTTTACTATGGTCTGGCCAAATCGTAAAGCATCGGCGTTTAAGCCCAACTCTTCAATCTTTTGCTCATCAATATCGATAATAACACCGCGCTCGTTCTCATTTTTTCCGCTAAATTCTATTTCGATACCTAATTCAGCAAAAGCCATTCTTATAAAATCGCGCACGGTTGTGGTTACACCGGTAGCAATTACGTAATCTTCGGGTGTATCCTGCTGCAGCATCAGCCACATGGCTTCCACATAATCTTTGGCATGGCCCCAATCCCGTTGCGCCGATAAGTTACCTACATATAAGCAAGTTTGCAAACCTAAGGCAATTTTTGATGCCGCGCGGGTAATTTTACGGGTTACAAAAGTTTCGCCACGCACCGGGCTCTCGTGGTTAAATAAGATACCGTTGCAGGCGTACATATTGTAGGCTTCACGATAGTTAACGATGATCCAATAGCCATACATCTTTGCTACCGCATAAGGCGAACGCGGGTAAAATGGCGTCGTTTCACTTTGCGGCACGGCCTGCACCAAGCCATATAGCTCAGAAGTTGATGCCTGGTAGATGCGTGTTTTCTGTGTAAGGCCTAATAACCGCACTGCTTCTAAAATACGCAATACACCTATACCATCGGCATTGGCGGTATATTCCGGCGTATCAAAGCTTACTTTAACGTGGCTCTGGGCAGCAAGATTATATATTTCGTCTGGCTGTATTTCCTGTACCAATCGGATGAGATTGGTTGAGTCGGTAAGATCGCCGTAGTGCAGTTTGAACTTTACATTCGGCTCATGCGGGTCGTGGTATAAATGATCAATGCGTTCGGTGTTGAATGAGGATGCCCTTCTTTTTACACCATGTACCTCATAACCTTTTTTCAGCAGGAACTCGGCTAAATACGCCCCGTCCTGCCCTGTAATACCGGTTATTAAAGCTACTTTCATCAATAATATTATACTGTACTTATAATATTACAATATTATCAATTTAATTGCAAAAGCAGGGTATGGGATTGACAGATATGGATATTTTGTTTTAGCCTTATAATGGAATGCCAAAGACTTGTATTTAACGGATCGATGTTACTTACTTTTTTTAATAAAGCTTTCTACTTCATTTACATAAGCAGCACCCACAGGCAGCTCGTCTTTTCCAATCCAAATGCTTCTTTTATCCACTTTAGCTATATGCCTTTTTGCAGCAATGTAGGAACGATGAATGCGGACAAACATTGTAGCGGGTAATAGTTCCGCGGCTTCAGTCATGGTGAGCCGTGAAACTATATTCTTATCGGCCAAAATAAATTGCACATAGTTACCGATGCTGGCCGCATATAAAATATCAGTCAGTTCAACACGTACCTGTTCATAGCCGCTTTTTATAAATATAGAAGGCTCGCCCGGCAAAATGCCTCCGTTGTTTTTGCGCAGTTCAAATTGTTCATGCGCTTTGTTGCAGGCTTTCAATAAACGGGGCAGCGAAAAGGGCTTTAACAAATAATCAATTGCATCCAGTTCGAAGCTTTGCACAGCATGTTCACTATAGGCAGTAGTAAATATTACCATAGGAGGATTTGGAAGCGCCTTCAAAAAATCCATTCCTGAAATACCGGGCATCTTTATATCCAGGAACAGCAAGTTCACCTTGTTTTTTTGCAGATACTCCAATGCCGAAAATGGGTTTGTAAAACAAGCTTCGATAGTTATAAAACCCACCTGTTGTGCAAGCGACTTTATCACTTCCAATGCAATTGGCTCATCATCTATGGCTATGGCTTTCAGCATTACATCCAGTTTAACTTTATTGCTTCTTTGCGTAGTATACCTATTATGGGTTCAATTTGCAGTTTAACAACATATTCATCGCCTTGTATACCATAACTTAGCTGGTGCTTACCGCGATAAAGTATGCGCAACCGTTGCTGTACATTATTTAAACCCACGCCCGATTGGTTTTTTTCAGGATCATTATCAACCTGCGCGTGCAAGCTGTTTCTTACTTCAAAGCTAATATACTGATCATTACATTCCAGTTTAATCTTTATCCATGATTTGCCGGTTAAGCTTATCCCGTGCTTAAAGGCATTTTCAACAAAGGGAATCAACAGCATTGGGGCTATTTTATGGTTACATACCTGGTCACCAATATTATCTTCAATTATTATATTTTTCGATGTTTGTGTGCGCAATTTTTGCAGGTCGATATAATTTTTCAAATATTCTATTTCCCTTTCCATGGCAATATAATCCAGGGTATTATCATGCAGCATGAAGCGCATCATATCGCCCAGCTTCTGTATGCCCTCTGCGGTTTTTACCGATCCCTCTATTAAAGCAGTGCCATATAAGGTATTAAATGCATTAAATAAAAAGTGCGGGTTTATTTGCGAACGCAAAGCATACAGATCGGCATTTGATTTTACCAACGCCTTTTCGGTACCTCGCAGCTGCAATATTTTATCCTTGCGCTGCTGATAATCCAACCAGGATATAGGGGTTACAAAAATTAGTTGTATTGCCCAGCTAAATAAAACCATTATTAACGACCAGCTTGAACCCAGCGCTATGCTAAACAACAAACAGTAACAAAAGCTAAGGAACAATAACGGGCCTAAAAATTTCCATTTAAAAAATGAGTGGTCGCCTTTTAAGGGGAACAGCCAATAAGTATTGGTGACAAATACAGCCTGTACAGGCAGGATCAATGCAAAATAGCCTGCATAATAAATATGATCAACTACTAAATTAAAAACCGAGGTAAATACAGGAATGCAGAGAAACACCACAAGGAACACGGTAGTTTGATTGACAATTAAAATGCGATAAGATCTTCTTTCAGATTCCCTTTCAAAATAATTGGTAATAAGGGTACGGAATACAGCGTATACTATACATAAGAACAAAAATGCATAAGCGTCGTTCATGCCCCCAAGAGCATTTAACAAAGGCTGCGGGTGATAACCAAACGTGAGCGGTAAAAAACTATTAGCCGGATGATAATATTGGTTTACATAAAACGAGATGTAATTAGTTACCGGGCCAATAATATAAGCGATAATAATAAGTTGTAAAACTGCCCATATAAACCGGCCGATGTAATTTTTACCTGTAGCGAAAAATTGTGGCAGGATCATCCTGTTTACCCACAGATATGAGAGCCATAAAAGCAGCGTTGTGCCTATCTGGGGCAGTAACACCCGCTCGTAATAATTAAAAGAAATGCCAGCTTTAATAAACGGACCTGCATAAACAGCCATTTGCGCGGGCGTAAGCCAAAACATATCCCGTATGTAGCTGGCGATAATTATAACCGTAATTAAGGTTACTAATACGGCCTCATGTTGTTTCCATCTTACTTTCATATCCTTGTTTTTTGATCAATATTAATACATACGCCTATGTATTTTTTAAAAATGTGACCAGCCCTCGGAAAACAGGGATGAAATGATGTAAGGTGGGATAAAGGCTGTTGTATAGCGGTTGGAAAAGGGCGGATCAACGCACTTAAACTTACATGTGTATCCTTTTAATGAGATGCTGAAACAAGTTCAGCATGACGGTAAGAAATAAAAAGGTTGTAATAGTGGTTATATCCCCGCGACAGTATCTTCCAACTCCTGGTACCAATCTTCGCCATATTTGCGGATCAGCGGGCCTTTTAAGAACTGGTATACCGGCACTTTAAGTTCATCGCCAAAAGAGCAGGCAGGGCTGCATATGCTCCAGCGATCGTAATTAAGCACATCAAACTCGGGGTATTTAGTTATGCGGATAGGGTATAAATGGCAGGAGATAGGTTTTTTCCAGGTGATATCGCCATTTTCGTAAGCTTTTTCAATAGCGCATTTGGTAATGCTGCCTTCAAATATAACGTAAGCGCATTCTTTGTTAACTTCAACGCAGGGAGTGGTATAATCGCCTTCAAAGTCGGTTACATGGGTACCTTCTCTTTCTACAGTTGCAATACCTTTGGCAGTCATGTAAGGTTTCACTTTAGGATATACCTCTTTAAGTATGTCCAGCTCATCGGCATTTAGCGGCGCGCCCGAGTCGCCCTCTAAACAACATGCGCCTTTACACTTGTTCAGGTTGCATACAAAGTTGTTTTTAATCACATCTTCATGCACCAAAATATTCCCTACCTCTATCATCTCTTTTATTTACTTACTTTATTTAATGGATATTTAAGGCCTTTGGTATCGGCCAGGTCCATTGTTAAACTTCCCAATATTACTTCAACCTGCGCCTTTACAGGTATCCTGTTGGCATCATCGGTTATCCACAAGTATAACTTGCTGTTCTTTTTAAAGATACGGCCCGGCACAATTGTGGGGTTAAATTTAAGACAATTAAACGTACCTAACGAGCAACTCACCTTTTCTTTGCCCACATAGGTTATGCCCAATGTATTTACGGTATCCTCCAAAAAATAATGGAGCTCAAATTTTTCACCTATATGCATCTTTGATACATCAATAGTACGGGCAAAATAATAGGCCGATAAAAAATCAAAGGTTTGCCCCTTTAACGGGTAAGTGCCTTTGTTGGCTGTTATTTTATCCTTCTGATGGTCAAACGTTACCTTATCCGTGTGTTTGTAGTTCGATTCGTGCCTGTTCTCCTCATAATAATAAGGCAGCAGGGTTTTCTCATCTACATAAGTTTCGTAACGGTTACGCACTTTATAAAAGAAATCAAACGTGCCAGCTGTTTTACCTTCAGCGATGATATGGTATGCGGGCTGCCCGTTAAACTTTGTGTCTGTGCTCTCTACCCTTAGGTCGGCTGTAGCAGCGGTAAAAATACCGTACTTCAGCTTGTAACTCAATTGTTCGCCCACCTTAAAGACCGGCTCACTTATCTTGGTTAGCTCCTGTGCTTTTAATTGACTACAACAGCTTGTTAAAAGCAGGGCTACTAAAAGGTATAATTTCATCTGGTTAGTACTTAGTGCTAAGTCTTTATTTTAATGTAAGACTCCTGCCTAAAACTACTGGTTTAAAATTTTATTGTAATCTTTTAGTAAAACCTTATTACAAACTAAATTTAGAAGCGCCAACTGATAACTATTAACTGCAAACTCCAAAATTAAAATTAATCTCTTCTTTTATAAATAGGCACCGTTGAGCATGGTTCGCCAAACATCATGCTTTTAACTACAGGGGTTAACTTTTTAGTTAGCTCCACATAGGCAGATACAGGCACATCAATATCCCCACAACCCTTTATCACTATACGCTGGTCGCGGTATTGCTCTACATCCAGCGTAGCTATCCCTTTTAAAAACAATACGGTTTCCAGCACACCGGCATCACCAAAAACAATTTCGCTGGCATAAGGGGCCATTTTATTTGCCAATAACATATAGGCCCATGCAGGTACAACGGCATCGGCAGAGCAGGTGATGGCTACGTTCTTATCCTGGTATTGTGTCCAGTCGTGGCCCTTTACAAACTCCCTGAAATCTTTTTCGCGCAATATCAGTTCCATAAACAGGTTATCCTTAATATCGTACACCACGCGTTCGCCCTGCGGATAAAAAGAAGCCGGATCCAAAGTGATCAATCCGCTTTGGGCAACCTTATTCACTATATTTTCCTGTATATCCATTGTCTTTAAAATAAAAAAATCCGGAAACCACTATACGTGATTTCCGGATACAAAAATACTTTAAATTTGATTATAAGAACTTAACCCTGTAATCTTTTACATTCGCCTTATCTTTCAGCGCGTCAAGTATCTGCTGGCCCGAGCGCTGTAACAGTGTTTGGCCCAACTCTTGTTTTTGCCTTGTCGCGTTTGTAAGCGGTGCAGGTTTAACAAAATTATCAACTACAAATACAAAAACGCCTGCCTGTCCTTCAACCGGTTTTGATAGTTTGCCTGGCTGTGAACCAAATATTGTACCTACCAATTTGTATTCAGCAGCGCCGCCTGGTATTACAGGGTTAGCTAACACAATGTTTTGGATAGGGTTAACCTGGGTACCTGCTTTTTGAGCAACCTGGTCGATATTTGATGAACCGCTTAATGCGTTCTGTAATTTATCAGTCAATAATTTTGCTTTAACTTCAGTTATAACAAATGGTTTTATTTGTGCTTTTACAGCATCCAAAGGCAATATGCCTTTAGGTTTTACAGCTGTTAACTGGGCTACCACATATTGATCGCCGATGGTAAATACCTGGTCTGATACATCGCCATTGCTGGCTTTATATGCCCATCTTACCACTTCGCGGCCATTGGTTACAGCGCCAAAGCTTGCTGCTGTTGCAGTAACATCCGGAGCTTGTAATACTTTTAAACCTGATTTTTGAGCCTGCTCATCAAAGCTATCATTGTTTACAGTACCCAGGAAAGCCTGTGCTTTGCTGTATGCTGCAGATTGTGTAGCGGTACTTGCTGCTAACGCCTTATCAACAA
Source organism: Mucilaginibacter xinganensis (assembly GCA_026225055.1). Taxonomy (GTDB): domain Bacteria; phylum Bacteroidota; class Bacteroidia; order Sphingobacteriales; family Sphingobacteriaceae; genus Mucilaginibacter; species Mucilaginibacter xinganensis_A. Next base: position 3,437 of record JAMFSA010000121.1, on the reverse strand, counting down.
CGGCTACCTTAACTACCTTTGATGAACCTTTTTGATCCATGATCTGCAATATTTCCACACCATATTGTGAGGGAACAATTTTTATATCACCTTTTTTGCCGTTAAACACTACATCTTCAAACGGTACTGCACCACGCCCGAATGTTCCCAAATCCCCACCTTTTTCGGCAGAATTTTTGTCTATGGAGTACATTTTAGCCAGGTCGGCAAATGATTTACCGCCTTCAATTAATGTTTTGATTGAATCAGCAGTTTTCAATGCTTTATCGGTGCCTGCAGTTACAGGCAATACTATGAGCCTTGCAGTTACTGAATCGGGGCCAACGCGTGAATCAACCAGCTTAGCAATTTTATAGCTGCCTGTTGAAAGGTACGGACCATATACAAAACCCGGAGCTGCGCTAAACATTACCGAATCAAGCTTAGGATCAAGCTGACCTTTATGCTGATAAGCCAATGGCGTTTTTGTTTCAGCATTAACTTCAACAAAAAGTGAATCGTTAGTGCTTGCTTTAAAACCTGTAACCAGTTTTTCTACATCAGCCTTTATCGCTACTGAATCGTCTTTTGACGGAGCTGCATTGAAAGATACGTAAGCTAAGCTGCGTGTTTCCTGTTGGTTATCAAATGATTGTTTATGATCATTATAATAGCTTTGGTAATCATCATCAGTTGGTACAACTTTGCTATCAGGGATAGAAGCATAATCAAGCTTTACATATTTAAAGTTAGCCAATTCATTTTTTGCCTGATAATCGTCCTTAGCCTCAAGTGAGTTAACATATAACCCGTTTGATACCAGTGAAAGATATTTCTCGTTACGTTTGTTATCAACTATCTGTTGTACAAAAGCATCCCAGCGCGCACGGATAGGATCATCCGCTTTAGCTGCTGAAAGATTACTTAAAAAGTTCATCAGCTTGGTACGGTCAACCTGGCCTGTTTGTGGGTTGCCGAAAGCCTGTACAATTTGCGGGCTTGGATTATCGCCTTGTATCAACGATTTAATTTCATCATCGCCTACAACTAAACCCAGCTTGTCCATCTCTTTTTCAAGTATCTTTTCACTAACTACCTGGTTCCAGGTGTTTTCCTGAATATAGCTAGTGATCTGCGGATTGATCTCATCCTGGTGAGATTGTTGTTTGAAATTCGCTGTATTTTCTTCAACCCTCTTGTTGAAATCATCATACGCTACCTTTTCACCGGCTACTTCGCCTATTTCATTACTATCGCCGTGAAAAAACGAACTCCCATAATGTATAACCTCACCTGCGATGAAAGCAAAAAGTGCAAAACCGATTACGATGACTAATATTAGCCCCATCCGGTTACGCAAAAAACCCATTATTCCCATAAAACAATTTTATATATAATATTATTAGTACTCAAAAAAGAGGCGCAAGATACAACTTTTAGCAAAATATTTTAATACAAAAAAAAATACTGAAAACGTTGTGAATTATTGTGTTGGCGCATCGGTTACGTTGAAGATGCCGGTGGATTTTGTAATAGTCCAATGAGCGAGGGTTTGGTCGCTTTGAAAACCTATGCCATTCATGATATCGCCGTTTGCCATGGTAATTTGTACCGCTTTATTCGAATGCATGAGTTTGGAGTTTTGATCCCAGATCAATTCGTCTGATTTAAATGTTTCGCCTTTGGCATTTTTGGCAACCACATTTTTATGAAATTCTATCCTGCCTTCAGCCTCATGCTGGATGCCGGTATCGGCTGTTAGGGTACCTATCTGGGCCAGATCCTTATCATAAATATTGATGTGAACCCCCTTGGGCATTAAATTGAACTGCTTTTTACCAGTGTGCTGCAGCAGCAACGGGGCATTAATAGTAAACTTAACCCTTGCCGAATCGCTAAAAATGATGTTGACAACGTGTATGGTGTCAACATCCATATTTATCTGGTTCTGCGATATTTCTTTAACTTTTTTCAAGTCGTTTTCACAGGCGCTTAGCAGCATACCTGCAATAAGTGCCGGCAAGCATATTGTTAATACCTGTTTTGCCCGACTATACATACACTGAATTACTCTTGCCCAATTTTATATTTGATGAACCACCTGTCATTAAGCGTGAATGATAAATGCAGGTTAACATAGTTTTCTTTGATTAACCCGTTGTTCAATTCTCCGCGCTGGCCAACTTCTGCAGAAAAATTGATCTTGTAAAAACTGGTAACATTTGGGCGCAATGGGAAACCTAAACCAAAAGTTAACGCGTAGCTTTTAATATTGGTGTTGCTATTGTTTAAAGGGTTATTTATATCAATATAAGTTTGATCATATATAGCACCTAACTTATAATCAACCGTTGCCCAATAATTATTAAGCGCATTAATATTTGGTGTAAATGAGGTGCCCACATTATAGGTTTTACTATTTTGCAAACCTTGATTTACCCCTCCTATTGTTAGCTGCGACCAGTTGGATGTGCTATACTCAGCACCTACTAATAACTTATAATCAACCACATATGATATACCAAAATGATTAATGAGCGGAAGTTTGATCTTATCTTTCGGGTTTTTGGTAGCTGTAAGCGTATCTATAGGTACATTCTGGTTTCCGCTGCTATCATAAGTATATAAACTTACAAGGTTAGTATACTGGCTGGTTAATGATGAACTGGAAGAACCTGAATAACCAAATATAATGTGCTTGGTTTTACTCAGATCGACGGTATACTGCGCACCGAAATCATAATCAAGGCCACGTATTGAATAATCATTCTCAACCCTTGAATCCAATGTACCCGGCAAATTGGGGATCTCGGTAGAACTGTATGATTTCAAGCTACCAAATATGTATGACATGTTAGCACCTAATGACAAATGCTTGCCTATGCCAAAACCATAGCCTAAATATGCTTTTGATAAGCCACCTTCGCCACTGTAGATGTGATTCACAGCGTTGGTATCGGCAGATGAGCCTGTACCCAAATTACTGCTGGTTATTTTGTAATTGTAACCGAACTCGCTGTATGGCAACAAACCAAAGCTTAGTGCAGAACGTTTGCTGACAGGAAAAGCAAATGCAACATGGCTTAACCTGAAATTACCATCGGTTTGGCTGTTTTGCCCGGTTTGATTTAGCGTGAGTATGTTACCGTATAAACCTACATCGGCCACAGTTAAAGAAATATGACTGTATGATGCCGGGTTAAGCGGGTTTATTTCAGAATAACCACCCAAACTATTGGTAGCTACTGAAAGATCGCCCATACCTATATTCTGGGGCAGCACCTGCGGTGTAATATCACCTAAACCATATCTTGAATATGGAGAGCTTGTAGTAGCAGTTGATTGTGACCTTGCCTGGAAAACAATAAGTGCAAGTAAAAATGTTATAAAAAATCTGGTATATTTAATCATCATGCTTTTGTATCGCTGCGTTTAATCCTTCAAGAACCAGGTAAGGT
>JAMFSA010000120.1 GCA_026225055.1 Mucilaginibacter xinganensis | reverse complement strand
TAGTTGATAAATCAGCTGAGAAGATCGTAAAAACAGTAAAACCTACGGGTGCTGTTGTAAGCGGACCACTTCCCTTACCAACTGAAAAGAAAATCTTTACAGTATTACGTTCACCACACGTAAACAAAAAAGCACGTGAGCAATTCCAATTATGCTCTTACAAGAGATTATTGGATATCTACAGTTCAAATTCAAAAACTGTAGACGCTTTAATGAAGCTTGAATTGCCAAGCGGTGTTGAAGTTGAGATCAAGGTGTGATAGTACCGGAAGATCAGATATTAAAAAGCCATTCGTTTTACGGATGGCTTTTTTGTTTGCTAAATATTAAAATTATAGATAGGGGTGTCAGTCAGCGCTTTTGGAATAGATTACATAATATTTAGCGCAAGTCTTGTGATTAGGGATTGGCGGGGATGACTTGTGCTTTACTAATCTGGCTATTGCTCAGCATGGCAATCGTTATAAAATTATAACTTCCTCAAACACCACGTAGTCATACATCTTAAATTCTGCACATTGGTAGTTTTTATCGGCTCAAATAACTCAGCGCCGAGTTCATGGGTATAACGTAATAACATTTCCTGGTTTACCAGGTAGCGGGTTGAGCCATCGGGCAGTAAGTAAACGCCATCGGCCACAGGCATAACCAGATCCTCAATACCAATGTCCGAGGCTAAACGTGCAAACAAGTAGCCGCCCGGTTTCAGCACCCGCCAAACGGAACGCAGCATCGCATCAAAATGTGCATGATCCCGTGCGAAATGTAATATTGCACTGCAAATAGCCAGATCAAAAAAGTCATCGGCATAGGGGAGTTGCTCGGCGGTAGTTACAATAAAGTTTGTACTTGCATTATTTGGTGCCAGTGTAGATGATAATTGCTTAATATAGTCTATAGCCCCGGCATCCGGATCAATGCCATAAACCTCGAAGCCATTTTGCAAAAAGTAATGCAGGTTACGGCCACCGCCGCAGCCTATATCAATAACTTTATGGCAACTATCAAAGCGGCCCTTCAGCAATTGGTCGAACAAATAAATATCAATATTGCCGTAAAGTTGCTGTAGATTATTTTGCATAAGTATTAATATAATTACCGGATGAATTTACGGATTAAGGCATCAAATAATATATCTATTCTAGTGTAGAATGAAAACTTACGAAGTTTTAAAAACTTCGTAAGTTTATATCGGCCGGAATAGTATAATTAAGGTTTAAGAAGTTTACCATCCCGCAAACGAACACTACCTGTATCAAAAACGAACGGTTTCATTATGTTTTATCAGTTTAAATAATTGTTTATCAGTTGTTTGCGTTTGTGGCATTGTGTTGGGTAATTATTCATGAATTGTAGATCATCATATTATGTTTAAAAACTTTATCAAAATAGCGTGGCGTAACCTGATTAAAAACCGGGTTTATTCGTCGATAAATATCCTTGGGTTGGCTTTTGGTATGGCGGTAGCTATGCTGATAGGCTTGTGGCTTATGGATGAGCTTACCTATAACCATTACCATACCAACCACAGTGATATAGCACAGGTGCGTGCAACTTTGGATTTTAACGGCCAGGTGAGCACACAAGATGCTGTAGCCATGCCGCTTGGTGCCGAACTGCATAATAAATATGGTTCTGATTTTAAAAGCATGTCGCTTACCTCGTGGAACGTTGGCTATATCCTAGCTAATGGCGACAAAAAGATCTCCAGCGATGGTATGTGGGTTCAGCCTGTATTCCCAACAATGATGAGCCTGCATATGGTTGAGGGAAATATCAATGCTTTGAACGATCAGCTTTCAACATTAATTAGCCAGTCGACCGCGAAGGCACTTTTTGGCGATGCTGACCCTATGAATAAAACCATCCGAGTTAACAGTAAATATGATATGAAGGTTGCGGGAGTGTATGAAGATATTCCGCATAATTCAACGTTCAGTGATACGCATATCCTGATGTCGTGGGATAAATATATAACTACCGAAAAATGGCTGCAGGATTCACAAACACAATGGGGAAATCACAGCTTCCAGTTATTTGTGCAGATGAACCCTAATGTTGATATGGATGCGGTTTCTGCTAAAATAGAGCCACTCGCAGGCACTCATTTTAAAGAAGGCCATGAACGCCTTATGTTGCATAGCATGGATAAATGGCGCCTTTACAGCGAATTTGAAAATGGAAAAGTAAAAGGCGGCCGCATAACTTATGTATGGCTGTTTGGTATCATCGGCGCGTTTGTGTTGCTGTTGGCTTGTATCAACTTTATGAATTTGAGTACTGCCCGCTCCGAAAAAAGGGCAAAAGAGGTTGGTATACGTAAAGCCATTGGTTCGGTACGCAAACAACTGGTAATACAGTTCTTGAGTGAATCTCTCATAATGGCTATAATGGCTTTTGTACTTGCCCTTGTGATTGTGCTGCTCTTTTTGCCATATTTTAACCTCATGGCCGATAAACAGATGCAGGTACCTTTTGCAAATCCGTGGTTTTGGCTTGTCGCTATGCTATTTGTAACATTTACCGGTGTGGTATCCGGCAGTTATCCTGCATTTTATTTGTCGGGCTTTAACGCGGTAATGGTGCTTAAGGGTACGTTCCGTACCGGGCGTTTCTCGGCATTGCCGCGTAAAATACTGGTGGTTTTACAATTTACTATTTCGGTTACGCTTATTATAGGGACCGTGATCGTATTCAAGCAGATCCAATTTGCAAAGAATAGGCCAGTTGGTTACTCACGTGCAGGATTAATAACTGTAATGATGAACACTCCCGACCTGCTTGGCCACTATGATGCCATCAGGAACGACCTGATTCGTACCGGTGCGGTTGAGAACATGGCCGAATCATCAAGCCCCACCACTGGTGTATGGTCTAACCAGATAGGTTTCGACTGGACGGGTAAAGATCCGTCAGTTACCCCGGTTTTAGGGACGATTGCCGTTACCCATGATTTTGGCAGAACAATAGGCTGGCACGTAACGCAGGGGCGCGATTTTTCAAAAGCATTTGCTACCGATACCAATGCCATGCTGCTTAATGAAAGCGCGCTAAAACTTATCGGCTTTAAGAATCCTGTAGGGCAAACGGTAAAACTGAATGGCAAAGCTTATACAGTTGTGGGTGTGGTGTCAGATATGATCATGAATTCGCCATATGTGCCGGTTGATCCAACCGTATTTATGATGAATTATGATTGGGCCAATGTCATCACCATAAAAATAAAACCAACGGTGGCCATCTCTGCCGCGCTCGATAAAATAGGAGGGGTGTTTAAACGTTACAATCCCGGCAGTCCGTTCGCGTATAAATTTACGGATGAGGAGTATGCGCAAAAATTCTCGGATGAGGAACGCATAGGTAAACTGGCATCATTCTTTGCAGTACTTGCTATATTTATTTCATCGTTAGGATTGTTCGGCCTGGCATCATTTGTAGCAGAGCAGCGTACTAAAGAGATAGGCGTTCGCAAAGTATTAGGCGCTTCGGTAGCTAATTTATGGGGGATGCTGTCAAAAGAGTTTATCATTTTGGTGCTGATCTCCTGCTTTATAGCAACACCGCTGGCTTGGTATTATTTGAATAACTGGTTAAAAGCATATCACTACCATACCGATATCTCGTGGTGGGTGTTCATCGTATCATGCGCGGGCGCTATGCTCATCACACTAATGACGGTAAGCGCGCAAGCTATAAAGGCCGCGGTTGCCAACCCGGTAAAAAGTTTAAGGAGCGAATAGAGAAAAATTTTAACCATTCAGGAAATCCTGCCAAACGCCTTCCAACTCGTCAGCCAGTTCGGGCCTGATGGAAATACCGGATGCTTGTGGTGTCCAGGTTTGTGCGGCAAGATTTCCTGTTTTAAGAATATCAAAGGAAAGAATAGGCTCTTTGTCAGGATTGAGTAGTACATCCATCGTAATAGCTATACGATAATAAGTGCGGCCCTTACGCAATGCCAGAAAAGGTGCTGATGTAATAATGCCCGAAGCGAAAATGCCTTTAGGCTCAAGTCCAAGTCGTACAATGTAGGCACGGTCGCCGGGTTGTATAGTTTTATGGCTGGCCACGCTCCATGTTTCTTCTAATCCACCGGTTGCTGCGAGTTTTTGGATGTCATCGTCTATATCGTCCCAAGCCCATTTAACAGGGTTCCATCCAAAAAGGTATGCTTTCATTTAGAGATTTTCAAATCCTAACATAGGCAAAAGGAATTTGTTCATGCATCACGAAAATCAAATTAATCCCTTAAACCCTGGTTCGGATTCTGGTCATTTCCCCAACAGATCATCCAGTTTATTGCGTTCAGTCTGTAGTTCGCGGGCAAGTTTCTTTTCCTTTTCGTTGGCTTTGGCTTTGTAGTTTTTGTAATCTTCTTCCAGCTCGCTATACAGTTGTGCCCTGTACCTTGCCTCACGACTGGCTGCACCAGAGCGACCAATAACAATGGCTGCGGTAGCACCAAATACCAGCACCAGCCCCCACATAACAATATTATAGGTCGATTTATCAATGCCGATACCCAGCAGACTAATTTCATTACGTTTTGCGGTTGCTTCGGATAATGACTCCCCGCTTGCCTTAGTGCTACTTTGCAGGCTATCTATAGTTTTGGTTTGCAGGGCAAGTTTACCTTCCGATGCTTTTAACGCCTGGCGCGTTTGGGTAAGCGTATCCATAAAGCTTTTGTGGAAAGCACCAACCAGATCCTGCTGTGCAGGACTGTAGATCTTGCTCAGTAAATAATGGTACTGGCCGGCTAAAGTTTTATCCTGCGGAGGTTGGGGTTGAGCTACAACTATTTTACCAGTATCAGGTAAATGTGCCTTTTGCGCGGTTATTGTTGCATGTATGGTTGAGTCGACTGTTTTTTTGACAATTTTTGGGGCAGGCTTCTTTATTTTTGCAGCAGGTTTTGCTTCATCAGTAGTGGTAGGTGTTACTGGTGGAGGAGTTGTTTTTACAGAGTCCTGGGCGTGTGCCGCAACCATGGTAATACAAATAAATGCTGCGATCAGTGGCAGAGCAAAAAGCTTCTTCATAATTTAAAATTACACATACAATATTAATAAAACATACACAGAATGGATTTTATTGTTTCCCATGCATGACTTTATTATGACGAATGTAAGCTTTCATACGTAAATATGCCGCTCATAGTTATATTAGCGGAATGAATATTGGTTTAATAGGATTAGGCGACATGGGTCGTTTATATGCAAAGGCCTTTGCCAAAGCTGGTTACCAGGTTTGTGGCTGTGATTTGCCTGAAAACAGGGAGAAATTGGAACAGGAATTATTGCCCCTTGGTATTAAAATACTGGATAGCGGCAAAGATGTAGCTCGTGTTAACGACCTGGTCATTTATTCGGTTGAAGCAGAAAAGCTGGAGCAGGTAGTAGCTGAATGCGGACCTGTAACCAAATTCGGAGCTATAGTGGCCGGACAAACATCTGTTAAAACCCCTGAGATAGCCATATTTGAAAAATATCTGCCTGAGGATACCCAGATCATCACTTTTCATGGTATGCACGGCCCCGGGTTTGAACCTAAAGGGCAAACACTAATACTGATCCCTCACCGTTGCGACAAAGCAGCCTACCAGCGCATGTATGATCTGTTCACATCTATCGGGAGTGATATTGTGGAGATGGCTGATTACCATGAACATGATAAAATAGTTGCCGATACCCAAGCTGTAACCCATGTAGGTTTTGAAAGCATGGGTACCGCGTGGAAATCTGCCGGCTTTTTCCCTTGGGAAAATGGCTCTTATGTAGGCGGGATAGATAATGTAAAGATATTAACTACGCTGCGCATATTTAGCTACAAGGCTCACGTATACGCAGGTCTGGCTATATTAAACCCATACGCTAAACAGCAGGTTAAACGTTATGCTGAATCAGAATCGGAACTGTTTAAGTTGATGATAAAAGAGGAGGAAGCTGATTTCAGGGCCAGACTGTACCGTGCCCGCGACTTTGTTTTTCATGAGAGCCGCAAACCCATTATGCTTAACGATACGGTAATGAAGGAATTTTCCCTCTCACAAAAACCAGAACTGCAGAAACCCAACTCGCACCTGAGTATTTTAAGTATGGTTGATGCCTGGTATCACCTGGGCGTAAACCCTTACGATAACCTCATTTGCCAAACGCCTCCCTTCCGCCTGCGTCTGGGTATTGCCGAATACCTGTTTAAAAACGAGGAACTACTGGAAGAGTCCATCAAAACCGCGCTTTACGATAAAACCATCCGTGGCGACGATCTGGAATTTCATTCAGCAGTGAGGGAATGGTCGGCCATTATAGGTTATGGCGATATGGAAGGCTACAAAAAGCACTTTAACGAGGTGCAAACCTTCTTTAGTCACCGGTTAGAAGAAGGCAAGGTGCAAAGCGCGGAATTGATCAGGAGATTGATGATGGAATAAAGGAATTTTATTCTTTATATTTATGTAATCTTTTTCATGAATACCTCTAACCTTACTTCAAGTCAGTTTGTTTTAAAGCTCAGATTGATATTTGTGCCTTTTTTAATTATAGCTATAAGTACGTTAGTAATATATACTTTTTTGAACTGGCTGTTTATCATCAAACTTAACCTTTTTAAAATTGATGATTTTATAATAAGCTTTTTAATTCCGTTTATTTTACCCTGGATACCAAATCTGATTTGGTTAATGCCACGTATAAAACTGCTTAGGATGAAGCAGAGCTACCGTAGAAATCCGGTATCTGGCGTTTTATTTGTAAACTGGTTGGCAATTGGTATTCCTTTAATTTTAGCACAGCAATATATTGTTACCGCCACCGGAAAGTTAACTGAACTTGACTATATAGGAGAAATCCACAATACAGCTCCAACAAAATATTATACTGCCAGGCATTTTTATATTAATAAAAATATGGTGCATGTAAAAACGTTCTTATATGCTGCTAATAAGTCGCGTGATTTTGATATGGACATTTATGCATGTGTGCCGATTTTTAACAAGCTTTTCCCCGATACTAATAAGATAGCTGCCATACGAAATAGTACTGATCCTAAAGCATTAATTTTTATAAATGATACGTTAAGTACCATGTTGCGGCTAAAAAGGCTAACGGCCGATTCTATCAGAATGATGCGTTATTTAAATCCATCATTGGTTATGCCCAAATACGGGGATGCCGGCAAATATGGAGCTATTGCAGTAATAACCACAAGCTTTAAGTTTCCAATAAAACCGCCGGTTACAAAAATATCGCCGGTTGCCTGGTTGGCAATTAAATATTCTTCAACTATTAGTAATAGTTTGTCGGCTATGGAAAAGCAACAATCCTTTAAGAAATTCTTAAGAAAAACGAATTACGAGTTTAGGAATACGCGACTTGATAAGTTTGTTTACTTAGCCCGCTTACCCTATAACCGGCAATCGAGAGATTTTATAGCAGCAATTACATCCCGTGATGATGTTGAAGAATTATATGGCGACCCAATTATTCTTTCACCAGAGTATACTTTATTTGCAGATAGAAATGGCAATAAACTAACTTGGCTATTTCTATCATTCACTATAGGATCAGCAATATTTTTATTGATATTGTTATTAACCCCTTTAAATAATCCCAGAAAAATAGCGGCATATTTATCTTAATCTTCCTCCCTCAAACGTTCATCAGTATAAGTGATCTGCGTTTTGCCGTGTGCTTTGGGTTTGCCATATTCATCAATACTTACAAATACTATCTTATCAACAGTAAGGATGGTTTTGTGCGAGATCTTGTTGCGTACTTCGCAAGCCAGGGTAATGGAGGTATGGCCAAAATGGGTCGCCTTAATGCCCAGTTCAATAATATCACCCTGACGGGCGGAGTTGATGAAGTTAATTTCAGACATGTACTTGGTAACGCAGCTATTGGTTCCCAGTTGAATAATGGCATAAATTGCGGCTTCTTCATCTATCCAGCGCAGCAAGCTCCCGCCAAATAGTGTACCATGCGCGTTAAGGTCTTCGGGTTTTACCCATTTACGAGTGTAAAAATTCATTGTAATACAGTATAAACCGTAAAAGTACATATAATGTTAAACTCTGCAATCGCCAGTTATTATAGCTCGGGATGATGCGCAGAAATAGGATGTTTTACCTATTGGAAAAGTAAATTGATATAGTTAGCTTGGTGTATAAATTAGTTATCCATCCAATCTAACTTCCTGATCATGAAAAACTTATCTGGTAGAATTATTATGGTATTACTTTTTTGTATAATAGTATCAAATACATTTGGTAAAACCCAAACACAAAAAACGGTATCGCCCGGTTTCTATTTAGTTGATGCTATAGAAAAAGAGGGAGCAGATACAACTGTTTTAAACTCCTATGGTGGCAAAGTGTATATATTTAATCAGAGTTTACGGGTTAATGAATGTAAAAACGGAGTTGGTGATACGCTGCTGACTACACACCCAATTGCGCCAAAAGGATCAAGGTTTACTGTAGTATCTGTAATGCCAAATGGAGATCTGGTAATTTCATTTTGGATATGGACGGTAGATAAAGGAACCCAGACAGATCCCGATGCTTCAGCCAGAGCGATTAACGGTACAGAAATACATGACAAAAAATACTACGAGAATAGGGATCGTTTGATTGAACGTGAAACATTTAATTTTAAACAGTATGCTGAGTTGCCCTTCGCACCTGCAAGTATTCATTCGTTAAATGATAACAGGCGATTTTTTATTCTTAGTAAAGCCAACTTTACTAAATTTTGTACAGTATATGTCAGTGTCCCAATATGGAATATTGATTTTGGGGTTTTAAGTACGCCGTTTAAACTCAGGTTTAACAGGTTTTCATTCAGTAATAACTTAAGCGTAGGTGGGGCTGTATACATCCAAAAGAAATTTGATTTTGATTGGTCATGGGGATTTGTTTTTGGCCTGTCATTATCTTCCGTAACGCTTGATGCCGCATCAACCAATGTCTATCCCGATGGTACTACTGAGGCTACAAAAGCAAGCAGTACTACGTCACCTTTATCAACCAGCACAACACGCCCCGCCTTTACGCCATCCTTACATTATTTAATATCGTATAAAAATATTAGTTTCCTTATTGGCGGTGGGTTCGACTTTATTAGTAAAACCACAAATATTGCTACCCCAACCAACCCCGAAGCCGGTTGGATGTATAATGGCAAACCCTGGCTTGGCATAGGGTTTGGTATCAGTTTGTTTAACAATAGCTCATCACCAGGTGCAACCCCGGCAATAAAAGCGCAGTCGGCAGGCCAGTAATGTTTTGGTAATTACTTTTTTGCTGTAAATAAAGTCCAGGGATAAGCTTTCATATCGCGCAGGTATTTGCTTTGATAATTGTATTCCGGATGTTTTTTAAAGAAAGGGGCTGCTAAAAAATCGGCTCCGCCGGGATGGCCCATGTGTGCCCATAGCTGCATTTTGTTAGCCAGATCAGTTGTAGTTACTTTGCCCTGTACGGCACCCATCGGGAAATACGGGCCCTCACTCCATTCAGGTACGCCTCTTGAATCTTCATCTACGTGCCCATCTATTACACAACGATCAAAAGCGTTCTTCTTATTTAAGGCATCGTAGGTATCGCCCTCAATAACTTTTCCTGCAGAATCGGTTAACTTTCCTTTATAATCAACCGCGACCAGTTTCTGCATGCGTAATTTACGTGCATTGGGCGAGCTGGTAGGGTCATTCACATTAAAAGTAGTTTCTTCCTTTATCAGTTTAGGATCACTCGGGAAATTTGAACCTATCATAGCCGTATCCTTTGATCGCCATACCTTGTAATCTTTCAAACCCAGTTCAAGCTTGGCAACTTCATTGGTTTTGGTATCGCCAATCAGCCAGTCGTTGGCATAACCACCGTTGTTGCTGGTGGTCATTATTTTTATTACGTCATCAATGCTATTGGCGTATTGTGCTGCCCTGCGCGCGCGAACGAACTCAGGGGTTTGGGTAGTATCAAAACCTTCAAAACCGGTTATGGTAGTTTCGGTAATTAATATACCGCCGCTGGTTACCACAAAATCATCGCCACTGTGGATGAAACCCGGTGCGCAGTCCATTAATATATGGTTACCTTTTTCGGGTTTTATATCGGCTATCACGTTCCAGCGTTCACCCTCTATGTAATCCGTCCAATTATTATGACCTATTACTATTTTACCATCCTTGGTATAGCTACCGGTGGCGATAAACGCGCTGCAATTGCCGGGAGCTTTATTATTACCGCTACCGGGTTTTAGCTTATTCTCCAGTCCGGGTACATAGTATGATGATAGCTCGATGTTGGCATTCAGCGCGGTAATATCTAAGGTATCGTATTTCATACCACGGGCTTGCAGGCCTTCGGCTATGCCCCTGATCTCGGCCTGGTATTCGGTATCAATTTTAGCCCATAAAAATCTTTTAGATGCTGCACGGTAAAAGGCCCAATCCTTTTTGCTGGTATGTGGCAGATAAAACTGCATTACCTTTATTAAAGTATCAATTTCTTTAGCCAGTAAATAACCGTGCTGGTAGCCGATATCTGATGGTGAACCGGACAAGTGTACGTAGATCCAGCCGTTCTTATCTTCGCGGGTGGCATTACTCAACCGGTTATGTTCAGCGGGTTTTTGCTTGCAGCCGAAAAAAGATACAGTAATAAGGAGTATGGCTCCCAATTTGGTGAGATTCTTCATGGGGATAATAAATAAGATCAGTTAAATAGCAGTTCAATTTAAGAAAAAGAAACAGTCTTATAAAATATTCAACTGATTATTTAACTATTCTTTATGACTACTAAATAAACAGCCTTTTTATCAGGCATGGCATATTTAGGATTATCATAATCAACACTTTCAATAGTTGCCGGGCCGAAAAAATTTAATTATTTATATCCGGGTAAATTATTTGATATTAATTGCCGCGGATAATGTATATTGATATTGACCATTTGAATTTGTATGAAAAGAAAATCAATAAAATTAGGTGCCTTAATAATAGCAATTTCTTTCTTGTTCTTATTCGTTTTACCCGCTAAGGCACAAATTGTTGCGAGTGATAAAAAATATATATACTTTATTACCGATACGGTTTCAAACTTTGATAGCCTGATCACTAAATTTAAAGGAAAGATTATTTATGTAGATGTTTGGGCCACCTGGTGCAGCCCTTGCAGGTACGAACTTCAGAAAAAGGAAGATATGCAAGCATTTGCCAGTTTTGCCTTAAAAAATGATATTGTGATACTTTATATCTGTTGCGACAAAAATGGAAATAGCTGGAAATCATTTATTGCTAACAACAATCTGTTGGGTTATCATATTTTAGTAAACCCTTATATTAATAAAGATTTTCATACAATATTTTCTTCAGTGCAAAACCGCGCAGGTGCCATGAAACGGAGTTTTTATATCCCACGACATATTATAATTGATAAAAACGGAATGATCGCTGATTCGACTGCCGCTGACCAAAGTGATCCTCTCGTATATGCTCGTTTGGCGAAACTAATAAGCCAACCCGCCAATTAGTCGTTTAAACGCCTTTTTTCGTCGGTTAACCACCTGATTTCGATTTTTTTACCGCCTTATCTCGTCTAAATTCTTCTTCGCAAAATATTTATAAAAAAATAACTTGTTAACTATTTGAGAATTAATCTAAAATATCTATCTTTGCCGTCCCTTAACGGGGGAATAATATGTCTTGAACGAAGCCCTACTGCTTCGATGGACGCAAACTAAAAAAGAAAATGTCAGGAATTATTGGTAAAAAAGTAGGAATGACCAGCATTTTCGATGAAACAGGGAAAAATATTCCTTGCACAGTAATCGAAGCTGGCCCTTGCGTTGTAACACAAGTTAAATCTGTGGATACAGACGGATATGCTGCCGTACAGTTAGCATATGGTGAGAAAAAAGAAAAGAACACCTCAGGTCCTTTAAAAGGTC
>JAMFSA010000010.1 GCA_026225055.1 Mucilaginibacter xinganensis | reverse complement strand
TTATGGTTGTTTCCAGGTCGGCACGCAGGTCCATACCTGCAGCATGCATAGTTTCATAGGCCGGCAGGCCATTTTTTGATTTGTTTATTACTCTGATAATCATCGTTTAAATATAGCCCTTAAGTTTGCGCGTTCAAAATAAAATGCCACCAAAATGTAGCCCAGCAGCAGTCCGTCGCCTATAAAAAATCCCTTATCAAAAGCCACGGGGCCGTGTGTGTTTGTATTTGCGGATGCTGACATTCCATAATTACCGTTGATCTGCGTTATGAAGTAAACGATAATGATGGAAGATATAATATAGGCGAGGTTCTTTTTAAGATTGTATGGGATAGGGTAGTTTTTTTGCCCCCAGATGTATGACAGGATCATCATCACCGTATAAGCGATCAATGATACCCATGCCGATGCCATATAGCTATATTTCGGGATGAAGATCAGGTTTAACACGATGGTTAAAATAGCGCCAATACCCGAGATATACAGGCCATATTTTGTTTGATCGGACAGTTTGTACCAGATAGACAAATTCATGTAGATGCCCAAACTAACGTAACCGAATAACAGTGGTGGAACCACCGACAGGCCCACCCAATAAGTTTGGTTTCGGATAAAATATTTAAGCCAATCGATATTGGCGATAAGGGCCACAAAAATTACACATACAGCTATCACAAAATAATCCATGATACGGGCATAGGTTTGCTTGGCATTTTTGTTTTTGGCATGATTGAAAAAGAAAGGTTCGGCACCAAGGCGAAAAGCGTTAACAAATATGCTGAGGAACACCGCTATTTTGCTGCATGCTCCATAAACGCCAACATCGTGCAGGCTATTTGCAGGCAATAATTTGCCCAGGAATATTTTATCAATATTTTCATTAACGATGTACGAAAGGTTAGCGATAAGCACAGGCCAGCTATAACGGTACATACTGAGCAGCATTTCCTTATCAAAATCAAACCTGATCTGCAATAGTTGCGGCAGCAATAGTAGGAGTGTAACTAAGCTCGACAACAATTCGGAAACGAAAACATATCCTACCCACCTTGGCGTAAACCATTGGCTGATCCAGCCTGAACCGGCGAAGTTATGGCTTAGCCAAAACGGCACAACATAAATGAATATTAAATTAAACCCAACAAAGATCAGTACACTCGCCAGCTTGATGAGGCCATAGCGTGCGGGCTTACCATCGGCGCGGAGCTTGGCAAATGGGATAGCGCACCAGGCATCAACTATTACTATAGCCAGGCAGATGTACACGTATTTAAGAAAATCGGCATAAGTGGTTCCCAATACAGTATGAGGATGTAGACCTTTGGCTGCCAATTTTTGAGCATGGCTCACATCAACATAACCGGCTATCCACCCGGCAAACGGAAAGGTCAACAGCAGGAACAAGATAGTAACTACAAATACCGAAGCGAAGGCATTGTTATAAACGCGTTGTTTATTATCCGGATGCTTGTTGAGGTAACGAAAAAAGGTGGTTTCCATACCGAACGCAAGCAAGGCGTTGATGATGGAGATATAGCTGTATAAAGTAGTGATTACGCCGTAAGCTGCGGTTACGTAAGCCCCGGTATATACAGGCGTCAGGAAAAACACGAGCACCTTCCCGGCAATTGTACTTAACCCGTATACGGCCGTTTGCCCGGCAAATTTTTTAGCTGTTGACAATGATCTGTTCTAAAATTAGTACTTGTGGCTAATGTTATTTATTAAAGTTCCCCTCTTGAGAGGGGGCGGGCGAGGCTGTGTACTGGCAGGGGTGTGTTATTGGACTTGCTCCTTAATAACACACCCCTGCCCCCTCTCAAGAGGGGAACCGCACTGGCCGACGCTTTTATTTATTATTTAAAACGTTTACCACACATGATTTTTTTTGACTACCTCAAAATTACGATAGTTTTTTAATTCGCCTTCATTTGATTCAACAGAACTTACGTCGGCATCCTGCGGGCCTTCGTGGCACCAATCTAAAAACATTTCGAGGGTGGCTTTATCGGCTTCTGCGGCTATGAGTACCTCGCCATCTTCACCATTTTTTACAAAGCCGCGTACGCCAAGCTGGTCTGCAACGGCTTTGGTTGATGCACGGTAGAATACGCCTTGTACTTTGCCTTTTACGGTTATATTGAGATGCTTTATCATAAGTTAAAAGTCAAAATTAAAAAGTCAAAAATAGGAAGGTTTGGCTATAATTACGTTTTTAAAAGATTTTTGTGTGGATCATTGTGTTCCCGCAGGGTCTCCTGCGCAACTATGCAGGCAAACTTGTGACCTATCAGCGAACGCAGGGTCCCTTTCAGGAGACCCTGCGGAGACAAAAATATATAAGTGTTGGTAAGATTAAAGGAGGGGTCATGCTGGCACTCGAAGCATGCGGGCAATGGCCTTTACGCTTACCCTTCGAGTGCCTCAGGGTGACCCACCGCTCAACATTCGTAATAAACAAGCTCTATGCCTTCACAGGATTTACTGAAAGTGACCCAATATTTATTATACACAGAGTGAGGCTTATCTTGATTCTCAACTCTTGATTCCTGCCTCTTTAACGCATCATAAACACCTGCGATGGAAAATTCTTATCATCATAAACTTCTTTTAAACCGGTTACGGTATCAGTAGTATCAAACATCATCACCTGGCGGGTACTGCTGTTGTATGTTGGCCATTGGGTTAGTGTTGGTGTGTTGGGATCGCCGGTTTTTATGAAGGCTACCCAGGAACCGTGCATGTTTATGGTGAGTTGCTTTTTGGTGCTGTCGGTTATAGCATCAGGGTTGGGGTTCCACAGGTATTGCAGTTCTTCGCCATGTTTGGCGCCAAAGGGTTTACCGTTGTTGTATTGGAAACGGTACATCCAAACGGGGGTATTATTCTGCGCCAGCACTTTTGCAAATCGGTACGAGTGCATCTGGTACATGTACTGGGTAAGTGTTTTTACCTCGGCGGCATAAGGCGAATCTGTTTTTAGCTGCTGCTGATAATAGGCATAAGCCATCGGCGCGCCATCCTCAAATAATGGTTTAAAAATAGTTTTGTTTACATCGCTCAAATCGCTGCCTGGGAAAACAAAAGCCGCAGCCTCATACTCGTTTGTGCCGATGAGCGCTTTTATTTTTGACAGATCTTTACTTGCCGCGTACTTATAGCCATCCATCGGGATCACTTTGCCATCATACACCGGGCCGAAGCAGGAATTGCCGCCAATACCATCGGTGATTATGCCTTGTATTTTCATGATGGAATCAGCCGGTAGGGTCAGGAGTTTGCGCACATCTTTTGATGTAAGTCCCATTTTATTTAAGATCCGCAACCTTTCATTTTTAGCAGTAACCGTATCGCGGACGCATTGCACCGAACCGCTTTCGGCAATGTATTGCTGAAATAATCCTTTGGATAATGGAGAAATCAGCACCGCGCTGATCAGCTTCGCCCCTGCTGATTCACCCATGATGGTTACCTTGTTAGGGTCGCCGCCAAATGATGCGATGTTTTGTTTTATCCATTTAAGTGCTGCAATTACGTCCAGCACGCCGCAATTGCCCGATTGTGCGTAACGCTTATCCACATCACCCATATATAAAAAGCCAAATGCGCCAAGGCGGTAATTAATGGTGATGGTTACAATGTCGTCATGATCGGCAAAGGCATGACCATTCATCCCCTTGCCAGAGCCATTAGTAAGGCTGCCGCCATGGATCCAGACTATTACCGCCCGTTTATGATCGTCGGCTTTTGGGGTGTACAGGTTTAGCGAAAGGCAATCTTCGGAACCAATAACTTTATTACCGGAATATTGAGCAGCTACCGGGCCGAAGCTTGTGGTGGCCAAAGTATCCGCCCATGTTGTATGAGCTACCGGGGGCATAAATCGTAAATCGCGAACCGGCGGCGCAGCATAGGGTATGCCTTTAAAAACTTGTATGTTATTTTCAGTTATTCCGCGGATGTATCCCTTGTCGGTTTTAACAATCGGGTCATTGCTTTGTGCCGATGCTTTGCAGACGATACATATCGCTAAAAATAAAATTACAGATCTGGCTACTAATAGCATGTTTATAATATAAAACAGATGTTTAAATCAGTCGTTTAACCGTTGATTCGGGTGTTAGTTTCAGGCCATCAACATTAGTTATTAAATTTAGCCCTGGTGTTTTGCCGGGTTCAAGGCTGCCTTTTGCATCGTCGATACCCAAAAATTTAGCGCCATTAATAGTTCCCCATTCAATAAGCTTTTCTGTATCAATAGCCGGGAACTTTTGCTGGATGGTTTTCATTTCATGCAGTATACACAGCTTGGTATTTGATGCCAGGCTATCGGTACCCAGGGTAATGTTAAAGCCCTGGTCAATAAATAAGTTTACCTTCGGTAACCTGTTTTCGATATACAAATTAGCGTTGGGGCAAAAACACCAGCTAATTTTGCGATCGAAACGTTT
The DNA here is from genome assembly GCA_026225055.1 of Mucilaginibacter xinganensis. GTDB lineage: Bacteria > Bacteroidota > Bacteroidia > Sphingobacteriales > Sphingobacteriaceae > Mucilaginibacter > Mucilaginibacter xinganensis_A. The sequence continues at coordinate 1,027 of JAMFSA010000010.1, read as the reverse complement.
AAGAAAATAGATGTCTTTTAAATTGGTGCAGGTATTATGCACCATTAAAATATCCTGCTTGCTGGTTAGCAACGGGATTATAGATTGCATGGAGTTACGGGCCTGCGGCTTAAAGTGACTGGTATCCATACCAAAAAACTCGTACAGCTCATTAAACTTACCCAGTTTATAGCGAAAGAATTTATTCTCCTCATCGCTCTCCTGATTGTGGATGCTCAGCAGGTTTTTAACACCAGAATCTGAATATTTTTTTATCAGCCTGAATAATTCTTTTGATACCGAATACGGGGCATGTGGTGTTATGGAGCATGACTGCGGCCTAAACTCATTCAGCAGCATTAAACCGTTGGCGTACAATTCCTCTGCCTTGTGGGGCAAAAAGCCGAGTATCTCCACAAAAGTATGGTAGTATAAATTACTTTTAGCCTTTATAGGGATTGTAACATTATTGTTGGAGATATCACCAACCGCAACAATACCATTGTTGTACATGTCATTGTCGGCCTTTTCGGCGGCCTCAATAATTAACTGATGGTCGGCAGTGCGTACCTTTAGTATCTGTTTGATAAAATCAACCAGGCCTGTTTGTGTGGGTACTTTACCCTCCAGGTGTGATAGTTCAAGATGGCAATGTGTATTTACAAATCCGGGGCAAATAATGCCGCTTAAATGTTCAAGGGGCTGATTCTGATCTGACGGGGGTTGGTAGTCTGTAACTGAAATGATCCTACCATAATCATCAACTGTAACAATTCCATTTTTAATTGGTTCGGCATAAACGGGGAAAACGTAATCGGCTTTAAAACTTTTCATTAAATCATATACTTAGCATCTTCTAAAAAACCTTTTAAAAATATACCAACCAAATTTATAAAACAATACAATTAACTTAAAGTTATGGTTTTTAATTTGACAAAAAGAATATACTAAAAAAAGTTACTATTTTTTTATTTCAGTACCTTTGCAAAGTGAGCATTAAAAAAGACAAAATTGATATCCGCAGCATTAGCCTGCAAACTCTGCAAGA
>JAMFSA010000009.1 GCA_026225055.1 Mucilaginibacter xinganensis | reverse complement strand
ATATTTCACAGGAAAAAATTGATAACCTGAATGCGATCTTAAAGATCAACCTTAACCCTGAAGATTACCAGCCACGTGTTGATAAAGCTATAAAGGATCAAGCTAAAAAAGCAAAGATCCCTGGATTTCGCCCCGGAATGGTGCCTCCCGCTCACATAAAAAGAATGTACGGAAAGAGCATTTTGGTTGATGAGATCAACAATTTACTGTCAGATACACTGAATAACTACATAAATGAGCAGCAATTAGAGGTTTTGGGTCAGCCATTGCCACAAGTTGATCATAGCAAAGAATATAACTGGGATTTTGCCGATAACTTTGAATTTAACTACGAAGTTGGTTTAGCCCCTGCATTTGATATCGACTTTTCATCAAAAGATAAAATAACCCAATATATTATTAAAGTTGATGATGAAACTCTGGCATCAAGGATTAAAAATATCCGCAAAAGCTATGGCAAAATGACAAATCCTGACTTATCGGCAGACGATGATGTGCTTTATTCAGAATTAGTTCAACTTTCTCCGGATGGTTCTGTTTTTGAGGATGGGATAAGCAATACAACATCGGTTAGGTTAGACCAGATTCAGGACGCCGGTATAAAGGCAGAACTGATAGGTTTACAAAAAGGAGCCGAAGTAGTGTTTGACATTCAGAAAGCATTTGATAACGATGCAGCTAAAGTTGCAGGTTTATTAAAGATTGAAGAAGATGCAGCCGCTGATCTGAAATCAAAATTCCGCCTTACAGTTAAGAACATTAACCGTTTAGAGGAAAGCGATTTAAATCAGGAGTTCTTTGATAAATTATTTGGTGAAGGTGTAGTAACTACTGAAGAGGAGTTTAAAGCTAAGATAACTGAAGAGCTTGAAACGATGATGCAGCAGGATGCTGAGCGTAAATTACAGGATGAGGTATACCATTATGCTTTAGATAAAGTTGACTTTAACTTACCTGATGATTTTCTGAAACGCTGGTTAAAAGCCACTAACGAGAAATTGAGCGACGAAGAATTACAAGGGGGCTACAATGATTTTGCTAAAAACCTTAAATGGACATTGATCGAAAACAAGATCATGAAAGAGCAAAACATCGACATAAAATATGACGAAGTATTTGCCCTTGCAAAACAACGCCTGGCTCAACAGTTCCAGATGTACAGCCCGCAGCCAATTGCTGAAGAGCAGTTAGCGCAGTACACTGTACAGTACTTACAATCAAAAGAAAATGCCAACAAGATATTTGAAGAATTAAAAGCGCTTAAGGTATTTGATTACATTAAAAGCGTTGTTACTTTAGATAACAAGGATATTTTGTTTACTGATTTTAGCAAATTAGTAGCAGAGCACAAGCATTAATGTTTGTAGCAAGTAGTTGGTATCAAGTATCAGGATTGATTTTGATAGTGGCTACTTAAATAAATACTTTCACCAAAAGCAACTTTTAAAGGTTGCTTTTGGTGTTTATGAACTTTAAATCTTGCTACTTGATCCTAGCTACCTGATACTATCCCAAATAATTTTACTTTTAAAAAACTTTATGGTTTAAATTTTATTGAAGTAAAAACTATATTAGGGCGATTAAATCCCGCCAATTTACATAACAAGGACAAATAACAAATTATGGACAGTATCGATAAAAACGAATTCAGAAAATACGCTGTTAAACATCACCGTATTAACAGTTTACAAGTAGATAAATATATCTCAAACTTTGACCGTAACCGTATGGCAAGTGGTATTGCTACCAATTTGCCAATGGATTATACGCCATATATTATTGAGGAACGCCAACTGAACATTTCGCAGTTAGATGTATTCTCCCGTTTAATGATGGATCGTATTATCTTCCTGGGAGATCCTATTTATGATCAGAATGCAAACGTTATCCAGGCACAGTTATTATTCCTTCAATCGGCAGATGCAAAACGCGATATTCAGCTTTATATCAACTCGCCGGGTGGTTCGGTTTACGCCGGGCTGGGTATTTATGATACTATGCAGTTGATTTCAAATGATGTGGCTACTATCTGTACAGGTATGGCCGCTTCAATGGGCGCTGTATTGTTATGTGCCGGTGCCGAAGGTAAAAGAGCTGCTTTACCACATTCAAGGGTGATGATACACCAGCCATCGGGCGGTGCACAGGGCCAGCAATCGGATATCGAGATATCTTATCACGAAATAACCAAACTAAAAAAAGAATTATACCAGATCATTGCCGATCATAGCGGTGCATCATTTGAAAAAGTTGAAAAATCTTCAGACCGTGACTACTGGATGATTGCCGAAGAAGCAAAAGAATTTGGTATGGTTGACGAGATTTTACGCGGTAATGGTAAAGCCAGTAAACAATAAACATATAATTTGTTGATTAAGTGAACGGTTAATTAAATGAACGGCTGGTTAAATAAATCATTACCCGGTTAGTTAATCAACCGCTCACTACAACAATTTCATATTTTAATTGTATTTAGTTAAATTTGATAAATAAAAGGAAACAGATGAATAAAAACAGCAAGGAGATCAGGTGTTCATTTTGCGGCGCCGGTAAACAGGACTCCCTGATGCTAATAGCCGGACTTGATGCGCATATTTGCGATAAATGTGTTAACCAAGCCAATGAAATATTAGCTGAAGAGCTGAAAGTGCGTAAGGTAAAGGCTTCTCCTTCAACACCGGGAATATTAAAACCTTCTGAAATAAAAGGTCACCTGGATCAGTATGTAATCGGTCAGGACGATGCTAAGAAGATCTTATCCGTAGCTGTTTATAACCATTACAAGCGTTTAAACCAGCGTATTGATAAGGATGAAGTAGAGATTGAAAAATCGAACATTATAATGGTAGGTGAAACAGGTACAGGTAAAACTTTACTTGCCAAAACACTTGCTAAAATATTAAACGTACCTTTCTGTATCTGCGATGCCACTGTACTAACCGAAGCCGGTTATGTAGGGGAGGACGTTGAAAGTATATTAACACGCTTATTGCAATCGGCCGATTATGATGTAACCACTGCCGAAAGAGGTATTGTTTACATTGATGAGGTTGATAAAATTGCCCGTAAGAGCGATAACGCCTCTATAACACGCGATGTAAGCGGTGAAGGGGTACAACAGGCTTTATTGAAAATATTAGAAGGTACCATGGTTAACGTACCACCACAAGGTGGCCGTAAACATCCGGATCAGAAAATGATCACGGTTAATACCAGCAACATATTATTCATATGCGGCGGTGCATTTGATGGTATTGAGCGTAAAATAGCTAACCGCCTGCGTACGCAAACTGTTGGTTACAAAATGAAGCGTGATGACGGTGAGGTTGATATGAAAAACCTTTATAAGTACATCACCCCACAGGATTTAAAATCATTTGGTTTAATACCTGAGCTGATTGGCCGTTTACCGGTATTAACCTATCTTAATCCGCTGGATAGGGAAGCGTTACACAATATATTAACCGAGCCTAAAAATTCATTGCTTAAACAGTACAAAAAACTGTTTGAATATGAAGGTGTAAAGCTTGAGTTTGATACCGAAGTGTTAGATTTTATTGTTGATAAAGCAATGGAGTTTAAACTGGGTGCGCGTGGTTTACGCTCGATATGTGAAGCGATAATGATTGACGCGATGTTTGAGTTCCCATCTAAAAAAGATGTGAAGCAACTAACCGTAACGTTGGATTACGCACACGAGAAATTCGAGAAATCAGACTTGAAGAAATTGAAAGTGGCTTAATTGCTAAGCAACATTCTAAAATACGAAGGCTCGGTAATTTACCGGGCCTTTTTTGTTGTTAAAGCTGGAAGCTTTAACAATGCCGCACCGCGAGTTACGCTGCGCTAAACTCGCAGCAGCAAATAGAATTATATCAACTTCTCGCGTTCAAAAAACTGCTGAATAGTATCAGGCGCGGTCATTAAAAATGTTTGTATCCCTAATTTTTTTGCTGTTTCCAAGTGTTGCGGACTATCATCAATAAACAGCGTTTCGGCAGGGTTCAGGTTGTTCTCGTTTAATACCTGCTCAAATATCTCAGGTTCAGGCTTGCGTTTTCCTGTTAAATGAGAATAGTACGTTTTTTCAAATAATCCGTCATTATTATCCATTCCATATTCATCTTTTAAATAACGATGAACGTAATCGTAATGGATCGCATTGATATTGCTCAACAGGAACGTACGATATTTATCTTTCAAGTTTAATAACAGCTCATGATTACCTTGCGGGATACCAACGAATATGGCGTTCCAGGCATCATCGATCTGTTCATCGGTTAACTCAGGTTTATTGGTTAGCTCCCTTATACGATCCCTGAAGCCCGCAGGGCTTATTTCGCCGCGTTCAAGCAAGTTAAATACAGGGTCTTGATGTCTGTGCCCATAAAACTCATCGGCGTTGTTAATGCCCAGCTTTTTCCATGCATCCTGCACCTGAGTGAAATTGATGTTGAATATTACGTTGCCGTAATCGAATATAATATTTTTGATGTTCTGCATTGGTATTATTGGCTGTTATTGTTTACAGCAATTCTACGAAAATTAGCGTACAGGTTGGTTTATAAAATGCCAAAAAGTAAACGATTCGATAATTTTATTGTTAGGATAATTAGGGGGTTACAGGAAAATTTAAAAAATCATTTCTGTATAAACTAAAAATTTCTACATTTGCAGCCTGAATAACGGTAAACGCTGGTTTAGCACGATGTCACTATTCGGAAGTTTATCCCGATAAACTTTTAGCGCCTATAGCTCAGTTGGTTAGAGTAGAAGACTCATAATCTTTTGGTCCCTGGTTCGAGCCCAGGTGGGCGCACTTCAATAAAAAGGCCGTTTCTGCATCAGAAATGGCTTTTTTTGTTTCTAAACGCAGAATAGGACCTTCGCAAAACTGTTGCTGTAACACTTTCGTAACAGGATTTACATGTTTTTTGTTGAACTTCACGCCGATTTGTTACAAATATGCTACAGAAAATAGGCGTGCTAACGAATGTAAATCATGGCAACCGTAAGCGCAAAAGTTTATGAACACCACAAGAAAAAAGATGGCACGTACAATGTAAAAATTATTATTTACCATCAGGATGACCGGAAACATATTGATACCACTCATTTTGTTTCCAAAAGGCAGCTGACCCCTGACTTTGAAATTAAGGACAAGTTCCTGAACAAGATCATTGAAGATACCCTGAATGATCACCGGACAACTATCAGCACTCTGGGGTCAAAACTTAAATTTTTTACCTGCGAAGAACTTCGGGATTATCTGCGTGACAAAGACGGCGAATCGTTGTTTTTTAAAGAAGCAGCAGCCTTTAACCGTCTATTTTTCACCCAGAACCGCTTCAATAAATATGTTACCATCACCTTTTTCTGATTACAAATTCGTATCCGGTTGCCCAACGATCTATAAGGGTGGCGCTTTGATGTTTTTAAATTCCCGGCAAACCAGGGGCGTAAAGATCATAGCCTGCTTAAGCGTTGACCTCCATTCGATAGAACGACAATATCCATCTGATAACCACCGGGATTCAATTTTTTAGAACGATACTGATTTGTTAATAAGCCGGTAATGGCTCTTTGGCGCCAGGAATATTTTCAAGATGCTGCAAATCGTCCATGTCAAAAAGCGATGTGTCCATGTTACGGAACTGATACTATTCCGACATTTGAATTACAAAAACATAGGGCGTTTCGTTATCGCGGGCAAGGAAAGCTCCCTATAGTTTTTGAATAGTTCCGATAAATTTTAATAAAATTAAAAACATGAAAACGATTAAAAAAACAAACCTGACTACATCAGGTCAAGCCTTTTCTTTACGTTCGATCTTATCTGTTGCATTTGTAACCCTAATGATAATGACCGGATTTCACTCAGCTGCAAGAGCGCAGGACACCATTGTGCCTCCATTTACGCAGGAATCTGCAATTGCGAAACTTAAGATCAATGAAAGTGTTTGGAACACACGTGATCCTGAAAAAATTGCTGCACTTTACGGCCCTGATGCTGAATGGCGCGACAGGACCAATATCATCAAAGGCAGAGCTGCAATTATTGCTTACCTAAAAGCGCAATTTGCTAAAGAAACGGATTTTAAAATTTCAAAAGAAGTATGGGGTGCTAAGCTTAGTAAGAATGCGATCCGGTTTGAAGAAGAATGGAAAAACGCTAAAACCGGACAATGGTATCACAGTTATGGTGTCGAAGTTGTATTGTTTGACGATAAAGGGATTATTATCGAAAGATTTGCCAGCATTAATGACAAACCTATTAAATCCAGCGAAAGATCAATCAACTAAATACAATTGATTTAAGAAACCGGAAGCAACATGCTTCTGGTTTTTTCATTTATTCCGTGTTATTATAAAATATACAAGTATTAATCTCCTTATATATTATATACAATGTTAAGACATCAGGAACAACCAGTCGCCAGGCAACTTTCATTCGTCACCACGTTATTGAATAATTGGTACTGTCATGGACCAGCGAATGGGGAAGCACTAATTAATGTGCTTAAGTATGCCCCGCTTTTGTGTAAATGCTTCGAACAGTCGATACAGGATTTTGAAAATCAAAGCCTGGAAGCGCATACGCTTAGGGTTATCGATAATTTTTTGACGAGATTTAACGGAAAACAATCTTTTTTTGAATGCAACAAGGATTTTTTACTATTACTTGCCTTACATGATATTGGTAAACCGGCTGCGTTCGCCGCAGGCGACAGAAACCTGCAAGGTCCAAAATCATTGGAGATTATAGACCAGCTTACGGCAATTTTCCCGGTAAGTTCCACGGTATTAAACAAGATTAAAATTATAATCAATGGAGATATCATTGGTAGTTATCTAAATCCATTTTACGCCGAATCGCTGGAGAGGACGATCAGTAAATATCGTAAAACGTGTTTTAACCTGCGGATGCCTCACCGGCTATTCTGGCCGGCGCTGGTAACTTACTATCAGTGCGACGCTTCAGCTTACCGGAATTTGAGAAATAAAGTTTTTGTTTTCCGGGCCGATGGTCACGCCGAATATGATTCAACAGGAACCCGTTTGTTATTTCAACCTGAACAGGAAAAAATGTTCCTTAAACTGGAAAAAGCTGTTTCAATAACTGAATATTAGTTGTAAGAATTGTATTCAAAACAAACACTGGAATTATTAAACAGAGATCTTTCCTGAATAGCCACATTGCCCGGCTATTGCATTTACAATATCAGGTATCTTAGACTAAAGCATAAAAGCTGAATATAATCCTTATGGTGAGCAGTAAGTCTATGATCTGCATACGAAAAGTTTTGAAGATTTAAATCCGGAAAATGATGAGGAGAAATGAAGATGTACAATAAAGAAACCCTGGAGATTTTTGACAATCAAACAAAAAAGGCCATTGCTGTATTTTAGTTGGTTAGAGATTTAGCGTGGTTTTAAACCATTAATGTGCCAAATCTCAATCTTTATGTACCTTACTTTTTAATAATTTATATGATACGCCGATTGTAGGTTTGGCTGCTACAGAAATGGATACGCTGCAAGTCATCACCGGTGAAATCAAACAGGAAATGGAGAAACGTGCTCAGCCCGATCATGGTATCATTATGTCTCGTCCTGGTTTTACTTGTGGTGAACGATAAATCAGTGATTACAATAAATGAAAACAGCCGGTTGTTGTAACCGGCTGTTCTATTTCAGAAATTATCAACTTTCTTATCAGCTTTAAAAGATCAATTTGCGATGTTCAGGTTAGTGAGGCTCTCCACTCTTGCCATTATTCCCCAGCCATACAAAGGTGCTGCAATACCAATAATTATTTCATTATCCCCCTGATTTAAGGGAATTTCAGTCGTAGCATTCGTAACAGCTATTCGCCCTCCGGGATTTTTGGCATAACGCTGCCCGGCTTCGTTCTTCCCTTCATACAACAGCCTTTTATTAATGAAAACATAAACTTCTTTACTATATCCAAAATCCACTTTAACGGTCTGCTTTGCGCTGCTTTTTACAACGGTTTTCAACCATACATAACGGTTATTCACCGGGTAACTGGTTAGTTCCGTACTTTCAAATTTGCGGTACAGGTTGATCAGGCCACGGCGTTCTGCGGTAATAGGCATCCATTTTACGGTATCTCCGGGAAGGTCATCTTCTGTTAGTTGCTGGCCTTTATCCAATTTACGGGGATAACTTACCTGCCAGCGGCGGATGTAATTCGGGTCGTTATCGGTGAGGTCGAAACCAGCGGCAGGAGACAGACCTTCAGTTTGATCCGGCCTGATGACCAGGTTGGCAAAGATCGCCTCCCCATCAAAGGATATTCCACCGGCAGCATAGTTCCCTTCCAACCGCGAAACTACCAGTGCAGGCGTATCCCTGCTGTTAATATAAACCAACATTTGCGCGCCGGAGATAATAAGTTTAAAGTGGTTCCAGTCTTTATTATGAATCAGCGCATACCCGCGAAAAGGGGTCATAACATCCCACAGGTTTACCGAGCTGATAACCGGGGTATATTGAATGGCATCGTCCCTTTGTACCGATTCGTTCTCCTGGGTCCTCAAATAAAGGCTTTCAAAGTTAAAGTTATCCTTCTGATGAAAATTGATTGCCATTTCATCGGTATAGTTTCCCTCTACAGGCCGGGCATCGAACTCGATCGTTCCGTTAGTAAAGTTAAAATCCTTCAGTAAGATTGGCCTGGTTTGTCTCGAGCTGAACGGCAGAATTTTCATTACATGTACTCCTTTATAGGTCAAAAACTCTGCCTTCCGCTGGGACGTGTCGAAACGAGACGCTTCAAAGGGGATTCGGATAATTTTCCCCTGTGCAGAAGAATGGGTTTGTGCGACTGCATATTGCTGTAAGGACAGGCACACTATCAGGCTCAGGTATGTAAGTAAGTTAAATATTGCGTTTTTGATTTTCATTTTTTGAAATTTTAATTTTTAATAAATAATTAAGCCGGTCAGATAGATAATAGCATAACACATTATTATCATCAGCTGACAGGTGTTTTAATAAACCTATTAAAAATCAAATTCTAAAATTCTCGAGACGTAAAAATAGCGGCACAGAACGCCCGGTTTGTGGTGGCCGGTAGATTGCAATGCGTTCAGGTACAGGTTGATATTGCATTTTTTGCAAATACCTGAACCTTGGCTGTAATTTGGCAAAGGAGGTTATCTGCTGCTTGACGACTAATGAGGCTGTTCTGGCATTATTAATTTCTTTGCAGATATTCTTGCAGCAGTTTTTTTCAGGGCTCTGTTTGGCGGCCATTCCGGGACACCGCCGATCTCCGGAAACCATGGTGCGCATGGTTGCTTTAGGCTCCATTCCTGGTCTGCAGCACGACGTTGCTTGGGCGGAAAAGCCTAAGTAACATATTGTGAAGAGGAAGGCGATCAGCCGTTTTAACATGGTGCAAATATGCTAAATTAAAATTGTTCCATATATAACAGGGTTGTATCTATTGTCCAGGGTAGCAAATAAGCTTACGATCAACGCCGGAGTCTTATAGTTATCGTTTCCTACAAAACAACTCTATTAAATTTGATGTAAGGATAGCTTGCAAATTAGATTCAATTCTTTTGATCTGATGATAAAAACCTACCACCAGTTAAACTATTCATCAACCGTAAGCACTTCAGCGTGTTATCAATGATTTGTTTAGGGGCCTGTCCTTCATTTATAGTCAGCGTAAGCATTTTCTTTGTGCCTGATTGTTTATTTCATAAATAATCCGGCACCAGTACTTTTTCCTGCGGAATTTTTCGTCGGGTTAAGGTTGTCCCTGGTAATTCCGTCATCCTTTACATCCGTAAACTCAATCCGGCCTGTTTTTTTGATATTGATTTCTTTTATATGCTTATTTGGTTCGGCAAAAAATCTATCCTGCGCCTTTGGATAGTTACCCAGGTAATTCTTGTTGTTGATAATATAAGAATCACTGAATGTGTAAGCGGGCTGCCCATTTTCCACAGGATAAACCATCACATAATAGCAATTGGTAATAATGTTGTTTTTGAAGGTAAATTTTGGTTGCGTTCCATCAAATCCATACCAGATAGCTGTATTGTAAGCACCGTCAATGATGGAATGCGTTAACGAAAATCCGTTGATATTCCCGCTGAGTACAAAAGCGATCTTGCTATTGTGAAAGATACAATGGTCTACATGGATGCTCTGGCCCGCAGCCCAAAACGCACTTTGAATTGCTGAAGAATTCGCTTCGCCGATAAAAAAGCATTGCGTAACATTCAACCCGCTTAAAGTTTTATCATGCCTGCCTATTGGATAGTAGTAATGTACGCTCGTATTTGGGTTTCCGACAAACTTCAGGCCTATAATATTTACATTGTTTTGGAAAATAGACAGCCCTTCGCAATGGGCAAATTCGTAGTCGGCATTATTTCCTGATATAGAAAGGATCACCGGCATGCTGGTCGGCTGCCATGCTTTATCGTCAGGTAAAGTAGCAGCCTCGATTGTATACGGCTGCCTACCGGAAGGTGATCCGGCCGTTTTTAAGGTAAGTTTGTGGGTAACAGTGTATAAACCGGGATTCAGTTTTAAGGTCACAGGTTCATTGCCTTTAAAGCCGTTTGTTTTTAACACAGCCTCGTCAAGTGATAGTATAGGATCATTAATTGTTCCTTTAGCATTGTTTTTTCCTTTTTGAGCATCTACGTAAAGGGTTTGACCCATTGTTGCCGAACTTTTAAAAGCGAATACAATCAGTAATATTAAAATAATAAGGTAACGTACTTTTACCTTATGCAACGTTGAATTATTTTTCATGCTGCAAACTTCGAATATCCTTTTCTCTGTGGCAATTCAAGCAGCGTTCAACTTAGGTTCAAGTTACATCACATTATTTATCAGTTACTTATAATATTGCCGCGACGGGATGGTTTCGCTAATTTTGAATTGTACCTGATTGATAACATCGGCGAATTAAAATAACACTTTAGCATGGGCAAAGAAGAGCCATATATTCGCTTGTGGCGGGAACTTTTAGAAAAGTCTTTAGGCTGGGAAAGCAGTGATACCTGGAGTGAGTATGATTTTGAAAAATTGAGTGAATTTTTTTTTTCGAAAACTAATACCCGCTTAAGTTTGTCGACCTTAAAAAGGTTATGGGGAAAGGTGCGATATAACAGCACGCCAACAATTGCTACACTTAATGTTTTGGCCCGTGCGCTGGATTTTGAAGATTGGAGAGCTTTCAGAAAAAAGATGGACGAAAATACGCTTGTTGACGGGAGTGCAGCACATGAAAAGACAAACAATTTCGTAAGTAACAAGCGCCCATTACTTCTTACTATAGCGGTAGTTTGCGGAGTTTTGATGCTATTAGTTATAACAAAACTTGTTAAAAGTTCGGTCACGATGGGTACCTATGAGCCAACGAAGGAAATTTTTGAAAGCAGGGTCGTTTCTGACCAGATGCCTAATTCCGTTGTTTTTGATTATGATGCTTCTAATGATCCAGCAAACGAGATATACCTTCAACAAAGCTGGGACCCGAAACGTACTGAAAAAATCAATAAAAATGGAAAGCAGCATACTTCAATTTACTATTATCCTGGGTACTTTAATGCGAAGCTGGTAGCAGACGGACAGGTTAGGAAAACAGTTAGCGTTTTTATAAAAACTAATGGGTGGATGGGTATTATTGATAGAAGCCCCGTACCTGTTTACCTCAATGCCGATTCAATAAATTTACAGAGTGGATTGGGAATAAAGAGCCAGACATTTGAAGAAATCAAAGGATCAAGCGTGTTAAACGATTCCTGGGTGCACTTTTATAATTTCCGCTATTTCGACGGTGCCAGCGGGCATGATCTTAATTTTGAAACTACCATACGAAATACATCCCGCCCTGAACAATCGTCTTGCCGAAAAGTAACGGTAGAAATCGTTGGAACAGAAAACGAAATCTCCATCCCGCTTTCAGACAAGGGCTGTATTGCCACACTTAACCTGTCCTTAGGCAGTAAAACGATCTATGGCAAAGATCACGATCTGAGCGCATTTGGCTGTGATTTTAATTCTTTTCAGCATCTTTCCTGTAGCGTTCAAAATAATCAATTGAAAGTGTCACTCAATGAAAAAATGATTTTTTCAGGGTTAATTGGTCAGGATATTGGTAAGATTGTTGGACTTGTAATTGGGTTTGAAGGAGCAGGCGAAATCAAGTCTGTTAAACTTGGCAACCGTCAAAAAATAATCTACCAGCAGGTTTTTGGGAAATAGCATATTTAGTCATTTTTGATGCAGCGTTTAGAAAGGCAGATGCTTATTGAGATTATGCCCGAACATGGACGACTTATGTTGTCACAATATCTGCAAATACGGATTGGCAATCCTTGTGAAACACGGATCAAGCCCATGCGCCATCGCTACCGAAGGTTTATTTAGTTCAGGGATATTTGAGCAGGGTAAGGATGCTTATGAAATTGCTCCGGATACGTTGTAGAGATTATAAAGTCCATGGGCTATGCAACATCTTAGCTAAAGAAGCGTCTACTTAAAATACGAATCATCCAATTAATGAAAATTCTGCCACGCTTTATTTTAATCATTCACACACTTTTATCCATCGCCCAATTCAGTTCCGCGCAAACAAACTTACCTATCCCGCGCAATATTCAACAAACCTATACTAAGGGCACGCGAGATAAAAGCGGCGTGCCGGGGAAAAGTTACTGGCAAAACAGGGAGGATTATACCATTAAGGTAAGCTTTGATCCGCTTACGCGAAAACTCAGCGGTACTGTAGCTATTAAGTTTACTAATAACAGCCCGGATACGCTTAACCGGGTTTGGTTTAAACTGTACCCCAACCTATACCAGGCAGAAGCGCCAAGGGCCATCGCGGTTGCTGCTTCGGACCTGACAACAGGCGTTAAAATTAAAAATATTCGCATCGATGGGCAGGAACTGGACTCCGCCAAGCGGATAATCAAGGGCACCAACATGATATTACACGGAAAGAATATTTTGCCCGGTCAGCATGTGCATTATGATATTGATTATCAATATACCTTAAACAAAGGCTCGTTTATTCGTACCGGGCAAATCGATTCGGGGGCGTTTTTTGTTGCCTATTTTTTTCCGCGATTAGCGGTTTATGACGATCTGGATGGCTGGAATATTTATCCTTATACCGGGCAATATGAGTTTTACAACGACTTTTGCCACTTCGATGCAGAGATCACCGTGCCGGGTGATTTCCAGGTGTGGACCACCGGAAATTTGAAAAATACGGATGAGGTTTATACCCCCAAATTTGCAGAGCGAATAAAAAAGGCCGGTGAAGCGGATTCGGTTATTAATGTGGTTACAGCAGCAGATCTTGAAGCCGGGAACATCACCCATAAAAACAGTACTAATACCTGGAAGTTTGAGGCCGATAATGTTACAGATATAGCTTTCGGGATGAGTAATCATTATGTGTGGAAATCGACCAGTTTGGTTGTTGACCCGATAAACAAGAGGCGTGTTCGGGTAGATGCTGTTTTCAACCCCAACGATAAAACCTATATTCCGATTATCAATTATGCACGGAAGTCGGTAGATATCATCAGCACCGAATTTCCGGGTATTCCTTACCCGTATACCCATGAAACTGTTTTTGATGGGCCCGACGAAATGGAATTCCCGATGATGGTGGATAACCGGCCGTTTGACAATAGTACAGATGCTGTTGAACTTACAGCGCATGAGATATTTCATACGCTGTTCCCTTTTTACGTGGGCACTAACGAAACGAAGTATTCCTTTATGGATGAAGGCTGGGCAACCTTTGCCGAGTTCGCGTTCCACCCGATGATCGATCCTTCCTTGATCGAAAATTATAATATCAGCGATGTAAATAATTCCGCCGGGACTGAGCAAGATATGCCAATTATCACACTTACGCCCCAATTGGCAGGTTCGGCACGCTTTGCGGATAAGGATCTTAAACCAGCGTTAGGTTATCTGTATGTGAAAGAACTACTGGGCGATAAGGTGTTTTTTAAAGCGCTGAACTACTACATCAACCAATGGGCGGGCAAACACCCCACGCCATATGATTTTTTTAATTGCATGAATACAGCATCCGGCCAAAATCTCAACTGGTTCTGGTATAACTGGTTCTTCCAAAAAGGCATTCCCGATCTGGCAATCAGTAAGGTTGAACACCGGGGGCAAAGCTACACGGTTACCATTAGCAACAATGGTACGGAGATGGCGCCGGTGCATTTAACTGTATACTATACTAATGGGACTAGAGATCTGTTCACTGCCACCATAGGGGTATGGTCGAAGGGCGATAAAACAACAACCTTCAATTTGAAGGCTTCGAAGTCAGTCAAAAAAATAGTTTTAGGCGGAGCCTATGATGCGGATGTAAATAAGATGGACAATGTTTGGCCGCGTTAAAAGCTATAAAAACCTTAATTTTCTTATTGGCAAGTTCTCTTAAAGTACAGAAGCCTCCGGGTAAACTATTCTTCCAGGCGGGAACAACGTTAATAGTTACCATCAAGTCTATCGCTTATCCACCCATTTGCCTGCAAATGTAATTGGGTGGTCTTTAAAGCGTAAAGCAGTCCTATTGCTCGTTTTTTCGCAAATTGATTTGCAAATTCATTGCAGTATGATGTTTCTAACGACCAAATAAACGAAAGTGAATTTTATGGGTTAAAATATCTCAACATAACAATTAACGTTAAAGGTTCTGAGCAGGTGGCCGGCTATGATAAGGAATTTTCAGCCAACTTTTCAAGTTCTGCAATGACATCGACTCGGTAAGAACGTGGGGGATGCAAGGCACAGGCAAACTTCAGACGAGGACGAAAAAATAGGGCCCGCTAATTATCAGCTTGCTAACCATGGAGCTTTTTTTGTAGTGCTTCAGCATAAGACGCGCCAATCGGTAATTCTTTGGTGCCGATTTCAACATGGCTGGCGGAGAATGCAGTTACAAAATTCAGTGAAATAATAAAGGACCGGTGTATCCTGACAAAATGATCGGGAGACAGGTTTTCCTCCAGGTCATATAGGGTCTGATAGGTTATTATGTCGCGATCTGCCGTATGTATTTTTATGTAGCCTTTCAGCCCTTCGATATATAGGATATCCTTCACCATGACCCGCACCATTTTTTTGTCGGATTTCACATAAATGAAATGCTGATCAAAGCTGTTTAACTGCTGCGGGACGCTTGTGTAATTAATTAATTTTGTTGACCCGATTGATTCAAATTTTGTAACAGCTTTCAAAAACCGTTCAAAAGATATAGGCTTGAGCAAATAATCAATAACATTGAATTCGAAGCCTTCCAGCGCGAATTCACGGGAGGCGGTAGTCAATATAGCCGGAGGCGGATCTTTCAGCGTACGTAATAATTCAAGGCCGGTTAACTCCGGCATTTGAATATCCAAAAATAGCAGATCAACAGGATGCTCTTTTAAAAATCGGTAAACCTGGGTGCCGTTATTACAAATTCCTGTGACAATAAAATCTGGCAGCTTACTTAAATGACTTTCGATAATGCCAACCGCCAGTTGTTCATCGTCAGCAACCAAACACCTGATCTTATTCATAATTCAATTTTTAAAAATGCTTCAAAATATTCTTCATGCCTGGTCAGCAACAATTCATACTGGCCGGGATAAGTAAGCTCAAGCCTGCGTTTTAAATTTTTAATACCCAGGCCAGGTTCATGATCCTGTTTACGATCATGATAGCTGTTTTTTACCCGTAAGGTCAATCCATTACCGGTTACTCTAAGATTGATTGTTACCCACCCCGAACCATCTGTTATACCATGCTTAAAGGCGTTTTCGATAAAAGGCAGCAGCAACAAAGGGGTTATCATTTTACCGCTTATGTCTCCGAAGTATTGAAACGATACCGCTAAGCGGTCGGCGAAACGTAATTGCTCTATACTGATGTAATCCTCCAGGTATTTAATTTCTTCTGTGAGCGACACCTTGCTGGTGCCTGTTTTATAGAGCATATAATGCATTAAATCTGAAAGCCTTAATACTAATGCATTGGCTTTTACTGAAGTATCAATAGTGAGCGCGTGAAGACTGTTAAGGGTATTGAAAAAAAAGTGCGGATTGATCTGTGCCTTTAAATAACCGAGTTCTGCAGAAATTTTTTCGATCTCTAATTCCCTGAGATTCTTTTCGGTCGTATATGACCTTCTTGCCAGCCTCAAAAATGTCGTTAGCGCTATCATTGAAAAAACCTGCGCGGCGTTCCTGAGAATGCGTAAGGGGATCCAAAATTGATTTTTATCCCGTAAATATCTTTCGGGAAAATGGTGCTGGTCCCAGTTTCGCCAAATAAAATGCGCCCAGGCCCTGTCTAAAAACGCCCCGATAAATACTAACAGTAGTAGAAGACAAATATAGGTGGCAAATTTCCTATGATCGTAAAAATCAGGCAAAAAAACCAAGAGGTTAATGTAGCAAAGAACTATTGTCGTCGGTATCGAAGTAATTTGCTGAACGTCCCAGGTAAATGATAATACGTCGTCGCTCATTACACCCAGGCTGATCATTTGATAGGCGATAAAAGCTAACCAAAACAGCAGATGTAATCCTGCAGTTTTGGTGTTAGCAGACAATTTTTTAATCATTAGGATGGATACGTTTTCCGCTCTAAAGTAATATGTTGAAATTTAAGCAAGGGAAGATATCAGCAAAAATTACGGGAATTAATCTTAGCTTATTTATGATTTTTAATTCATCTTTGATTAGGCTTCGTAAATGCTATCCTGTAAGTGAGACAAGTTAAACAGCCGTAACGTTATGAAAACTGCTTAATGCAAAATATGTAATGATCAAACTAATAACTGATAAATAACTTTTCAGTTAGTTCAAACTGTCACTAATTTTTCAGCATCTATTATCTTTTCCTGGCCCCAAATTGCCATATCATTCATTATTGGCCTAAGGCTCTTTCCCAGCTCAGTTAAAGAATACTCCACCCGAGGAGGAATCTCCTTGAATTGCTGCCGGTTAATTAAACCGTCTGCCTCCAGTTCTTTCAACTGTTCGGCTAAAACTTTCCTGGAAATAGATGGCATTCGGGCAGCAATTTCACCAAAGCGCCTGGTATGATCTGAAAGCATATAAAGGATTATTGATTTCCATCTTCCTCCAATCAACGCTATCGTCGTTGTAAAGGGGCATAAATTATTTTCTACTTTATTGTTCATTAGTTACGTTTTGGTCACCACTATTTTCATTGTTACCAAAAGGTAACGGTTACTTTTTGAAATTATTATTAGTTTCTTTGCGTAACAAATGTAAATATTAATTTAAAAAATAATAAAAATGATTTTAGTTACAGGAGCTACTGGAGGATTGGGAAATGCAACAATCGAATCGCTCTTAAAAAAAGGATTCCAGCCTAATGAAATTATAGCTTTAGTAAGAGATGAAAATAAAGCAGCCGATTTAAAAAACAAAGGTGTTCAAATAAAAGTCGGAAACTATAGTGACTATGATTCTCTGAAAGCTGCGCTTGTGGGAGTCGATAAGTTATTATTAGTCTCGTCAAATGAAATGGTGGACAGGCTTGTTCAGCATAAGAACGTTATTAATGCCGCTAAGGAAAACGGTGTAAAACACATCGTTTATACAGGTATAGATATTGCTAATTATGAGACAACAGCCATTCCGTATGTTAGTCAGATTCACAAGGATACAGCTGATTATCTTCAGGAAGTGGGTATCCCTTATACTATATTGGATAATACCCTTTATGCTGACTCCATAGGATTGTTTTCCGGAGAAACGTTTTTAGAAACAGGTATTTTCTTTCCTGCCGGTAATGGAAAATTACCTTGGGTACCAAAAGCGGATATGGGGGAAGCTGCAGCAGTTGTATTAACCACTCCAGGACATAAGGATAAGAATTATGCGATCACCGCAAATACCGCGTATTCATTTGGCGAAATAGCAGAAATGCTTTCTGAGGTGACTGGTAAAGAAGTTAAATATCTTAATCCCGATACCGACACTTATGTTGAAGGGCTTGTAAAAGCCGGAGTTCCTAAAGAAATCGCTTCCTTTTTAGCTGGATTTGGAACCGCTATCGGAAACGGTGAATTCGATACGAACCGAACTGATCTCGAAAAATTATTGGGAAGAAAACCGACAGAACTTAAAGAATATCTGGCTGGTGTTTACGGTAAGTAATTTTCCAAACTGTGATTTGTGTGCAAGTATTCCCGACACAAATCACAGTTAATTTAAGCATTGGCAAAAAAGGCCTTTGCATTTAAAAACTGGTTTTAAATGCAGGATTGCTCGACGGGACATTACGCCTCGGCGTTATCTTGGCTACTCAATTGCGGGAAGGGAATGACAACGTAAACAAGGATCTGATCTACCAGGAAGGCAAAAAGTATATTGGTGAAAGGGAATATATTGTATGGCTAAGGATGAAAGAATTTTGACAGAAGAATGATTTTAATGAGATCAATGCACTTTTTGGAGGTATTAGCAGAAAAAAAACAAATCATATGAAAACAAAAGATCAATTAAAGGACATGGAACTACCGGCAGGCATACGCGAACGATATGTTAACGGAGTCAACGGCCTGACAGTGCATGTACTGGAAGCCGGTTTTGAAACACCAAAACGCCCCGCTGTACTTCTGCTGCACGGATTTCCGGAACTTGCCTACAGTTGGCGGAAAATAATGCTGCCATTAGCCGCTGCGGGTTACCACGTGATCGCTTATGATCAGCGTGGCTACGGTCGCACAACGGGATGGGACAACTCTTATGATGGAAATTTCGCCACTTTCAGGACACATGAACTTTCTCGCGATGCCCTCGGTTTGGTGATGGCTATGGGGCATGATTCGGTTCACACTATCGTCGGACACGACGTAGGTGCGACAATAGCGGCCTATTGCGCCCTAGTCAGACCAGATTTTTTTCGGTCAGTTGTTATTCTAAGTTGTCCCTTTGGAGGAGTGCCAGCTTTACCTTTTGGCGTTGGAGAACAAGCTGCACCGAATCTACAACCGACAGTACCTGTACAAGATCCCCTTGCATCATTACCAAGGCCCCGTAAGGACAGCACTACCTATTTCTCATCACGCAGCGCCAATAATGACATGCTGAACTGCAAGCAGGGCCTGCACGATTTTCAGCGGGCTTATTTTCACGTAAAGAGTGCCGACTGGAGCGAGAATAAGCCATTTCCACTTACCCCGGTCACGGCGGAAGAACTCGCTAAACAGCCGATGTATTATGTTTTGGATCTTGATAAAACAATGCCGGAGGAAGTTGCTCCTTACATGCCCTCGCAAAAAGAAATATCCGCTTGTAAATGGCTCCCGGATGACGACCTTGATTTCTATACGCAGGAGTTTAAACGTACCGGTTTCCAGGGGGGATTAAATTGGTACCGTTGCACTACCAACGGATTAAACAAGTCTGATCTCGAACTTTTTTCGGGTCACACCATAGATGTGCCTTCCTGCTTTATTACAGGGATAGCCGATTGGGCGACATTTCGTCCGCCAGGCGCATTAGAACAGATGCAACGCCAGGCCTGTACGAAAATGGAAAGCTTTCACATCATTGAAGGTGCGGGTCACTGGATACAACAGGAACAACCTGAAAAAGTCACCGGATTGATTGTCGATTTTTTGCAGCACGTATAATAGACGACATTTGATAATAGTATAAATCAGAATGGGCCGTATTGGTTCCAAAATGGATAGCCGAAGGGCATTTTGTGGGCAACTCGGTAATGGTGAACGAAGGGTACCTTATTTTGGGTAACGGACGCATTGTAGTTAATGAGCCGGTTAAGAGCTACGGCCTTATCGTCCCGGACGTATTTCGTCAGCCTTCATTTCCTGGATAGCGGTATAACTGACCGGATGAATTTCACCCAATTGCAGGGATAGCGCTTTATGAACTTCGTCAATATAGGCTGCTTTATCCTGCTTCAGGTTAGTGGAATCTGAAATTTCGATGTTCAGGTAACACCCTTTGCTCACTTTAATTGAAAGCATGACGGAACGCCAAAGGTGAAAATCCAGTTTTAGCCTTAAACAAACGGCTGAATGATTGGGGATGCTCAAATCCTAATGCGTAAGAAATTTCACTTACCGATAGTTCAGTAGTGGATATTTTTTCCTTCGCTGTTTCAATCATCTTGTCCTGAATGTGTTGTTGCGTATTGCGCCCTGACAATACTTTTAACAAACCACTTAAATAGTTGGGCGATATATTTAGCTTTTGGGCTATGAATTTAACGCTTGGCAATCCCAGCGTTAATAGATCGGTACTATTAAAATAATTGGATAACAGATCTTCAAGCCGGTCAAGTATTTGATGATTTTCAATTTTACGGGTGAGGAACTGACGGTGGTAGAACCGGTCGGCATAGTTCAGCAAAGTTTCTACCACCGATATAATGATATCCTGGCTAAAATTATCCATGTTGGCCAGGTACTCTGTCTGGATATTTTGCATCATATTTATAATGATGGTTTCCTCTTTTTCCGTAAGCCACAGTGCCTCATTTACCGAATAATTAAAATATTCATACTTTTTGATCCTTTTAGCTAAGGGCAAGTTCCACAAAAAGTCGGGATGGATATAAAGTCCCCATCCCGACATATCAGTTGTTTTTGTTTCCTTTTCCCCCGTTTCTGGTAGCCCCAAAACCTGTCCAGGTGCCATAAAGTACATTACACCACTCTGTGCAACATACTCATGCTGGCCGTATTTAAAATAACTGCCACAATTACGTTTTAACGTAATTGTATAGAAATCCAATATCCGGTTGGCAGGCATCTTACCTGACGAACGTTTAACGTCTTCCATGTTAATTACACTTATCAAGGGATGTTCCGGCCTGGGCAAGCCCGTTAAATGATGAAACTCGCTGATCGTTTTAATCCGATATGGTTCTATTGCTGACATGGTACAATATACTTATTGCTGATGATAAACAGCGGCAAATTCTTTTGCAAATTCTTTCAGTTTCACTTTTCCCAACGTAGGTTTATTGCGATCATAATCTTTATAAAATTTCCCGTTATTGATGCTGGCATTCATTTCAATATATTGGGAAGCAAGGTTATCATTCATTCCAAAAGCTTTATAGCCGTTAAGTTGTTGCTCATCACTAATTGATACCCACTTTAAACCAGGCATACCAATAGCAGCACCTAAAATATCTGCTACTTCATTACTGGTCAGTTCTTCGCTTGCAACATAACGAACTTTTCTGCCTGTACCCTCAGACTCAAGTTCTTCAACTATTGCATCGGCAATATCTATAGCAGAAACAAATATAGTCCTATCGTTAACACCGAACATTGAAGTAATATTACCCTGATTTTTTATTGCATGTACAAAGGCAAACAGATTTCTATAAAACACGGTTGGGCGTATAAATGAAATATTGACATCCGCTGGCAACTTATTCAATGTGTTTTCTGCATTGTGATGATTAATAATGAGGCCACTTTCTTTTTCCATATCGGCACCAATACTGCTCAGGTAAACTACACGTTTCACTCCTGATCGTTCGATGGCCTGTACATAATTATTGATGATTACATTTCCACGTGTTATTAGTGCACTTGCATTGTTACTTGGGTCAGCAAAATTGCTAACTACTGCCAGCATACAATAAACTGCATCTGCACCTTTAAAAGCGTCGGCTAAAAAATCAACATCTTCCATGGTACCAATGGCTGCTTTTGCGCCCAGTGCTTCAATGGCTGCCTGCTTTTCGGTTTTACTACTAATAACCGTAACCGAATGTCCTTTTTTTACTAATTCCTTTATCAATGGTGTACTTACGTAGCCCAGTGACCCTGTAATAATTATTTTCATGATTATTTTTTATGCGACAAAGTTCACCTATCATCATGGAAAGAAAGTAACTGAATCTAAGAACCTTGTAACACAATCTAAGTTATTATTATACATGAAAATAGGTATGATTAAGAATACAAATACAGCCCCATTTACTTATGCTACAGCAGAACCTTTTTAACAGCTCTGGAAAGATTGTAAGTAAGTTCCGGCTTTTTTCTTAAAATGTCTTTTGTTAGGCGGCTTATTTCTTTCGCGAGTTTTTTTTGCTAAGACAGGATCTTCCTGCCCGCTGATCATTAATTGAATTATGGGTATACTTCCTATGGATTAGTGAAGTACAAAGTACTGTTTAAAACTAACCTTATTTATTGATGTATGTTAAGAGTTTAAAAAATCGTTTAAATTATTGCGCCCGCTTGCTTTCTTCCTCGTCCGCAGTGCTCCGCTTGCGTGAAGCAGCCACATTTTTTCCAAAGCGATAACTAAAACTCAGGGTTCCCGTCCTCGTGTCGTTGGTCTGGTAAAAGCCGTTATTCTGGTTCAGATAGTTGACACTGATGTGGTAAGGTTCGCCATAAAAGATATCCCCTGCGGCAAGCTTGATCGTTCCCTGACCGTGTAATACGGTGGCTTTTATTCCGGCATCTACTTCTGAATTCTGCGATGACTTAAAAATACCCTGGATACCCGGGGAATCATACCTGCCGGTAATTTCTGCCTTCAACCCCAGTTTTTTACTGATGGTGAAGGATTGCGTGGTAGTCCCGTCATAAGCGAACTTATGGTAATCATAGCTGCCCTGCAAGTAATTGGATGCTTCCCGCTGGTAATAGCCTTCTATTGTTGTACTCATTTCCCACCAACTGGTCGGGTGAAATGGTGCTGAAAATCGCAGGCCGGTATTTACGCTTAGCCCTAAATTCTCAATTGTATCATAGAAGAGGTCACGAACGTTATCCTGCACCGTCATATTGCCGAACATATCATGGGTTGCAGTATAATAGGCGGTTATCGTATAATCTTTTTTAAACGTATATCCCAGTTCTATGTCCTGCGTAAATGAAGGCTGCAGATCCGGGTTACCCTGTAAATAGTTATAAGGGGTGGCATAATGCCTTGCAGGATTTAAATAGCCGTAGCTTGGACGGTCGACGCGGTAAGAATAAGTAAATTGTAAAGCATTGTCATCATCAATCTTGTAAACCGCAAACAATGTCGGGAATAATTTAAAATATTGCCTGGTGTTTAAAGAATCCAAAGTTTCGGAAAAGCCGCGGGTATGGGTTAATTCGCCGCGCAGGCCACCTTCTAAGGTCCATTTACCTATTGTGCCGCTGATTGTGGTATAGGCAGCTGCCGTATTTTCCGTGTAGTCAAAGTGGTCACTGTTTGCCGTAATCAGTTCTGGCTGAGAACCGGCAACATTATAAAAATCAAAATCACTGCTACTCTGAATGCTGCTGTATTTTAAGCCAGAACTTAGCGTCCATATTTTACTTAGTTTATAGTTATAATCGATTTTCCCCGAATAAATATTAATGTTCTGAATAGTGGGCGTAAAAATATGGTAAGGGTCTGAAGCCATGCTTCCGTCAGGTAGAAACGTAAGATTATTTACATATTGATTTGGCGCATAACGGTAGGGCGAATAATCCAGATCCACGTTAAGGCTTTTTCCGCTGCTGTCAAGTTTAAGATTGTAATTCAGGTTGTAGTCATAGCGATGACTAATACTGTGGGTACTGCCGTTAGTCATCAGTGTTGAATCCAGCACAGTATGGTTATTGCTGGTTACGGTTGTTGGGGTATTGGTGATAATGCTGCCCGTCCTGTTCATTCCTGTAACCAGTACACCCAGGATCTGGTTATTTGTCAACTGATAATCGGCTCCCAGTCTGTAATTGTTAGTTTCTGAATGGAAGATATTATAACCAGAGCTGTTCCAGTATGAATTGTTTCCCGGCGTTGCGTAAGTCACGTAATCATCCTGTTCACGGCCGAATTTTCTGTCGGTAAAGCCATAGCTCCCGTAAATATTCAGCTTATCCTTTCGATAGTTAAAAGTAGTGCTTGCCGTACCGGTTCCGTATGCCCCCTGGGTAAAGGCTCCGTTAACGGTCATATTCAATCCCTGGGCTTTCGCCTTTTTCGTAATGATATTGATCACCGATCCCCCTTCGGCATCAAAGTTTGAAGGCGGGTTGGAAAAGACTTCTATTTTTGAGATCAAGTCGGATGGCAGCCCCTGTAAATAATTAGCCAAGTCATCACCGGAAATATTAAGCGGCTTCCCGTCCATATATACCTGTACACTCTTCCGGTTCTCAGTAAGGCTGTTATCGGGGTTGGTCTGTACACCCGGTGCTTTACTCAATGCATCCCAGGCCGTGCCTCCGCTGGCCACAATACTGTTTTCCACGTTAAAAGTAACCCGGTCCACGGATCGCTGAATAACCGGTTTTGAAGCCGATATGGTTACTACACCCAGCTGTCTGCTGTCAGATTGCATGATGATTTTCAGACTGTCCTTAGGCAGCTGAACCATGCGAATGACGGGTTTATAACCTACCAGTGTAGCAGTCAGCTGGTAAAGACCATCTGTTTTATAGTTTAATGTAAACTTACCGGTATCAGCCAATGCGTTACTTACGTTTTTTGTTTGCAGGCTTAAGTTGATGGTTACCGCATCGAGCGGCTGTCCGGTCGCATCATTAACTGTTCCTTTAATTTGTTGTTGGGCGTATGTCATGATTGGCAAAAGAAGCAATCCTAATATCAGTATCTTTTTCATGAAGCAAAACTATCCTGAAGAAATGTTAACGAACATTAAGAAACATTAAATAACATTAAATCGTAATCCGAAATTGATTACTTAGATAATTTTATACTCACCTTCGTATTATGAAATGGCTTTCTAATCGTTATGCGTATCCAATGGTGATCTTTGTGATCATTGTCAGTATTGCTTTACAAATTGCGTGGCTTAATCAGTTTTTTAAAGCCCAGCGGGTGCAGGTAAAACATGACCTTGAAGAATTGGTAGGCCAGGCAGCAGAAATGAGTACTTACCTGAGCCTTGTCCCGGGACATGAACACAGTGTAAACTTCCGGAACTTTTTCCTTTCGCCGGAATGGCTGCAATTCAAACAAGCTTATAACAATATGCGTTTTAATCATGTCAGCTCCCGTTTCAATTCCGATATCATAGGTGATAGCACCTTTGTGTCCATCAGCCTGCGAATTTTTAATGGTAAACCACCTAAAGCCCATCGTGGACATATTGTGCATTACAACACAGGGACTATTATGGCCCAGGAACAGGATTCGGACCGGGTTGACTTCCACCGGATGGATAGTTTAGTGCAGATGCGCCTGGCACAAATCGGAACAGGCGATAAAGCTACCTATGCTATATACAGCTATGATGATAAAAAACTGTTTGATGGTACATCCCTGAAAAATATAAAAAATGCGGCCTTTACCAGCCAGCAGTATTCTTATAATTTAAGGTTTTTAGGGATGTACCAGTTGATTGTACCTTCGGTTAACAGTCTTGTTTTATATCGCATGCGCTTTTACCTTGTGTCGTCAAGTTTAATGCTCATTCTTACTGTAGCGGTGTTTGTATTTATTTTGCGGCTGATGCGTAACCAGCGGCAGTACGCGCAGGCAAGAATAGCTTTTACGAGCAATATGACCCATGAACTAAAAACACCGGTGGCGACAGTTTCCCTGGCGCTGGAAACCATCATGGAAAACGAACTTGAAAATGATCCGCGAACCTTAAGGGAATACCTGGAAATAAGCAGGGGGGAGTTAAAACGCCTGAACCTGATGATTGATAAAGTGTTGAACCTGGAGCATTTTGACAATAATCAGATGAAGCTGCGTACCGAGCTCTTTGATGTACAGCAGGGACTGAACGAGGTCATCAGTTCAATGCGGTTGCAACTGGAAAATTCTGGTGCGCAACTGCAATTTTTACCGATGGCCCTGCCTTGTTTTGTCAGCGGTGATCCGGTACACCTAACCAACGTATTTTATAACCTGATTGAAAATGCCTTAAAATATGGAGGGGACAATGTAAAGCTGGCAATTTCTTGCAATTGCGCCCCGAATGAAGTGACGATCAGTTTCAAGGACAACGGCCCAGGCATTGACAGTTCGTATCACCAGCGGGTATTTGAACGCTTTTTCAGGATCCCTTCAGCAACGGCTGATATTCACAATGTGAAAGGTACCGGCCTCGGCCTGAATTATGTGAAACAGATAGTAGAAAAACACGGGGGCTACATTAAGCTGGAAAGTGAAAAGGGCAGAGGCAGTAATTTTATAATTTATTTACCGGCAGTATCGTGAAATATAAAATCTTATATGCGGAGGACGAGCCTTTTCTCTCCCGGATTGTCAGTGATAATCTTATCGCTAAAGGCTATGAAGTGATAACTGCCGCCGATGGCGCATTGGCGCTTGAACTTTATAAGTCTGTCAATCCTGACCTTTGTATTATCGATATCATGATGCCCTTAAAAGATGGGTATCATTTAACTGAGGATATCAGAAAAATCGGCAAAAACATTCCGGTCATCTTCGTCAGTGCCAAATCACTCGATGAAGATGTTGTAAAGGGGTTTAAAAGCGGAGGGAATGACTATTTGCGAAAACCCTTCAGCATGGTAGAACTGCTGGCCCGTGTGGACTCGTTGTTAACCCGCTTTAATCACGTAAAGCAGGTTTCCGAAGTTTCTCATTGGTATGAATTCGGAAACAGCAAACTGGATACCGTGAACCAGCAATTAATTACACCCAAACAGGTGTACGATCTTTCCTACAAGGAGGCGATGCTGCTGGAATTGCTGCTAAAGAACAGGAACGCAGTTTTAGAACGTCAGCAAGCTTTGCAAAAAATATGGGGGGATGATAACGTTTACAACGCGAACAGTATGAATGTATTCATGACTCATTTGAGAAAAATGCTGAAGGACGATTCTAATGTTCAAATTATGAGTCTGCGTAGTTTAGGTTATAAATTAACATGTTAGCAGTGGACTACCTGATTAAAAGGTATAAGGGTAGGGCGGCAGCTGATGATAATTAACGACCGGAATATATCCTGGTGATCAGCTGCAAATCCATTTCCAGCAAGTTCTTCAGGCCTGGGCCTTAAATAATATTAGGTAATGAAACCGGTGTGAAAATATTATCCCCGGAAGAAACATTTTAATTATTACCTCATTATCCCGGATTTGGTACAAAACGTGAGTGGTTAAATAAATAGTGTAATTTCGGGCTCGGACCTGTTATAATTAAAAATACAAACCGGTAACTTATAATTCTTATAATATGTCAGTATTCAAATATCAGCTAACCGATAATCAAACTGAAGATGTGGTGTTCCAGATCGGGTCGTTTGATAACCCTGATGAGTTCAGCGCATTGGCGCAGACAAATCATTTTACGATGTTACTGGTAAAAAAGGGTAAAGGGAAAGTGATGCGTGATGAGGCAATATATGAATTCAATTCGCCTGGTTTATTGTGTTTTTCGCTGTATCAGCCATTCAAAATTATACCGGAAGATGAATTTGAAGGCATAGTAATCCGTTTTCAGCCGGGTTTTTTCTGCCTTATTAAGCACCGTAATGAGGTATCCTGTAACGGGGTGCTCTTTAATAATTTGTATGATACGCCGTTTGTAGGGCTGTCAGTAGCTGAAATAAAGACACTTCAAATTATTGCCGGCGAAATCACGGGTGAGATGAAACAGCATGATAAACCCGACCATGATGTTGTTATTTCTTATCTGAAGATTTTTTTGATCAATGCGTCAAGGGCCAAACTGGCTCAGCAACAAGGTGATTTCAATGCGATAGAACATGCCAGCCCCATGGTGGCAACGCTTAGAAATGCGATCGAGGAACACTTCAGAACGCGTCATAGTCCTGCAGATTATGCCGAACTGCTATATGTATCAACACCTGTATTAAATAATATTTCCAGGCAATACTTTAATAAGACACTGACGAATTTAATTGCCGAGCGGATGGCTACCGAAGCTAAGCGTGAACTTTACCTGACCGCGAAACCGGTGAAACAGATCGCGTTTGAATTGGGCTATGGCGATGAGTTTTACTTTAGCAGGTTCTTTAAAAAACACACCGGCGTTTCTCCGGCCATATTCCGTAATAAGGTAGGGTTTGATAAACTTCAGGAAAATTGAAAAAGCAAAGAGCCGGAGATTCAGGCTCCTTACTTTTCAGGTAACTGTTATGACAGCTGGCGATCCGCTTCAGCGATTTCGGCAGTTTCCTGGCTTGCATAACGGTTTTCTATCAATCCTTCTTCATTGAATTGAAACACCTGCACACCATAGTTCCTGTGCCACTGGCCGGAGCCGTCGTGCCATTCCGCTTCGAACCTTACAGCCATACGGCCTTTAAGGGCACCCCAAAGGTCAAGTTTTACACGGTAACCGGGATGGCTGTTTAACTTAGTTTTTAAAAACTCGCTAAGTTCTTGTTTGCCTTTAACAAATGAAAGTCCGTCACGCATTTCAATATTATCCGCATAACCTTCCAGGATCTGGCCGATATCATGACTGTTCCAGGCTGCCTCTTCAAATTTTAATCTTTCTGCTGCTGTATCCATTTCCCAGGGTGGGGTCAGGAATTTTTGTGTAGTACTCATGTTTTTCTTTTTTAATGTAAGTAACTATTATTTACTAATACAAAATTCGGTAAATAATCAAAGGCAGAACATGGACAAAATCAAGTTACGCATGGATAATTATTTTAAAGGTACATTATTACAATTGGAAAAAAGTTTTGCAACAAGGGATCTTCAGTTAGGAACAACATAAACCTTTAGTGATCGGCAATGTTTAGTCTCATTGAATGTTGTCTTTAGCAGGTTGGGCTTATGTTAAATTACCTTACAATGGCGGTATATCCATCTGTCAAGATAATTGTTCTGATGATAGCGATGAAAAACTTACATTTGAATCATTTTACAATTTAGCGGAAATAATGGACTCATTGATCACTTTATTTACTGACAGGTTAGGGTTAAACAGGGATCAATTCGACACGTTTTGTGCCCAATTAAAGGTAAAAAGCCTAAAGAAAAAAGAGCATTTAATTAGTGAAGGCTCGGTCTGTAACTTTATGGGATTTGTGTCTTCAGGGACACTCAGATCGTATGTAAAGAATAATGATGGTGAATTTAATAATGATTTTTATTTTGACCATGATTTTGTGAGTGCCTATACCAGTTTTTTAACACAGATGCCCACTAATTGCAATATAGAAGCGTTAACTGACAGTACGATTCATTATATCAGTTATGAAAAACTCAACGGATTAATTGACCATGACAATGCTTTCCTTAAACTAAGCAAATATGTATCTGATACCTATTTTATCAGGAAATGCAAACGGGAGACCTCTTTTCTAAAATATTCAGCATCAGAAAGATTAGAACACCTGTCTTCCCTCTACCCGGAAATAGAGCAAAGGGTTTCGCAATATCACATCGCTTCTTATTTAGGTGTTAAACCCGAATCACTTAGCCGGATCAAACTCTTAACATACATCAATAAATAAGGCAATCTTTAAGCCGAGCTTTGTACTTCATTAATTAAATTTTTGAAGTATGCCTATAATCAATTTAAAAGTAAGCGGTCGGGAAGATCCAGCTTTAACTAAAGAACTCGCGAAAGAAATCAGCCGTCTTACCAAGGATGTTTTAAATAAGAAGCCGGAAGTCACGGTGGTTATCGTATCGTTTATTCCGGATGACCAATGGTTCGTTAATTCTGTATCGCTGGCTGGGCTAAAAACAAGAAGTTTTCATCTTGATATAAAATTCTCAGATTCCACAAACCTGAAAATTGATAAGGCGAATTATATTGATGCCGTACACAGCTCACTAAAGAATTTACTTGGAAGTATCCACCCTGTTAGCTATACCACTATTCAAGAAATGAAAGCGGACGCTTATGGCTATGAAGGTCTAACCATAGAATATAAATATATTAATAACCAAAAAGTAATAGTTAAATAGAATGAAAACTATAAAACAACTATTAATTATATTTTTGATAACGACGCAGCAGACTTACGCTCAGCGAACAACAGACAACAAAAAAGAAATAAGGCTCATCATAGAAGAGTATTCCAAAAGTGTGATCGACAGGGATTCAACTACATTTTATGGTTTATTTAATGATGGCATTGTTACCTGGTGTGCTGCGTTAAAGGACAGATCCCAAGCCAAAGAAATAGAGAAGAAAGGTACAAAATCAGTTGGGAGTAATTATTTTCCCGGAAGCTATAAAGGTTTTTTAAGATCATTATTCAGGTATAAATCAACAGAAGATAAGTTTGATAATATTATAATTATTGAAGATGGGACTGTTGCCACTGTTAGTATGGATTATAGTTTTTGGGTGAATAATAAAATGACGAATTGGGGCGGAAAATACCTAAGCTTAATAAAAAGGGACGGAAAATGGAAGATCACAAGTGTTATCTATTCTTTAGAACTTACAGACTACTTTGAACAACCTACGCTTAAAGAAAGAATAAGTAATATATCCGGTACAGTAAACAGTACTATTTTAAAATAATAAATCAAATTTTTTAAATTAATCTGGCATTAATGGAGCCGTTGGTTTACGGCGTGGGCGATAGTGTTTTATGGAAGATTTGAGGAAATTAGCCCAATTGCTATTTGTTAGTGTAGGTCATCTGAAACAACAAAAAATCCCTGCTTCCGGAAGAAACAGGGATTTAAAAAGAAACTTATACTTTTGAAACAATTATTTTATTGCGTAGTTAATAAAACCATCATCAACCAATAATTCCGTCCCATTGTCTTTCATTTTTTTGAGTTTTGGAATTTAAAAACCATACATACCACCCGAAACTGAAATTTGCTCACCCGTAATCCACGCTGCATCATCGGATGCAAGAAATACGACAGCTTTCGCAATATCTTCGGGCTGACCTCTGCGGCCAAGTGGTGTATTGGCAACAAACATTTTTTCATACTCACTGCCAGGAGTGACGCCCGCACTGGCTGCACCTTCTGTTTCCGTAGCGCCAGGCAAAATAGAATTAATTCGAACGTTTTTTGCACCCAGTTCTTTCGACAAAGCAATCGTTATGGCATCTAATGCCGCTTTAGTTGCAGAGTACAACGAGGCTCCCGGAAGCGGGTATTTGCTTGCACCTGAACTGATATTGATGATATTGCCGCCCTTATCGCCAAACGCTTTCAAAGATGCCTGGATAGTAAGTACAGGGCCCAAAACATTGACGTTGAAATGCTGGTGAAAAGCTTCTACCGTTGCCTGTTCAATAGGTAAATATTGCTGAAAGACCGCGTTGTTTACCAAAATATCCAACGTGCCGAAAGCCTTATTTGTTTCTTCAAACAGCCTGGTTACATCAGCCTCTTTCGATACATCGGCCTGTACTGCAATGGCTGTGCCTCCATTGTCGGTTATTTCCTTAACCACTTTATCCGCGCCTTCTTTACTTGAGGCATAATTTACAACTACCTTTGCGCCTTCTGCCGCAAAGTGTTTTGCGATAGATGCACCTATTCCTTTTGAAGCACCGGTAACTACCGCTACTTTGTTATTTAATTTACTCATGATTTCTTTTATTTAAATATTCAAATTCTCCAGGTTTTTCTGTGCTGAAGCATGTACAAAGATGCTGTGCTGTAACGAACTGCGTGTTGACATGAATCATTAAATACGTTTGATATAGGTCAATTCAAGGTGATGACCTATATCACATTAATCTGATAACGAATTGTAAAATAGTAGCTTAAGGTAAAGGCGAAAAGCCAAAGTAGCAAAAAGCCAGACCGGTCATAACGGCGCGTATTCCATTGGTAAGCACTTTTTTTGCATTCAGAAAAATATATCGATGGGGCCCTCTGAAGCGGCAATTGAAAAGCCGGCCGCTTTTTTGGAAAAGCTATATTAAAGCGTGTTGTTTGATTAAAGCGTGTTGTTTGCGGGCGTATTATGGGATGTTCCTGTTCGGGTAAAAAGCTACAATGATATTTTTATTTGGATACGGAATTTCATCCTTGCATAAAGGATCTATTTTACAGCGTTTTTCTTTATCCTACTTAAAGTTTCTGGCGATAATCCCAGGTAAGAAGCGATCATGTTTTGCGGAAAGCGCTGTAGAAAATGAGGATAATTTCTGATCAATTCCCCGTAACGCTCTTCAGCTGTAAAGCTCATAGCTGCTTGCATTCTTCTCTGGGCTGCAATTGTGTTATTTTGACTGATTACATTCGACATCGCTGAAAAGGCAGGGATATGCTTCAGAAACTCTTCAATTTCCGCATTGGTTGATTGCAGAATCTCAAGTTGCTCCAGCGCCTCAATATTAAAGCGACTTGGTGTCAACAGGTAAAAGCTTTCAAAATCTGTCAGCCACCAATTTTCCACAGATAATTTCAGTATATGTTCATGCCCTTTTTCATCTACCGTAAAGGTCCTGGCGGATCCTTTTACAATAAACCCAATATATTTGCATACGTCTCCTTCCTGTAAAAAGTATTGCCGTTTTCGAAGTTTTTTGGGTTTGAAATGTGTCATCAACAAATGCTTATCATTCTCTGAAAGCAGTTTGCCTGATATTTCCTGGATGTAATCGAAAAGCGCTTCAAAATTGGACATCGTTCAAGTATATAATTATTCGCAATTTACTCAAGCTGCCTGATAAAAGACTAAAAAAACAAATATCATAAATCATTCATTATGCTCGACGGTGTAAGTGAAAAGCAACAAAAAATCCATGCTTCCTGAAGAAACACGGATTTAAAAGAAACTTATAATCAAACCGTGTTTCCCTTTATCGAAAGGGCAGGATCGCCTCGGAATTTGCGATAACGATTCATCAGTGGAACTTAACCAAGTCCTGAAAGATCAATTTACCCCAGCTATTTCCGCGCGCCTGCACAAGCAGTCCGCCTTCCGAAAGCCCGCCAAGTTTGATCGGCGAGAAACCGAGATTTTCCGCAAGCGCACCAATCTCCGCTGCGGCGCCGTCATCGTCGCTCGCCAGGAACACGACTCTCCTGCCACCATGTACGGCCGGATCCTGGTCGAGGACAGCAGCACCCAAATGGTTGAAGCCCTTAACCAGTTTTCCACCAGTGAAGGCCTGCGCAACGAACCTGGAAGAAGGCAATCCTCCCAGCTTCTCAGGGGGCACACCGTAGGCATTGGTCACATCGACAATGGTCTTCCCCTGCCAGGTGGGCAGCGCCTTTGCGACATCCGGGTGCGACTCGAAATGCACAGCCAGAAAGATGACGTCCGCCTTGACGGCTTCCGCCAGTGTTGTGGGAATGATCTCGGCTCCGATTGCGGCTGCATCGGATGCAAAACTTTCCGGGTCGCGCGTGGTTGCAACGGATACTTCGATGCCGTTGCGGGCAAATGCCTTGGCCAGGGCCTGGCCGATCTTGCCGAAACCGATAATTGCGTAGCTTGCTACGTTGTTTTCTAATTTACTCATTTTTGATTTTTTTTAATTATTTAACGGCACGAGTTATAAACTCTCGCCGCCGTGGGGTCAATTATTTAGACAAATAGGTCATACCACCATCAACGAGGATTTCAGCACCAAGCAAAAACGAAGAATCATCAGAAGCCAGGAAAACCGCTGTTTTACCAATGTCAGATGGTTGCCCAATTCTGCCTATCGGCATTTCACTGGCAAAGTGTTTTTTTATACCTTCAATTTGTTCTGCGGGAACGAACTGTTCAAATGCTGGTGTATCTGTTGTACCTGGTGTTATAACATTTACTCTGATTTTTCTATCTAAAAGATCGCTTGAAAATCCTTTTGCAAAAAAGATTACGGCCGCTTTTGCAGCACCATAAAGCGTAAAATTCGGATATGCACGATGTGCTGCATTTGACCCGATAAGAATAATAGAGCCACCATCATTTATATAAGGCAGTGCTTTATGAACAGTGAAGTAAACACTTTTCAGGTTTAAATCAATTGTCTTGTCAAACTCGGCTTCGCCTAAACTTGCCACAGTTCCTACAATTCCAGCACCCGCATTGGCTACAATCACGTCTATTTTACCAAATTTTTCAGATGTTTCTTTAAACACGCTGCCCAGGTCGGCAACGTTGGTTACATCGGCATTTATGGCTATAAAATTATCGCCAAGTTGAGCCACAGCATTATCTAAAGTTTTCTGATTTCTGCCGACAATAACTCCTTTAGCACCTTCATTTTTAAATTCTTGGGCAATGCCAAATCCAATGCCGCTATTACCACCTGTAATAACTACTACTTTATTTTTTAATCTATTCATTGTTTCTTTTTTAAATATTGAGTGACAAAAGTCGACTATTAAAGTTATCTTTAGTAACTTTGTACCGAAAGATAACAGTAACACAGAGGTAACAGAGTAACATTGTGATGTGTCAGATTATAGATTTGCAAGAACACAGGAAGAAAAAAGAGAGCCGTTCAAAATTCAATGGACGCGCTAATGGGAGGTAGTGTTTTTTCCAAAACATACGAAGGGCTTTAAAGTATCTGTTTAAAAAAATCCTGTGAACAGTATATTGAAAAAATGTATCTGAAACCAATGTTAATACCTCAATATGAGGTTTTAAAAAAGCCCTATTGGATTAAACAACAGGGCTTTCCGGATTTTGTTTTCTATTTAAATTAAGGAGGATTTGCAGCTTTGTATTGAAGTAACAGTATCATCGTTGTAACCAAATAACATTATGAGTTGTAAAATAGAAGAGTTCCAACAGGAACAAAAGAAAAGAATCAGAGCCGTTCAGGATTCAATGGACGTGCTGAATGGGAAATGGAAGATTGCTATTATTTCGTCTATTTGCTGTTACAAAAAAAGGCGATTTTCCGATATTTTGAATGATATAGAAGGAATTTCCAACAGGATGTTAAGCAAAGAATTAAAGGAATTGGAAATAAACCAATTGGTAAAACGGACCGTTTTAGATACACAACCCATAACGGTTCAATATGAACTTACGGAACACGGCGATACGCTGCAAATCATCATCAGTAATCTTACGGATTGGGGAATTGCACATAGAAAGAAGATTGTCGGGAAATAATGTTCGCTCTTTGTTGGGTATCGTTCTACCATTGCTGCCAACAACCTTGTATTTTTAGAGGAAACCTTATCACAATAGACGGAAAGAACTCCGTCATTAGATTTGGGCAATTAAGTATTAAACTTTCATTTTAGCGATTTTGTGCTGCTTTTTTTCAGGCGCATCCTCCTTAGACTGCGCTTGCTTTTGGTCTTGCTTATTCTCATTTTTAAACTCGGGCTTTTTGTAATGCTCCAGTTGCTGCGCTTCGCCTTTAAATCTTTTGTTTGCCTTGTAATGTACTGAATCAATTGATGGTATATTTTTGTGTGTAGCCCAGGTGGGCGCGCATAGTAAAAACCCGCTTTTTGATATCATTAGCGTTTTTTTTGTCTTTTAAAACCGGGGAAGATCACCTGTGGCACTGTTACTCTTTAGTAACAGAATTTACATATTTTTGTTGAACTTGACGCCGAAATATTACAAATATGCTACAGTATTTTTGCGCGGTAATTCATGTAGAATTCAAATGGATAAAACGATTTCCTAATTTTTAACAACTATTCTGTTGTCCATTTTAGTATATGACATTAAACAGACGAATGTAAAACCCTCTGGTTTGATGAAGAATATAAATAGGTTTACCTTTGAACAATTATCTAACCCTTTGAAACATCAGATAACGTTTTGACTTCATGTTTAAAAAGCTTTTTGTAAAACCTAAATTATACCTTAGTGAGATTACCGGACTGCTATTATTAGTCCTTGCTATTTACTTTATCAGAAGCCAGGGAGAGGAACTTAAACATGTTGGCAATTATATACGCTTAGGTAAGCCGTTATGGATTATCACAGGAATTGTCTTCACCGCTATCTATATCTGCTTACAGGCACTTATGTACCATGCCAGTTTTCGGGCACTTCAGTTAAAATTAAGCCTGTGGGAATCAACTATACTGTTTTTGAAAAGAAATTTGATCAGTATTTTCTTACCTGGCGGTAGTATAACATCTTTGGCTTTCTTTACCAAAGATATACAGAAGGAAACCAGTGAAGAAAACAGGGTCCGCATTCATTTTGCAAGCACGATATATGGTTTTACGGGAATTGTGTCTATCATTATCATTGCCATTCCGGTATTAGCCTATTTAGCATTAAGTGGCGATAGTTGGAAGAATGCTAATGAGGCAGTCTCTATTATATTGTTCTTGCTCATATTGGTGATTTACGTCGTAACTTCTTTTCTGAGAAAAGGATGGGTGTATCGTTTATTGAGCAGATTTATACCGAATATAAGCACAGAATTTAAAAATCATCCGGATTTTAAGCTGTGGTTTTCTCTTGTAAATATTTACTCGGTTTTAATTGATTTAGCAGGTGTTGCACATCTTTACATTGCGATGCTGGTAATGGGTGCAGATGCCAGCTGGAAAATAGCTTTAATTGGTTATGTGATCGCTACCCTGATTTTGGTGATTTCTCCATTTTTGAGGGGAATCGGCGCTATTGAGTTTTCGCTTACAGTTATATTAAAACATTATGGCTATTCCACATCAGAAGCATTAGCCATAACCCTTATTTATCGTTTATTTGAGTTTTGGCTCCCGGTGGCAGCCGGTATGATTAGTTTTATGCTCCGGAAAGGGAACATGGTGCTCCGGGTGATCCCTGCATTTTTACTTTTAGGGCTGGGGCTGATCAATATTATATCGGTATTAACACCCGCCCTGGCATACCGGGTAAAACTGCTAAAGTCCTTTTTATCGGCCGATACCATTTCAGTTTCCAATTACCTGGTATTTATAGCCGGCCTGCTGCTTATTATAACCTCCGCATTTCTTTTTAAGGGATTCAAGAACGCCTGGAGATTTGCCATATTATTATGCGCCATATCATTAATCGGAAATCTAACAAAAGCAATTGATTATGAAGAAGGTATAGTGGCTCTATGTGTGCTATTGGTGCTTTGGTTTACCCGGAAACAGTATTATGTAAGGCATAATGTACGGCTGCAAACGATCGGAATTGAAACCGCGCTGTTGATATTCTGTGGTATTACAGTTTATGGGGTTACCGGTTTTTATTTCTTAGACAAGCGGCACTTTGGAATTGATTTTCACTTGCTCGACTCTATAAAGTTTACCTTTTATAATTTCATCCTAATGGATGT
Source organism: Mucilaginibacter xinganensis (assembly GCA_026225055.1). Classification (GTDB taxonomy): domain Bacteria; phylum Bacteroidota; class Bacteroidia; order Sphingobacteriales; family Sphingobacteriaceae; genus Mucilaginibacter; species Mucilaginibacter xinganensis_A. The sequence continues at coordinate 60,253 of JAMFSA010000009.1, read as the reverse complement.
TAAGGATCTGGCCCCGCATACAACATTCGCCCTCGTGTTTTTGAACACCATTCGTATTAGCGGTACCTTATCTATCGGCCTTATTTTTTATACGTTGCTGAAACCTTATTTTGTCGAGGTAGAGCATGATCATGAAGATCTTGCACAGGCAGTCGAAATCGTTAAAAGACTGGGCTCGTCACCTGTAGATTATTTCAAAACCTACGATGATAAATTGCTCTATTTTGGCAGGCGGCGAGAAGGGTTGATCTCCTTTAGAATGGCGGGTAGTTTCGCTGTAGTTCTGGAACAGCCTGTTTGTAAAGACAGTCAGGATGAACTGGTGTTACTGGAAGAGTTTGAAGAGTTCTGCATGGAATCGGGCTTAAGGTCTGCTTATTACCGGGTTGATGAGGAGAGCCTCCAGCTTTTCCAGTCGCTTGGCAAAAGATCACTGATTATTGGCCAGGAAGCAATAATCCAACTTGAGCATTTTACCTTGGAAGGAAAAAATAAAAAATCCATGCGAAATGGATTGAACAGTCTTCAAAAGAACGGGTTCAAAACAAAAATTTATGAGGCACCTATTAAGGACGGTTTACTTCAAAAACTGGAATACGTTTCTAACGACTGGCTGAAAAGCACCAACCGCGAAGAAATTGTTTTTACCCAGGGGATGTTTGACAGGAAAGAGCTGAAAAATCAAACTATTATCACCGTTGAAAATGATGATGAACAGGTTTTTGGTTTTTTAAACATTATACCTGATTTCGTGCCCGGCGAAGCGACTTATGATCTGATAAGGAAAACAAGTGATGCTCCGGGCGGTGTAAACGATGCGCTGATCATTTCTTTAATAGAATATTGCAAGGTTAACAACTATAAATACCTTAACCTGGGACTGGCACCCTTATCTGGCATTGAACAGGCAAAGGACCTGCCTGAGAAAACCTTAAAGTTCGCCTACGAAAAGCTACAACAATTTAGGCATTACAGGGGACTCAGGGATTTTAAAGAAAAGTTTTTACCCGACTGGCAAAATAAATATTTGATCTATGAAAACCACTACGACCTGATCAGCCTGCCAAATGTGTTAAGTAAAGTAATGAAACCCGAAAAAATTGAGACAGTTTAAATTCATACTTGTACTATTAGCGGTGTTAACCATTGGCCGTGCAAACGCTGCGAAGATAATAGGCCCCGGGAGGTTAAAGTATGCTGCAGATTTGCCCGTTATTATTTCTAAGGCAAAAACCGACAAGGAAGATAGATTTGTTCTTTTTATTTCAGGAGACGGCGGGTGGAATAGTTTTAGTCAAAAACTTGTGGAAAGCTACACCTCAAATGGATTTAATGTTATCGGGTTAAACAGCTTCAAATATTTCTGGAAAAAGAAAACGCCACAGCAAACTGCTGATGACCTCGCCAGGATATTAAGCACTTATGAAAATGAATGGCATAAACAAAAGGTCATTATTTTGGGATTTTCATTTGGCGCTGATGTTGCTCCTTTCATCTACACGCACCTGCCCGAAACTTTGAAGAATAAAATAACCTTGGTCCAGCTAATCTCACCATCCTCATTTACCGATTTTGAAATCCATGTAGCAGACATGCTGGGTTCAGGTAACGCTGTCAGGTCGATGAATATTGCAGCAGAAGTTAACCTGATAAATGTTCCCGTGATCTGTTATTATGGCGAACAAGAGACGGAGAAGCCTTTAACTACGCTCAAAAAATCTAACCTTAAAACGGTTATTTTAGCAGGAGACCATCACTATGCAAAAAGCTATCCTGAAATAGTAAAAAATGCACTATAATTATAGATGCTTTTAGAGGTCGGATACAATAGCCATAAAAACAGCCGGAAAGGGATTTGTATCAGCTTGTTACTTGTTGTCCTTTTTAGCAGTTGCGGCCTCCTGTTAAAGAAAAGGACGGTAACAAACAGTGGCGTTGAACGGGAGGAATTTAGTCTCCCGTTAATTGTGTATCAGCCATCAAATCCTATGTCCACTAAAATGATTGTATTGCTTTCCGGCGATGGGGGGTGGCTTGGTTTCAACGATACACTTGCCATGGAGTTCGCAAAACGAGGCTATCATGTTATTGGCGTTAACTCCAGAACATATTTCTGGCACCAAAGAAACCCGGATGAAACTTCCAGTGATTTTATTCAGTTACTTAGAAAATATAGTGAAGAATGGCATACCAAACGAATTGTTTTGAGTGGTTATTCTTTTGGCGCTGATGTGGTTCCGTTTATATACAACCGGTTGCCCGATGATTTGAAAATTAAAGTCACCAAGCTCCAATTACTCTCTCCTTATTTATCAACCGACTTTAAAGTTCGTTTTTCAGACCTGTTCACCACCGGCGATGATAACCGGACCTATAAAGTTAAGGCAGAAGTGGAAAAAATAACCATACCGGTATATTGTTTCTACGGAGAGGAGGAAAACCCGAAACCGCTGGCTGATGTCGCGATGAAAAACTTTTTTATTAAATTTCTTCCGGGAGATCATCATTACCATAATAGTTACCTGCAAATTGTTTCGTCAGTGAGAAATAATTGGATGCTAAAGTAAATTTGCCTTATTGCAAATTTACTTTAACACCTACCTGGTTAGACAGACCACGCGGATTTACATCCAGGTTGCTAAACGACATATGCATACCGGTAAAACCTGCGGTGGTATATACCGTTACCTTATGACTTAACTTAACCAATACTCCACCTCCGCCATAGGTGTACAGGCCCCTGTCTGTCACATTTATGGTGTTTTCTACATGCGTAGGGTCTTCCTGTTCATATTTGATAAAGGTAGAGTAACCAACATCTGCAACAGCAAACGGACATACGATCCAGTTGGAGAATGGTACATAACGAAAATCAGCAAGAACCGGCAATACTTTCACATGCCTGAGGTTATACCCATTGTCAATGTGTAATGTGCTATAATCATAACCAACACCGAGCCCCATAGCAAAATTGGCTGTTGCATTATAATCCACGAACACATACCCGCCATCAAAACGACTATGGTGACATGTTTTGAAATATTGATATTGGGCGATAATGGAAAGTTTTTTATACCATGGTGAAACTATTTTAGTACTATCGGCAGATGGCGAATTGATCACAGCTGCCGAACAATTAAAGGAACTAAAAATAAATAGTAGTGAAAGGCTGATTGTAAGGTAGGTTTTTAAGTGCTTTATCATATATGTATTATTTGCTTTATTATTATGTACTGAAAGATCAAAAGGTTTCGTTTAATGCGATGAACAGGCCTTTTGCGCCGTAGTTTCCCACTCCATAATCCATACATATGTTTGAGCGGGTATATTTGTTAAACAGCAGGCGAAGGCCGGCCCCTTCTCCAGAATCCCATTTTTCGAATAAGCGAATATTTTGCTGATTGCTGCCAGTTTGCGCATTTACAAATGCTATGCCGCTTAACAGCTTATCTTCCGTAATAGGATACCGGTACTCCATTTCGTTGAAATAAAAGGAAGTGCCTTTAAATCTTCCTATGGTATAAGGGCGTCCGCCTCTTTCATCTGCATCGGACCCGGTACCAGGTAGTTCCAGATAAGGTAATGAACCTTTTAACAAGTAATCACCCCATAACCAAAAGGCCAAAATATGTTCAGGATTAGTGCTTGATAACGACCAGTATTTTCGGAGTTCGGTTTTTAATTGCGTGGCATCGTGTTCGCTTCCCAGCGTTTCCGAATTTAAACGAAGAACAATGTCTGCATAAATACCTTTATAAGGCCTGTTAGGATGGTCGCGTGAATTATATTGTAAATTAAACAACAGCCCATTAGCCCAATAGCCGCCTAAAGGGTAGCCGTTTTTGATGCCGTACATAGCATTATAGTTATGCCTTCTTGTGGCTCCTCTACCGGGTCTGAAAATATCCTGATAGCCGTCCACAGCAACGCCCATACCTGCATAAAAATCATCAAACAGTTTGCGGTATATCTTTTCATAAAATTTAAAGTAAGTGTATTGGATAGGCACTACACCCGGGCTAAGGCTCACAGGTAAGCCGTTAAGCACAAAATTATCATCGCCCTGGTGCGGGCGCCCGGTACCCAAGCCGTAATCCAGGGCTATTGTTTTGCCAACCTCATAATCGCCCTGTAAATTCCACTTGTTCTCATTGCTGAAATCATTGTGTTTAAACTCCACTGAAGCGAGACCATTGGTTGACAAAAAGATATTTGTATTAAAAATAGAAAAAGTGGTATTGGCAGGATCACCGAAATTCTCTCCCCCGGATAATACAAAGCCAAATTCTAAACCATAACTCGGGGTATACCCAACCGAAGGAAAAAAGGACAAGTTAGAATGTGATTTGGCGGTATCATTATCGTTTTTGGTTTTGTTAAACGACCGGATCACATCCTGTAAATCTTTTGTTTTGTACAATGAATCTACTGGCCGCCCTTTGGCACTGGCAAGTATTGCCTGGCTAAGCAAACAAAATGGCAATAGCAAAAGCAAATTCCTGCAAAAAGGCATATGATCTTAATAGGGGTAAAACTGCGCAAAGATAAAAGATAGGATCATTCGCTTCAATAGATATTCCTGACCGCGTTTAGCAATCAACGGCGACTTGGGTTGACTTTGTGCAGGAGTGTTGTAGTTAAGTTGCTGTAAATCTTGTTTTTGTGTTTAAGTGAAGTTGTGGAAATAAGTCATAACACTTATTAAAAGATGAACTAAAAGCTATAATATTACCTATGGATGACCAGTTTGAAGTGAAAGAGGCTAATATAACTACCTACAATGAAAACATAAAAGAGAGCACTTTTTGAATAGGCGAAATAGCTAAATAATGTAAAGGTATATGGGCCAAATTATCAGTCGGGGCTTGTTAACCGGGCTTTTAGGTACCAAACCCATATACTATAATTAGATCATCATGTTTTATAATTGCTTACAATTTCCGCCCCCTAATTATTTTTATTTAACTTTTTTCTTGGGTAGCAAAACAAGGGCGTTAGATAACTTAATTACATCGATTAGTAAAAAAGCCCGCGCCTGGTTCAAGAAAACGGGCAATTATACGTCGTACTTCACAATATACTGGTTGGCTAACGCTTTATTACTTAACGGTAATTGTTATTGTTTGAGATGAATGCGCGCTGAAATAGCCCAATGTTGTGGGTGATATATTGGTAGGCGGATCAGCCGGTGTAACCCCGCCACCCGGCCCATTCGGGTTTTGCTGCGATAAGGTGTACCAATAAGTATATATTGGGTCATCAATACATTGCATTTCCACTTTTACCGTATCACCGGCGTAAATATCTATATCGCTTTCGTAAAGATCAAGACTCACATATTTTCCGTCGTTAAACTGGTCATTATCGGCAAAAACATCTTTTACCTGCACGTTATTTACGTACATCACAAAACGGTATTGATTGGTAACGCCTGCCGGGTCCTGGTAGTGAACGGTAATTTGTTTTTTGTCTTTACCTATTGGGCTATTTTTAGAAGTAACAGAATCCAGTGTAACGGCTGCCGGCATAGTGGATTTGGCGGTATAAGTAGTACCGCCTGTTGTAACACTCATGGTATAAATATTAGCGGCCACACCAGTTAGTTGGCTTGCCGAATAAGTACCTGAAGGGCTCTCTGTAAACGGATAAATATTACCGGCCTGGTCAGTAACTATAACTGTTGCGCCGGTAACAGCAGGATAAGTATTAGTACTGCTGAGCGCAACATTTTTACTGATTTTTATAGTTTGCGTACCAATAACATTGGTGATATTACCTTCTATTACCAATTCACCTGTATTATTAGCCGTTTTAACATCAATCACTTTGGTGCATGAGCTTATAAAAATTACCAGGAGTATAGCAGATATATAAATTGAGATTTTCATTTTTTTGCTGATTAAAATTTAAAGTTCCAGGTGACAGATGGGATAGGGGTCGCGAAAATACTGGTTTCCACAGCTTCCGTAGTTCCCGGTACTGTTTTACTGTCGCGGAAAGTTATGCTGTATGGATCCCGGTGCCCGTATACGTTATATATACCGAATGTCCAACTGGAGTGGTATTTTGGATGTGGCTTTCCTTCGAGGGTAAAACCGATATCCAACCTGTTATTAGCCGGTTCGCGGTAGCCATTCCGCTCCGAATAAGAAAAGGTGGTTAAGCCGCCAACTTCATATTTGCCGGTTGGGTAAGTAACCGCATTGCCTGTACTGTAAATAAATGTGCCCGAGAACGACCAGCGTTTGCTCAGCTGGTAAATACCCACCAGGGAAACATCATGAGTGCGGTCCTGTGTTGCGGGGTACCAGCTGTCATTATTAATAGCGCCGAACTTATCTTCTGTTTTGGATAGGGTATAGCCCAGCCAACCATTAAAGCGTCCGTATTTTTTCTTCAAAAAAAGCTCCACGCCGTATGATCGGCCTTTGCCATAAGTTAGCTCAGATTCCACATCCTCATTAGCTATCAGTTCTGCACCATCTTTATAATCTATTTGATTCTGCATCCATTTGTAGTAAACCTCTGCAGAAAATTCAAAGTTATTATCGGCAAAATTTCTGAACCAACCTGTTGATACCTGGTCAGAGATTTCGGGCTTAATATTATTGCTGCTCATTACGTACAGGTCGGTAGGCGAACTGGTGGTCGAGTTGGTCAGCACGTGTATGTTCTGTGTGTTCCGGTTGTAAGATGCTTTGATAGAACTTTGGTCATTTAGCTGGTAACTGGCAGAAATGCGTGGTTCAAGATTAAAATAATTCTTGACGTCTTGCCCTGAGCTATAAGTTTGTGAACTGGCCACATTACCGGCAGCATCATAAGTATTAAATGTACCCGGGCCCTCCAGGAAAAAGCCGCTTAACCGCAAACCGTACAATATAGTCAGCTTGCTGCTTGCTGTCCATTCGTCACTCACATAAGCTGCATTCTCAAACCCAAACCGCTGCTCTGTTGAAACATTATTAAAGCTGGAGCTGCCGGTTGTAGTTATTGTACCCGGATCAATGGTGTGATGAAGAATATTAAGCCCGAATTTTAAGTGGTGTGTATTGCTTAAATTATATTGCAGGTCTTCCTTCAGGTTCAGGTCGGTTATTTTTGAGGTTGCCTTAAATCCGTCATCGGCCTCCAAGCTCTGGATCACATAATTATAGTTACTGTATATAAGGGAAGTATTTGAAAATAGCTTGTCGCTAAAGATATGGTTGAACCTGATCGTGCCGGTAGCATTGCCCCAGTTGGTTCCGAAGATATCTTTCAGGCCCAATACGTCCTTCCCAAAGTAACCCGAAATATAAAGGGCATTTTTATCATCAAAATGATAATTGGCTTTCGCATTTACATCATAAAAATAAAGTGAACTACCGCGAACAGTAGAGTCTTTTGATGCTTTGGTGAAGAGATCAAGGTAAGTACGCCTTGCGCTGATCATAAATGAACCTTTATCCTTAACAATGGGTCCTTCTACTTTAATACGGGAGGCTATCAGCCCTATTCCGCCCTGAACTGTGTAGTCCTGGTTGTTGCCCTCATTCATTTTTACATCGAGTACTGAGGATAATCTGCCACCGTATTCAGCAGGCATACCGCCTTTATAAATGCTCACATCCCTTATAGCGTCTGAATTAAAGGTGGAAAAAAAGCCGAACAGGTGAGAAGCGTTGTAAACGGTTGCCTCATCCAACAGGATCAGGTTTTGGTCCGAAGCCCCGCCGCGCACATAATAACCTGCATTGCCTGCTCCGGCTGTTTTTATACCGGGCATCAGTGTAATTGTTTTTAAAATATCCTTTTCGCCTAAAACTACCGGCACCTGGTTAATTTGAGCCATGTTTAGTTTTTCAACACCCATCTGGGGCGAGGTGATCTGGTCATTATTCGGCCTGTTGCCGCTCACCACCACCTCCTGCAAATTAGCTTTTGCACTTAATGCAAGGTTAATTACCTGGCTTGAAGTTAGCTTAACCTGCTGGGTAATCATCTCATATCCCACATAGGAGAATTGAACATTGTAGGTGCCTTCCGGTGCTGATAAGGAATAAAATCCGTAGTTATTGGTACTGGTGCCTGTTGAGTTTAACCCCACAAACCGTATGGTCGCGCCAATCAATGTTTCACCGGTCGCGGCATCTTTAAGCGTACCGCTAATGGTATATTTCTTTTGTGCAATGGCAGGTAAAGTAATAATTAGGAGGAGAAAAAGAAAGGAGTTTTTAATCATATGGTATAGTTAATAGGAGAGATGTGAGTATGATAATGTAGTTGGATGATGGGCATGCTTTGTAGTTAAGCGTAAAGAAATTGCAATCTGGCGACTAAAAAAAACGGTATAGATACGTTGATACAAAATATAGATAGAATTGCCATTTAAATAGATGGGGTAAAATGCTTATTTCTTTTAACTTCTTAATGAAGGCTCATTAACCCCATTTGCTTATGAATTGCAGGAACGGTTCCTTATACTGCTCGGTTACAGCAATAACGGTTTCACCAATCTGGACGGAGTTTCTGGTGACAGACTTGATCTTTTCAAGGGAGACGATAAATGACCGGTGGATACGCATAAAATCTTTTAATGGTAACTTTTCTTCCAGTACTTTTAAGCTGGTTAAGGTAAGTAAAGGTTTGGTTTCATTAGCAACAAAAACTTTTACATAATCCTTCAAGCCTTCTATATATAGGATGTCGTTCAAATCTACCTTTACTAATTGATAATCTACCTTTAAATAGATGTACTCTTTTTCGACAGGTAAAACTGAAACAACAGATTGTTTCGGGGGGAGCACATGCGCCCTCAAGGAGAAATATTCCAGAGCTTTAGCAGCAGCCTTTGAAAAGTCAACAAAATTAAAGGGTTTTAAAAGATAATCCAGCGCCTCAACCTTGTAACTTTCTACCGCATATTGATCAAATGCCGTAGTAAATATTACCCTCAGTTTCTGTTTGTTTTCAGATTGATTAACGATCCTGGCCAGTTCCACGCCGCTCAGGTGTGCCATACGGATATCTAAAAAAGCCAGTTTAATTGATGGGTTTTCATGAATAGCCTGCAAAGCTGCAACAGCATTGGAGAAACGGCCTTCCAAATGCAAAAAAGGCACCTGCTCAATATAGGAGCAAATCAAGTTCAGCGCTATGGGCTCGTCATCAACAGCAATACAAGGGATCATCATAACTGCACAAACATTAATTGTATTGTAAATTCACGGCCTTTTTCATCGCGTTCTTCTTTCAAAATGTATTTGCCGGGATATATGAGGTCCAACCTGCGGCGGGTGTTAACCAGCCCTATGCCATTGCTATCCTCTAAATTCGCGGCATGCTCGTCAAATATAGAATTTCGTACCTCCAGTCGCAGCGTATTTTCTATTTGTGTAATGCCTATAAATATATAACTGGGGTATATGTTGCTGATACCGTGCTTGTAAGCATTTTCAATATAAGGTAAAAATAACATAGGGGCCAGTTGGATATTGGTTAGTACTTTGGGTTTCTCAAATATGATTTGCACCTGGTCGGGAAGCCGTAGCTGCATCAGGTTAATATAATCCTGTACAAATTCAATTTCTTTTTCCAGGGTCGTAAAATCGTTCTTTGTATCATAAAGTACATAGCGCATCATGTGCGAAAGCGTATAAATAGATTCCCTTGCCGATTTAATATTTGTATCTGTTAAGGCGTAAATGGTGTGGAGGATATTGAAGAAAAAATGAGGGTTGATTTGTGCTTTCAGAAATGCCAGCTCCGTACTTACCTTTTCTTTTTCAGCGTTTTGCCCGTTTGCTTTGTCGGCATTCAGTTTTTTTGTAATGCCGATAATAGAACTGATCCCAAAGATGATCATGGTGATAACGATGATACCGGAATTCACTGCCGGGCTATTTTTATAAATGATATGTCTATGGGTACCATCAAACACCTTTTCCATTAAAGCCGGGACATTAAAAATAGCGTCAATAGCCCGGTTGAAAAGAACCATTATTAAGACACCTATAAAAATGGTCAATACAAAAAGCAAGCCCCGGCCATTATAAAGGATCCTGGGAACTAAGACATACAAATTCAGGTAAAAGAGCCCGGCCCAGCACAGTAAAGCTATACATTCCTTAACCCAGAATACCCCGGGTAAGTGCACCGGCCAGGTAAAGGGGAGAATTGCCAAAACCATCATGCCCAGGAATGTCAAAAAATGTAAGGAAAGTAACAGTTTTTTCAATTTAGCAAGGGTCATTTGATGGATATTAATTGGATGCTCGTTAAAGCTTTGCGCAATTGACTAAATTATGTTCGTAAATAAAACACCCATCGATAGAACAATAATAATAATAGATGAAATGCCCTGAATGATATACCAGTGAAACTGATAGCAACATTAAACTGCGAAAAGTGATAAAAGTCACTTTTTTGATTGAAAATAATTACATTTTGTTTAACCTGCTTTACCCATATTTGCGATATAGCTATACAGATCATGGAAAATGCCGCCCTTTTAAATGCCATTATACAAAATGCTATTGATGGTATCATCACTATTGATGAAAGGGGAAACATCGAAACCATAAATCCGTCTGCCTGCAAACTGTTCCAGTATACGCCGCAGGAAGTTGTGGGGCATAATATTTCCATGCTAATGCCCCAGCCATATCGCCAGGAACATGATAGTTACCTCAATAGGTATCAGCATACAGGGCAAGCACATATCATCGGTATCGGCCGTGAGGTTATTGGACTAAAGAAAGATGGCAGTACCTTTCCGTTCAAATTGGGTGTTAGCGAAGTGCAATTTTTAGGGAGAAAAATATATACGGGCTTTATTCATGATATCAGCCGTGAAAAAGAGGCGGAAGATCAGCTTAAAGAATACGCCACCCATCTGGAAGAAGAGGTTGAAAAACGAACCATCTGGTTAAAAGATACCGTTACTGCGCTTGAAGAAGCAAAAGAAGAAGTTAGCCAATCATTGGAAAAAGAAAAAGAACTCGGTCAATTAAAAAGCCGGTTTGTTTCGATGGCTTCACATGAGTTCCGCACCCCGCTTAGCGCTGTACAATTATCGGCATCGCTGATCGATAAATATGCACAGCCTTTTGATAATGAGAATATCAGTAAACATGTGGGTAAGATAAAAAACGCGGTAGGTAATCTCACTGCTATTCTTAATGATTTCCTTTCACTGGATAAACTGGAAGCCGGAAAGGTAGAGCCTACCTTTATCAGCTTTGATCTGGTAAAACTGGCAGAAGAGATCACCGAAGAAATGCAGCTGATCGCCAAGCAAAATCAAAACATCATATATCAGCATACGGGCACTGCCAGCATCGTAAATTTAGACCCAAACCTGTTGAAGAACTGTATCATCAATCTTATTGCTAACGCGATAAAATATTCTGGCGAAAACACATTTATAGAATTCAATACTGAAATAAATGATCACACCTGCATAGTAACCGTAAAGGATAACGGCATTGGCATACCTGAAACAGACCAGAAACATTTGTTCGAGGCCTTTTTCAGGGCGCATAATACGGGCAACATCCCGGGTACAGGTTTGGGGTTAAATATTGTTGCCCGATATGCCAGTTTGATGAATGGCAAAGTTGATTTCAATAGCCAGTTAAACAAAGGAACATTGTTCACCATTACATTTTCATTAGCATGAGTAAAAAAGCACTGATCATTGAAGATAGCGATGATATCAGGGAAAATATTGTTGAGATACTGGAGCTTGCAGGCTATACAGTATTTTCTGCTAAAAACGGAAAAATAGGGGTAGACCTTGCGCTGAAAAACTCACCTGATATTATTTTATGCGATATTATGATGCCTGAACTGGATGGCTATGGCGTTTTATACATGCTGAATAAAAACCCACAGATGGCCGCTATACCGTTCATTTTCCTGACCGCAAAAGCCGAGCGGGTCGACCTGCGCAAAGGCATGGAAATGGGTGCCGATGATTATCTAACCAAACCGTTTGATGATATTGAATTGCTGAACGCCATTGAAAGCAGGCTAAATAAAAAAGAACAGCAGGAACAGTTTTACAGCAAATCGCTTGACAGCCTTGGCTTATTAATAGCAAAAAACAATGGCCTTAATGAACTTAAAAAAGTAATTGGCGATAGGAAAACCCGTCACTTTAAAAAGAACCAGGTGATCTACTATGATGGCGATAAAGGCAATGGGTTATACCTGGTACTAAGCGGTAAAGTAAAAACCATTAAACTGGCGCAGGATGGCCGCGAACTAATGACCGGAATGTATACTAAAGATGATTATCTCGGTATTCATGCGCTGTTATCAAACGAAGCCTTTTCAGATACTGCCACCGCTGTTGAAGACAGCACGCTGTGCCTCATCCCGAAAGATCAGTTGGATGAGCTTTTAAATTTATACCCCGAAATAGCGCGTGAGTTTATCAAACTGCTATCAAACAACATCAGGGAAAAAGAAGAGCAGTTATTACAATTGGCGTATCATTCCGTTAGAAAAAGAATGGCGGATGCGATTGTACGTTTGTCAAAACACCAGGCCGGAACAGATATAATAAAGATCTCACGAGATGACCTGGCTGCTATGGCAGGTATGGCAACTGAAACCGTAAGCCGCACATTAGCCGACTTTAAAGACGAAGGCCTGATAGAAAAAAAAGGCAGTGTTATTAACATTTTAAACCATGAGCGGCTGGCAAAAATGAAAAACTGATCTCAATCACTTTTCACACTGATGCTCCTCATTATAAACCGGTACTGTTTGCAATAGCTTTGTTTACAATAAACATAGTTACGCATGAAAGCAGTTGCATACAGTATAAAACCTTTCGAAAAAGAATTTCTGGCTAAAGCCAACCAGAAGAAGCATGATATTACGCTGATCTCCAACCCGCTTAATATAGAAACAGCCATTTATGCTGAAGGGAAAGACGCGATTATTGTATTTACCAATGATGATGTTTCGGCAAGCGTAATTGATAAACTGGCTGAACTGGGCATCAGGTATATTGTAACCCGCTCGGTAGGCACCGATCATATTGACAAGGACACTGCCGCTAAATATGCCATTAAACTATCAAATGTACCATCCTATTCGCCGCAGGCCATTGCCGAACATGCTGTAGCACTGGCCATGGCACTTAACCGCAAATTAATTAAGGCCGACCATAACAGTCATTTGTTCGATTTCAGGAATGACGGATTGATAGGATTCAACTTCTCCGGCAAAACAGTCGGCATCATCGGCCTGGGTAAAACAGGCATGGCCACGGCAGAAATATTTAAAGGCTTTGGCTGTAAAGTTATAGGCTATGATGAATTTTTGCCTGCCGGCGATGATAACATTCTACGTGCTGAACTTGATGATCTGCTGGCATCATCAGATATTATATCGCTGCATATTCCCTTAACTCCCGATACCCGGCATTTTATTAAAAAAGCAACGCTTGATAAAATGAAAAATGGCGTAATGCTCATCAACACATCAAGGGGCGCCATCATTAAAACGAGTGATTTACTGCTGGCACTTGAAAGCGGAAAGATTGGCAACCTGGCTATGGATGTTTACGAGTATGAGAAAGGGCTGTTTTTTGAAGACCATCAACATGATATTTATAAAGACCCATTGATCCGGAATTTGCTTGCACGTGAAAACGTTATCATAACGCCGCACCAGGCTTACCTTACCCGCGAGGCCTTGCAGGAAATTGCAAACCAAACCATTTATAATCTTGATATGTGGCAACAGGATAAATGTGTAGGCAAGGCATGTGTATGTGCCAAAAATTGCCGGGCAGTTCAACTCAAATAATTTACTTAAAATTTTACAAAAATGTATCAGCAATTGGCTCAAAAATATAATGTGGCTGCGCCGCGCTATACCAGTTACCCTACCTTGCCTTATTGGGATAACGACCTGTTTAGTACCAGTAAATGGGAAACGGCAGTAAAACGGTCATTTACTGAAAGCAATAATAAGGACGGGATCAGCCTGTATGTGCATTTGCCGTTTTGTGAAAGCCTTTGCACTTATTGCGGTTGTAACACCCGGATAACTAAGAATCACCGGGTAGAAGAGCCTTATATTAATGCTGTATTGCTGGAGTGGGAGAGATACCGTGCTATACTGGGTGATATCCCGGTGATCAAAGAAATACATTTAGGCGGTGGCACGCCCACATTTTTTAGTGCGGAAAATCTACAGAAATTAATACAAGGTTTACTAAAAGATTCTTTAGTTCATCCTTATGCCGAATTCAGCTTTGAGGCACATCCTGCCAATACAACCGCCGATCATTTAAAAATATTGTTTAAACTGGGATTTAAAAGGTTGAGCTTAGGTATCCAGGATTTTGACCCTGCTGTGCAGAAAATCATCAACAGGCACCAAACATATGAACAGGTAAGATTGGTAACCCAACTGGCAAGGCAGATAGGATATACCTCCATAAATTACGATTTGATCTACGGTCTGCCTTTACAAACGATGGATGGCTTAATAAACACCATGCACCTTGTAACCGGCCTGCAGCCCGACAGGATTGCTTATTATAGCTACGCACATGTGCCATGGGTAAAACCGGGGCAAAGGATGTTTACAGAAAGAGATCTGCCGGATGCGCAGACAAAAACCAGGCTTTATCAAACCGGCCGCGACTTACTTCAGCTACACGGTTATAAAGAGATCGGGATGGATCATTTTGCGCTGCCTGAGGATACATTAAGTTTGGCTGAATGTACCGGCAACCTGCACCGCAACTTTATGGGCTATACCCATCAGCATACGCAGTTATTAATTGGTTTGGGAGTTTCAGCTATCAGCGATGCCTGGTATGGCTTTGCCCAAAATGTAAAGACTGTTGAAGAATATGTAAGCCTTGTAAAGCACGACCTGCCGGTAATAAAAGGCCATATTTTAACAGGGGAGGACCTGATTCTGCGCAAGCATATCACTGAAATAATGTGTAATGGCTATACGATATGGAACCAGCATATAGAGCCGTGTATCGCGTTATTAGAGGGCGTATTAAGGCTTAAATCATTTGAAGATGACGGCCTGATCAACATAAATTCATGGGAATTGAGGGTAACACCTTTGGGCAAACGTTTCCTGCGTAATATTTGTATGGCCTTGGATGCGCGATTGTGGGCGAAGTTGCCTGCCAGTGAGCTTTTTAGTATGGCTGTATAATATTAGGATAGGGTGCGGCTAATTTGCCTGGATCATTTCCTTTAACGCGCTGATGAATATCGGTGAGCCGTTTAAGCTTTCAACCAATTGTAAATGTTCGCCACCGGCATTTACAAATTCCTGGTGGTATTCTTCAGCTATTTCATAAATGGTTTCGAGACAATCAGCAACAAACGACGGACAAAAAACCAACACTCTTTTCTTTCCTTCTTTAGCAAGCTGTTGAATAACTGCCGAAGTATATGGCTGTATCCACGGGGCTTTACCCAGCCTGGATTGAAAGCAAATCGTATACTTATCCTTCGGGATATTTAATTCATCTGCTATTAATGCAGCGGTATGATGGCATTGCGCCGAATAACAATTACAGTTTCTTTCAGTTAATACAGAACAGCAATCAGCAGATTTAAGGCACTGGCTTTTGGAATGATCGCATTTGATCAATTGTCGTTGCGGTAATCCGTGGAAGCTGAATAAGATATGATCATAACTTTCGGGTAGATATTTTCGCCCATTGGCAGCGAACGCTTTTATCATTAACCCATTATCATGAAATGAGCTGGTAAAGGAAATTTTAGGAATTGTTTCCCAATTCCTTACTTCATCCATAATCTTAGCAATGATAGATCCTGTTGTTGCTGATGAGTATTGCGGGAACAGTGGTATCACGTGGATGCTATCGACCATAGCAGATCTTAACTTATGCAATGCCAATCGGATGGAGGAATATTGGTAACGCATAGCTAGTTCCACATGGTATTCAGGCCCTAATTCAATCTTTAACAATTGCTGCTGCAACCTGCTGAAATGCAATAATGGTGAACCGCTTTCTTTATTCCAGATACGCTGATAAAGCTTGAAAGAAGTTCTGCTCCGGAACGGTACAATTAAACCCCGTACCAGTAAAAAACGTGATACAGGGTTGATATCTATTACCCGGGGATCCATCAGAAATTCCGTCAGGTATTTGCTTACATCTTTAACCGATAGGCCCTCCGGTGTCCCGAGGCTTACTAATAATATTCCTTTGCGCATTAACGGCTCACCCTAATTAAAATGAATGTGCCTTAAATTGTAAAAATGGCCACAAGAAGCGCATGCACTATTACACTGGTTGCAAATAGGGTGATTATGGCTTTAACACCGGCACCGCTCATGCCTGCAATAATATTTGCAAAAAATAAGCCCAGCGTAAATACCAGGATGTAGGCAGGCGCATTAAAACTAAAGATAAGCACCGCGGGTATCGGCAAAAAGAATACACCCTGAACCATCAGTGAAATTAAGAACCAGGCGGTAACATAATTTTTCTGGCTATTAATGAATGTGGTCAATTTGCTTTCAGTTTGTACCGCGTTGTTTTTAACTGTTCCTTCATTTGCCCAGCTTACGGGGCTATTTAATATAGTTGCCATAATTGATAAATTTTATGAATCAAAAATGCCGCTATTTAGCTGCCTGTACCATGATCTCAAACTGCTAAAAAAGTGATTGGCATCACTTACAGTAGTACAATTTACCGGCAATTACTTATACCCGATGTTTGTTTAGCGGGGCTGAGATACGGGATATTTAAATTTAAACCCCGCAGTATAAACCAAAAACCGAGGCACACCATTAAATACGGTATTACCCTGTTTATCCGCCGTCTGAAGAGCGGGCCCACAAATCCAGAGCCGATTGTTGCCAATAGCATTAGCGGGAAAGTGCCCAGGCCAAAGAAGAGCATATACTGCCCCGCACTGGTTGGCGATGGCGTATTTATAGCGCCTGCCAATGCCAGGTAAACGAAACCGCATGGTAAAAGACCGTTGATAAGCCCGATAACAAAATGACCGCCACGGTGTGCCAGCGCATAGGCCAATAGCTTATTTACAGGGGCAAACAATGCCGGGAACATTTTGGCACCGGATAATTTTATCTTAAATAATCGGGAAAAGCCTGCCATTATAATAAAGAGCCCGCTTGCCAGGCTTATGCCTTGCTGAAAGCCATACAGCCATAATTGCTTACCGATAAACCCGACTAATAAACCTAAACACGAATAAGTAATTATCCGGCCAAGGTTATAAAGTGTTTTATCAATAACCACCAGCCACCATTTATTTTCAAAAACTGGCACGGCAAAGGCCAGCGGACCGCACATGCCAATGCAATGGATACTGCCAAACAGGCCTATAAAAAATGCTATTTCGTCGTTGCTCATTTTATGTAGACTTCATGCTGGTATAAATAATCCTTACCGCCGCTTTTCCAGTTGAATACCAATTGCCATTGCCCTTTAGTCAGGCTTTTGGTGAGGATTTCAATAACCCTTCCACCCGAATTATCAAGCGGATAGGTATTGTCCTTTGCATCGCTTGAAGGGCGCATAAATTTCACCTGCCCTTTAACAACCTGCGGAAATGTGATCTTCACGCAACAGGTATCAATAATTATGGTTGGCTGGGCATGGTCTTTAACTACCTGCTGCTCGCGGTTATAATCATGATCGAAATTTAGTCCGTCCTCATAATACTGGTGGTCGTAATCATCAGCAGGAGCGGTAAACATATAATAGCCTAAACTACAGATCCCAAGTACAAATACTATCAATACAACTATGGTTGCTTTTCCCCAATTCATCATTTTAATTGTTTAATGGCCCTACAAACGTTGTAGTAACGGTTTCAATAATTTTGTTGCCCGATATGAGCTGCAAACGCACATCAGTTTTTAGCGACTGCAACTTATTAGCAGGTATCAGCACAAAAAACACAGTTTTTACATCGCTACCTTTAGCCACAATACCGGGTGCCTGTATGTATCTTATTTTGATTGCCGGATCTTCAGCCCTTATCGTAACCGGCCTGTTAGTATTGGCTTTGTTGGTGATATCAGCATTATAAATATTGCTGATGTAGCCATTCGGCTGCTCCTGGTATAACATGCCCGCGCTGCGCATTACGGTAATATCCATATCGGTGCGGCTAAAAATAAAATAGGATAGTACCACCAGCAACAGGGCTATAACACCGCTGTAACCCATCATTCTTATATTAAAAGAAGGCTTCTTTTTAGCGCGGATCATATCTTCAGAAAAATAGCCGATCAGGTTGCGTGGTTTATGGATCTTATCCATCACCTCATCGCAGGCATCAATACAGGCAGTACAGTTAATGCACTCCATTTGTGTGCCTTTGCGTATGTCTATCCCCGTAGGGCAAACGGCTACGCATAAGCTGCAATCCACACAATCGCCTTTTTGTAGCAGTCCTGTTCTATCCAGTTTGCCGCGTGGCTCTCCTCTAACATCGTTATAAGCAACAACTAAGGTATGCTCATCCATTAGCACCCCTTGCAACCTGCCATAGGGGCATATCACCGTACAAACCAGCTCGCGTACCTGGCTGTAAACCAGATAAAACACAATGGTGAAAACCCAGATGCTAAAAAAGCCAACCCAATGCTGGTTAATGGGTTCAATAATGATCTTGATTAAACCCTGACTACCGATAATATAAGCCAGAAAAGTATTGGCAATTAAAAAAGAGATGATAATGAAAATGGAGTGCTTCAGGCTTTTCTTCCAGATCTTTTCATTACTCCATTGTCCGGCATCCAGCTTTTTACGTTTATTGGCATCGCCCTCAATTGCAATTTCTATCCGGCGGAAAACCATTTCCATAAATATGGTTTGCGGACAGATCCAGCCACAAAATATCCGGCCAAACGCAATGGTGAAGAGAACCACGCATACTACAAACACCAGCGAAGCTATCATGAAGATGAAAATATCCTGCGGCCAAAACACCTACCCTAACAGTACAAACTGCCGGTCGATCACATTCAGCATAAGCAGCGGCTGGCCGCCTATGCGTATAAATGGTCCGCAGAAAAAAAGCAGCAGGTAAGCATAGCTTAGCCTGCTGCGCCATTTATAATAATCGCCTTTGCGTACAGAGGGATACATCCATTTCCGTTCACCATTATCTTTCGCCGCCAGTAGTCCGCTCATTTGCTTAGCTGTTACTATTACCTTTTTTTACCGATGAAGCTGCCGCATCATCGGTTTCTTTAACACCCTGCGGCGTTTTGGGGTTAGCCGGGTTTGAGCCATGTAATGATTTTACATAGTTAACCACATCTGATATTTGTTTGGGCGATAAAACCTTCTCCCACGTTGGCATCCCTTTGGTCAACACACCGTATTTCACTGTTTTGAACAGGTCGTTTATTTTGCCGCCATGCAGCCAGTAATCATCTGTTAAGTTAGGCCCAACCACGCCCTGCGCGTGATCGCCGTGGCAGGGCACGCAGTTTTGTTTAAATATGGCTTCGCCGGATGCTATAACTGTGGGATCGTGTACCAGTTTAACCGTGTTTTCATCAACCTGGTTAGCGGCTTTGCTCAGGTAAAGTTTTTTGGCGATATCGGCCTGCACCATTTCGGTTTTATATTCTTCATACTGTAACTGGCCGATATGGAACACATGATAATTCAGCAAATAACCCACCGCAAAGATTATTGTGATATAAAACAGGTACATAAACCAGCCGGGGATCGGGTTATCCAGTTCCTGTATGCCATCGTAATCATGCGCTATCAGGATCTCTTTTTCTTCGGAGAGCGGCCTAAGTTCAAGCAATTTATTCCAAACCTCGCCTTTGGGTTTAGCTGCCTTTTTTACTTTGGCAGGGTACATTTCAGCGGCTATCTGCTCATTGGTATAACCTTCTGATTTTAATACCAGCCGGGTTAAAACCCTGAAAGTGCGCAGCAAAACCAGCATCACAATAACAAACAATATCAGCACAGCTATTATGGCACCATAACCAATGTAGTTTTGTATGTCAGGTGGGATCATACTGTGGTCATCAGTTTCAGCAAATGCGGGTATGGTTCCTATGCATAAGCTAAACAATACTATTGCACGTAAATATTTCATAGTTGTAAGGTTTGTGTTGAATCTATATCGCTATCCTCCAGTGGCAGGGCGCTCATATGATCCACATGTTGTTTTTTGGTGATATAAAGTAGGATGGATACTACCACGAAGAATACCAGGAATATCCATAGTGAGAAAATTAGGTACATTTCTTTTCCCGAAACGTCTTTTACAAATTGATCAAACATGCGCGTAATTATTTAGAGGTTGTTTTATCTGCTTTAATATCCTGACCTAACCTTTGCAGGTAAGCTGTAATGGCGATTATCTCCTTGCGGCTTGAAACTTTGATGTGGTTCTGCGCCAGATCAGCCGCTATGGCTTTTGCTTGTAAATCCAGGTCGTGGTTGGCTTTGTATTCATAACCTGCGGGATACGGAACGCCAATTTTTCGCATCGCATTTATTTTGGCGATGGTGGTGGTAGTATCCAGGTCCTGGGTGATGAGCCAGTCGTAATCCGGCATAATACTGCCCGGCGACATCAAGCGTGGATCCATCAGGTGATTATAATGCCACGCGTTAGGGTATTTACCACCAATCCTTGCCAGGTCCGGACCTTTTCGTTCTGATCCCCACAGGAAAGGGTGGTCATACACAAATTCACCAGCTTTACTATATTGCCCGTAACGTTCCGTTTCAGACCGGAATGGCCTTACTGTTTGCGAGTGGCAGCCCATACAACCTTCTCTGATGAAAAGGTCGCGCCCCTGCAATTCCAGCGGGGTATATGGTTTTACACTGGCAATGGTTGGTATGTTTGATGCTATGGTTAACGTTGGCATCAGCTCAACAAAAGATCCGATCAATATCACCAGCAAGGCGGCTATCATTAACTGTATTGGCCTGCGCTCAAGTCTGCGGTGCCAGCTGTTTTCTCTTTCCATGGTGCTTACAGGTGCTAAAGGCATAGCTTGTGCAGGCTCATTTGCCAATAGTTTACCTTGTAAGGCGGTACGGGTTAAGTTATAAGCCATAACCAACACACCAGTTAAATACATGCTACCACCCAGTGAGCGGGTTACCCACATGGGTATAATGCGCAATACGGTTTCCAGGAAATTGTATTTCAGAATACCTTCGGGTGTAAATTCCTTCAGCATCAATCCCTGGGTAAAGCCTGCCCAGTATAATGGTATCACATAGAATAATATTCCCAGCGTACCGATCCAAAAGTGGAACGATGCCAGTTTTTTAGAGTATAACTCTGTTCTGTATATGCGTGGTATCAGCCAGTATAATATGGCGAAGGTTAAAAAGCCGTTCCAGCCGAGAGCACCCATATGTACGTGTGCTATGATCCAGTCGGTAAAGTGGGCTATGGCATTAACCTGTTTAAGTGCCAGCATAGGGCCTTCAAAGGTGGCCATACCATAGGCCGTTAAGCCAACCACCATAAATTTCAGTACAGGTTCGTCACGTACTTTATCCCACGCGCCGCGGAGGGTTAGCAAACCGTTGATCATACCACCCCAGCTTGGCGCTATCAGCATTATAGAAAATGCAACACCTAATGATTGTGCCCAGCCCGGCAATGTGGTATATAATAAATGGTGCGGGCCGGCCCATATATAGATAAATATCAACGCCCAAAAGTGCAGTATACTTAGTTTGTAGGAGTAGATGGGCCTGTTTGCCATTTTAGGCAGAAAGTAATACATCATACCCAAGTATGGTGTAGTAAGAAAGAATGCTACCGCATTATGCCCATACCACCACTGCACCAGCGCATCCTGCACACCGGCATAAACCATGTAACTTTTCCAAAAGGTAACCGGTATTTCAACAGAATTTACAATGTGAAGCACCGCTATGGTTACAAACGTAGCGATGTAAAACCATATGGCTACATACAGGTGCCTTTCGCGGCGTTTAAGTATAGTGCCGAACATATTCCAACCAAATACTATCCATATAATGGTGATGGCAATATCAATGGGCCATTCCAGTTCGGCATATTCATGCGAGGTGGTGAAACCCAGCGGCAGGGTTATTAAGGCGCTGACTATTATTAATTGCCAGCCCCAAAAGTGTATAGCGCTGAGGGTATCGCTAAACATACGCGCCTTTAGCAAACGCTGTAACGAGTAATAAACGCCCATAAAAATGGCGTTACCCACAAAGGCGAATATCACCGCGTTGGTATGCAGGGGCCGTATCCTGCCAAACGTGGTGTATTGGTTGTGCATATTTGCTCCAGGGTAATACAATTGTATAGCTATCAGGAGGCCAATACTCATCCCGGCGATCCCCCAGATCACGGTGGCGATACCGAAATTCCGGACGATCTTATTGTCATAGTAAAATTTTTCAGGCTGCATAAAAGTGGTATTGTTTATGGATGTAAAACTATTGCGCTAAGGCTGACTGCAGAATGACGCTTGTTGGCTGAAAAGATGATTGCTGTCACTTTCTTGGTTCAGGCTCGTCCTCATCCTCATCATCGAGCAGTATGCGCATGGATGGCGTGTAGAGATCGTCATTTTGACCGCTGCACTGCGCCCAAAAAAAGGCACCTAAAAAAATAAGCGCCAGCAATATGCTGCAGCCTATCAAAAAGTAAATTATGCTCATAACAGGTGGCGTTTTTTAGCGGCAAAATGAGCTGCCAGTGTGGTGAATGAAATGATTGTTACCGTACTTACAGGCATGAGTATGGCTGCAATAAGCGGCGATAATTTCCCGGTTACGGCATAGCTTAAACCAATAAGGTTATAGGTTAAAGAGATGGCAAATGAACAATGAATGATCTTCACCGTATCTTTAGCAAAACGTAAGAATGAAGGCAGTTTTTTGAACGACCTGCCATCCATAATGGCATCGCTCCCCGGTGAAAAATTATTTACATTATCGGTGATAGCTACGCCCAGGTCACTTTGTTTTAACGCGCCGGAGTCATTTAATCCATCGCCGATCATCATTACTTTATTTCCTTTATCTTGTAATGACCGGATAAAATCCAGTTTGCTCTGCGGGGATTGGTTAAAGTGCATTTGATCTGCTGACCTAAAGAATCTAAGCAGGTCATTCTTTTCATGATCCTGATCGCCTGAGAGCAGGTATAGCTGATAATCGGGGTTGAGGTTTGTTATATTTTCCATTCCTGCCCGGTAATTGTGCTCTATTGCAAAATAGCCCAGATAACGCTCATCAATTAAAATATGAACTGCTGTTTTGGTGAATTTTTCATCAGTTTCATTAAAGATGAGACCTTTGCTGCCAATCAGTAAATCATGATCACCGATCCATGCCACAATTCCTTTACCGGGTATCTCTTCATACTTTCTTAACGGAAGCTTTGGTAACTGCCCCAAATAGTCACATATCATCCTCGATAAGGGGTGTATAGAATTTGTACATGCGCTGTAGATCAGTTGCTGCTGGATATCAGTTAATTCGCCATTTAACTTAATATTGTTGGTGTCACTATTTGTGATAGTACCGGTTTTGTCCATCACGATGGTATCTATGGCCGCCATGTGCTCAACTACCTGTGTATTTTTCAAATAGAACAGATTGCGATCGAAAATACTGAGCGCTGCTGCCATAGTAAACGGCGTGCTTAATGCCAGCGCACACGGGCAGGCCACTATGAGTACTGCGGTAAACGCCGCAAGTCCACGTCCCGCATTAAACGGCAGCCAAAACAATAGTGAACCAAATGCAATAGCCAGCAGTACCACGGTGAAATACTTGCTTACCTTTTCATTAAATGTTTGGTTGTTATTATTTTTCTGCCGGGTGAATGCCTCGTTGTTCCACAGTTGGGTGAGGTAGCTTTGTGATACCGATTTTACTACTTCCAGTTCAATGGCTTCGCCGGTTTGGCGGCCGCCTGCATAAATGATTTCACCCAATGTTTTATTTACGGGGATGGATTCGCCGGTAACAAAGCTAAAATCAACCATAGCTCGGCCCTTTAGCAAAATAGCATCAGCCGGGATAATCTCATTATTGCGAATAACTACCCGTTGCCCTGTTTGCAGTTGTGATAAAGGGACAGGTTTTTCGATATTATCAGTTATCACGTTTACCGCGACTGGGAAAAAGGAACGGTAATCGCGCTCAAAAGAGATATGGTAATAGGTTTTCCGCTGTACAAATTTGCCTATCAGCAGGAAAAAGACCAGCCCGCAAAGCGTATCGGTAAATCCCGGATCGTTATTAATAATCACATCAACTACCGACCTTAAAAACAAAACCGCGATACCCAGCGCCAGCGGAAAATCAATATTCAGGTTCTTTACTTTTAGATTTTGCCATGCTGATACAAAATATCCCCAGCCGCTGTAAAATACCACCGGCAAGGCAAACACAATATTAGCCAGTCCGAAGAAATGCTTAAAGGTTTGTTCATAAACGGAGATCCCAAAATATTCGGGAAAACTTAACAGCATCACATTACCAAAGCAAAAACCCGCCACTGCAATTTTTAACACCAGGTTATCTTTCTCGGGTGTGTTTTGTTTTTTGATGATATCCTGCAGGCTGATCACAGGTTCGTAGCCAATATCATATAATTGTTCCACCAGTTGCTGCAATGTAAGTTGATTATGATTAAAGCGTACATTCAGTTGTTTCTTTAAAAAATCAACCCTGCTGTAATGTATGGCGTGGTTCATTTTGTTAAGCTGCTCCAATAGCCACAGGCACGAGCTGCAATGTATATGAGGTATATAAAAGGTGATAATGGTTGTATCATCATCCTTAAAATCAATAAGCTCGTTTATAATATCCGGCTCGTTTAAATAGTCAAAACGTTTATCAACTTTAGCCCTGTTAACACCGGGATGATCATTATAGGAGTAATAATTACAAAGATTACTTGCCGATAACACCTCGAAAACGCTTTTACAGCCTAAGCAGCAGAAGTGCTTTTCTTCAACAACATAAGCCGGAGTTTCACAATCATTGCCGCAATGGTAGCAGCTTGTTTTTTCAATGCTTTCAGTTTTTATCATCCCTGGATATTTTAATATCCAAAACTCTCGTGTTATGCGCATGTAAAGAATGATGAGTCGCGGATAAAAAAGTGACCTCCGTCAGTTTTTATGTAAGCCCGTCAAATTAGCTTTGACCATATTTTATATCAACACATGTCGCATACATTTCATATTCCGGTTTTAGGTTTGGGCTATTCAATTGATACGCCGTTAAAGGTGGCCCGTTATGGTATATCTTCTGTAATTTCAATTGTAGATGATGAGCTGGTAGAGCGGATGAGAGCCTATCATTCGCTGAAAAAAATGAAGACTTTATACCGATAACCAAGTCGGAAGGCGATTACCGGGCAAAACGGATAACAGCCTACCTGAACCTGATTAACGAGCTGGTAAATAAGCAATTTGAGAAGCTTAAGAATGAACCCTTTGAACCTGAAAGTGACATATGCCGCTATTTTGAACTGCTGCCCGAGGATTCTCAGCTAAATGGTATAGTGATTTAATATGTTCAGAAAACGATTTGAGCCATATAGTTATCAAATAATGATAACTGCAACCCTGCTGCGGATGGCAAAGGCGTTCCAGCTTATTGTTGGGAACGAACACCCTTTGGCTGATGGGGCTTTTTTATGCGGCTACCAAAGTTTGTCCTCGTTCAGTAACACGTTTTATCAGGTTACCAAAACCCGTCCTTCGTAGCACTTGGCAGGAGCAATGAGTTTAGTTTAAGCATTTTCTGATATAGTCACATATAGTTCTCTGTAATGGGTAATAAGGTCATTAAGCGTAAAGCCCCGGTTTAAGCCGCTTGGGTTAGGTAATACCCAAACCTTGGCCCCACAGAAGTCTTCGGGTTGTGCACCCCACGAAATCTGCTTTTTACCTGAAAAGGCCATGTAGGCAGGTTTACCCAGAAAGGCGATGTATTTTGGATGAAAACGTTCCATCTTGATTCTGAAAGCTTCGATGGAATTGTGGAATTCGTCTTTGGTTAATTCGTCGGCCCTTACGGTGGCTCTTTCAACAGCTGTTGTTAAACCGTAGCCATAATTAAGTATGGTTGCATCATTTACAGGGATAATTTCATGTGGGGTAAAACCAGCCTGATGCAGGACTCTCCAAAAACGATTACTTCTGCCTGAAAAATGATGGCCATCCCATGCAGACTTCAATCCGGGGTTGATCCCGGAAAAAATAACCGTCAGGTTTTCGGCAATAAGATCAGCTAATAGTACCGGCATTGGGTTGATTGAGATAGGCACAAAGTTAACGTAGTGCTTGCATAAAGTTGTTACCAAAGCAGTCAAAGTTTATTTGATAGCAGACATGATAAATGAAGTAAAAGTGCCACAGTTTCAGTAAAAAATGCCATATGCTTTATCTCTTTTATTAGTAAGTTCGTGTATTAATAGTGGAACTATGCAAAAATCCACAAGTTACAGTTAAATGTCCTTTGCCATATTTCTATCGCTGGCGTGGGTAAAAAGGATGGCTTATAACATCATCTTAAAGTAAGAAAAGGGCGTTGGCTGGAATCATCAAATCTTTGGCGAGTTAGGTAGTTTATAGGACAAGCACATGCCTAACTTTGTATTAATAGATATAAAATTAACGGAAACATGGCAACTACAATCATAACAAAATTCACTATAGGTACCGAAGAAGGTATCAACGCATTGCACTTTTTAACAGCGGCAATTGCACGGGAAAAGTTTCATGGAAAAGTTCCCGAACAGGAGTTGGAAAATTATATCAACGAACACTTTAATAAGGAAGTATTAATAGGGGAGTTGAATAGCATGTCGAACCAATACCTGGTTGTTTATGCAGATGACGAACCCGCAGGCTATGCCCGGGTAACTTCTAAAGGAACCCGCCCCGAATATTTTGGCAACAAAACATTAGTCAGGATAGCTGATTTTGGCGTTTTGGCTAAATTTGATGATCTACAGATAAATAAGTCACTTTTTGATAAATGCATTTCCATAACCAATATGCAGCAAGTGGTATGGATAAGTGAATATGAAAATAACACGTACCTGGATTTTTTTGAGAGCTACGGGTTCAAAAGGAATGCTGATATCACCACTCCGCAGGAATTGTTGCTGCAGCCGGTTTACCTTGTTAAGGAGAAGGCTTAGTTATCTAAAATATAGAGGGTTCATGAAGAGGCTGTCTCGAAAGCAAAAATCAAAAAGGATAATACCGGATTATATTTTGCGCTATAAAAGCTCCGTGTTTCTTTGTGAAATCTTTGTGTCCTTCGTGGTAAAATTAACCACAAAGAGCACGAAGACAGGAACACAAAGAACACTGGGGTAGATATTATTTGGCCATCTTTTAATAAAATCGACTTTTGAGATAGCCTCTTTTTTATTCGAGAGATAATAGTTTAAAGGCAGTAGGAATGTACGTTATGTTTTTCAGCTAATTAGCCTATAAAAAACTGCTGACTAACAATTTTACCGTTTTCAACCTTATAAACGCAAATCTCTTCAACCATCTTAGTCCCCTGCCCTTTAACAGTGAAATGCATGGAGAAAATTACACTGAAGTAGTTCCCGGCAAAAATTGCTTCGGATACATTAATGTCATGGATCTCAACATTGGCTAAAAATTTGTTTTCATGCTCAATCAGGTTATGAAGGCCGGTAAGCGGTTCATTTTTTAAGTTTGGATCTATGCTTACTGCATCATCGGCATATAATTCGGTATAAGCTTCAACAAATTTACGCTCGTTACATAACGAAGCTAAGCGATTGGCGATTTCTGGTATGGTATTCATTTTTTTTAGGTTTGTTTTATGATAATAATCAACGGTAATACTAGGGATATGTTTACAATATTTGATAGTTAAAAATAAAGAATGATACAGAAATGATATTCGCCATAAAATATGATTTTGGATATGATTTGGCTTATTGCTTTTGAAAAATATATTATCAGTGGCGCTGATTTGCATATTTTATAAAGTATTGCGGTTTGTTAACGTTAACTTAAAATACCAGCAACAAGATATAATTAGGTTTGCGTAAAATTTTGATTGAAGCAAAACTATGGTTTATCAGGATCTGCCGGAGCACGTATTGTTAACTAAATGCAGCACTAACGATACCGTGGCTTTTCAAACGATCTATGATAATTTTAAAGCATTTGTATTCGGCATTGTCAACGCCCGGATCGATGATGAGGATGACGCGCTGGATATAACCCAGGATATTTTCATCAGCCTGTGGGAAAACAGGAAACAACTGGCAGGCATAAAGGATTTTAAAACCTACCTGTATGTGTATAGCCGTAACCAGGTTGTATCGGCCTACCGCAAAAAGAATATCCGCCTTAAAGGCGAAACTTATTTATTGGAGAGGATCGATCAAATAGAACATTCATCTGAACAGCATTTGTTTGCCCGTGAACTTACCGCCTCTATTGATAATGCTGTTGGGATGTTACCTGAAACTATGCGCAATTGTTATACTTTGAGCAAAAGCGAAGGCAAAACCAATAACGAGATTGCCGACATCTTGCAGATCTCAGAAAAAACAGTCAGAAACAATGTTTCAGAAGCTTTAAAGCGCCTGCGGTTCTACCTGCAACGGAGTAATCCGGAAACTTTCCTTTTAATTCTCTCGCTATCCCTTTTGGCCAGTTATTGGTTGCGGTCATAAATTGGTAACAAACACTTAACCTTTTCTTAAAGGACAAAATCGCTTTTCGTTCGAGCTATATACAAAGCGCAATAAATGTATAGCAAGATTAAGCAACTCTTTCAACAATATCAATCAGGAAAAGGCAGCCCGGCGGAACAGAAAATAGTACAGGACTGGTTTGCGGAATTTGACGATAGCCAACAGCAACCCTTGAATGAAGACCAACGATCTATACTTTTTAGTCCTATGGACAGGAAGATACAAGCTATGCTGTATCCCCGCAGATCATTTGTATGGTTAAAAGCCGCTGCTGCGGTATTGCTTGCTTTGGGTGCAACGCTGGCCATTCGTCATATCAATTCGGCAAGCCAGCCGCTGATCACTTACCAGGTTATAAAGGTGCCTAATGGTGTAAAAAGAGAAATAACATTACCCGATAGCAGCACCATCTATTTAAACTCCGGTTCGAGCATTAGTATACCTTCTGATTTTAACAACAAAAAAAGGGAAATAGCTTTTACAGGTGAGGCATTCTTTATCATAAAGCATAATCCCAATAAACCATTCACCCTGCGCGCCGGCAAATTACAGATAGCCGATATAGGAACCTCGTTTGATGTAAAGGCTTATCCCGAAGACAAGCAGATCAGTGTTGCAGTTGAAACCGGAAGTGTGGCAGTTGAAAAAAAGACTGCCGCCGGAAGATCTACTGTTTTAGCCGGTGCAATAGTACAGAACCAGCAGCTCATTTATAATAAAGCGGATGATACCCACACGCTCGGTAAAATATCATCGGCAAATATTGCCGCTTGGCACAATAACCAGCTTCGTTTTGATAATGCCTCATTTGCGGAGATTGCCAGTCAGCTGGAGCGCTGGTATAATGTTTCTGTAACGCTAAGTGGTGCTGAAATGCAAGGCAGGCGCTATACCATCAGCTTTGATAATGAACCAATAAACCACGTGCTTGATGTGCTTACCAAATTAAGCGGAGCTACCTATCAAATTAATCATCAGAATATAGTTATCCATCTTAAAAATGCTAAAAACATGAACTAACTATCAAGGGAATTAAAGCAGGAGATGTTACGAGCATCCCCTGCCTGACCAGGCACTACAGTAGTGCCGGTAATTATAACGATCATTTCATCATTAAAATTTATCAAAAATGCAAAAATTTTATCGAACAAAGCTTTACAACTGTGCGAAATATGCGCTCAGGCCATTAATAGGCTGTTATTTGCTGGCATTTACTTTTTTAGTATGCAACAGCATAACCGCTACAGCTGCCGAAGGGCAAAGTATCAACACGGTACATATTTCATTAAATGTTACCAACGCCCGTATTAAAGAGGTGTTTGGCCTTATAGAACAGAAGACCAATTTTTCAATCGGATATGACAACGCGCTTGATATTAACCAGCGGGTATCTGTCCGTGTTGATAACCAAACCGTTAATCAAACCTTGCAGGCGGTACTGAAAAATTACAGCGGTACCATTAGTCAGGTTGATAACTACCATATATTAATTAAGGTTGAAAAAAAGGCAGCAGCGCCAAACTCTTCGTCAAAGCAAAAAAGAAGAGTTACCGGAAAAATAGTGGATGAAACCAATGCTCCACTTCCCGGCGTTAGCGTTCGCGAAAAGGGAACCAGCAATGGTGTTTTAACTGATGCGGGTGGTAACTATTCAATAGCGGTTGACGCGGGAGCTACTTTAGTATTCTCATTTGTGGGTTATACTTCGCAGGAAGTTGCCACAGGTACCCGTGAGCAGATCAATATCGCGCTAAAACCTAACAGCAATATTTTGAACGAGGTAGTAGCCGTTGGTTACCAAACCGTTCGTAAAAGTGATTTTACAGGATCAATATCGAGTGTAAAAGCTTCTGAAATTAATACTTCAGCGCCAACATTGGGCCAGGGTTTGGTTGGTAAAATAGCCGGTGTACAGGTTGCACAGGTATCAGGTGCGCCTTATGAAAGTACTAAGATAACCGTTAGAGGAGTAGGCTCGTTATACGCCAGTTCTGACCCTTTATATGTAATTGATGGTTACCCTGCCGGAAATGACCTGTTCATTAATCCGCAGGATGTTGAATCTGTTGACGTTTTGAAGGATGCTGCATCGGCAGCCATATATGGTTCGAGGGCAGCAGGTGGTGTGGTTTTGATCACAACCAAACACGGGCCTAAAAAGGATTCGCCGGGAAAATTTGAATACGACCTGGATATCGGTATGGATCAGTTAGCTAAAAAAGTGAAACTTTTAGATGCTGATCAGTTTGCGCAACTGGCTATTGACGGCCGTAACAATACTTACAGGGATTTATGGATAGCTAAGGGTAACACCTGGAATAACTCCATGTATTCAGACGATGATGCTACCCGTATAGCTAACGTGGGTAACGCGGCATCGGTAAGTATCCAGCCAAGTACTTATGATTTTGCTACACAATCATTAATTCACCAAACTACCAATACCGATTGGCAGAATGAATTGTACCGTAACGCTTTAACCACCAATAATAATCTTTCGTTCTCCGGTAATTCAGGCGATACACGTTATTATTTCAGCACCGGTTATCAAAATCAGAACGGTATTATGTTAGGTACCGGTCAGCAAAAAATAAACCTGCGTGCTAACGTTGACGGAAAGATCGGCAAAAAATTAACGATAATGGCTAACGTGGCTTTTACGCAGAATACTAACCAGGAAACACAGGACGGTCGCTGGGATCATAGTCCGGCGCTTGGTGCCTTAATTTACCTGCCAAATTTCCCGGCCTATAACCCCGATGGTAGTATAGCAACTAACCTTGTCGCGGCGCTTTCACCACTATATGGTTATCAATCTATCGAGAACCCAATAGCAACTGCTACCGAAATTAAAATAACCCGTGTAGGCAACAGGGCTACTTATAATACACAGGCTACTTATGAAATTTTGCCGGGCTTTAATTTCAAGGCGAATTTAGGGATGCAAACTTATGGCGAAAACTATAACTATTACCTGCCAACCAGCTTGAGTAACGGTTCATTTGCACCTTATTCGGCTGCTTCAATAGCTGCCGCGAAAGCTGTACAGCAAACTATTGATTATCGCGATGAGCTGGGCGAGTTTACACTGAATTACAGTAAACAAATCAAAAAACATCATTTCGACGCGCTTGCAGGTTATTCGGCCCAAAAAACAATCAATAACGTTTTAGAGGTTCAGGGTACAGGTTTCCAGAATGATAACATCCCAAATATAACCGGCGCGGCACCGAGCAGCATCACTTTAATTACCCCAACCAGTGGTAGTATCCCCGAAGGTACACAGCCTACCGGTAATGCGGTTTATACCCTGGTATCTTATTTCAGCAGGATAAATTATAATTACGATGGTAAATACTTCTTATCAGGTTCGATACGTACGGATGGTTCTTCACGGTTTGGTCCGGATAACCGTTACGCGGTGTTCCCATCAGTATCTGCAGGGTATAACCTATCTGATGAATCTTTCTACCACAATTGGCTTGGCGATCAATCCTCTATTAAACTGCGTGCCAGCTGGGGTTTAAGCGGTAACAACAATATAGGTAACTATAACACGCAGCAAACAGTAAATTCACCAATAAGCACGGTTTTTGGTAATGGTACGGCTTTAACCAACGCTATTACACCAGGTGCTATAAAAGACCAGAAACTGGGTTGGGAAACTACTTCACAGTATAATTTCGGAGTGGATGTGGGCTTGTTAAAAGGCCGGTTATTTATCATAGGAAACTATTACCTGAGTGATTCTTATAACCTGTTATTTAACCAGCCGGTATCGGCGGTTTCAGGCAGCCAGAGTATCTTAACTAACTTAAATAACTCAAAAGTAAGCAACAAAGGTTTTGATCTTCAATTAGATGGAAAACCGGTTGTAGGTAAAGATTTTAACCTTGATATCAGCGGTAATATCTCTTTCAACCGTAACAAAGTACTGGCATTGGGTAATGGCAATACCATTATGACTAATGGTGCCGAACGTTCTTATCTAACTAACATCACTGAAACCGGTGAACCTATTGGTATGTTCTACGGTTACAAAGTTGGTGGCATTGTTCAGCAATCGGATCTGGCTAATATAGCTGCTGACCAGGCAGTGTACAAAGCAAATGGAAATTCTTATCCCTCAGGCTATAAATTAAAAGGCCCTGCACAATCATCGTTCTCAACCACGCCGCTGGAAGCGGGCGATCTTTGGTTTGTTGATACGAACCATGATGGTATTATCAATAGTAAAGATGCCGGCGTTATTGGTAACCCTTATCCTAAATTCACTTATGGGTTTGCTGTAAATGCTACTTATAAGAATTTCTACTTCAGTACATCATTTAATGGTTCTTACGGTAACCAGGTATTGGATGGGCAAGATTACTATCTGTACAATATGGAAGGTTCAGGTAACCAGTATGAAGATGTTGCCGACCGTTACATTAATGCCTCCAATCCGGGCGCAGGTACTGTATACCGTGCATCCCGTGGCGGCGACCAGAGTAACAGTACCCGCTTATCTACCTTCTATCTGCAAAGCGGCTCTTATTTAAGATGTACCAACGCAACACTGGGTTACAATATTAAGTCTCAGTTTGTGCTGAAAAACTTAGGGTTGAGCGGACTGAAAATATTCGGTTCAACCAACAATCTGTTCACCATCACCAAATACAAAGGCTATAACCCCGATGTTGATTATGACTACTCATTCAGCGGATCACAAGGCACAAATATCACCCCTGGTGTAGATTATGGCGTTTATCCGCTGGTACGGTCATACAACTTAGGTATAAAAGCAATTTTTTAACAAGCGATAAATTCTGAAAAAGATGAAGAATATAAAACTCAAATCATTAAGCCTGCTGCTTTTATTAGCATTGGGTTCATGTAAAAAGGACTTCTTGCAGCAAAGTGATCCCAACTCGGTAGCGATAACTAAATACTTTAAAACGGAGAACGATGTTCTGTTAGCAGTTAACGGCTGTTATTCGGCGTTGCGCAGTACCAATACCCTTGGCGAAACCAGTGATTTGTGGACCGACCAGCGTTCGGACGATACCGGTACTAATGACAGTCAGTCCAACTCCGGCGAACCATTTCAGTTCAACAACTTTTCACTGGTGCCGGGTAACAGCTATTTGTATACGCATTGGCTGGCTATGTATAATGTGATTTCGGATTGTAATATTATCCTGGGTAATATCGATCAAGCGACGTTTACCAATGCGAATAACAAGCAGATCTATAAAGCAGAAACAGAAACCATCCGCGCGCTTATCTATTTTCATATGGTACGTGAGTTTGGTGCTATTCCATTGGTAACTGTTCAGCCTACAACAGTAGATCAAATTACCGCGCTTACTTTCAGGGCATCTGAAGCTACTGTTTATAACCAGATAGTAAGTGATTTGAAAGATGCGGTAAGCAGCCCTTTGCCAACTACACAAGCAACCGGTACTATAGGCCGCTTATCGTTAGCAGCAGTTAATACCTTGCTGGGTCAGGTATATTTAACCATGGCTACTACGGAAGACCAAACAAACCGTACGGCTAACTTAAATAATGCCTTAACTTATCTGACAGCGGCTTATAACTACAAAACCTTTAGTAGTCTGTCATCAATTCCTTATACGGATGTTTTTGATGTGACTAAAAAATCAACCTGCCCTGAGCTGATATGGCAAATTGTGTACAAACAAGGCGACCCGATCTACAGCTCTGCTATTGCGGCAAACAACCAGGCCAGCGGCGAAACCATCGACTCGCAAAAACCATCATCATCGGTAGGGGATAACGTTACTCATGACCTGGTAAATGAATACGAAACCGGCGACCCACGTATGGCATTCTCTATTGCCTATGCTAATGCAGCCAGTGTTAAAGACTGGTATGTTACTAAATTTCGCGATGTGAGCAGTGCCGCGGGCGTAAACGGTTATGGCGGTAACGACTGGATACTGATGCGCTACGCCGATGTTATATTAATGCTTGCCGAAGTGAATAATTATTTAGGCAATACCACTACGGCTATACAATATGTAGATATGATACGTGCAAGAGCAGGGATGCCATCGTACGAAGTATCATCACAAACAGCGCCTTACAGCACTAACTTCCCGACGCTTAAACTGGCTATTTTGCATGAGCGCCGCGTTGAGCTGGCGTTTGAGCATCACCGTTTGTTCGATCTGCTGCGCACCTTTACTACGCCTGAACTGGTGAGTTATTTCCAGGCGAAAAGCCAGGCTAACTTTGGGTCGGCAGTATTGGCTAACTTTTCTACTAAAGACAGGTATTTTCCTATACCGTTTAAAGAATATAACCTTGATCCGGTAAAAATGTACCAGAACCCAGGTTATTAATCGATAATATAAACAGCATAAAGGGATGAAATATTCCCTTTATGCTTTAATCAAAAAAATTATGAAGAGAATTATTTTAACGCTCATCCTGGGCGTGTTTATAAGGGTAGCTTTGGGGCAAACGTCCGGTTATAACCCATCATATCGTTTTCTCCATTCGGGAAATTTAACCGCTGATAAAGATTTCTATTTACTTACTGTTATAGAGCATGACCCGACTACATCCGCTCTTTTGCTTAAGAATGAAGTATTATCATCCATATTAACCAACAGGGTCGCTTTGCTAAAACAGCATGTAACCGATACCTGCAGTTACCCGGTAACTTTATTGACTGATTTTAAATATACTGCGGATGATTCGGCCAAAATTAATGCAGCAATTAAGGCGGTATATGCAGCTAATCCTGCCGCGTTTGATCATGTTATAAATAATGATCTAAGAGCCAGCGGTTACTATCAGCGCTTTGCATCTTTGAGTAATGAGGAACTGTTGCTAAAAGCCTGGGGACAGTACATCTACGGCATCAATTACATCATCGATCAGTTTGGGATGGGTAAAAAAATGCGTTACCCGCGGATTGACAGCGCCAGTTATGTGGTTACTAGCAGGTATTACCGGATGGTACTAAAGGATATTTTCGGTCAGTTGGATGAGCAGACAGATCAGATGAAACTGTTTTATCAGCCATCCTTAGCCATAGCGATGCAATTAATGCAGGCCAATGACCGCGATGAACCTGCACGTTTTGAACCTATGGAGCAAAAGGAAAATAAAAAGGCTTTTGATAGGGTAAAACAAGTGCAATGGGCTAAATATACTTATGCGGCCATAGTTATACCGGGCAATGGTCCTGAGTTGTACACCACGCCGATAAGTCCGGATAATAAGATCCATTGTGATGCGGCTGCAGCGCGCTATTTAAAAGGGTTAGCGCCATATATTATCACTAGCGGTGGTTATTGCTACCCTTTCAGAGGGCCATATTGTGAAGCCATTGAGATGAAGAAATACCTGATGGGCAAATACAATATACCGGAGGAAGCTATCATTATTGATCCGCACGCGCGCCATACCACAACAAATATCAGGAACGCTAACCGCTTGATGATCCGTTACGGTATCCCGATTGACAAACCGTCTTTATTTGTTACCAGTAAAAGTCAGCATGATTATGCCATGAATGATGCTTTCGACAGGCGTAACCAGCATGAGTTGGGTTATGTGCCGTATCGTGGTAAAAAAAGTATCTCAAACCAAGATATAGTGTATTACCCTGTATTTGAATCGCTGCACATGGATCCGCTTGACCCGCTCGATCCATAGGCAATATGAAATTCTGTTTATCACCATTAATAATAATTAAATGAAGACGATAGCTATTTTATTATTCACAGGTTTGCTTTCCTTGCTGTTTACTGGCGATGTTAACATGAACCTGGTGAAAGAAACCACCATTGATTCACTGGGAGCCTGCCAGGGCGTATCCATTCAGCATGGTAAAGCTTTATTATATGGCGATAGGGAAGTAGGTATGATCAGGCAATTCTCGTTTGACCATGATACCTTAACTTACGACCATAAAGAATGTAAGCTTACCGTTGATGGCAAAAATGTGATCAATCACCCTACCGGGGTCGCCTACCACGGTAACCTGCCAGTTTTTATGGGTAATTCTGTAAAGCCTGCCCCGGGTGAAAAAGCCTGGAAGGCAATGATCTATTACATTAACTGGAATGGCCTTTGGAAAACAGGTACGCTTGATGGTAACTTACTTAAAACCATTAGTGATGACGCCTGCATACAAGGTACACGCCCCGAATATGTTGAATATCAGCATAAATGGTATGTTGCCACAGCAGATTATGGCAACCATGGCAACGAAGTGCGTTTATATGATCCCGAGCGTTTAAGCCAGTGCTCAAAAACAAGCGAGCCGGGGGTGCTTTATAAAAAGTTCACCTGCACACCATGGGTACAAAATCTTTATTGGATGGCAGATAAAGGAATAATAGTTCTGATACAAAATCAGATAGAGGGCCGCAAATGGCGCTTTACTTATGTTGATCTGGAAAAATCTATCCAAACAGGCCAGCAGCAGTTAATTAAAGTAGTTGATATTGATGAACGGGCTGATGAGCTCGAAGGCTTTGCTTTTAATGGGAAAGATAAGGGAGTAGCCGTTACCTCATCCCGCAAAAAGAATGTAAATTTTTTGAATATCAGCTGGTAAATACTGGTTAATAAGTTTATTGTGATACAAAGGTGTTCGGAAGATTTGATTTCTTACAAATATTGAGCGTGGGGTCACCCTGAGGCACTCGAAGGGTAAGCGTAAAGGCCATTGCCCGCATGCTTCGAGTGCCTGCAATGACCCCCTTTTTTATCTTTCGAACATCTTTGTTATTATTATTTATCCCACCAAACCCGCGAGGTTAAAACATCGCCACCCGGCAGCCGGGCAACTGCGGCTTTGTAGTTGGTTGGGTTTGTTAGTATTTCTGTCGACAGGTAGATCATTCTTCGTGGTATGGTACCCATGGTTACATTTCCGGAATAATTTACTGGCGCTAATGCTGGGTAACCCGACCTTTTCCAATTGAACCAGTTTTCAATAAAATTAAAATTAGTCCCGGTGGCTAACCAGTATTGGGTATTGATCATCTGTAAGGAATTGTTTAATGACGACATATCCAGCGGATTCGCATTTAAATAACTGTTGATGGAAGCAGTATTTACACTGGTTTGCGCATCTAATTGGCTAAGTGACTGGAATGCGCCGGTAACCCCATTGGCATAATGCTGTTGTGCCGTGCCATCAATATTCCATCCCCGTACCTTAGCTTCGGCCAATAAAAGCTCTGTTTCTGCATAAGTGAACACGATAATAGGGCCGCCCAATTTAAGATATACATTGGTGCGGGGCCTTGAATAATTTCCAAGCGGGGCATAATCGGCCCCAGTGCCCGTTCCTCCTGGATAACCGGGAGATTTGCTGATATCGGTAAGGCCGCCTAATAGATCATAACCATTTGGCAGCCCAACCTGTAGTGAAGAATCAGGATTGCCTGAAAGTGTTTCATTTCCGTTATTTGTTAGGCCAGATGCCGGGATCTCTCCGATAACACTCAGTCTGGGGTCATTGGTCTGCCTTAAAAAATCAATCAGCGTTTTACTCCATCTTACTTGTTCGTAATCGGTAAGCGTTCTTAATGCTATTGAAGTGCCGTTTTGGCTGGCTGAGTTGGTGGCATCGGTTTGTACAATGGCATTGTCGCTAATATCAGCAAAAGTGCCGCCGGCAGCCGCTTTTTCCGCCCATTTTTCGGCAGTAACCGGATCAACCTTGGTAAGCCGCATAGCTATGCGCAGCATTAAGGAGTAGCCAAATTTCTTCCAGCGGGTTATATCGCCATTGTAAAAGAGGTCGGCGGTTGGTTTGGCCCGGTTAGCATCCAGCTTTGCAATGGCATTATCCAGTGTAGTTAGCATGGCATTGTAGATGCTTTGTTGCGTATCATAAACCGGATATTTAACGCCCTGCTGTGCCATATCTGCCTGCGAATACGGGCAATCGCCATACATATCTGTAGTCCGCTGTAAAATGAACACAAACATGATGTCGCCGATATTGATCAAATTGGAATATCCTGCCGAATCCTTTTGAATACACAATTGCTGCATCTGCCTTATATCGCCCGCTTCGGTATAACCCTGCGTAAATATCGCTCCCTGGTAGTCGGTAAAATTGCCTTCATTAATGTACTTATCGCCATTGTTATAATAAAAATAGGTAGAGGCCAGCACCTGCATCATGGTGCTTTCATATACTAACTGGTAATAACCGGTGTTTGCATAATTTAACTGTGCCGATGAAAGCAGATCATTCGGGTCAAAATTAGCAGACGTTGATTTTGAAGGATCAGTGTTGATACTATTCAGCTGTGATTTGGTACAGCCGGATATAAAAACAATAACAAGAAGGGGTAATAATATATTCTTCATCTCACATCACTTAAATTTAAAATTCAGGTTAAAGCCTAAAGTCCTTGTAGCAGGCAGCGATTCTCCCTCAATGCCCGCGTAAGTTAGCTGCGATGAGAACTCCGATTCGGGGTCGATATTTTTGGTATACTTTAATATGGTGAAAATATTACGACCAACCAGACTCACGGTAACCGTCCGGAATACATTTCCCAGCATCGGCGGTGTAAATTCGTAGCCGAGGATGAGCTGCCTGAACTTAATAAAGCTGCCATTTAAAACTGATAGCGCTGAAATGTTGGTTGCCAGGTCGGGATAGTAATTATAGGCGGGTACGTTTATGGTGTTTACCTGCCCGTTCTCATTTACCCCTTTGGCCACAATGCCGGTTTCGCGGCCGGGCAGCGTTGCCTTATTGAGGCCATATACGTATGAATAATCCTCGGTAGCCGAAAGCACTTTATTGCCGAACTTATAATCGATCAAAAATGAAAGATTGAATTTTTTATAGCGGAAAGAGTTGGTAAAACCACCGTAAAAAGTGGGTAGTGTGCCGCCCATCGCTTTTAGGTCACCACGCTCGGGTATGCCATCGCTGCCGATAATGATGTTTCCATTGGCATCCCTTTTATAATCATAAGCCATAACCTGGGTAATTGATTTACCAACTACCAGCGCTGTATTTGCATTGAGCGGCCGATAAGTGCCGGTCAGTAAATATTGACTTGTGCCATCAATAGATAAAAGCACATTATGCACATGACTAAAATTAGTACTTGCATTCCATGAGAAGTTTGCAGTGCGGATAATACCTCCCGAAAGCATAAGCTCAAGGCCGGTGTTTTTGGTCTTCCCCACATTAACATATGCCGATGTAAAGCCGGTTGCTACAGATTGCTGAGCGTTGGTAATTTCGTTATGCGTTATCCGGTTAAAGTAAGTAGCATCAAGGTTGAGCCTGCTTTGGAAAAAAGATAAACTCAAGCCTGTTTCAAATTCGTTAAGCGTAAATGGCTTTAGGTTATAATTAGGTAATTCAGCCGAAAAACTGCCCAAGGGGATGCCATTCACCGTATTGTTTGAGGTGAAATATAGCTGTGTGGTATAAGGCTGCGAAGGTTCGCCGCTTGTTTTTGCATAGCTCATTCTGAGCTTTCCGGAAGATAAATAGGGGAGAGCCAGCAGGTTTGAAAATAGAAAACTGCCCGAAACACCTGGTACAAATATACCTCGACTATCTGGAGGCAACGTCGAAAAAACATCATATCTGCCCGTAGTGGTAATGTCAAGCAGGTTTTTGTAATCAAAATCAGCTGAATAATAGGCGGATTCGGTTACGATTTCAGATATGTCATAAGTAGAGCTGGTGCTTACCAGATTTAAAGGGGTATATAAATAAGGTGTAATAAACTGCGAGCCGGTGATCTCTGTAAGGTTGTATTGCCTTTTGCGATAATTTCCTCCCGCTGAAAAGTTAAGCATAAGATCAGGTGCCAATTTTTTATCGGCCACAAAAAGCAGGTCGGTATTCAGTTCGCCGGTTTGCGATTTGCTGAGGCCATTTATGCCACCCTGTTCATTAACGGTAAATGCAGTGCCTGTGGGCAAAACATTAAGCAAGCCATCGTTACTGATATCATAGCCAAGCCTTCCTTGTAAATACACGTTATCCGAGAATTTATACTTTAAAACAGTCGCGGTTATAAAACGGTTGCGCGTTGAATTATCAACTTGCTTGTTAATAACAAAATAGGGATTGGTGATATAAACATTGCTGTTCCATAGCGTCTCATTACCGGTTACAGGGCTATAACCAGGCTTTAAGCTTAGTTGATTCGCGCTCGTAGCCAAAAACTCAATACCATAATTTGCGTTCATAGGGCCGTCGCTTAAATACGAGCGGGTTTTGGCCATTTCATAAACATAATCACCGTTAAAACTTAGTTTTAATTTATCGGTTATATCGTAAGAAGTATTAAGATTAAAGGTTTTACGGTTAAGGCCGCTATTGGGAATTATAGATTCATAATTGAGATTAGAGGCCGATGCCCTGAACGCGGTTTTTGCATTGCCGCCGCTAACCTCAATAGTATTGGTTAAAGCGGGCGCTGTGCGGTAAAATTCATCAATATTATTTTTTACTGCTGAGTATGGGTAATATTTACCATCAAATTGTATGGTAGGTTTCCCATCAAGCTTTTCGCCCCAGCTTAACAAGCCCGATGCTATCGCGCTCTGTACATCTGTAGGGCGTTGGTTTTGCGAACCCTGCCCGTATTCATATTGAAAATCGGTATTGTTTACAGCGTGATCAAACGAGAGATTTAAATTGTACGCTACCTGTGTGCTTGAATTTTTCTCTCCCGTTTTTGTGTTGATGAGGATGACCCCATTTGCAGCCCTTGCACCGTAAAGCGCCGAAGCCGCTGAACCTTTCAATACGGTTATGCTTTCAATATCATCAGGGTTGATATTACTGAAACCATCCCCATAATCCGCGCCGCCATATTCATTTGCACTGCCACGCTGGGTATTATCAATCGGAACACCATCTAAAATAAGCAGGGGAGAACCCGCGCTCATACTGGCAGCGCCCCTGAGCAATAGCCTGGAAGATGATGCAGGGCCCCCTGAAGCGCCACTCACATCCAAACCGGCTACCTGTCCCTCGAGCGACATGGCAACGTTTGACTCACGTGCTGTAGTTAAATCTGCCCCGGATATTGTGGCAACAGAGTAGCCAATTTTCCAATTTTCCTTTTTAATATTTAAGGCGGTTACGACTATTTCATTCAGACTGTGGTAAGTATCCTGCAGTGTTATTTTTAATGGTTGATCTGTTGCCGCAACAATCACCTGTTGCTGGGTATAACCAATACTCGAAATTTCAATTGTGGTACCTTTTACACAATTGATCATAAACCGCCCTTGCCCATCTGTTTCGGTGCCAAAGCTGCTGTTTTTTATTCTGATCGAGGCTCCGCTAACGGGGTCGCCTTTTGTATCAGTTACAATACCATTAACGGCTACGCTTTTGATAGAATCTTTTTCTGTTCCAATGGCGATCAGGTTGGTGGAGATCAAACGATAATAATAATGAGAGCCTTTAAGCAGATTGTCAAGCACGGGTAATACTTCCTGATCTTTTACAGATACTGTAACCAGGGGAGTGGGTAACTGATCTGCGCGGTAAACAAAACGATAAGCTGTTTGGTGTTGTATAGCAGTTATGATTTCTTCAAAATGTACCTGCTGGTAGTTAAGGGTAACTTTCGTTTGGCAACAGGCTGTTTTTGAAACCTGGAAAACTAAAATTAAAATAAGCAGCCTGATTAACTTCATTAATTAATCTATAAAACGTTTCCAGCACAACAATAGCGCAAGCCCCGGAAAATATCTCTGGAAACCAGTCTTTTTAAAAGAGTTTAATATAATTGGTTAAAAAATATAAATGGTATTGCCCGACACCTTGTAGTTGAACTTTGTAACTATCTGCAATGATAACAAAACCTGCTCAATATTTTCATTTTCAAATTCACCTGATAGTTTGATGGATCTAAGTCCGTCATTTTTAAATACGATGTCCAATCCGTATTTCCTTGTTAAGTTATTGGCCAGCAGATTGAACGGCTCGTTTTTGAAAATAAGTTTATGGTTCATCCATGCAGTTTCTGCATTAATGGTGTTTGAGTGATCGGCATAGGTTTCTTTTGTTAATTGGTAGCCCGATGCATTTACAATTAACTTATCACTGGGTTTTAACAAGATGTTTACCGACGGATCATTATTTAAAGTAGCCTGTATGCTTCCTCTGAAAAGGGTAGCCTCAAACTGGGCATCGTTGGCATAACTTTTCAGGTTAAATGCAGTACCCAGTACTTTGATAGCCGTTTTTTCGGTATGGACGATAAAAGGGTGCTGATGATCTTTAGCTACATCAAAATAACCTTCACCATTTAAATAAACCTCTCTGGTGCTGCCATTAAAATGCTTAGGGTATTTTAAAACCGACGAAGAGTTAAGGGTTACCATTGTACCGTCCGGAAGCTTAACCTGGGCTGTTGACCCCCATTTGGTTTGCAGCAGGGCAATATCGTTTTCCTGGACAGATTTTATTTTAAACAGGTAGATAGAAACCGATATAGCGATGACCGCCACAGCAGCGGCAACAATCCGGAGCCAGATGAAGGTACGATCAGGTTTGTTTATGCCCCTGATATTATCTTTTTCGACTGTTGCATCCGTAATACCGGCCCGTTTTTTTATATCGTCGAATATGCTGACAATATTTTCATAAGGCTCGTCGTCCTCCGTCCAATATGATCTTATTGCTTCATATTCTTTTTGGAAAGAAGTATTGTTTGCTACGAGCCGGTTAAACGCAGCAAGCTCATCAGCAGTAATAGCTCCTGACAGTTTCTTTGCAAGTAATTCGGTGAATAGCTCTTCTTCCATTAGTGTATCTTGTACAATATGATAATCCTCTTTTTTATAAAAATGCCTACAAACGATTAAAAAAATAAAATAGTATGAATAAGATACTCAAAATTTTGTCGCCTTTCCCCAAGCCTTTTGTGTATTCAGGCAATGATTTCAGCGTTTGCCTCAATTTATCAATCGATCTGAACAATTGTGTCTGAACGGTCCGTGGTGAGATGCTGAGTATTTCGGCAACCTCTTTGTATTTAAGTCCATTTTCCTTTATCAGCCTGAAAACTATCCGGGCCTGCATAGGCAACATTTCTATAGCCTGATCCAAACGGTGATGCAATTCTTTTCTTTCCAGTTTTTTTGACGGATCTGCCAGATCAACCAAATGAAAACTGTTATCCTCCAGCTCAACCAAATGTATGTTCGAATATTTTTTACGGTATTTTAAAGATTGATTCTTTACCGCTATAAATAAATAACTCTCAGGGTAATCAATCTGGCTTAATGAGCCGCGGTTGGTCCAGCACTTTACAAATACTTCTGAAACTATTTCCTCGGCAACTTCACGCTGATGAACATAGTAAACACTGAACTTGATAAGCTTGTTGAACAGGGCATAATAAAGCCTTTCAAATGCTTGCGCGTCATCCTCCAGGCAAATTTTCCGCCAAAGTTCAGTTAAGTCGGGTTTCAATCTTATTAAAAACTGTAATTGATTTCATATCAACGGGTCGCAATGTAGCAAATGCCGGATGTTTTTTTCAAATAATTTTAACATGTACTAAATTAATTACCATAATGTGTTTTTCTTTTCTTCCGGATAAAAAGGAAATA
This sequence comes from Mucilaginibacter xinganensis, assembly GCA_026225055.1. Lineage (GTDB taxonomy): Bacteria > Bacteroidota > Bacteroidia > Sphingobacteriales > Sphingobacteriaceae > Mucilaginibacter > Mucilaginibacter xinganensis_A. The sequence goes on along the minus strand of JAMFSA010000009.1, from coordinate 15,911 downwards.
ATAGCGAAGAGGATAACCATCCTGAGCAAGCTTTCTCAAAAAAAATAAAATTCTTGTAGGCAATTCTTCCATAAAAGGGAATATAACCTTATAGCCGGGGTTTATATCAGCCCAAAGCAAACGAGGTTTAATGCTTTATACCGGTTAAAACCTCACATAACCAATTTATTTACAGTTTATCAATTTTAAACATGAGTATGAAAAAAAAATTACTTACATGCTTTATTGTTTGCAGTTCGGCAGGGGCATTTGCTGCCAGCAGTGCTATTGCAGCCGCAAACAGCAGGCATTTTTTAGCCAATCATGCACAATTCGAGGTAAAGGCCGATCAGAGCATTAAAGGTGTTGTGAAGGATGAAACAGGGGCAACGCTGCCAGGTGTTTCTGTTGTTATTAAGGGTTCTACAAAAGGCACACAAACAGATGCCAACGGAAACTTTACTTTATCGGCCAACAAAGGCGATGTATTGGTTTTTAGCTATGTAGGTTATGCTTCAAAAGAAGTTACTTTAAGTGGTGAGCCCCTTATTACAGTAACGCTTACATCCAGCTCAAGCCAGCTTGACGTGGTAGTTGTAACTGCATTGGGTATTAAAAGATCTCAAAAGTCGCTTACCTATGCGCAGCAACAAATTAGCGGAAGCCAATTAAATGATGTAAAAACAGACAACTTAATGAACTCGCTGAACGGTAAAGTTGCCGGTTTAGCTATTCAGCCCAGCGCTTCTGGTGTTGGTGGTTCAGCCAAAGTGCTTCTACGTGGTTCGCGTTCATTTGCGGGCAATAACCAGCCGTTATATGTGATTGACGGTGTGCCAATGGCTAACCCAGTTAATTATAGCGGAACTACAACCACAAACGGTGGCCAGCCGGGCGACAACTTCGGTGGCAGCCCTGATGGTGGCGATGGTATCTCTAATTTAAACCCTGACGATATTGAAAGTATTACCGTACTGGAAGGTGCTTCAGCGGCTGCATTGTACGGTAGTCAGGCTGCTAACGGTGTTATCGTTATTACCACTAAGAAAGGTAAAGTTGGTAAAACTGAGATACATTATTCATCCAGTTTCCAGGCATCAAACGCGGTGGCGGAGCCGAAATTCCAGAACCAGTACGGCCAAACCAGTGCGGGTTCAACAACAAGCTGGGGTGCCGCTATTTCAAATACGGAGGATAACCTGAAGGATTTTTACAGAACAGGTACTAACTGGACAAACTCAGTTGACCTTTCTACCGGTTCTGAAATTGCGCAAACCTATGTATCATATGCTAATACATCTGCCAATGGCATCGAACCCGGAAATGCGTTAAGAAGGAACAACTTTGATCTTCGCGAAACAGGCCATTTCCTGAATAATAAACTGACTGTTGACGGAAACGTTAACTATATAGATCAGGATATTAGGAACAGCCCGGGACTTGGGTTATATACTAACCCACTCGTTGGTTTATACCTTTTCCCTCGTGGTGTAAATATCGAGCCTTATAAGGATAATTATTTATTACCAAACAACGTTGGTGCAGCTCGCCAGAACTGGATAACCAATAATGATGACAGCCAGGAGCAAAACCCATGGTGGGTAACTAATATGAACCCTAACAATCTGCAACGTAACCGTATTATATTTAACGGAAGTGCTAAATATGAATTTACCAAATGGTTTAATGTACAGGTGAGAGGAAGCCTTGACCGTACAAACGATAGCTACACCCAGGATCTGTATTCTGGTACACTTAAAACGTTCAATAGTAATGGTAATGGCCATTATTCATACAGCAACCAGGTAACTGAGCAAAAATATGCGGATGCGATAGCGAATTTTACGCCGGGTAAATTTGGTGATTTTAAATTTGACGGATTAGTAGGTGGGGCTATAAATGATTCACAATTAAGTGGCCTTGGTGCAAGTGGTGACCTTTCAACCACTGACTTTTTCACCCCTTATAACATCATCGATGGTCACAGCGCTCCTATAGCGTTTGGTGATCACACTCAGATCCAGTCTATTTTCGAGGCTGCCAACTTATCGTACAAAGATTGGTTATATTTAGCATTGACCAACCGTACCGATTGGAACTCAACCCTGGCTTTCACCAATAAAATGGATTACAGTTATCCATCAGTGGGCTTAACTGCAATTTTATCACAGGTGTTGTCATTACCCCAGGCTATATCTTACGCAAAAATCCGCGGAAGTTATGCAAACGTAGCCAACGGTTTACCGGCCTACACTACCATTACACAAAACACCCAATCATCTTCAGGTGCATTAATTTTTAATACTACTGCACCTTTGCATACTTTAAAACCTGAAACTACACACTCTTACGAGTTCGGTACCGACTGGAAATTCCTGGATAACCGTATTAATTTCAGTTTTACCTACTATAATACACATACATACAACCAATATTTTGCTTTAACTCCTCCCGCGGCTACACTAATTTCTACTTATTATGTAAATGCCGGTGATATTCAAAATACAGGTTTTGAAATATTGGTTGGTGCGGACATTGTACGCAGCAAAGGATTTACCTGGAACAGTTCAATCACAGCTTCTGCCAACAAAAATAAGATCGTATCACTTGATCCGGCTGATAACTTAAACCAGGCTATTTTAACCGGTAATGACGGTGGTGGCTTCGGTTATGAATCAGTTATAGCAAAAGGTGGTTCTTTTGGCGATATCTACGGTTACACAACTGTACGTAATGCAAAAGGGCAGGTAGTATTAACCGGTACAACCCCAAGTACTTATGCACCGCAAAAAAGTACCGAAATGAGCTACGTAGGTAACCCTAACCCTAAGTTCCAGTTAGGTTGGAGCAACAGCTTTAACTACGGGCACTTTAATTTTGATTTCCTTGTCGACGGCAAATTTGGCGGGCAAGTGCTTTCTTTAACTCAGGCCATGCTGGATAGTTATGGTGTATCGCAAGTTTCGGGAGCCGCACGTGCTAATGGCGGTGTTACTGTAAATGCTGTTAACTCAGCAGGTACCCCAGTTACTACTGTAAATGCACAAACCTGGTACCAAACCATTGGTGGCCGTAATGCATTAACCGATCAATACATATACAGTGCTACTGTTGTAAGATTACGCCAGGCGGCTTTAGGTTATACCTGGCCGGTTAGCAATAGCGTGGTAAAAGATGTTAAGCTTTCATTAATTGGCAGAAACCTGATCTATTTCTATAAGAAAGCACCTTTTGATCCTGAAGTTACCACTTCAACAGGTAACGGTTTATCGGGTGTTGATCTGTTTAACCAACCGGCAACCCGCAATGTTGGTTTAGACCTGAATGTTACATTCTAAACGTTAATTATTAAAAAGCACAGTAATGAAAAGAAATTATAAATATACAAAGCATATTACCGGTAACAAACTTAGCGTTGTACTGGTTTCTGTTATGGCCCTGGCACTAACAGCATGTACCAAGAATTTTGAAAAATATAATACCAATCCTAACTCCTTAAGCAGTTCGCAAAGCGAAACTATAGCAGCTACTGCGTTCGGTCCTATGGAACAGGCCATATATTCCAACTATCAGCGTGCGCAAAATTTGAGCGCCGATGGTTATGCCGGCTATATGCAGCCTGGTATCGCGTTTAGCGGAGATCATAACAATTTAACTTATGCTATGGTTGATGGCTGGAATTCAACCGGTTTTAATGATCAGTATACCCTGGTGATGGCTCCGGTTCATGCTATTGCTACAACCACTCCGCCCCTTAAAGCAACAAACCCCGAAATGTGGGCTGTTGCCTTGCTGATACAGGTAGAAGCTATGGATAGGGTAACCGACAGATTTGGCCCTGTACCTTATACAAAAGTAGCCACATCATTAACTACAGCCCCTTATGATGACCAGCAAACGATTTATCAAACCTTCTTTAAACAGATTGATACAGCGGTAACCAATTTAAAGGCATATATAGCAGCTAACCCAGGCAAAAGTAGTTTAGGTGCAAACGATTATATATATGCTGGTGATTACACCCAATGGCTGAAATTTGCTAACTCACTGCGCCTGCGCCTTGCCATGCGTTTAGTGAAAGTTGACGCGACTACCGCACAGGCGCAAGCTGTAAAGGCCTTAACCGATGCAGGTGGTACATTACTTTCAGCTAATGACGACGCTGCAATTGCCCAAACCGGTGGCCGTGAAAACGACCTGCACCAGATCTCAGGCGATTGGAACAACACCAATATGAGCGCTGCTATTGCGTCATACATGATAGGTTATAACGATCCACGCCTTGCTATTTATTTCCAGCCTGCGCAAGCAGGTGCCGGTTCAGCTTATGCTGGTCAGTTTTTGGGGATACGTGCAGGTACTTTAATTGGTGCCAGCCAAAGTACTTATTCTGATTTTGCAAACCTGAACACTACCCAGACCTTTCAGTTCTCAACACCACAACTGATCATGACGGCTGCTGAGGTTTGGTTCCTGAAGGCTGAAGCTGCTTTACGCGGATGGACTGCATCAAGCGTGCAAGCTGATTATGAAGCTGGTATTGCCGCATCTATGAACCAATGGGGAGCAACTATTGGTAACTATTTGAGCGATGGCACAAGCACCGAAGCAAACTTTACCGACCCGGTTAACGCTGCTAATAATGCTACTGCATTATCAACCATTACCATTAAATGGGATAACAGCGCTACGCAGGAACAACAGTTGGAGCGTATCATCACCCAAAAATGGCTGGCTATATTTCCTGACGGTCAGGAGGCATGGGCCGATTACAGGCGTACCGGTTATCCTAAACTATTTACTGTTGCCAATAACTTTAGCGGTGGTTTAATAAATACCGATACACAGGTACGCAGGTTGCCGTATCCATCAACCGAGTATACTACCAATGCTACTGCGGTAAATAATGCTGTAAAATTATTAGGCGGTGCTGATAACGGTGGTACCCGCGTATGGTGGGATGTAAACAAGCCTAACTTTTAATGGTTTGAGGTTCTGAATCATATCACATCAGTAAAAATTCAATAATAATAAATAAAGGCCAGTCGTTTTAAAGGCTGGCCTTTATGCTAAAGTAATCATGTTAAAAATTATAAAGTATCCGCTTTCATTACTAAGCCTGGCGATCTCCTTAAATGGTTTCGCGCAGCAAAAATTAACAAAATATGTCGACCCGTTTATAGGCACAGGCGGCCATGGGCACACCTTTCCGGGAGCAACAGTTCCATTCGGGATGATACAACTGAGCCCCGATAACGGCCGCACGGGCTGGGATTGGTGCGGAGGATACCATTATGGCGACTCTGTTATCGTTGGGTTTAGCCATATGCACCTGAGCGGTACCGGAATAGGGGATTGGTGCGATATCTCCGTAATGCCGGAAAATAAACTCATTACTGATACCGCCGACCGTGGCCTCGCCAGGTTCAGTCATCGCAATGAGATTGCAACTCCCGGTTTTTATAAAGTGGCCATGGATAACGGCATCAGCGCCGCCTTTACCGTTACCGAGCATTGCGGCTTCCATAATTATACCTTCCCGGCAAATGTGAGCCCGGTTATTAAGCTCGATCTGGGGTATCATCAAAATTGGGATAAGCCTACATCAACCTATGTAAAACAACTCAATGATTCAACGCTGGTAGGTTACCGATATTCCACCGGGTGGGCACAGACACAGCGGGTGTATTTCGCATTGCGTTCGTCCGTTCCGTTCAGTAAGTTATTGATAACTGCGGATGGTAAACAAATAACAGTATCCGAAGCAAATGGTACTGCTGTGGTTGCGCAATTATTGTTCAACACACAAAAGCCTAACCACGTTATGCTTAAGGTGGCACTCTCTACAGTGAGCACCGGCAACGCGGTTCAAGCATTAAAAGAAATTAAAAACTGGGACTTCAACAACGTTACTAAACAAGCTGCCGAAAAATGGGAGCATGAACTATCAAAAATTCAGATCAATACCAACGATCTCCGCATTAAGCGCATCTTTTATACCGGCATTTATCATACCTGCATAGCACCATCACAATATTCTGATGCTGATGGAACTTATCAGAATGCAAAAGGCGAAGTCCATCAAATGCCTGCCGGGCAACAGCGTTATACCACCTATTCGCTTTGGGATACCTTCCGCGCTTTAAACCCATTATATACCATTACCCAGGGTGAACGCTATTCCGGTATCTTAAACTCCATGCTGGCTTTTTACAAGGAGAATGGCCTGTTACCCGTTTGGGACCTGAGCACCAACGAAACCAATTGCATGACCGGTTACCACGCTGTGCCTGTTTTAGCCGATGCTATTTTAAAAGATATTAAAGGCATCGACTATCAATTGGCCTATACTGCCATGAAAGCAAGCGCTATGGAAAACATCCGTGGCTGCAACTATTACAGGCAATACGGCTACATCCCGCAGGATAAATACGGCGCAAGCGTAACCAACACGCTCGAATATAGCTATGACGATTGGTGCATTGCCCAGGTAGCGCAAAAACTGGGTTATGCAGCTGACTATAAATATTTTATGAAACGATCTGCCAGCTGGAAGAACCTTTACGACCCCATCAGCGGCTTTATGCGCGCAAAAAATGCCGATGGCAGTTGGGTAACACCGTTCGACCCTTTTTACTCGGAGCATAACCCCGATAAGGCCATGTTTATGGAAGGCGATGCCTGGCAATATACCTTCTTTGTACCGCAGGATGTTGAAGGCCTCATAAGCGCTTACGGCGGCAAGCAAAAGTTTGTAAAAAAGCTCGATTCACTGTTTACCGTAACTTCAGCCATGCATGGCGAAGATCAGTCGCCTGATATTAGCGGCATGATAGGGCAGTATGCACATGGCAACGAGCCCAGTCACCACGTGGCTTACCTGTATGATTATGCCGGAGAGCCATGGAAAACCCAATCGCGTGTGCGCATGGTGGTAGATTCACTGTACCACGACCAGCCCGACGGTTACGCAGGCAACGAAGATTGCGGGCAGATGAGTGCCTGGGCCATATGGAGCATTGCGGGCCTGTACCCGGCGAATCCGGCCAGTGGCAGGTATATGTTTGGCAGCCCGTCGGTAAACGAAACGGTTATTAAAACCAGGGGCGGTCAGTTCACTATTCGCGCCGTAAATAACAATAAGGCCAATGTTTACATACAAAGCGCCACGCTTAACGGCAAGCCTTACCATAAATTGTACATAACGCACCAGCAGCTTCAAAATGGCGGCACATTAGCATTTACAATGGGCCCCCAAATTAATAAAACCTGGTTTGCCACCGAATAAGCAACCGGCCGAAGCATTAAAAAATATAATTATAAAAGCTGTAGGCAATTTAAGCCCCATGCGGATTATAGTAGTAAGTTGTTAGTTCAGATCGGGATGATTTGAATTAGTTTGTATTAATAGTGATTGGAGACCCGTTCTCCAGTCACTTTTTTGTTTAAAGAGGAGAGTAGGGCGTTCCCCTCCGGGTCAGGCTTTGCACTCATACGCCCGCAGGCATTAGGCTCGGGCCGGTACCCGCTGCAATCCTTAACGTAAAAATACTAACACGTTGGCACACACGTGCGCCAGCAGATGGGAAACGAAAGAAAATGAGTAAATTGAGAAACTATACTAAGCCTCTTTTTATGGAAGAACAAAAATCACATAATCAACTTCTGGACAATACATTAGCTTTTTTTAATTCAATTTCTAATCAAATTGGTAGTCCATTTATAGTAAGAACATTGAAACCCAAATTAAATGTAACAGATTTAAAAATTTGGCATATAGTAAACCATTTGATAAAAGAGGGATATTTAGAAAAGACCAAGGCAACTACAGGAAATGCCGACTTTTACACCATAACTTTAAATGGATCGTTATTTATAGAAAATGGCGGCTATCAAAAGCAACAAGAAGACGCAGAGTTAAACAAAACTATCATTTGCCAAAACGAGATGCGAAAAGTACGGAATGATCGCCTCTTAGTGAACGGAACGTGGTTTGCGGGGATCGCAGCCTTTGCGTTGCTTGCATGGCAGGTTTTCTTATGGTTTTATCCTGTTTATGCGCATTACCCATATGTGTTATTTGGAGTAAAGCCGTAGATTTTAATTTAATTTTATCCTAAGTCATTTATGGTTACTCCACTTTCGCAAGAATCCCGCTTTCGGTACCCGTCCACAACTATCCGCATTGGGAAAGGACGAACAGAATTATTGCTATTAAAATAGAAAATCACCCCTTATAATGAGTAAATTACCTAATTTAGAAGGATGGAATTAAAAGAATTTATCAAGCAAACTATCATAGATATAACAGACGGATTAATTGAAGGGCAAAAATATATTAAAGATAATAATCTTGGTGAAGGCATTGAAAGCGGATATAAGAGAATCCAATTCGATATAGCTGTGACTTCACAAGATGAAAATAAAATTGGCGGTGGTGGTAAAGTAACAGTAGCTAATATTTTTTCAGTAAAAGGTGAAGCAGAAAATGTCACTGCTATAACTAACGTTAGTCGAATTCAATTTAACACGTTAATAGCTATAAAAACAACTTAGTAATTTCTATTACTTCCCTCACTGGTCGAAGTTTAAAAACTTCGACCTAAATAAAGCCAGAATCCTTCTTGCGCGAACAAGCTGGAAGCTTTGTGAATTATATGATCTAAGTTACGCTCCGCTAAACTTAGACCAGTGCATGAGCACAGTAATATCAACCCGTCCGCAACTGTCCGCATCCTGAGCGGACGGACGGAACATCAACTCCTCACCAAGCGTCATTGCGAGCGATAGCGTGGCAATCCCCGACTATGCAGATCAACTATGCTTGTCTCTTCGCTCTGTACAGTTAGGGATTGCCACGCTATCGCTCGCAATGACGATTGGTGAGGGTGCCCGGGAATGTTAACCCGCTTCTCCACTCAAAATAAAAACTTAATAAAAATTTTAAAAAGTTTATAATATTTTGAAAAAGTTAAATAAATATTATATTTGAAATATAGTTATCTATTTTAATAAAATACTTAATGCCGGATTTTACGCTCTTGTCGGCAAGTTCAATTGCCATTATTAAAGCAATTTATTTTAATCCTGATTCAACTTGTTTGGAAATTAGCAAGCAGGTTGAAAACAGTATACCTAATGTTACTAAAAATATAAACGACCTGATTAAAAACGGGATAGTTTTTGAAAATGGGCATGGCAGTTCGCGCGGGGGCCGGAAGCCGCTCCTGTATTCGTTAGTGTCTGATAGTTTATACACCGTAAGTGTGGCTATGAACCAGTTGAATGTGCAGGCCGCTATTATGGATATTACGGGTAATATTATTTCGGATATTATTGAGTTTGACGTTGATATTTACAATGATGCCGATACCCTTGAACTGGTAATAGAGAAAGTTTTACACCTCATTGAGGTTTCGCCTGTTGAAAAGGGCAAAATTATGGCCGTTGGCATATCGATGCCGGGTGTTATTGATGTAGAGAAGGGCGTAAATAAAAGTTATTTTAAAAATCATTCGAAAAGCCTGGTGGATGTGCTTTCGGAAAGGATTGGGATACCTGTTTTTATAGATAATGATTCGGCTGCTATTGCCCTTGCCGAATTGAAATTGGGCTTAGGTCGCACCATAAAAGAGATTATGGTGGTAAATATAGGCTGGGGCATTGGCCTGGGGATGATCGTTAACGGTAAGATCTTTCGTGGGTCTACAGGTTATGCCGGTGAGTTTAGCCACATCCCATTATTTAAAAACGGCAAGGTATGCCGCTGTGGTAAAATGGGTTGTTTAGAAACTGAAACCTCTCTTATTATTATAGCGAACAAAGCCAAGGCTGAAATTGCAGGGCTTAAGGTAGCAGACACCGATAATATGCTGGAAATTATTAATTCGGTATTTGCACTTGCGCGGGAGGGGAATTCGGCAGCCATTAAATTAATTACTGAAGCGGGTTATCATTTGGGGCAGGCTATTGCTATTCTTATCCATATTATGAACCCCCAGGTGGTGGTTTTAAGCGGAAAAGGTCGTGAGGCAGGCAGGGTTTGGCTTGCACCTATTGAGCAGGCGATAAATGAGTTGTGTATCCCCACTTTACTTAATGAAAGCGGCGTGGCGCTATCGCCGATAGAGAAATTTGCCCAGTTAAAAGGCACTGCCGGTATGATCATTGAGAACCTTGGCAAGGTGTTATTAAAAAATGAGATACATAAAAAGCAATTAATTCATCATTAAATAAATGAATATGGTAAAGTTTTAAAATATTTTATAGCTCACCACAGCAATGTGCCGCCTGTTTTATGGCGGTAGTATTGTTACGAGTTATGTGCTTATAAATAAATGCATTGATCCTTAGTAATTGGCTTGAATATAAATCCGGGGGGAACTGATATGGAACTTAATGAAAACGAACTGATACAGAAAATATCGCAAGACGATAGTATTGCTTTTGAGGCATTATATAATCATTACAGGCTTGATATATACAGGTTCATCTATAAGTTTATCAAGTCGCCTGAATTGTCGGACGATCTTTGCCAGGAGATATTTATAAGGATATGGGAGAACCGTAATAGTTTGGTGATGATAAAAACTTTTAAACCTTACCTGTACACCATAACCAAGAACCATACCTTAAACTTCCTAAAAAGAGCATCTGTCGACTCAAAGGCGATGGGGGTTATCTATTCCACTTTCAGCGAAAAAAGGAACGAGATGGAGGATAACCTGATAACAAACGAATACCTGAACCATCTACGAAACATTTTAAACACACTACCAGCGCAAAGTCGCGAAGTGTTTAAACTATGCAGGCAGCAGGGGCACAGCTATGATGAAGTTGCTCAAATGCTCGGCATATCGCGCAGCTGCGTAAAAAAACATATGGTGCGTTCCATGCGTACATTAAAACTTTCGGTAGTAAAAGAGTTTGGTATCTCATTAAGTATATTCTTGATTTGCACTAAATTTTAAAATATTTCATTACAGGGGTACCCTCCAGCCATATTTAATTGTCTTAGTCCATAAACAGCCCATATTTTATGGATGACAAAGAATTTCAACAACAATTAATACAACGTTATTTAAATAATCAATGCACCGATGAGGAGCTGGAGGCATTTTTTCATTTAATTGAAAAAGGCCTGATAACCGATGCCCTGATACGGGAGATGGATGTATTGTTAACCACTGAAGACTTAGATCAGCAGGATGAGCATCTGTATCCTGAACTTAAAAAAAGAAAGCTAAACCTGATGCGGCTTTTAGGATACGCCGCAATTTTATTGGTTTGTTTTTCAGCCAGTTTTTATTTCTATCAAAATCGCATTCATCAAACCAATCTTACCGCTTTTGTAAAATATGATACTGTAGAAACCAAAAAAGGAGAGATTAAAAAGATTGAGCTGCCGGATAAGTCGGTTTTGTATTTGAATGCACACAGCCGCTTACGTTATCCGGAAAAATTCAGCGCTAACATCCGCCAGGTTGACCTTTTAGAAGGGGAGGCTTATTGTACTATTTATCACGATAAGAAGAAGCCATTTATTGTAAGATCGGGCAATATCAACACACAGGTTTTGGGAACGGCTTTCAATATCAGTTTCTATAAATACCTTAAATCTGTGAGCGTTTCAGTTACCCAGGGGAAAGTATCGGTTACCAACTTCGGGCAAAACAAGCAGCCCGCCAAGTCGATTTTGGTTGCCGGCGATAAAATTTGTATTAACAAATTATCGGGCAAAACAACCTATTCAAAAATTGCTGTGGCCGATGATGCTATGGGCTGGACAAGCGGTAAACTGATATTTGATAACAAGAGCCTTGGCGAAGTTGCCAATGTGTTGAGCGACAGGTTTAACACCGAGATAGGGTTTGCTGATAACAGCATAACGCATTACCATTTAACGGCAACATTTAACAGCACAGACCGCCTTTTGGATATAGTTAAAATGCTGTGCATCTCAAATAAACTGAAGTATCGTGTAACTGACCAAAAAATAGTTTTAATGTTCAATTAATTTATAACCCCTTAAAAATAAAGCGTATGAATATAAAATTTTATTAGACCACTTAAAAAAAGAAGTACCGGATAGTTTAAAACTTTCCGGTACTAAATTTAATAATACCGGTTGTAACGCCAATCACTTACCGGTAATTATTATGTTTTCATTTAACTCATTATTCATTAATAAAAACAAAATAAAGGTATGAAAAATTATGCCCGGGGCATACTATCAGATATTTTCTGTATTATGAAGTATACGTCTTATATTTTCTTAATCGTTGTATTATCGTCTCAAGTACTTTGGGCGAGTTCATCTAATGGCCAAACAGTAAATGATGTCAGGATAGATATCACGCTGCAAAATAAGTCGTTAAAGGAAGCTTTTTCGCAAATAAGCAAAAAAGGCGGATTTGAATTTGTGTACAACGAAGGTATGGTTAAACCTTACCAGGAGGTTAATATATCAGCAAAAAATAAAACCATAGCTGATATATTAGGTATGTTACTGCTTAACACAAGGCTCGACTATAAGGAGCAGCAGGATAAAATAATTGTTATTGAAAAGCCGGTTATCGAAAAGCCCGTTACTGTACCCGTTACCGGTAAGGTGGTGGATGAAACAGGTAGCCCTTTGTATGGTGCTACGGTATCTATAAAGGGAACTTCAATAGGCACCCGTACTGATGCGAACGGTGTTTTTAAATTAGATGTGGCTGATAAAAAGGCCATTATAGTAATTTCTTTTATTGGTTATCAAAAAAAGGAAATTGCTGTAAATGACCAAACTACGTTTAATGTAGCATTGGTTCCTCTGGACAATAAGCTGAATGATGTAGTGGTAACTTCATTCGGTATAAAACAACAGCAAAAGGCTATAGGTTATGCAACCAGTACCATAAGTGCGAAGGATATTACCGAGGCCGGAAGCACCAATTTCGCATCAGCATTATATGGTAAGGCAGCCGGTGTAATTGTAAGAACACAGCCGGGTGGTGCCAGCAGCGGGGTTAATATACAAATCCGCGGTATCAATTCTATTAATTACAACCAACCCCCATTATATGTGGTTGATGGTGTAATTATACGTAACCAGCAGCAATACGGCCAGGCAGGGTTTAACAACAATGGTTTTTATACCGACCAAAGAATTGAAGGCAATGGTATATTAGACATTAATCCCGATGATATTGAAACAATAAATATACTTAAAGGTGGTAGTGCTACAGCACTATATGGTTCTGATGGTGAAAGCGGTGTAATTGTTATCACCACTAAAAAAGGGGTAAAAGGCAAAGGTCCAACGGTTGATTTTAATTATTATGGTACCGAAGAGCAGGCTGCTTTTTTACCAAATTACCAGAATGTTTATGGGCAAGGTTACCCGGTTGATGTAAACTTAGAAGTTGGTGCCAGTGCTGATGGTACCTTTCCTGATGCTAATTCTCCATCAGGTTGGAGGCCGAATTTTAGGGCTTATGCCAATTTTGGGCCTAAAATGCTTGGTCAAAAGGTACAATGGTGGGATGGTTCAATACAATCGTACTCCCCTCAGCCAGACAATTATAAGGATATCTTCCGTACCGGTTTCAGCTCCAGCGCGAATGTGTCATTATCAAATAAAACTGAAAATTCTGATTATAGAATATCATACACAAGACTTGATTATGATGGGATACAAAGAGAATCGGGCGTACATAAAAATACTTTTGGCTTAAACAGCAGCTTGCTTTTAGCCAAGGGAGTGAGTGTTGACCTGGTTGCCAATTATGTAAATACCATAACCGAGAATCGTCCATACCAAACTAACAGGCTGGCCCAGTCATTCGATGGTTTCTTCGGTCGTGAAGAGCATATGGGTTTGGTAGAGCAAAAGTATCTTACCAGCGATGGTTTTGAGTACGTGCCTTATAACCAAACACAACGTAACCCCGCGGAAGCTTTTGTATTTAACGTTAGGCCAAATTTATATGATTATTTCTTCAGTACGCTAAAAGATCAATATAGAGAAACAGAAAACAGGCTGTACTCAAGCGCTACATTCAATTGGGAAATTATAAAGGACCTGAAGTTAAGGTTAAGAATGGGTAATGATTATACCGCCCGCAATACCGATGGCGAAAATTTCAACAATTATCCAGTTGCATTTAATACAGGTGGTACCAGCACAGGTGCTTACAATGTAACATCAGGCATTTATTCTATACTATATGGCGATGCGTTATTAAGCTACAGCAAGAAGATCGTTAAAAACTTTACCGCTACATTAACAGGTGGTTTTACGGCCAGGCACGAAAGCTATCTTGATCAGGCATCAGGTACAACTGAAGGTTTAGTAACGGAAAATTTTTTCTCGCTTAGCAATTCAACAGGGATTCTTAGCACTTCTTACCAAAGGCAATACCTGATTAAAAAAGGGACTTTTGGTTTGCTTGATCTCGCTTATAAAGATTATCTTTTCTTAGAAGCGGCTTACCGCCAGGAGGTATCATCAACATTGCCACCGCAAAATAATACTTATTATTATCCTGCTGTTAACGGAAGCTTTGTTTTTAGTGACCTGTTTAGGAAAAGCCTGCCAACGTTTTTAAGCTATGGTAAACTAAGGCTTTCTTATACGCAAAATGGTAACCCTGCACCCATATATGCATCAAACATTGCTTATTCACAAACTTCGTTGCAAACCATTAATGGCTCGGTACCGCAACTTAGCATACCATCGGCTTATGGTAACAATACCTTGCAGCCCGAAAGAAAACATGAGTATGAAGTTGGTACCGAACTGCGTTTCTTAAATGACAGGTTAGGCGCTGATGTAAGTTTTTATACCAACAAGATCACCAACCAGATCTTAGGGCTAACAACTGCTCCCAGCAATGGTGCAGCCAGCCAGATTGTTAACGTAGGTACAATAGGCACTAAAGGCCTCGACGTTGCATTAAACGCTACTCCTATTCTTACAAGGAACTTTAAGTGGGACCTGAGGCTTAATTATTCATTCTTTAACACAAAAGTATATGCCCTTGCGCCCGATGTGAAAGAATTAATTATGCCGGGTTCAAGTTTTGAAGGTGGTGCTATTAAGATTGTTGCAAGGCCAGGCGAAGAATTAGGTAATATATATGCTTATCCTATTCAAACATTAAATGGCAAACCTTTGGTTGATGCTAACGGATATTATGATAATGACCAAACCCGCTATGTAAAATCAGGAAATATTAACCCTAAAGCTGCCGGAGGTATATCTAATACATTTACCTATAAAAGCTTTTCGTTAACCACGCTTGTTGATTACAGGTTCGGCGGTCAATTGATCTCAACTCCTTTAAAATATGGTATAAACGGCGGTATGTATACAAGTACGCTTAAATACAGAGATACCCAGGATGGTGGTTTAACCTATTATACTAATGCTAACGGTGTAAATGTACAACTGCCATCAAGCGCAACATCAGGGCCGACTGGTCAAACTGTATACCATGATGGTTTAATACAATCAGGTGTTTTAGCAAGCGGAGCGCCTAATAATATCATCATTTCGGCAGCTGATTATTATTTTAATCAGTTTGATGCAGGCGACCCTAACTCGGTAAACCAGGGAACAGCTATCTATAACAACAGTTATGTTAAGCTTCGCGAAGTTGCCTTAGGGTACTATTTGCCAAAAAGTGTTGTTAAAAGCCTTGGGTTGTCAAAAATACGGTTCTCATTAATTGGTCGTAACCTGTTATACATATACCGTACGCTTAAAAACCTTGATCCTGAAACTACTTTAGGAAATCAATGGTACAACCAGGGTATCGACAATGGTTCAATACCATCAACAAGAAGCTATGGATTTTCATTGAATGCCACTTTTTAATTTTTTAAGATTAGTAAAAACATGAAAAAGATATTTATATATACATCTGTTTTGCTTACGCTGGCTGTAT
>JAMFSA010000119.1 GCA_026225055.1 Mucilaginibacter xinganensis | reverse complement strand
TATAGCAGCGGTATATCCCGCAGGACCTGAACCTATGATCAGGCATTTTACGTGTTCAATATCTTGAGACATTTGTTATTAAATAATGAAGTGCGAATGTACGAAAAAAGGTAATTTGGTTGGTCAGAAAGCAGTAAACTTATTAAGGTCGTACTACTCAATCAATTTGCTTTTTTGTGCTGCAATTCTGCGTAATGAACCTTAAGTGCATCGTAAAGATATAATGGCCGCCAAAATTTTTGCTCAACAGGTGAGTTATCATATAGGGCAACACTGTATTTAGGTGCATTAATTAGGGCTAAAAGGATAGAATTGTTGATTTCTGAGTTAATTCCTAAAATTATTTTAGGGTTTATTACTTTTCCGGTTTTGTCAACAATGTATTCTACAATAGGTGGGTGATCAATTAACTCAACGTAATATTTCTTCAGCATTTTTTCTAAATACCCTATGAAATAAATATTCTCCTTAGCAACTTTTAAATGGACTGTTTGATCTATAATTTTATTATGCGAATAATTGGTTTCTGAAACTAATAAACTATCCATTGTATACACTTTATATTTTCCGTCTATCGAATCATTTAACATATTATACTCGCTCCATCCTTTTGAGAATATATTATCATAGGTTTTATATACCCCATTTAATTTATCGTCCGAAAAAGTATATTCTGCAGATTTTACGCCTCGCGTTATATATTCAATCCATGTCCCTGTACGTTTTCCATTATTATAGTATGCAACCATGCTGACATAGTTATTAGTGTCGACCTTACCATCAATTTGTTCTGAAACGATCGTATCCATAAAAGCCTTGCTTTTATTTTTTGAAATAGTTTTCTTTTTATAGTATGTAAATTTCCCATCCAGAATCGTAAGCGATTCATCTTTATAAAAGCCTGTGCTCATAATAGTATCATGCATGGTATATTGATTTACCATAAATGCTGAATCCTCGTCAAGTTTTTTTATAAGTATATAAGAATCAGCATTTTTTGGATTGGGGGAGTAACTCCCATTCTTTAGAACGTAAGCTTTTTTAACCTGACTAAAACACGGCTCAATAATTATTAATAATAAAAACAAATAAAAATATTTCATTGCAATAGGTTGTAGCCCTAAAAATATTAATTTTTACCAATAGATGTGTACATTGTTGCGCATCTTTAGTTTCTCTATGGAAGATAAAAATAAAGCGTTATGGCAATTTATCGCGCTGCTGGTAATTATAATAGTTATTACTATTGTTGTACTTAAATTCTTGCTGAACGATTCGCAATAGAATATGATGTTACAATAAAAAATCCCTGCCGCTAATAATAGCAGGCAGGGATTTTTTATTAGTATAATTTATAATTACAAAGTTGTTGAATTAAAACTGTGCATAGGAGGGTTGATGTTACAAATACGTAAAGGCTGGTTAATGCGATAATTGCTGGCCATGCTTATTGTATTAAAAACATTAAATGTTTCTGATGTTTTTTGGTGTATAGTAGCGTTATTATAGGTAGCAGGTTTGTAGGCGTTCAGGTTTGATAATGCGTTAAGTATAGCCGCGTTTATTTCAGGTGTGTAACCACTCACTATTTGCGGGTTAGTTATTTTGCCATCTTTATCAATATCATACTTTACTGTAAATTGTGAATCGTACAACACGCTGCTGTATTTTTTTAATTTTTGTTCAACATAGGCATGCAGGTTTATGCTTTCTTTTGCGTTTTTCATGTACTCGGTTTTTTTAACAATCTTGCCATTTTCAAGCTGAGCGCCTGCAACTAACAAGCCATCGTTGTTGTACCATTTATAGTCTCCGGCTAATTTACCGTTTACCATGTTGCCTTCACCACGTATACCTGAGACAGCATCAAAAGTTTTATATGGGCCGTTCAATACATTGTTTTCAAAGCTATATTCAAGCATAGTTTGGCCGTTAAGTGCAAATTCGCTCCAGTTGCCGGTACGTTTTCCATTTACAAAATAACCTACTGTTGCTATATAGCTGGTAGTGCTGTTATCATCCGGCGTGTAATAAACAAATTTTCCGTTAGGGATAGTAAGTGCAGCATCTTTATAGGTGCCTTTTACCAGTAAAGCATTATTCATGTTGTACTGTTTTGCCATGTAGGCAGAATCGCCACTAAGCTGCTGTACTAACAGGTATGATACAGCTTTATCACTATTAGCGGTATAGCTGCCTGATTTTGTTACATAAACCTTTTTAGTTTGTGCAAACAACTGATGAGAGATCATCAATAACGCGAACAAATAGATGTACTTTTTCATAATGTAAATGATTTAAGTTTAAGGGGTAAATTAAATAACTGGCATCAATAATACTAATGTAACTAATTAACAATACATTCTATCGCATTGTGTGTAACATTATTGAGATTTTTATTGATTGCTGACAATTAATTTACATTACATTTAACTGAGTTGGCTACTTGCCTGTATTTGCCTTTAATACCCTTAAGAAATTCCCTCCCAGTATCTTGTCGATATCTTTTTCGCTATAATTTAATTTTAGCAATTCAGCGGTTATTTTGGGATAATCCCTAACATCGTCCATTCCTTTTGGATATGATTCAGCGCCATCAAAATCAGACCCTATGCCTACGTGATCCGGGCCTATCAGTTTCACTATGTAATCAATATGTTTTATCAGCAGACTTAATGGCGGGCGCATAGGTTCAGATTCTGATTTATAAACGGCATAGAGCCTGTCGGTAGCCAGGTCTTCATCTTTGTAGATCTTTACAAGTGAATCAAGTTCGGCGCTATGTTTATGACGAAAATCTGCTGCCTTTTTTTGATAGGTACTGTCAACAAAACCGCTGTAAAAATTCACGAACACCACCCCTCCATTTTTTGCCAGTGCTTTAAGCTGCGCATCCTTTAAGTTTCGCTGGTGCGGGTTGAGCGCGTAAGCACAGCTGTGTGATGCGATAACCGGTTTGTTTGTAGTCGCCAGTACATCATAAAAGGTTTGTTCGCTGGGGTGCGAAAGGTCTATCATTACCCCAAGGTCGTTTAAATGGTGAACTATTTGTTTGCCATATGCTGTAAGGCCGTGATGGGTTAAGCTATCGTGTTTAAAGCGCTCTTCATAAGCTGATGTTGCCCATGAGGTGCTATTGTTCCAGGTGAGGGTTAAGTAGCACATGCCGCGGTTGTGCAGGCTA
The DNA here is from genome assembly GCA_026225055.1 of Mucilaginibacter xinganensis. Taxonomy (GTDB): domain Bacteria; phylum Bacteroidota; class Bacteroidia; order Sphingobacteriales; family Sphingobacteriaceae; genus Mucilaginibacter; species Mucilaginibacter xinganensis_A. The sequence continues at coordinate 67,455 of JAMFSA010000119.1, read as the reverse complement.
TCAATGTAATCCATCCGGTCCTCAATCATGTGCCCGCCTTCAACACCAATTAAGGCGGCAAACTTGTGATCAGCCACTGCCTTTTTTAGTTCTTCTGAATTGCGTACCAATGTTATTTTATCAGGATAACGGTTCAACAACGCGTACAGTGAATCTATTTCGCGGTTAGCGAACCTGAATGCAGTGCCCTTGCCGTATTGTGGCCCGCACCAGATAGAAAAAACCTGCGCGTCTAAGCCTCCTTCTTTTGCACGTACTAAGTCGAGCTGGCCCTCAGTTTGCAATTTGCCGATATCCAGATGGTTGATCTGCACATTGGAGAGCACATCGTTATGGGTATCAACCAAAATAGCGCGCTGGTGAATTTCCATAGCGCTTTGGGCATAGGAGCGAATAGTTGCTATAAACAACAGGGATAAAACAAGGGTCAGTTTTTTCATAGATCTAAAATAAAAAAAATGGTAGAGTCACAATACTTTGTGGCTCTTATAATTTGTAAGGAAGACGCAACGTGTTGTTGTGTCTCTACAATATCTTTCTAAAAGAGACGCAAAATATTGCGTCTCTACAAAAATTATGTTTGTATTATACCCACATTAAATGCTTTCTCAATAGGTGAGTGGTTGGCCGCCTCAATACCCATTGATATTACTTTGCGTGTTTCCAGCGGATCGATAATGCCATCAACCCACAATCTGGCTGCAGCATAGTAAGGGGTGGTTTGTGAATCGTATTTATCGCTGATCTGTTTTAACAGTTCCGCTTCTTTCTCTTTGGTAATTTCCTCTTCGCCTTTTGACTTTAAGCCCGCAGCCTGGATCTGTAATAAAGTTTTTGCTGCTTGCGAGCCACCCATTACTGCAATTTTTGCCGATGGCCAGGCATAGATTAGTCTCGGATCATAGGCTTTACCACACATGGCATAATTGCCCGCACCGTAGGAGTTGCCTATTACTATGGTAAACTTAGGTACTACTGAATTAGCAACCGCATTTACCATTTTAGCGCCATCTTTTATAATACCGCCTTGCTCAGAGCGACTGCCCACCATAAAGCCGGTTACATCCTGCAAAAACACCAACGGGATTTTTTTCTGATTGCAATTCATGATAAAGCGGGTTGCCTTATCGGCAGAATCAGAATAAATTACCCCGCCAAACTGCATTTCGCCTTTGCCCGATTTGATAACTTTACGTTGATTGGCAACTATACCCACTGCCCAGCCATCAATACGGCCAAGTCCGCAAATAATAGATTGTCCGTATTCAGCCTTATATTCTTCAAATTCCGAATCGTCCAGCAAGCGAAACAAAATATCCCGCATGTCATAAGGTTTATCGCGTGTACCGGGCAACAAGCCGTAAATATCTTTGGGATCAAGTTTAGGCGGGGCCGATGTTATCCGATCAAATCCTGCTTTGGTATAATCACCCACCATGCTTATTATATTGCGGATACTATCCAGGCAAGCTTTATCATTAGGCTGTTTATAGTCGGTAACGCCCGATATTTCGCAGTGCATGGCTGCACCGCCGAGCGATTCATTATCAATATCCTCGCCAATTGCTGATTTTACAAGGTATGATCCCGCCAGGAAAACTGAACCGGTTCCTTCAACTATCATTGCTTCATCGCTCATAATAGGCAGATAAGCACCACCTGCCACACATGAACCCATAATAGCCGATATTTGTACGATGCCCATACTGCTCATAATGGCATTGTTCCTGAATATGCGCCCGAAATGTTCTTTATCGGGGAAGATCTCATCTTGTAAAGGAAGATAAACGCCGGCAGAATCAACGAGGTAAATAATAGGCAGGCGGTTTTCCATGGCAATTTCCTGAGCCCGCAGGTTTTTCTTGGCGGTAATAGGGAACCATGCTCCGGCTTTTACCGTAGCATCATTAGCAACTACCACACATTGCCTGCCCGATACATAACCAATGCCGCATATAACGCCTCCTGAAGGGCAGCCGCCATGCTCGGCATATAATCCGTCGCCTGCAAATGCGCCTATCTCCAGCCAGGGTTTGTCTTTATCCAAAAGATAGCTGATACGCTCGCGCGCCAGCATTTTGCCTTTTTCTTTTTGTTTAGCGGCAGCTTTTTCACCGCCACCTATAAAAATCTTCTTTAAACGGGTTGAGAGGTCATAAACAAGCTGTTTATTAATATCTTCATTTTTATTGAACTCAAGATCCATAATTGGCGGTTACGTGAAATGTAATTTTAGGTAAATTATAGCAGGAAAAGCTTGTTTGGATGAATTTTGTTTTTGCAGAACAATGAAAAGAAAAAAATATTTACAGTTTACCCAACCTTATCAGTTATTTTCCTGATCACATTATCAAGGTCCTGTGCCGATTGATCAAGATATGATAATAGTTCAGGATCAGGTATTTCATCATTATTCTTATTCATCAGGTCAACCAAGCCCATTATCCGTACCAATGGTGCTCTTACATCATGCGATTGCATGTAGGCGATATCCTGTAGCTTGGCATTTTGTTTCTCTATAGCTTCAATATAATTTATTTGTTCCGTCATATCCCGGGCTATGATTAATATGGCTTTTCTTCCTTTAAACAAAATAGTATTGAAGGTAACTTCTACATAAAACTGTTCCTGATTTTTTTTCCGGTGCAGAGATGTTATATTGTTAACCGGTTTATCGCTTTGCAGGTTATTGTTTATTTTTTCGCCGATGGTCTGATTATTTTTTCCCTGTCTTATATCCTCAAGAGTCATGTGCATAAACTCTTCATTAGTGTAGCCGTATTTGTTCAGGGTAGCATCATTAACCTGTAAAAACTTAAGAGTTTCGGCATCTAAGACCCACATGGGCGATGGGTTTTGAAAAAACAGGGATTTGTAATGGCCTTCAGACTCTTTTAACAACTGGCTTCCTCTTATCCTTTTTACCGTTTCAATATTCAGCTCACTTTGTAACCGTAATTTATTAATTATAGCTGTTTCAAATCCTTCAATAGTGTTGCTGATGAGTACTACGCTCACCAGGTTAAGGAATATTAAATTTGATGATACAGCTGTCCAGTTGCCAATGTTGTATTGCTTTATTAATGGGGAGTTAAATAGGTTAAATCCAATTATTAAACCACATAAAATGCATATAAAAAGGTTAAGCGCCACAGACCAGTAGGCTGCTCTTTGTTTAAATGTAAGTGTGATAAAAACACTCATGCCAAAAAGATAAATTAGTCCGGGGCCAAAAGACCCAAGACTAATAAGGAGTACTATGGCCAGACAATATATTATGGCTACTACAAAAGCCTTCCTGAAAAGGAGATTTATTTCATTGCTGAATACAATAATAAAAATAAGTATGCCCGCTATTATGCCAAATACCGACATGAAAATATATCCCTGCTCAATGCCAATAATAACGCCGGGTATAAATACAATAAGAGATATGGGCCAAAAATAGATAATGAAGTTGGTGAAGAGCTTTTCCCGCCAGTAAGTAATGTCTTCCTTTGCATTTTCGGCAGTTCCGCGGGTATTGGTTTCAACAAATAATTTATACTTATACCATAAACGTAACAAAGGCACTTTAATGGTCTGCATTACATTTTGGGTTTAAACTTGATGGGCGTGTAAAATGCATTTAGCAGAATTATTCAATTTATTTTATTAACACTATAAAGATAAAAAAGTTGATTAATTATTGAACAATAATTAATATTATCTTGTAGGGAAAATAAATTAAGAATGGTTAAAAAAGTGAGTTGGAGAACGTTATTTATCAGTTAGATAAGATTCCTGTCCCTGAACCAAGCTTCATCATTATAAGCTTTAAAATTATTCATCAAACTAATTAACTCAATAGGATCGCCGGAGGATAATACCAGTTGGCGATTTATAGGTTTTAAAAAGCGTTGTTCAACCATTATATCCAATTGTTTTAACAGCAGATCGTAAAAGCCATTCACATTTAAAATACCAACCGGGCGGCTGTGCAAACCTAATTGCAGCCAGGTTAATACCTCGAAAAACTCTTCCATGGTACCTAAACCACCGGGCATAGTAATAAAGCCATCGCACAGATCGCTCATTAATTGTTTGCGCTGGTGCATAGTTTCAACCACATGCAATTCTGTTAAGCCGGGGTGCGCGATCTCCTTTGTCATTAAGAACTGTGGTATTACGCCAATTGCTCTGCCACCTTTGTTTAATATCGCATCAGCTATCATGCCCATTACGCCAACCTTGCCGCCGCCAAATATCAACGCTATATCATTATTAACCATTATCTCAGCTAACTGGCCAATAGCCTGTTCCAATATAGGATCCCCGCTAAAATTAGCGCCGCAGAAAATGCAAATGTTTTTCATTTCGTTAATAATTGAGTGAATTAGCGATATATAGCGGCGAAATTAATAAAAGCCCGAAGACTGGCGATGGGTTATCTGTAATTTAATCACCCATTTGTAGTATATTCAAAAATAATTAATCACTCGTTCACTCAATCACTCAATCGCTAATTACATTTGTGTCATGAACTTTTCATCAAAGTTATTGGAGGATGCAGTTGCAGAATTTTCAAAGCTGCCGGGTGTGGGGCAAAAAACTGCTTTACGATTGGTTTTGCATTTATTAAAACAGGATAGGGCCGAGGTTGACAGGTTTAGCGGGGCCATAAGCAGCATGCGTAATAACATACAATTTTGCCAAACATGCCATAATATATCAGATAATGCTGTGTGTGAGATATGTATTGCCCCAAAACGCGACCGGGGATTGATATGTGTAGTTGAGGATACACGTGATGTAATGGCCGTAGAGAATACTAATCAGTACAATGGCTTATACCATGTTTTGGGTGGCTTAATATCGCCAATGGATGGGGTAGGCCCATCTGACCTGGAAGTGGATACACTGGTTGAACGCCTGAAGGAAAATGAGGTACGTGAAGTGATTTTTGCCCTGAGCGCTACCATGGAAGGGGATACTACTATATTTTATTTAAACAAAAGATTAAAATCTTACAATATAACTATCTCAACTATAGCTCGTGGCATAGCTTTTGGTGGTGAATTAGAATACGTGGATGAACTAACTTTAGGTCGGTCAATAGCCACACGTGTTCCATACGAGAATTCATTATCGCGATAAAATATGAAGCTGTCTGTAGTCATTGTCAATTATAATTTTTGTGAAATGCTCAGGCATACGCTTGGCTCTTTAATTGATGCTGGTAAGCATATTGATTACGAGGTTTTTATAGTTGATAATGCCTCTGCTGACAGATCAGTGGAGATGCTTGAAGATGAATTTCCGCAATTTAATGTTATTGTCAATGCTACAAATGAGGGCTTCGCAAAAGCTTATAATAAGGCTATCGGCATGGCAAAAGGTGAGTATATTTTACTGGTCAATCCGGATATAATAAGCTCCAAAAAGACTTTAGAACGGGCGCTTGAATTTATGGATATCCATACAGATTCAGGAGGCTTGGGCGTACGCATGGTAACTCCGCAAGGCAGGTTTTTACCGGAGTCGAACCGCGGACTTACACCATCATGGATCTCGTTTTTTAAGCTTATAGGCCTGGCAAGTGCATTCCCAAAATCAAGACTGCTCGATCGTAACCGCAAGGATTGGGTTGAAGAATTTCAAACCTCGGAAGTTGACTTTTTAAATGACGCGTTTATGTTGCTCCGCAAATCAGCGTTAAATGAAATAGGTTTGTTTGACGAAAAATTCTTTATGTATGGTCATAATATCGACCTTTCATACCGCCTGAGGCTTGCAGGTTATAAGAATTACTATTTCCCTAAAACATATATCATAAACGCAGGTGATAGCAACCTGCCTAAATTTAACTGGCATTTTATTAAATACTTTTATGGCGCTATGCTTATATTCGCTTTAAAATATTTATTCAAGATGCCTGAAATTAAAGTAGCAGGCATGCCGCAACCACAGTTGCCCCTGTTATATGAAGTTGAAAGATAAAGTTGTAATCATCACCGGTGCATCATCGGGTATCGGAAAATCATTAGCTTACGAATTTGCCAAACGCGGTGCCAATCTTGTTTTAGGCGCACGCCAGTATGTGGCTTTATGTGAAATAACACAAGACCTTGAGCAGAAATATGGCGTAAGAGCAGTAGCTATACATTGTGATGTTTCGGTAGAAGATGAATGCGAACAATTGATAAAGCAAACGCTCTTAACTTTTAAAAAGATTGATGTGCTGGTAAACAACGCGGGCATATCCATGCGGGCATTGTTTAAAGATGTTGATGTTAAAGTTTTAAAGGAGTTAATGGATGTAAATTTTTGGGGTACAGTATATTGTACTAAATTCGCTTTGCCATCAATTATAAAAACGCAGGGTACAATTGTTGGAGTGTCGTCTATAGCCGGTTACAAAGGTTTGCCGGGCCGTACCGGTTATTCAGCATCAAAATTTGCGATGAACGGCTTTTTGGACGCATTACGTGTGGAAACCTTAAAAACTGGCGTGAACATATTAACAGCTTGCCCGGGCTTTACAGCATCTAACATCCGTAATACAGCATTGGATAAAAATGGCAAACAGCAGGGTGAAAGTACCCTACACGAAGAAAAAATGATGACAGCCGATGATGTGGCCAAAATTATTGCTGACGGAGTGGAAAACCGTTCTCGTACACTGATCATGACAGGGCAGGGCAAGCTAACTGTAGCCCTAAGTAAATTTATCCCCGGCTTTTTAGATAAGATGGTTTATAATGTGTTCTCTAAAGAGAAAGATTCATTGCTGAAGTAGATTTTATTATGCTTCGGCTTTGACGGCTAATTTCGGCAATTCAACCAAATCGTAATCACTTATCTTGCTTAAATCCAATACTATGCGGCCGTTATCTGCACGGTCAAGCACTGTGCGGAATTTTGCACCCCATATAATATCTTCATTTTGATAAGCTGTACGCGAATGTACTGTTTGTGAAAACGCATCATCAAATGATTTAAGCAAAATAGCAAAGGTGGCCTCCGATCTATTAAGATCATCCAGCGTCATATCTTTTAACGGACTATGATCGTCAAGCGGATGTACTACGGTCCAATTGAGGGTTAATATGCTTACAGATCTTCTTTCCAGCTTTAGCGGGAAAAACCTGCGGACCGGTTTTCCGTTCACATCTTCGTTATAGGAAAAAATAACCTCCATATTCAGGTCGACCAAAATATTCATGCGCAGATTAGCTAACCTGAACATCAGGCCGACCCCATTCTCCAGGTAAGGGGCTACAATAATATTTTTACTATAGATGATCCTTGCTGATGGCCTTGAGAAACGCCCGTAAAGCAAGCCCGTTGCCAAAGCAAATGCCAATAAGCCCATCATTGATTCAAGTGCAGCCACACTATTTGCAGCCATTCCACGTGGATTAATATGGCCATACCCAACAGTTGATATGGTTTGCGCTGAAAAAAAGAAAGCTTCCCAAAAGCGGTTAAGTTCGCCATCAATATGATGGCCGTACAAGCTATCGGGCCCTATTGCTACATAAATAAGCGCGAAAATAACATTGGCAATAAGATAAACACTCAATACCAGCCCCCAGAATTTCACCCAGCTCATAGTGATGAGCTTATGGTAATTATTCGCTGTATTCAGGAAGGGCAATCCCCTGCGTTTCACGTTTGGCGAACCGTCCTTATTGATCAGCGGCTGATTTTTCATTACCGGCTGGTAACCAAAACCAAGGTCGTCTTCGGGGTTAACTTTTCGGGTAGGTATGGACATTTGTTAATTAGTGAATGAGTGATTTAGTGAATTAGTGATTAAGCATAGCAAATTTAATAGTTAATCGCGCATTCGCTAAATCACTAATTCACTAACTGTTTTTGTAAATTTATCATTCTGTTTGCTTTTAGTAAAAACTATTTCCATATTTGTCGCATAATAATAACAGTGAAAATATTAAACAACAATTGGTGGTGGCTTAACGAGTAATCGTAAGGCAATTCCATTTTTGTTTTTTTAACATATACAGAAGAAGGGTTGCCACATGGTAACCCTTTTTTTATGGCTATTACAAACTGTCATTTCGAACAAGGTACGAGGGGAAATCTTCTACGGGACGCAAATCCGGCGGGTAAGTTGAAGAAGTTTTCTCACTATCGTTCGAAATGACAAGCAGAAATTAAATATGAAACAGATATTAAACCATCTTTTTGAAAATAAAACATTTACCCGCGAGCAGTCAAAAGAAATTTTGATAAACATTGCGCAGGGTAAATACAATAACTCGCAAATGGCAGCATTTATGACGGCCTATTGCATGCGTAGTATTACCGTTAACGAACTGGAAGGCTTTCGTGATGCCATGTTGGAGCTTTGCCTTAATATCGACCTGGAAACAGGTGAATTGATTGATCTTTGCGGTACAGGCGGCGATGGTAAGGATACCTTTAATATATCAACCCTGGCATCATTTGTAGTGGCAGGAGCGGGGTATAAAGTGGCTAAACATGGTAATTATGGTGTGTCGTCAGGTTGCGGTTCATCAAATGTGATAGAATTTTTGGGCTATCAGTTTACTAATGATACTGATAAGTTAAGGAAGAGTATTGATAAGGCGAATATCTGTTTTCTGCATGCTCCGTTATTCCATCCGGCTATGAAAACTGTTGCGCCTATCCGCCGTGAGCTGGGGGTGAAAACATTTTTTAATATGCTTGGCCCGCTGGTAAATCCGGCGAAGCCTGAAAATCAGCTGGTAGGCGTATATAACCTGGAGCTTGCCCGTGTATTTGCCTATCTTTATCAAAAATCCGACAGGAAATATACCATAGTAAACGCGCTTGAGGGCTATGATGAAGTTTCATTAACCTGCGACTTTAAGACATTCAGCGCTGATGGTGAGAAGATAAATACGGTAGAGAGTTTAGGCTTTGATAAGCTGAACCCGGCTGAAATAACCGGCGGCCATACCGTAAGTGAGTCGGCTGATATATTTATGAAAGTGCTTAATGCTGAAGCTACCGCAGCGCAAGTGAACGTTGTTTTATGTAATGCTGCATTAGCCATTAAAACAATTTGCCCCGAAAAAAGTTTTGCTGATTGTTTTTATGAAGCAGAAGAGGCATTGCGTGCAAAAAAAGCATTGAATAGTTTTAAAACTTTGATCAATAACTAAAATATGAAAATTAAGGTTTGCGGTTTAAAAGATCCACAGAACATTGAACAGGTGGCTGGGTTAACACCCGACTACATGGGCTTTATTTTCTATGGCCCATCGCCACGCTTTGTTGCTGAAGTGCCGGTGGAAACTTTGAACACGTTACCTTTATCCATTATTAAAACAGCCGTGCTTGTTAACGAAGCTGCAGAAAATATTGATGCACTTATAGATCAGTTTAAATTTGATGCCATACAATTACATGGTAATGAAAACGCTGAGTTCTGCGCTGAATTTAAAGGTAAGGTAACAGTATTAAAGGCTTTCGGACTAAATGATAGCTTTGATTTTGAGCAGCTGAATGCTTATGTTGATAAGGTCGACTTCTTTTTGTTCGATACTAAAACAGATATTCACGGTGGTTCGGGCAAAACGTTCGACTGGGGAATATTGAACAAATACCAGCTGGATGTACCTTTCTTTTTAAGTGGTGGCATCAGTTTGGATAACCTGGAAGAAATAAAAAAGATTACCCACCCGCAGTTTTATGGGGTCGACCTGAACAGTCGCTTTGAGACTGCACCGGGTTTAAAAAATATAGAGAAATTAAAAGCGGCATTTACTGCCCTTAAACAATTTGATACCAATGAAATACGGAGTTAACGAGTTAGGCTATTATGGCGATTTTGGCGGAGCATACATACCGGAGATGCTTTACCCCAACGTTGAGGAATTAAGGCAGCAGTACCTAAATATTATTAACGATGCTGGTTTTAAAGCTGAATTCGACCAATTATTAAAGGATTATGTTGGCCGCCCTTCGCCATTATATCATGCTAAAAGATATTCTGAAAAATATGGTGCAAACATATTTTTTAAGCGTGAGGATCTGAACCATACCGGCTCACACAAGATAAATAATGCTATAGGGCAGATACTTTTGGCACAGCGCTTAGGTAAAAAACGGATAATTGCTGAAACAGGTGCCGGTCAGCATGGTGTGGCAACAGCAACAGTTTGCGCTTTAATGGGGCTTGAATGTATTGTTTATATGGGTGAGATCGATATGGCCCGACAAGCGCCAAATGTGGCCCGTATGAAGATGCTGGGCGCTAAGGTAGTTCCGGCAACATCGGGCAGTAAAACGCTAAAGGATGCCACCAACGAGGCCATGCGCGATTGGATAGCTAATCCTGTTGATACACATTATATTATAGGATCTGTAGTTGGGCCATACCCTTACCCGGATATGGTTGCCCGTTTTCAATCTATTATATCGCTGGAAGCAAAAAAACAATTATTAGAGCATACAGGTAGGGAATTACCTGAATATGTAATGGCCTGCGTTGGTGGTGGTAGTAATGCCATGGGGATGTTCTACCATTTTTTGGATGACGAAAGTGTTAAGCTGGTAGCAGTTGAAGCGGCAGGTAAAGGTGTTGATAGCGGCCATTCGGCAGCTACTACATTTTTGGGCAGGGAAGGCGTGCTGCATGGCAGTCGGACTATATTAATGCAAACCGATGATGGACAAGTTGTTGAACCTTATTCTGTTTCAGCAGGATTGGATTATCCTGGTATTGGCCCACAACATGCGCACTTATACAAAATAAACCGCGCCCAATATGTAAGTATTACCGATGATGAAGCCTTACAGGCAGGCTTGCTTTGCTCGCAACTTGAAGGTATTATCCCGGCTATTGAAACAGCCCATGCACTGGCGCAGCTCGAAAAAATGCAATTTAAGGCTGAAGACAATGTCGTGATCTGCATATCAGGCAGGGGAGATAAAGATTTAGAGACTTATATAAAATATTTTAATTTTTAACCAGGATTCGCAAGATTTTAAAGATTTACAGGATGTTACATACATCTTGTAAATCCTTAAATCCCATAATCCTGGTTCATTCATTTTTCCTTATGAACCGCTTACAAAACCTTTTCCATACAAAAAAAAATAACCTGCTATCTATATATTATACAGCTGGTTATCCTGAACTGAATACTACCGTCGACATTGCCGAGGCATTGGAAAAAGCAGGTGCTGATTTCCTGGAAATCGGTTTCCCGTATTCTGATCCGGTAGCTGACGGGCCTACTATTCAGCATAGTTCAGAAACTGCATTGCAAAATGGCATGACGGTGCACGTTTTGTTTGAGCAGCTAAAAGATTTGCGTAAGCGTGTGAACATTCCTATATTGTTAATGGGTTATGTGAACCCTATACTGCAATATGGTATAGAAAAATTTTGTAAAACAGCCACCGAGGTAGGGGTAGATGGTATTATCGTGCCCGACTTACCCATGTATGAGTATGAGGCCTTGTATTCCCAGTATTTTCTGGATAATAACCTGAGCAATATCTTCCTGGTTACCCCGCAGACATCTGAGGATCGCATCCGCAAGATTGATGAGTTGAGCAATAGCTTTATTTATCTGCTATCCTCATCATCCATAACCGGCGGCAGCTTAAATGTATCCACCAATATCGAGGATTATTACAAGCGTATAAAAGCAATGGAGTTGAATAATCCGGCTATTATTGGTTTTGGGATCTCTAACAATTCTACCTTTACCAAAGCATGTGAGTATGCAAGCGGCGCAATTGTAGGCAGCGCGTTTGTTAAGTTGTTGGCTGAGGATAATTATTTGGAGAAGATACCAGCGTTTGTGAAAGGGATAAGGCCGTAAGTTAATTACAAATACAGCTCTAACTCGCCTTTGCCTTCGCGGATGATCTCGAAGTCGCCCGAGGTGCAATCAACCACAGTGGATGCTACGTTGCCGCCGTACCCACCGTCAATTACCAAATCAACCAGGTTTTGGTACTTTTCATAGATCAGTTCCGGGTCGGTTGAGTATTCAATGATCTCGTCGTCATCTTTTATAGATGCTGAAACGATGGGGTTACCCAAAGCTTTTACAATTTCGCGGGCTATATTATTATCGGGCACCCTTATACCCACTGTTTTTTTGTTGGAACTAAGCAGCTTGGGCACCATGTGGCTTGCGTTAAATATAAAAGTAAACGGCCCCGGTAATGCCTTTTTCAGCACACGGAAAGTAGTATTATCAATCGGCTTAATATAATCTGATATATGACTCAGATCATAACATATGAATGAAAAATTGGCTTTCTCCGGCTTGATGTTCCTGATACGGCAAATAGCTTCGATCGCCTTGTGGTTGGTAATATCGCAGCCTAAACCATAAACAGTATCAGTGGGGTATATGATGAGCCCGCCTTTGCGCAGCACTTCAACCGCCTGTTCAATAGCTTTTGGGTTCGGGTTTTCTGGGTAAATCTTTATGAGCATATATCGATTAGTGGCATCAATAATTTGAATACTGAAATTGTTGTGCCATTTTTAAATAAAATGTGTTAGTTATTAAACCATCCATATGATTTACTGTTTCAATCAACTTCTTTTTTAATTGAGGTATTTCATTCCTGTTGACATCGAAGTTGTTGTTTAATTCATCAGTAATCAATTGTTTTATGGAATTTATGTATAAGCTTTTTTGTTTAGAGATGTCGTAATTTTTAACGTAGTAATCATTTTTTTTGCCTTGATAGATCGAATATTCCACGTAAGCAGGTATTCGTGAATATTCATGTGCATAATATGTTCCACCGTTATTTATGCTGTCGTATATTTTATTTATATCTTCAAAAACAGCTGTCAATTTTGTTCGTTCCTCCTGGGATTTTATAGTGCCATTATTATTCTTTAGCAAATACGCGTACAATAAATAGTAATTATCCTGGCCTACTTCGCTATTGAAATTTATATCATGTTGTTGATGATAAGCTATGTCAGGCTGAAGAATAAGATTTGTAGTTAGCTCAGGATGCTGTTTTATAATTTCTCTTAGCTCTCTCTTTGTCAGTTTGTAGCCATCACTGGAATCTATAACAATACTATCAACAATACTATCCTTTTCGTCTGCGAGAATTGTGTCTTTATGAATTGAAAGCTCTGATAATTTTTTTGCCTGATTTGTACAACTACATATAATAATTAATAACAACAGGTAAAGCGATTTTTTCATCAGGATTTGGCATATAAAATTAACCAAATAAAACTAAAAAAGCCATTTGCATAGCAAATGGCTTTTAAATTATATAATTCAGATATCCGAAATCGAAAAGCCGAATGCCGAAATTAATTACGCTTGTTTAGCAAACTGAACGTTGATCAGTAATTTGATGTCTTCACCAACTACTACCGCGCCTGCTTCAGTTACACCACTCCAGGTTAAACCAAACTCTTTACGGTTTATTTTGCCGGTGATCTCAAAGCCTGCTTTAGTGTTACCATAGAAATCGGTAGCAGCGCCGCCAAATTCAACAGCTAATGTAACCGGTTTGGTTATACCTTTTATAGTTAAGTCGCCTGCAAGAGCATACTCGTCATCACCTTCTTTAGTGAATGAGTTTGATTTAAAGCTAATTTTTGGATATTGTGCAGCATCAAAAAATTCTGCTGATTTTAAATGTTCATCACGTGCGGTTTGGTTGGTATCGATGCTGTCGATGTCTAATGAAAAAGAGATGCTTGCATCTGAAAAATCATCATTTGCAGTATCTAACTCGCCTTCAAAACTTTTGAAAAAACCACTTACAGTTGATATAACTAAGTGCTTTACTTTAAATTGAACTTCTGAGTGCATTGGGTCTAATACCCATTTGGTTGTTGTTGCCATGATTTTTTTAATTTTTTGTTTTTGTGATACAAATGTAATTATATATGTGTTTAAACATCTATTTATTATTGAAGATTACAATCTATCAACAATGCATGAAAAGTTTAACGCCTAATATGCATTTTTGTTCTGCATAAACCTTTAGTTTTACATTAAATAACTGTTACCAATGCGTAAGCTCTTCATCTTCTCAACTATAATAATTTTGGCAGCCCTCATAGGGTGGACCTTTTTATGGAAACCGGCAGTATGGTCGCTGGTGATATTTGTTCCATTTTTTATTTTAGGTATTTATGACCTGTTACAAACCGAACATACCATTACCCGCAATTTCCCGGTATTTGGGCATTTAAGGTTTTTGATGGAAGACCTGCGGCCAAAAGTTTACCAGTATTTTATTGAAAGCGATACCAATGGCACACCATTCAACCGTCAAAACCGCAGTGTGATTTATCAAAGGGCCAAAAAGGTTGATGATACCCGCCCGTTTGGTACCGAACTGGATGTTTATGAAAATGGCTACGAATGGTTAAATCACAGTATCGCGGCATTGGATCATACTAAACTGAATTTAGATCCGAGGATTATCGTAGGCGGCCCGTTATGTAAACAGCCATATTCGGCAAGTGTATATAATATATCGGCTATGAGTTTTGGCTCATTGAGTCAGAACGCCATTTTAGCATTGAACAGCGGTGCGAAGATTGGCAACTTCGCACATAATACCGGCGAGGGTGGGTTGAGCGATTACCATCTGCAACCCGGCGGTGATATTATCTGGCAGATAGGTACAGGCTATTTCAGTTGTCGCCACAAGGATGGTACATTTGATTATGATGCCTTTAAACAGCGCGCTGTATTGCCGCAGGTTAAGATGATAGAGATAAAACTATCTCAGGGAGCAAAACCCGGACACGGTGGTATTTTACCTGCTGCCAAAGTTACACCTGAGATAGCACGAATAAGATTGGTGGAGATGGGAGAGGATGTGATATCACCACCATATCATACAGCCTTCGGTTCACCGCTGGAGCTAATGAGCTTTATTAAACAACTGCGTGAACTTTCAGAGGGGAAGCCAGTTGGATTTAAGCTATGTGTAGGCCATAAAAGCGAGTTTTTAGCTATTTGTAAAGCGATGGTTGTTACAGGCATTTATCCTGACTTTATTACGGTTGATGGGGGCGAAGGCGGTACAGGTGCCGCGCCATTGGAATTCTCCAACTCTGTTGGGATGCCTTTGCGTGAGGCTTTGGCGTTTATTTATGATGCGCTTACAGGCTTTGATCTCAAAAAA
Source organism: Mucilaginibacter xinganensis (assembly GCA_026225055.1). Lineage (GTDB taxonomy): Bacteria > Bacteroidota > Bacteroidia > Sphingobacteriales > Sphingobacteriaceae > Mucilaginibacter > Mucilaginibacter xinganensis_A. The sequence continues at coordinate 52,314 of JAMFSA010000119.1, read as the reverse complement.
CATATAAAAATTATAGCATCAGGAAAAGTAGCTACAGGTTTCGACCTGGTGAAGAATTTTGCGCTTGGTGCCGATATGTGCAACAGCGCCCGTGGGATGATGTTCGCATTAGGCTGCATACAGGCGCTGGAATGTAATACCAATACCTGCCCAACAGGTGTTGCTACGCAAGATAAAAGCCTGATGAAGGGATTAGTTGTCGGTGAGAAAAAGGATAGGGTAGCCAGCTTCCATAAAGCAACGGTGAGCAGCGCCATACAAATGATAGGCGCGGCAGGCTTAAAGCATCCTTGTGATATACACCGAATGTTTATCTATCGTCGCGTTAGTAATAACCAGATACAGACTTATGGGGAATTATTCCCCTATATCCCGAAAGGCAGTCTGCTCAAAACACCTTATCCACTAAATTTTGAAATGGATATGGCCATCAGCAGTGAAAATACTTTTGTACCTGATTATAGTAACGTGAGTCAAGTAGCTTCAACGGAGGCGAGTGCTTTTATTAGTTAGTTCATTTGTTCACTGGTTCATTAGTTTATTGGTGCACTGGTTTTTCATCCTGCGTCATTGAGGAACGAAGCAATCTATATGCTATACAGAGCACATAGAAAAGTATAGTTCGACCTGCCTACGTAGGGATTGCTTCGTTACAGCAATGACGCGTACAGATAACAAAAAAGGGGAGCAATTTGCTCCCCTTTTTTGTTATGATTATATCCAATTAGTTCTAATGAACCAATGAACTAATAAACTACAGTGCCAAAACTTCTTTAACGCGTTCTGCAGCTTCTTTCAGTAATATAGCTGAGAAAACTTTCAGCCCTGAATTATCTATCAGCGCTTTGGCTTCAACAGCGTTGGTGCCTTGTAAACGTACAATGATAGGAACAGGGATGTCACCAATTTCCTGGTAGGCATCAATAACACCTTGTGCAACACGGTCGCAACGAACTATACCACCGAAGATGTTGATCAAAATAGCCTTAACATGCGGATCTTTTAAAATGATGTTGAAGGCCGCTTTTACAGTTTCAGCATTGGCAGTTCCGCCTACATCTAAAAAGTTTGCAGGCTCGCCACCGGCAATTTTAATGATATCCATAGTTGCCATTGCTAAACCTGCACCATTAACCATACAGCCTACGTTACCGTCAAGCTTTACATAGTTAAGGTTTGATTTGCTGGCTTCAACTTCCATCGGGTCTTCTTCATTTGTATCGCGTAAAGCGGCAAAATCAGGGTGACGGAATAAAGCGTTATCATCCAGGTTCACTTTAGCATCAACCGCTAAAATTTTATTGTCAGATGTTTTTAATACAGGGTTTATTTCAAATTGTGATGAATCTGTAGCATCGTAAGCCTTATATAAAGCAGTGATGAATTTCACCATATCCTTAAAGGCATCGCCTGAAAGGCCAAGGTTAAAGGCAATTTTACGTGACTGGAAACCTTGTAAACCAACTTTAGGATCGATTTCTTCTTTATGAATCAGCTCGGGGGTTGAGTGTGCAACTTCTTCAATATCCATACCGCCTTCGGTTGAATACATGATGATGTTACGCCCTTTAGCACGATCAAGCAATACGCTGATATAAAATTCCTTGGTTTCGCTTTCACCAGGGTAGTAAACATCCTGGGCAACTAATATTTTTCTAACTAATTTACCTTCAGGCCCGGTTTGCGGAGTAACCAGTTGCATACCTAAAATGGCATTGGCTCTTTCCTTTACCTCGTCTAAATTCTTAGCCAATTTTACACCACCGCCTTTACCGCGGCCACCTGCGTGTATTTGTGCTTTTATAACAACCCAACTTGAGTTGTACTCGTCCTTTAATTTTTTAGCCGCTTCAACAGCTTGCTCAACAGTATCAGCAACGATACCTTCCTGAACCCTAACACCGAAGCTTTTTAGAATGGCTTTACCCTGATATTCGTGAATATTCATGTTTTCGAAAGAATTTGCGGTAAAACTACGATTTTGTTTTAAAAACAATAATTAGTGGCAATATATAAGTGAATAGTTTTTACATTAATTTGAGTATTAATCTGGTTACAGGTTTTTTTAGTGATTAGAGGCTGGTGATTAGTGAACTTTTTATAGCGGAAACAACTATAAAAAGTTCACTAATCACTAATTAACTAATCTCTAATCACTAAATTCGCCCATGCTTAAAGCGCAATCCATACATAAATCATACGGTCAGCTTGAAATACTAAAGGGGGTCGACCTGGAAGTGCAAAAGGGCGAAATTGTTACCATAGTAGGCGCATCCGGTGCCGGTAAAAGTTCGTTGCTGAATATACTGGGCACTTTAGACAGGCCCGATTCAGGTCAGTTATTTATAGCCGATCAGGAATTAAGTAAGTTAAGCAACAAACACCTGAGCCTTTTTCGCAACCTTAAAATAGGGTTCATATTTCAGTTTCACCATTTATTGGTTGAGTTTGATGCGCTGGAAAATGTGTGTATACCGGCATTCATTGCAGGGAAATCAAAATCCGAGGCCGAAAAACGCGCGACTGGGTTACTGGAATTACTGGGGCTGGGAGACAGGTTAAAACATAAGCCCAATGAATTATCAGGCGGAGAGCAGCAACGTGTTGCAGTGGCGCGTGCGCTGGTAAACAATCCGGCGCTAATATTTGCAGATGAGCCATCGGGTAACCTGGACTCAACAAACGCGCGCGAGCTGCATGAGTTGTTCCTGAAATTACGCAATGAGTTTAACCAAACTTTTGTGATCGTTACGCACAATGAAGATCTGGCAGCATTGTCTGATCGTAAGGTTTTAATGAAGGACGGCTTAATTACCCAATAGTGAACGTACTTATTACAGCGGCAAACTCGGCTGAAGCCTATCAGCTTAAAAGTAAATTAAGCGCGTGGAGTATTCTTTTAGGCGATTACCATGAATTGCCTGAAATAATGGTAAAATCAGGTAAGATGATAAGGCTACCCAACCCCAAATCTGTTTCATACATGCACGAGATGCTAACGCTTTGCCTGGATAAAAAAATAGATACGCTTTATGTTTTGCGGGAAGAAGAGGCGGTGCTATTGAAGGAATCGGAGCAATTGTTTACTGAGTACGGGATAAATATTGTTTATCAAACGTAGAGACGCAATATTTTGCGTCCCCTTTAAATGGTATAAGACGCAAAGTGTTGCGTCTCTACAGGAAATGAATAAATGGGACGCAAAATATTGCGTCTCTACAGAAAATACATTTTAAATGAAATATACAGACATCGACAAACGCAAAACGGCGTTCATATTTGAGCTGGATAATGTGCTTTATCCTGAAAAGGACTACTTATACCAGGTTTATTACCTATTTGCCAACCTGATTGAATATACAGAACTGCATGACGCCAAAGCCGTACTCGGCTTAATGACATCAACCTATGAGACTGAAGGCAAGGACAAGGTTTTTGATCGTGTGAAAGAAAGGTTTCATCTTGATGAAAAATACCGTGCGAGCCTTAATAATCAATTGCTGACTGCCAAGCTGCCTTTAAAGCTATTGCTATTTCAAAATATGCTTGAGCTGATGCAGGACATAGTGGTTGACCGAAAAAAACTATTTATTGTAACCAACGGAAACCCAGAACAGCAACTCAATAAAATAAAGCAAACCGAATGGCACGGACTTGAAAAGTACCTGGTATGTTATTTTGCTGATGAAACCACGCCAAAACCCGAGCCGGATATCATCCATTTACTATTAAAAGATCATAATTTGCAGCGCAGGGATATAGTAATGATTGAAAATGCAGAAGAAGACAGGCTTTGTGCGCAGGCTTGTGGTATAGATTACCTGAATGCTGAACAATTTTTATAGGCGAAGTAAGATTTAAACCTTAATTTCGTAAAAGAAACTATTCTGCCTTAGTATATGGCCCCTTGTATATGAAAAAACTGTTTTTCTTTATCATTATACTGTCTGCCGGGGTAATAGCATCCTGTAAAAAGGATAAAAATACTAAAGCTGCCACAACGCTCGATCAAATAAAAGATTCCATTTATTATTTCGAAAAAGAGGATTATTTATGGAATGATGCCATACCTTCATATTCCACATTCGATCCGCGCTCGTATACATCCGACAATGATCAGGATGCATTGAACAGTGAAATCTTCGCTATATCACAATTGAAGATCAATCCTTCAACCAATGCCCCGTATGAATATTTCGCAACCAATCCTCTGATCCCTAAATATTCATTTATTGATGATGGAACGGAAACAGCATCGCTTAATGGTACAAACGGCGATTTTGGTTTCGAGCCAGCCTATATAGCTGATGAAGATCTGCGTGTTAAATATGTATATGCTGGTTCGCCGGCTGATCTGGCCGGCATAAAACGCGGATACCAGATAACTGCCATAAATGGCAGCGCTAATTTATCATATAGCGATAATGACGATCTGAAGTTTGTTCTTAATGCAGTATATTATAGTGCGACCATTAAAATGACCTTATTAAAGCCCGATGGCTCAAGTATAAGTGTTTCATTATCTACTGCCAGCTACACGGTTAACCCTGTAATAACCTATAAGGTTTTTAATGAAGGCAGCGGGCACAAGATAGGGTATATGGTTTTTAATAGCTTTACCGCTCTTGCCAATGCGCAATCACAATTAAATACCGCCTTTGATTATTTCATAACGAACGGAATTAACGAATTGATTGTTGATTTGCGCTATAATGGCGGAGGGGCGGGTGAAACAGCCGAATACCTGGACGACCTGATCGTTCCTGCTGCAAAGAGCAATACTTTGATGTATACGCAATACTTCAACAGTAACCTGCAAGCTGATAAAGACCCATTGCTGAGTAAGAAATATAGCCTTAAGCCCGGTCAGTTTTTACCGGTGAATAATCAAACGAATTTTGTTAAAAAGTTGTCGTTAAATATCAGCAGGGTATTTTTTATTGTGACCAATGAAACTGCTTCATCAAGCGAACTCACTATTAATAACCTGCTGCCAGAACTAAATGTGTTTTTAATAGGTAGTACAACCTATGGTAAACCGGTGGGCGAAATACCGATCCCTATAAATAAATACTACCTGTACTCACCGCAATTGTATGTAGAGAACTCTGCCAATAAAGGTGATTACTATTCGGGCATGACCCCCGGTACGGCCACATACCCCGGTAAACTGGCTGCTGATGATATCACCAAGGAATTTGGCGACTCAACAGAAATGCTGTTATCGTACGCCTTAAATTATGTTAAAAGCGGTTCATTTGCCTTAAAATTACCTCAAGGCTTATCAAAAGAAAAAACTTTCTCTGTTGAGCAATCACGGGCTGTATCTCTTGCGTTAAATAAGCATAAGTTTAAGCCAATGATTTTCAGGAAGAAGTAGGCAAAAGCTTAAAGGTAAAAGGCAGAGTAATAGTTTTTACAGGGCTTTTAAGCTTTAAACTCTAATCCGCTAACTGTCTCAAATCCACAGGTACCACACGCGATATTCCCTGTTCAACCATGGTTACACCGTAAATAACATCGGTGCTGGCAATAGTACGTTTGTTGTGCGATACAATGATGAATTGCGAATCTTTAGAGAACTCGCGGATGATGTTGTTAAACTTATCAATATTGGTATCGTCAAGCGGTGCGTCAACCTCATCAAAAATACAGAAAGGTGCAGGCTTTAACAGGTAAAGCGAGAACAGGATAGCAGTAGCAGTGAGCGTTTTTTCACCGCCGGATAATTGGTTGATAGATAGGGGGCGTTTGCCTTTTGGTCGGGCAATAATATCAATATCAGATTCCAGCGGACGCTGCGGGTCGGTAAGGATCAGATCGCATGAATCTTCTTCATTAAACAGCGAACGGAAAACGGTAATAAAGTTATCACGCACCGTAGTAAACGCTGCCATAAATTTTTCCTTAGCCGTGTCGTCAATTTCCTGAATAGTTGCCAGCAATGATGCTTTAGCTTCCGCCAAATCCTTCTTCTGCGCCTGGATGAACTGGTAACGCTCATTCATCTCGTTATAAGCTTCAACCGCCATAGGGTTTATCGCGCCGAAATCATCCATTTGCTTTTTGAGCTTTTCGGTTTTCTCACGCAGTTCGTCTTCGCTTTCGGTAACAGCGGCATCAGTATCTATCAGCTCCTGTATATCCACATTAAACTCAACTGAAAGGCGTTCTTTTAATGCATTCAGTTCCAGTTTAAGGTTGTTGCGCTCATCTTTCAACGCGTTCTCTATAAAGGCGGCATTATCCTTTTTCCGGCGCAAATCGGTTATCTCGTTTTCTGTTTCAGTTATTTTTCCGCGCCATTCGTAGTATTCCTGCTCAGCTTGCTGGGTAGCTTTTTCCAGCTCTTCCTTTTGGGTATACATCTCAATCAGATCATCATCATTCAGATCAGATTGTTGCAGATTTTCCTGTATAGCGATCTTTACCTTATCAAACTCAACCGCATTTTGCTTGATCCTGACTTCAAGATGTTCTTTTTGTGTTTCGCGATAGTCCAAATCTTTTACCAAGCCTGAAACTTTATTTTGCTGCTGATGGAAACGGATATTCTCCTGGTTATAAGCGTTTGATTGTACGGTTACGTGCTCGTTCAGCTCATTAAATATGGCCTGTTTTTCAATCAGCAATTCACTTTGGATCTGTTTTTGCGTTTTTAACTCTGCTAACTCAGGGCGTAAGGCGGCTGTTTCTTCTATAATACCTTTGATCTTTTTAGCGATATCATCCTTACGGTTCAAACTATTAGTTATGAAAGTTTGATATTGTTCCTGCCGGGTTTTAACGGTGATCAGCTCAGTATTTAGCCTGCTTAGTTCCTGTTGTTTTTGTTTTACATCTTCGGCTTTGCCGGATGCCTTTAATGCCGCCGATCTGCTTTGCAAGGCTAAGGATTCTTCCTTTGAATAGTTAATGCGGGTATCAAACTGCTTAATTTCCTTGGCTAAATTCTCCAGGTTTTTGGCCCGGCCGATACGTTTACCCTCAAACAAGCCAACAGATCCACCTGCCATGGTATGTTTCGATTTGTTGAACTTACCGCTTTTACCTATCAACACAACGCCATCGGGCAAGGCCGCATTATTTAATACCAGCTCGCTGCTGTCATCAACCAAATAAACATTCTTTAATAGAAAATTACATAGTGGCTGGTAAAGTTTATCAACCTCAACCACTTGCAACGCGGCAACTCCGCTTTCAAAATCATTAATTAAGCGTGGCTCATCTTTATAACTATCCAGTACAAAAAACTGTGCCCTACCTTTGGCTGATTTACTTAACAGGTTAATAGCGCTGATGGCCTCGTCGTAATTACTCACCACATAGTGGTTCATTAGCGGCTCCAGGTAGTTTTCAATGGCTACACGGTATTCCTCACGGCAAAATAAAATATCACTGAACAGGGGAACGTTTTTAGACCAGTCTGCATTCTTCTTTAAAAAGCGGATCGATTCCGGGAAACCTTCCAAATTGTCAACCATACTTTTAGTAAGGTTGTATTCGTTTTGTTTGGCATCCAGCTTACGGCTGTCGGCAATAATGCTTTCTTTAACCGTGCTTAACTGTTCGTCAATATCTATCAGCTGGTCTTTTAACTGCTGCTCAAAATCAACGAGTAATTTATACTCGTTTTCAAGGGTTTCGGTACGTTCCTGCAACTCGGCTACAACCTGGTTAAAGTGGGAGAGTTCCACCTCTTTATTGGTGGCATCCTCCATGTTACGCTGGCTTTCCTGCTCTAAAGCCTGCTGCTGTATTTGCAGGATCTCCAGATCCTTTTCAGCCTTGTAAACCTGGTTCTGCAACCGGTTATTAATATTGGTTAGCTCATTCAACTCGTTGCGCGATGATGATTGATCCAAACGCAATTCGTCAACAGCCAATTTAAGATCAGCTACTTTAGATTGTACCGTATGCAGGGCTTCATCCTCCTGCATTTTCTCTTCGGAGAGGCGTTTTATATTGTACAGTACATGGTTCAATTGGTTACGGTCGCGTTCCAGTTCTTCATTTAATCGCGTTTCCTTATCCTGTTGAAATTTTAGCTGTTCGTTCTTTATCTTTTTCTCACTTTCATAAGCACGGATCTTACTTACATGCTCGTTGGTAGCTTTTTGTTGGATGGACAGGTTTTTCTCCTGATGCAGACTATCCAGCTTTGATTGCTGTAATGCGGCCTCAAGGGTATCTATCTGAGCTGCAATGCCCGATTTTTCAACCAGCTGAACCTGTTCTTTTTCTTCAATGCGGGCAAGCGATTCACTGAATGAAGCTATCCTGAACGAAGCCAGCATTATGCTCAGCGATTTATACTGATCGCGGATGCGGTAATAGCGCTCCGTTTTCTTAGCCTGATTCTCGAGTGTTTTCAGGTTTTTTTCTATCTCGAAAAGCAGGTCCTCTACACGTTCCAGGTCGGCTTCGGTGTCCTTTAGCTTTGCAAAAGTTTGTTTTTTACGCAGCTTATATTTTGATATGCCCGATGCTTCCTCAAATAAATTACGGCGCGAACCTTCTTTATTGCTGATGATCTCATCAACCATCCGCAGCTCTATAATGGCATAAGAATCAGAGCCAATACCGGTATCCAGAAAAAGATCGGTAATGTCTTTCAGGCGGCACTGTACGTCATTCAGGCGATATTCACTGTCGCCGTTGCGGTAAAGCTTACGGGTTAGCGTAACCTGCGAAAACTCAACGGGCAATATGTTCTTTGTGTTATCAAAAGTGAGCGATACTTCAGCGAGGTTAGCGGGCTTGCGACTTTTGGAGCCATTAAAAATAATGTTGTCCATCTTTTCCGAACGGAGCATCCGGGTGCTTTGCTCACCCAGTACCCAGCGGATAGAATCCACCACGTTTGATTTTCCGCAGCCATTAGGACCCACAATAGCAGTAACACCCTCATTAAAATTGATGGTAATCTTATCGCCAAAGCTTTTAAACCCCTTGATTTCTAAAGATGTAAGCTGCATTTAAATTATAAAGGCTCGAAAAATTCCGAACTTTTAAATTAGTCATAAAAAAACGAAATCCTAAAATATAAAATTGATTTTATGCTGATAAAACATTTCGGCTGTATCGATGCTTTTATCAACATAATTTTAACTGAATTTATCATGAAGATTGCAGTATTTGGAGCAGGCGGTCGCATTGGCAACCGCATAGTTACAGAAGCTTTAAACCGTGGCCATGATGTTACCGCAGCAGTACGCCACCCCGAAAATTATACCGTTATACATGAACATCTAAAGGTTGCCAAGGCAGATCTTTTCAACTCGCAGGATGTGGAAACAGCAGCCTTTAACCAGGATGCGGTAGTATCGGCTTATAGTCCGGCGAAAGGTATACCTCCGTCAACTATAAAAGAAGTGGCTATACCGCTTATTAATGGGTTAAAACAAGCTCACTTAAAACGGCTGATCATTGTTGGCGGGGCGGGCAGTTTAGAGGTTTCGCCGGGTTTGCAATTGGTGGATACCCCAAATTTTCCTGAAGAATACAAACCAGTTTCATTAGCTCATCGGGAAGCATTAGCTATCTATGAAAAAGAAAATGAATTAGACTGGACCTTTGTAAGCCCATCAGCAGAAATCTATCCAGGTACACGTACCGGTAAGTTTCGCACAGGGGATAATCAACTGCTAACTGATGCAAATGGCAAAAGTCATATCTCAATGGAAGACTATGCTATCGCGATTGTTGATGAGATAGAGAATCCTATGCATATTAAAGGGCATTTTACGGTGGGATATTAAATGAGATTAAAGCTGAAAGTTAAAGGGTGAAAGGTTATTTTAAAATTGACCTTTCTCCTTTTAGCTTTATCCCTTCGCCTCAACAGCAATTGTCCCCCTTAAATAAGTTACTGCCTTTCCGCTCATCAACACACGGTCGCCTTTTAGTTCGCACCAGAGCTCTCCTTTGCGTGATGATAGCTGGTAAGCATGTAGTTTATCCTTACCCAATTGTTTTGCCCAGTAGGGTATAAGGTTGCAATGTGCCGAGCCTGTAACCGGGTCTTCAGGAATACCAGCACCGGGGGCGAAGAATCGGGATACAAAATCAACATTTTTGCCGGGCGCGGTTACTATTACACCTACGGTATCCATTTTTGATAAAGCAAAAAAATCAGGTGCGATATCCTTTATATCATCCTCCGATTCATAAACCAGGAAATAATCCCTTGAACGTAAAACTTCAACAGGCTTTTTTTCTCCCAGTGCCTCTACCAAACCATTAGGGGCATCAATATGAATAGGTGGGCGGGACGGAAAATCCATCGTATATTTATCGCCTTCCTTTTTAACATGCAAAGTGCCTGCCTTTACGGTTTCAAAATGTATGGCATCCTCATTATAACCCAGTTCGGTATATAAAATATGTGCCGATGCCAATGTAGCATGCCCGCAAAGGTCTATCTCATATTCTGGCGTAAACCATCTTAATTTATATCCTGTTTCAGTTTTTACAAAAAATGCTGTTTCGGCAAGATTGTTCTCGACCGCTATTTTTTGCATGATCTCATCCGGTAGCCACTCCGTTAGTGGACAAATAGCAGCCGGGTTGCCGCCAAACAGTTTATCAGTAAAAGCATCAGCCTGGTAGATGGGGATAGTCATGGTAGATGGTATTATGTTTTTGTTAAGCTAATCTATAAAAAAAGATTTAAGAAACAAGAGTCAGGAATCAAGATAGGAAAACCTCCTATAATTCTTGATTCCTGACTCTTACATCTTGATTCTTAAATTCTATTTAGGGCTATAAACATTATTGCTTAGATCGGTATCCGGCAGATCATGTTCCGGATCAAGCACCATCGTTTTTATGGTTGAGGTTGATGGGTATTTGAACTCCCATACACCATTACGCTGCCAAATGTTGACAGGGAAATTTATAGTTTCTGTTTTGCCATTAGCCTGGGTTATTTTTAATACAACAGGCATGGCTAATTTCCCCTTGTTTACCAGTGTGATGATAGCGCCTTTGGTAGCATCACCATCAACATATTCAACCGACTGTATAGCCTGGTCAAGTTTCCAGGTAGTAAAGAACCACGGTTTAAAGAACCAGTTCAGGTCCTCGCCGGTAGCATCATTCATCGCCCTGAAAAAGTCATAAGGCAATGGGTGCTTAAATGCCCAGTGTTTAATATACTCGCGGAATGCATAATCAAAGCGCTCAGGTCCAACCACATCATTGCGCAGCATTTCTAAACCTAATGCCGTTTTTGCATAGTATTGCCCGTAATCATGCAGCCCGATAGCTTCCGGCGGCGTCATTAGCGGGTCGGTGCTTTTTATGTAACCTTTTAAAACTTTTTGGGCTGTTTTTGCCGTGTCTTTGTATTCACCATTGTTAAACCGATCTGTAGCGTAAACATTGATATAGGTGTTGAAACCCTCATCCATCCACATATATTTACGCTCGTTGGTGCCTACAATCATCGGGAACCAGTTATGGCCGATCTCATGGGTAATATCTCCCCAAAGATGTTTGCCTTTTAAATTATTCAGACAAAAAATAATGCCCGGATATTCCATGCCTAATGCCACGCCTGATACACTGGTAGCCGAATTCCATGGATATTCAAAAAATCCGGTTGAATAGATTTCCATGCTGCTTTTCAGGTATTCGGTTGAACGGCTCCATGAGTCGTTACCTGAACTTTCAACAGGGTAGGCCGACATGGCAATACCTTTACGACCCGATGGGAAATTAACTCTTGCAGCATCCCATATAAATGCTTTTGAAGCTGCCCATGATACATCGCGGCTGTTCTGCATTTTAAAATGCCAGGTTAATGCGCCTTTAAACGGATGAGTTGCAGGCTGATCAACTTCTTCCGGCTTTATCAGCATTACAGTTTTTTCACTGTTACGCGCTTCAGCCAATCTGCTTTGCTGAGTTGGTGTTAGTACCGCCGCGCCATTTTGCAGATCGCCAGAGCCAACAACCAGCATATCCGCAGGTGTGGTTACGTAGTAATCAAAATCACCATAATCGCAGAAGAACTCGCCTAAGCCCATATAAGGCAAAGTATTCCAGCCTTCGGCATCATCATAAACACACATGCGCGGGTACCATTGCGCAATTTCATAAACATAGCCTTGTTTAAATTTCTGGCGGCCCATGCGATCGGCGCCATATACCGGGATAGAAAAGCTGTAATTTATTTTTACAATTATCTTATCGCCTTTTGCCCCCATCGGCGTGTTTAATCTAACCTGCATACGCGCATCAGTTATGATTGGCGTAACTGTATAAGTTTGATTTTTATAGGTAACCGATACTGATTCAATATGATAACCACCACGATTAAAACCTTTTACATCAAAACGGTCGCCGCTCATCGGGGTTACCGCAGCACCGCGGGAGTCGGGTTTAAACAGGTTCTGGTCTAATTGAAGCCATAAATAGTCCAGTTTATCGGGGCTATTATTTGTATAGTTGATAGTTACATCGCCGGTAATGGTGGTGTCCTGTTTGCCTTCAGTTAAAGTAGCGTGAATAAGATAATCGGCACGGTTTTGCCAGTAATTTTCGCCCGGTTGTCCGTTTGCTGAGCGGGTATTACCACTGGTAACGGGCCATGTAATAGGGCCGAAAATGTCATTATGGTCGTATTTAACAGAGTCGGTAGTTTGGGCTGATGAAGTATTGGCAGCCAATAATAATACGGCACACCCAGCCAGCAGGTATTTGAATTTTATAAATAGCATTTGGGTCAATTAAAGCGGCGAAAATAATAAAATTTAATCTTTATTAAAGATTTGTTAACAAGGATGATACAAAAGCCAAATCTGTGCAGATTAATATATTTTTGAATTGTTTATCGTGATGCGTATTTTTGATATTATGGAATCTATATTGATACATCCTGAAAGTGCTGAACAATTGAAAACTGTTAAAGCTTTTTTAAAAGCATTAAATATTCAGTTTGAGCCACAGCCTAATACTTTACCACCTCATGTATTAAAGGGTATTGAAGAGAGTATCAAGCAGCATGAAAGCGGCCAAACAATATCATTAAAGGAGTTTAAAGAAAAGCATCTTTCAAATAAATGAGCTTTGAAATAAGGTTTTCTCCTAAAGCGATAATTACATTCGATGAAATAATCACCCAGTTAAACCAAAGATGGGGTGATAAATTTGTAAAGAAATTCAAAGATAAAGTTTCCTATTCCTTGGATAATATTATCGAAACTCCATTTTTATATCCAATAGCACCAGAGAATATTGAACTAAGAAAATGTGTTCTTCATAAGAATTGTTCAATGTTTTATAGAGTAAATAACAACATTATTGAAATTATTTATTTTTGGGACAATCGACAAGATCCATTAATTCTTCCTTGATTTTCCATATAGCAAATCTGTAAGCTGAAAGATAAGTTATGTATCTGTAGTTTGTATTTGCTACATCATTGTTAAAAACTAATCCCCCGGTCTAAAAACTTTTACATGCTATAATTGCTTTAAATATTGCACTTTAGCTGTTAATAAATTATATGAATCACCTCGCCAATTCCACATCGCCTTATTTATTGCAGCATGCCAATAATCCTGTAAACTGGTATCCATGGGGTGCTGAAGCTTTAAAAAAGGCTAAGGATGAAAACAAATTGATACTGGTAAGCATAGGTTACTCCGCCTGCCACTGGTGCCATGTAATGGAACATGAAAGCTTTGAGGATGAAAAAGTGGCCGCGGTGATGAACGAATATTTTGTTTGTATAAAGGTTGACAGGGAAGAACGACCTGATATCGACCAGATTTACATGAGTGCTATACAATTGATGAGCGGCAGGGGGGGGTGGCCTTTAAATTGTATCTGCCTGCCCGATCAGCGGCCTATTTATGGAGGAACCTATTTCCGTAAAAACGATTGGACGTCATTGCTTTTTAACCTGGCTGATTTCTATAAACAAAAACCTGCCGAAGCTGATGAATACGCTTTAAAGTTAACTGAGGGCATTAGACAATATGAGTCGATAGGTTTCGTAAATGAGCAACCAGAATACGATAAGGATGACCTACAGCTGATAGTCGACAACTGGAAAAAATACTTTGATAAGGAAGAAGGTGGCATGGGATCATCGCCAAAATTCCCGATGCCTAATAACTGGCAGTTTTTGATGCGCTATGCTTATTTGATGAACGATAGTGAGGTAGCGCAGATAGTTAGCTTAACGCTCAAAAAAATGGCCTTCGGTGGTATTTATGACCATATAGGAGGAGGCTTTGCCCGTTACAGCGTGGATGGCCGCTGGCATGTGCCGCATTTTGAAAAGATGCTGTATGATAATGCGCAATTGATTAGCCTTTATTCCGAGGCCTACACCTGGAAAAGCTCACAGCTTTACAAGCAGGTGGTAGATGAGATCATAACCTTTACGCTTCGGGAACTATCATCACCGGAGGGAGCATTTTACAGTGCGCTGGATGCGGATAGTGAAGGTGTGGAGGGTAAGTTTTATACATTTACTAAAGCTGAAATAGAAGAAATACTGGGCAATGATGCCGAACTGTTCGGTATCTATTATAATGTAACAGAGGAAGGGAATTGGGAGGAAGAACAGACCAATGTGCTATTCAGAAAAGATAAGGACCTGAATTTGGCTAACAAATTAGGCGTAGTACTGGAGGATATGGTAGCTAATGTAGAAGCATCCCGCAAAAAGATATTTGAGGCAAGAGCAATCCGTATCAGACCCGGGTTGGATAATAAGATATTGGCCTCATGGAATGGCTTGATGCTGAAAGGGCTTTGTGATGCTTATCGGGCATTTAATAAAGCTGAATACCTGGAGATAGCTTTAAATAATGCCGAATTTATAATGCTCAATATGGTAAATGCAGATGGCAGATTATCGCGCGTATATAAAGGTAAGAATAATGATTCCATCGCCTTTTTAGATGATTATGCCAATGTTATTGATGGGCTGATTGCCTTATATGAGGTTACTTTTAATGAATCATGGCTAAACAATGCGCAAATGCTGGCTGATTATGCCATTATACATTATTATGAAGAGGGTACAGGCATGTTCTATTTTACCGGCGACGAGGATGAACAGTTAATTGCCCGTAAATCGGAGATCATGGATGGGGTTATACCGGCATCAAATTCGGTTATGGCGCATAACCTTAAGAAATTAGGTTTGCTGTTTGATGAACGAGAATATACGGATATTTCGGCGCAATTGCTGCGTAATATTTTACCGCATTTGGCCAAATATGGGTCGGCTTATTCAAACTGGTCTTCGTTATTGCTTAATGAGGTTTTTGGTGTGTATGAGGTAGCGATAACAGGTGAAAATGCCGAGGCTTTCCGTATAGAAATAGAAAATAATTACATCCCCAACAAAATAATATTGGGAGGTAAAAAAGGAAGTTTACCTTTGCTGCGGGATAAGTTTAATGATACAACCCAGGTTTACATATGTAAAGATAAAACATGTAGTTTACCGGTTGATAATATTACCGATGCCCTGAAACAAATTAATTCGAAAATACTTATATAGTAAAACACTTTTGATAATGAAAATTGCACCAAAAAACGTAGTGTCGTTAACTTATGATCTTTATGTAGATCAGGATGGCACTGAAACATTAGTTGAGAGCGCTACTCAAGAACAGCCTTTAACATTTTTATTCGGAGCAGGACAAATGCTTCCAAAATTCGAAGAAAACTTAAGTACTCTTTCAACCGGAGATACTTATGATTTTCAATTATCAGCCGCAGATGCTTACGGCGAATATGATGAAGAAGCTGTAGCTAACCTGCCTAAAGAAATGTTTGAAGGTACTGATGTGCCAGAAATTGGCAGTATAATACCTCTACAGGATAATAACGGTAACCGTTTTCAGGGCCAGGTAGTATCTATTGCTGAAGATGCTGTTATTGTTGATCTTAATCACCCAATGGCTGGCCAGGAGCTTCATTTTAAAGGTAACATCCTGAATGTTCGCCCGGCAACTGAAGAAGAATTGTCACATGGCCACGCTCACGGAGCTGATGGTCATCACGCGCATTAATAAGTGCCGATAATATAAAATATTCCCACGCGCCATTGCGAGGTACGAAGCAATCCCCGATTAGAAGAGCCGCTCTGTATAGTTAGGGATTGCTTCGTACCTCGCAATGGCGCTTTTTTATGGGATTGTTTTATATACCTTAACCTTATTAATCCACATCCAACTCCCCATAATTGGTTAACCTGCACTTTATGAATATACGCGATAATATAGGCTTATGGTTAAGCGTGGCGGGTACAAATACTTTATCATCCTCAGCAATGAGCTCAGGGCTAAAGCTGGTTATTCTTTCATAGCCATTTGACCGGATATGTACCTTAAAATCGGCTAACCGGCCACCCGGACTAACCAGCACTTCTAAAATAGCAACCGCGGTATATAGATTAATTCCATATAAATTCTCAGAAAGCGTATAAACCTTTAAATAAGGTATAAAACCAAAACATCTGCCGCCTATTTTGAGTGGTCGGGTAACACGGTCGCTATCTGTAAATTTATTATCAAAACTATATACTATTTTAGTTTGCGATAGGCTATCCATTGGTTCCTCATATAGCAAATTCAAATTGTCATAATCAAAATTTTCAACCAGATGTCCATCAATATCATAAAAATGCCACGTGCCGGCTCGCTTGTCATCAACATAACGCCCAACAGCGAGGGCAGTTTTTCGCTTATATACAGCTGTATATAAGCCTTCTTTAGTCTTTTTATCAGCCTTTAATACTTTATAGGTTTCTGTAACGGTTTCCGTTAATCTTTTTTTTTGTTCCACAGTTTCCCGGTTACTTTTAACAGTATCCTGGGCAAAACAGATTCCCATATAAAATAGGGTAATAGTAAGCAGAATATATTTTCTCACAGATATTAGTTCGGTTTGTAGTTTATTAATATAGATATTATCTATGTTATTTTATGCAATGTGTAATAAATATTGTAATAATACAATTCATGATGAGTAATTTGTGCCTTATTAATATTGAAAGCTATGGCAGCCCAAACCAATGAACTCCCGTATAAAAGTGTAAGGTTTTCCGAAACAGTGATCACCGAATTGATGATACCTTCCTATTCCAATTTTGGCGGTAAAATACATGGCGGTGTATTATTGTCGTTGATGGATAAGGTAGCTTATGTTAGCGCGGCCAAACATGCGGGTAATTATTGCGTAACCGCATCGATAGATACGGTAGATTTTTTGCAGCCTGTTGAAGTAGGTGAGCTGGTATCGCTTATGGCATCGGTAAATTATGTGGGCAATACATCGTTAGTGGTGGGGATAAGGGTGGTGTCAGAAGATATAAAGACTAACAGCGTAAAGCATACCAATACCAGTTATTTTACCATGGTAGCCAAGGACGAAGACAATAACCTGGTACAAGTTCCGGGTTTGATATTGGAGAACAGGGAAGATGTAAGGCGTTTTTTGGAAGCCAAGCGCCGTAAGGAACTCAAACAAAACTACCGGAAAGAATCTGACGCTATCCGGATGCCTAACGACTATGAGCAATGTAAGTTGTTGCTTGCTGGTGAACGCTGTACAGTAACAGCATAAAGAAATATGAATTTATTATGACAATGCGATACTTTTAATATTATTGTATCGTTCTAATAAAGTAAGAGATTTTATTTCGGTTTTTGGCAGTATATTATTCCCCTCGCATTATTCTTTAGGGTTCTAAGATATTTTCTTCGCTTCAATAAATTATATATACCTTACAAGCTGAACCCTGGTATAATTATAAACTAATCTTCAATAAAATAATGGCTTTCTTAGACAGCGTGCTGGAGCCGCCCTCGTATGGGTGGAAGGATGAGTGTGGTAACCTTTCGGAACCGAGTTCCAATCAAATACTAAAAGAATTTTTTAAACGGCTAAACATCTTTAAAAACAAAAAAAATTGGCTTTCATTTATGAGCTGGTTTATGGTTTTATGCCTGGCGCCATTTTTATTCCTTTTTATCTTTAAATATTTCTCGTTTAAGCTGTTAATAGCAGCTTTTGTGTATAGCATGATAGTAATGGGTACACATGGTACCATATGGCATCATCGTTACTGTACACATGGTGCTTATGAGTTCAGTAATAAATTCTGGCGATTTTTTACGCAGAATCTCACCCTTAAAATTATTCCGGAAGAGATATATGCTATATCCCACCACGTGCATCATGCATTGTCTGATCAACCTGGCGATCCTTATAACGCTTCAGGAGGTTTTTTATACTGCTTTTTGGCCGATGTAAATCATCAGCCCATTAACCGGAATATGACGGAGAAGAACTATGGCAAATGCGTTAATTTAATGCGCCATACAGGTGTAAATACCAATAGCTATGCACAATACCAAAAATGGGGGACTTTAGCTTCTCCTGTGCGCACAATTATCAGCGTAATATTAAACTGGAGCTTTTGGTTCGCGGCATTTTATCTAATGGGCGGCTTTGGTCTTGTATGCGCTATGTTTGGTGCTGCAGGTTTTTGGGCGGTAGGTGTACGTACTTACAACTATGAAGGCCATGGCAAAGGCGAAGATAAGCGCCGTGAAGGTGTTGATCATAACCGTGAGGATATGTCAATAAACCAAATATGGCCAGGCTATGTAGCTGGTGAGTGGCACAACAATCACCACTTGTATCCAAAAAGCGCGCGCTCAGGCTTTAAGCCTTACCAGCTCGACTTGGCATGGTGCTATATAAAACTTTTAAGTATGATAGGAGCGGTAAGCCATTATCGCGACTCGAAAAAGGAATTTTATTTAGCTTATTGTGCTGAACCTGCGGCGGCTAAAGCAGCAGCTAAAGCTTATGCAAAAGAAACTAAAAAAGCATTAGTTGCCGATCTGTAAGAAAAGATCAATAGCTGATAAATATAAAGGAGATGCAAAACGCATCTCCTTTTTTGTTTTTAGTGGAAAAAGACAACATTGGGATAAAAAATCACTATACCTTTTACCAATGGAATAGTTAACTTAGTGAATCCTAAATTACAAATCAACCAGTTATATGAGATTAAAACTAAGCTATCTGTTGTTATGCTTTTCGCTTGCGCTATTTTTTAATAATAGCTATGCACAATCAACATTAGGAATTTTCGACGGGCAAACGGATGTTGGCAGCGTTAAACCGGCTGGCACTGCAAGTTACGACCCAACTTTACAGCAATATAAAATATCTGGCTCAGGCCAAAATATATGGGCCAATCATGATGATTTTCATTTTGTATGGAAACGCATTAAAGGTGATTTTATACTTACCACTAATGCTGCATTTATTGGCAAAGGTGTCGAGATGCACCGCAAAATGGGCTGGATGGTGCGCACATCGCTCGATTCAGACTCGAAACACATCAATGCTGTTGTACATGGTGATGGGTTAACTTCATTGCAATTCAGACGCACAAACGGCGCTGGTACCGAGGAAATAAAATCTAAACTCACATCGGCTGATGTTATTCAACTGGAGAGGAAAGGTAACACCTATATTATGTCTGTAGCCCATAACGGCGAAACTTTTGTTACCGAGCACGTTGATAGCCTTGATCTGGGCGATGAAGTATATGTGGGCCTGTTTGTATGCGCCCACAATCCAAATGTTACTGAATCAGCACTGTTTCATAATGTACGTATCGTTGTGCCGGCCAATGGCGAAAATGGTTATCAGCAGCATATTGGCAGTGCTATACATATCCTCGATCTGGAAACACAAAACAGCAGGATTATTTACCAATCACCAGAGTCATTACAGGCCCCAAACTGGACAAAAGATGGAAAATCTTTGATCTATAATAGTAATGGTTTGCTTTATAAATATGATCTGGCTACAAATACCCCCGCAGTACTCAATACAGGTGTCGCCACCAATAATAATAATGATCACGTGCTTTCATTCGATGGCAAAATGCTGGCGGTAAGTAATAGTGAGAAGGATGGTTCTATAGGTTATACCTTATCATCAAAGGGTGGTGATGCCAAACGGATGAATAAAATAGGGCCATCATACATGCATGGCTGGTCGCCGGATGGTAAGTATCTTGTTTTTTGCGGCGATAGGAATAATGAATATGATATCTACCGCATGCCGTCAGCAGGCGGCGAGGAGGTGAGGTTAACCACAGCCCCAGGCCTCGATGATGGGCCCGAGTACACACCTGACGGAAAATATATTTATTTCTGCTCAGTGCGCAGTGGTTTGATGCAAGCATGGCGTATGAAACCTGATGGCAGTGAGCAAACACAAATTACCAGTGATGATTATGATAACTGGTTTCCGCATATCTCACCTGATGGCAAATGGATAGTTTTTATCACCTTCAATAAAAATGAAGTATCACCAGGCGATCATCCTTTTTACAGACACGTATATTTAAGATTGATGCCTATAGGTGGTGGGCCATCAAAAGTTATCGCTTATTTATATGGCGGTCAGGGTACAATCAACACACCATCATGGTCGCCTGATAGTAAGCACATCGCTTTTGTAAGCAATTCGAAGTTGTTATTCCCGGTATATCCAATAGCTAAATAATAATGGTACAACATTCACGAAGAATATTTTTAAGAAACAGCGCGGTGCTGGCTGCAGGCGCGGCTTTTATGCCACAACACCTGTTTGCATCGCCCAAAAAAATTGAACGATTGGGGCTGCAACTTTATACTGTGCGTGATGCCATGCATGCTGATCCTGCCGGTACATTAAAGAAGCTATCGGATATGGGATATTTCCAGATAGAACATGCCGGTTATAGTAACCGTAAATTTTATGGGTACACAGTTAAGGATTTAAAAAAGATATTGGATGATACGCATTTAAACATGACCAGTGGGCACGTAACACTATTACAAAAACACTGGGATGCTACCAATAATGATTTTACCGATGAATGGAAACAGGCAGTTGCCGATGCCGCGGAAGTAGGGCAGAAGTACCTGATTAGCCCCGGATTGGACAGCGATCTGTTAACGGATGTTGACGCTTTTAAAAGATTCATGGACGTATTTAACAAATGCGGCGAATTATGTAAGAAACAAGGCCTTCAGTTTGGTTACCATAATCACGATTTTGAATTTACCACACTATTTACCGGCGTTCGCTTATATGACGTGATGCTGGATAACACTGATGGTGCATTAGTAGCCCAGCAAATGGATATTGGCAATATGTACCCAACAGGAGCCATGCCGCTTGATTATATAAAAAAATACCCCGGCAGATTTGAGCTGATGCACGTAAAGGATCAGATTAAAAATGCCAGTGGTAAATATGAGAATACTGTACTCGGCAAGGGGATATTACCGCTAAAAGATATACTAAAAGAAGCACGTAAAACAGGGGGCACCTCACAGTTTATTATTGAACAGGAGGAGTACCAGGGCATGGATCCGCTGGAATGTTCAAAGCTGGATTTGAAGGTTATGAACAGGTGGGGATATTGAGTAACATATTTGTAGCTAAATGCTTTTTTCTAAATATTTTGTTATGTTTGGTAAACCTGTATTGTTACCAATAGTATGGGATTCAGCCATTACAAAAAACAACCAAATTATATTTTATGAGCGAGGAAAAAAGCACTTCTTCATTAAACCCATCACGCAGGGGTTTTATTAAAAGCAGTTCAATAGCAGCTGCAGGCATAATGATAGTTCCACGATATGTATTAGGCGGCAAAGGCTTTACAGCGCCAAGTGATCGCCTGGTAATAGCCGCAGTTGGCGCAGGTGGTAAGGGTAATAGTGATATAGCCAACTTTTATGCCAGTGGCAAAGCCGAGATCGCATTTTTATGTGATGTTGATACCCGCAGCGCGGCTAATACGGTAAAGAAATTCCCTAAAGCTAAATTTTATAGCGACTGGCGCGAATTGCTGGATAAGGATCATAAAAACTTCGATGCCGTATCGGTGTCAATCCCTGATCATAACCACGCTATTGTTGCGCTTTCGGCTATGCAACTGGGTAAGCACGTATATGTACAAAAGCCAATGGCGCATGATATTTATGAGGCCCGCACTTTAACCGAAGCTGCCAAAAAATATAAAGTGGTTACTCAAATGGGTAACCAGGGTTCATCAAATGATGGTGTAAGGCAATTGCGTGAATGGTATGATGCCGGTGAAATTGGCGATGTGCATACCGTTTATTGTTGGACAGACCGCCCTGTATGGCCCCAGGGGGTGCATTGGCCGCCTAAAGCGGATGTTCCTAAAGAGTTAAACTGGGACCTTTGGCTGGGTACGGCAAAATACAGGGATTATATGGATGGCATAGCTCCTTTTAACTGGCGCGGCTGGTGGGACTATGGAACCGGCGCCTTAGGCGATATGGGTTGCCATATAATGGAAGCACCATTTAGGGTGCTCGATCTGCAATATGTAAAAAACGTGCAGTCAAGTATAGGTACGGTATATACAGGGCCTTTTAACAAAGCGTATTATCCTGATAGCTGTCCTCCGTCAAGTCATATCACACTGACATATCCTAAAACCGAAAAAACAAAAGGTGATGTTACCGTACACTGGATGGATGGTGGTATACAACCTGAGAGGCCTGCTGAATTAGGCCCGAATGAGGATTTTGGCGATGATGGTAACGGTATGCTATTTATTGGCACCAAAGGCAAGATGATGGCGAGCACTTATTCGCTTAATCCGCAATTATTGCCAACATCTCGTACCAAAGAAGTAAACGTTCCGAAAACTATTAAACGCGTACCAGGTGGCCAGGATGGCCATTATGCACAATGGGTTGAAGCTTCGCTTGCAGGTAAACCTGATGATGTAAGCTCACCATTTAAACTGGCCGGGCCGTTAACAGAGGCATTATTAATGGCTAACTTATCTATCAGGGGGCATAGTATACAAAAACCAAATGCCGATGGTAAAGGTGTTAGTTATCCGGGCGATAGCATCACGTTGCAGTGGGATAACAATGCCATGCGTGTAACCAACTTTGATGATGTAAACCAATTTGTAAAAAGAGAATACAGAGAAGGCTGGAAAGTAGGAGTTTAATTTATTAGAGTCAAGAATTAAGAGTTACAATTCAAGAACCCGGAATCAAGAGTCAAGAATTAGGAAGTTTCAATTTTATCTTGAATCTTGATTCCTGGCTCCTGATTCTTTTTTTAAATATTTACCAATTAATATGACTAACAGAAGAACATTTTTAACACAGGCCGGACTTGTTTCGGCTGGATTAATGGTAGCCCCTGAATTATTAAAAGCTGCGGGGAAGAACAAGGTAGTGGGGCTGCAATTATACAGCCTGCGCGACCAGATAAAACCAGACGTAAAAGGTGTAATAGCAAAGGTAGCCGCTGCCGGATATAAAGAAGTTGAGCCTTTTGGTTACAGCAAAGCTGAGGGCTTTTGGGGACTGAATGCTCAGGATTTCAGCAAACTGTTAAAAGATAACGGTTTGAGCACACCGAGCGGACATTTTGAATTCGATAGCTTTTTGGGTGCCGGGAAAACTGACGAACTAAAAAGTTATATCGAAGCAGCCAATATCACCGGGATGGAGTACGTAATAGTGCCTCATCTTAATGATGCCTATATAAAAACTGTCAGCGATTTTAATAACATTGCCGACAAACTGAATACAGCCGGTGAACTTTGTAAAAAAGCAGGTTTAAAGCTGGGCTACCACAACCATAACTTTGAATGGAAACCGGTTGATGGTACAACTTTTTATGATACCATACTGGCGAAAACAGATCCGTCATTAGTGAGTATGGAAATGGACCTATACTGGGTAGTTCGCACAGGCCAGGACCCAACCGCTATTATAAAAGCACATCCGGGCAGGTTTTTTGCTTTTCATATAAAGGATATGGATAAAACTAACCATGAAAAAAATACCGAAGTAGGTAATGGTACTATTGATTTTAAATCGATCATAGGTTATGCAAAGTTAGGTGGCATTAAGCATTTTATAGTTGAGCAGGAAAACTATACTGATATTGATCCTTATGTAAGCATTACTAAAAGCTGCGCTTACGTAAAAAGCATTTTGAACGGGTAACAATTCAAGCAGATTAATTAAACAAAAAGGGCGCTGTACATAGTACAGCGCCCTTTTTGTTGTGGTAAAGATTGCTTTAATCTACCTTATAATGGTAAACATAATGCGCTATGTTTCCGTCAATATCAAGTCCTTCAATAACGGCTTTATAAGTGCCTTTTCCGTCTGAGTTATAAAACTCAAACGAAACTTTGCCAGTTGCTTTGTCGGTTATTATTTTAGGGTTCCAGTAAACAGTAGTACGATAGTCTGGAACTTCCATTGCAGTTCTTGCAACAAGGTATTTCGGAATATAGAACTGGCGGTCTTTGCCATATCCCATTGGGCTGATAGTGATCAAATTTTTCTGAGGGATAAGGTTTTTTAAATCAGCAAGGCTAATCTTTTCGCCCTTGGGTATCTTTTTAGAGTTGATAACCAGCACACCTTTTG
This sequence comes from Mucilaginibacter xinganensis, assembly GCA_026225055.1. Taxonomy (GTDB): domain Bacteria; phylum Bacteroidota; class Bacteroidia; order Sphingobacteriales; family Sphingobacteriaceae; genus Mucilaginibacter; species Mucilaginibacter xinganensis_A. The sequence goes on along the minus strand of JAMFSA010000119.1, from coordinate 27,820 downwards.
TGTTGTTCAGCGAGCCTATATTGGTTATGCCGTTATTTAAAAATATCTCAACCGATTCAACAGTTTTTGGGTCGATATTATTCAAATAATTTGTTTCAACAGGCATGCCGTTAAAATATACTTGTACAGGTGTTTTTTTGTTACCCTGCATGTAGTCCCGCGTTATATAAAAGTCATCAACATCATAGGTTAGGCCAAATGCGGCACCTTTAAGGCAATCGAGTAATACGTTACATCCGTCAAACTGCGAGCCTTCTATCATATGGTCAGGCTGCGGGCTTAATCCTACTAATGATGGATAATCCATGTGGCTTGGTTTTTTAACTTCACTTTTTGCCTTAATAACTACTTCTTTTAATACACGATTACCGGCGTATTGCTTTTTAGTATTCAGTAAGTATGTAGTAAGCATACTATCAATATTGGCTACATTATCAGGCAAGTTTACATTCTTTTGTAATCCGGGATAGGTATCGGCATTAACGGTTAACTCCATAAATTTGCCATTTGTATTATTCTTGGCATTTAATATTACCTGTGATGAATCCTGGAACGTTAAATTCTGAAACAGGAAATTACCCGATGGATCAGTAATTACATCTTTATAATATATTTTGTCGGGAATGGTTAAATGCACATTGCCGCGAGGTACAGCTATACCATTACTTGCCCTTAATATACCCGATATATTTATCCCCTGTTCAGGGAAAAAATAGATAGATGGGTTTTTATCATAAACAATATCACTATAAGTAAAACGGCGATAACCTTGGGTAAGCATCAAAATATCCAGATCTGCCACTCTGGTTTCATCAACATGGTTAAAATAATAGTTTGGTTTCTCAATGTAACCCTTCAGGTCAGAGGTTAACAGCATACTTGAGAGAATGGTTGTCTCGGCATTTTCATCAAAAGGCACCTTGCTCTCATCAATAACCGCTAATGAAAAGCTACCAGAAACAGGCAGATCCTTGTTTTTTACAGTCATGGTCATTCTAACCTTTTGCCTTTGGGTGTATGACGGGCGATCAGTATTCACAGCTACATTCAGCTGGTCATTATGCTGAATAAAAACTATTCTTTCGCTTAATGGATCACCTTCAGAGGATAGGAGTGATACCTGTAGAATACCTGTAGGGAATTTAATCTTTGGTATAGATGCAGAATAAGTTAAACTGTGCAGATTGGTTTGGGCGGCATAATAAATTACTCCTCCGCTTTGGGCTACAATATAAAAACGCGTATCCGTAAATTTTTGTAAAAAATCGGAGTTTGAGGATATTTTAAGGTTCAAACTATCAGGATTGTTGCTATTTACTGATAGATCGATCCCTTCATCCATTATTCTTGGTAAATCATAGCTGTTATGTGTACCATCGGGGAAAGTTACATTTGCTTTATAGCTTTTACCGGTTTCAGGTGTTAATGTAAACAAGCCCATCCCCAAATGCTGGGATGCGAAATTTGCTACAACTTTATTGTCATTATCAGTTACAGTACCTTTAATATCAACACCCAAACCATTGGAGCTAATGGCTTTAAACGCAACTTTTGTACGGATGCCATTTATGATATTACCACCTTCAGGGAAAAATTGCACATCTTTTGGTATGGCTGCCGTTTTTAACGAAAATGAGTTGGAAATAGATTTTTTATAATTCAACTCAATATCGGTAACCAGGTCGGCTGTGCCAAATGAGCCCGGTTTATTGCTTGAAAATGTAAGGTTCAGTACACCGTTCTGATCGGTAGTGCCCTTACCTTTATCTATTGTTTCATCATCCGATTGTACCTTCCACGATACTTTCTTATTAATGTAAGCAACGCCATCCTGATCCTTATAGATAATTTTTGCATCTATCTTCTCACTACCGCCTGATAGCGAATTAACGAATGAAATATGTGTATTTACCGGGTTTTTCTCATCTACGGTATTGCCTACAGTAATATTCTTTGTAAAGAAATAGGCAGGGTCAAAATTCCGCATCCAGTTGGTGTAGGCTCTCACATGGTAATTGCCTTCAATAAATGAAACCTGTGGGAGTACGAAACTGCCATTTGCAACGCCATTAACAACAGGTAAGCGTACGGATTGTACCACGGAGTCATGATTAGTGATCATATCAACATAAACAATTTTGCTTAATGCCGATAATTGATGATCCTGTATAGTTACATAGGCTTTAAACCATATGGTATCGCCCACGGCATAATAAGGCTTATCAAAATGGAGATATACCTTTTCAACAGGATAGTTTGTGGCAAATTTTGCGGTTTTTGAAATAATAGTTGTTAATGCTACGCTATCATCCTGCGCAAATGCGGATAATGCCACAACTAACGATAAACAGGTAGTAAGTAAAAGTTTTCTAAAGATCATCAACATGAATTGAAATAAAAGATATAGCGGTTAAATATATCTATTTAAAAGCACAGCATAAGCAGTTTAACATGCTTTAACACTTTTTTTACAATTACGCACAATGTAAGGTGATTAAAATATTGATAGCCAACAAAGAAGAATTCGTGCTTTGCTGGTATGTGCACAAAGAGAATTTTTGTGCCGGGCAGTCTTTCCAAATTAACCGGTGATATCGGGTTAGTTTAGTATGGTTAATGATTTGATTTTTTAATGGCAGCCTTCCTTGAATGGGTATAACTATGAGGGATAACCGCTGTCATATAAAAAAAATAGCATTGAGGCCCTGTTACAGGCAACAATGCTATTAATTAAAATAAAAATATCTTACCAGCCAGAACCTTTTTTAGCGCTACCGCTGCTGATGTGGCCTTCTGCTGTAGCTTTACTCATAATTGCAGCCATTTTGTTACCTGCACTGTCTTTACCAGTTGCAATATACCTTCCTGATTTCACATCGATAATCGGATCGATCATAGGTACATTCTTGGTTTTTGTTTTTACAGAATAGGCGGTAATACCGCCGCTTTGTGGTGTTGCCATAATTAGTTTAAATTGTTTTTTTAATTTAACCCCTGTTGGGGACATTTGTTTTAACAAACATAGTTTATTGTAATTGGTTTATATATAAACTCAACCAAAAATTATTAACATATTATAGGTAATTAACATATTTTTAAGTTAATGGTTACTTTAACCAAACATTAAGCGGTGCACTATTTCAAAAAAAATGCAGTTTATTTGTTTTTCGGAAAAAAGTGTAATTTCACATTTAAACCGCTACACGCATTAAAATGGATAAAAGAGATTCAAGCATACTATATTTCCTTTTAGGCTTATATTCCTTAATGATAAGCTGGTATTATAACCACAGCCTTATTGTATTGCTGATTACTTACATATTTTGGCCTGTTTATCTTGTATATGAACTGCTTATAGGTCACCTGGCCCATGGCATGTGGAAGGAGATACCACTATCGTATTTTAAATAGGGGTAAAGGTCGTTAATATTAGGGATATTGCCTTAAAATGCGTATATTTGCAATAAACAGGATATAATTTACACTCCTCTATAGCTTAACCAGCTAACCGTTTTCTTTCTTGATCAGACCATTTTCCTTAGCTGCTCATCCTGTTGCCGCCCTCGAAATTGATTTTTGCCCCGTTCCGTCTAATCAAACAGGAAACATTGTTACAGTGGTTAACGGAGTTTTTATAACTAATAAACATAATTTATGGCAAAATCGCAGGCAACATTCATGAAAAAACAGCTTGAAAAAAACAGGCAAAAAAAGAAAGAAGATAAAGAACAACGTAAGCTGGAACGCCAGCAAAACCAAGCCGACGGCAGCCTTGAAAGTATGATGGCCTACGTTAATGAGTTTGGTGAAATAACCTCAACGCCACCTGAAAAAGGCCCGGCACACAAAACAGATCATCTTAAGGCCAGTTAAGGCCTTAAATTTTCTCAACTACTACAGCAGTTCCGTATGCCAATACTTCGGTAATGCCCTGCATTACCTCGTTGGCATCGTAACGCATATTAATGATAGCATTGGCACCCAGAGCCTGGGCATGCTGCGCTAATAATACAAAAGCCTCTTCACGGGCATTTTCGCAAAGTTCAACATAAATAGAAAGCCGCCCGCCAAAAAGCGACTGAAAGCCCCCTGCAATATTACCAAGCGCGCTGCGGCTACGTACAGTTATACCGCGTACAACGCCTAAATGTTTTACAATACGATATCCTTCTAAACTGGTACTGGTGGTAATAAGGGATGAATCCATAATTGATATTTATGATAAGACGTGTTGTGAACAATAAAGTTACAGACCTTCTTTGTTGAACATGGATTTTTTTACATATTTATATTATTAATAGTTTTATACCTTAAACCACCTTAACCCACCTTATACCATCGCATGCGCAATTTATTTTCATTGATAATACTGATACTATGCAGTACCAACCTATTCGGACAAACCAGCGACACCTATAAAAATGTGGGCGATTCGAAATTTGCTGCGGGACTATTTAAAACAGCCATTGATAATTATGATAATGCTATAAAAAAGAATAACGCTGGTAAAGCTGCTGCAGCAGAACTATATTATAAAGTTGGACTTTGCCAGGATAGTCTGAGGCAATTTGACGTGGCAATTAAAGCTTACACTACTTCCATTTCGTTGGATCCGACGGTTCCTAATGTATATTGGAGTAGGGCATACATATATAGTAAAAACACCAAATTTCAATTATCAATAAATGATTACTTAAAGGTTATAAGCTTAACAAATAATAAGCTGAGTTTGTCGCAATTATATGGTAATATAGCTTTGGATGAATTAGATCTCAAAGAAGCCGATAAAGCGATGGCCTCAGATTCAATTGCCATATCGCTTTATCCGTCTGCAAGCGCCCCATATATAATAATGGGTAATATTCATAATTTTCGTAAGGAATATGGACTTGCTATGGGTTTTTTTACAAAAGCAATGAGCTATACCAATGAGTTTGATAACAAGAAACTATCCCAATTATACGCTAACAGAGGTATAGCCAAAAATGGTTTAAAAAAATATAAGGATGCTATTAATGATTTTTCATATGCCCTGTTATTGAATAATCAAAATAGGGTAGCTTATTGGGATCGAGGGGCCTCATATCATTATAACGGTGATTATATATTAGCTGCGGATGATTATACTAAAGCGATTAGTTTCTATAAAGATAGTAATACAGATATGTCCAAGCTGTACGATGACCGTGCTGTTAATGAAACCCGGCAAAGTTTGTTAACTCCCGCTATACAAGATGACTCTACAGCAATAGCTTTAGATCCTGATAATAAAAGTGCGTATTTTAACCAGGCTATAGCGTACACACAGAATGGCGATTACCAAAAGGCGATAGACAGATACAGGCAGGTGTTGAATTTAACAACGGATAATAATAAGCTAAAGGCCTATTTTTATTTTTGCATTGCTAATGATGAATATTTTCTTGGTGAGTTTGATAAGGTTATAAGTGATTGCAGTAGATCTCTTTCAATAGATACCAGCAACGCTTCGTCCTATTTTTACCGAGGTAAAGTGTATTTGAAAAAGCTGAATGATAAAAGCCTTGCAATCAAAGATTTTAATAAAGTTTTACAGCTTGATACTACAAGGAAATCAGTCAATTATATTTTTTCGACTTTTTACACAGGGAATGGTGATAAGGCAATAGCTATACTAAAAGATAATCTGTTAAATGCTAAGGAAAATTCTGGTCAGTTATCCGCATATTATAACCTTGCTTGTTTATACTCATTGATGAATAAACCTGATGAAGCAAATGTTTATTTAAAGATATCTGTAGATAAAGGCTATTCAAAAAAATATATAATTGCTGATGAAGATCTGGATAATATCAGGAAAACTGATGACTATAAAGCGATAATGAACAACCCTGTTGCTGCTAATTAGATAGTGTTAACCCTAAATGACACAGGGCAGTATGTTCTTGTGCAAGATCATACTGCCTGTGAAACATATATATGTTTATTACTTAAAGTAATGGAGGTGTAGTTGGTGGAGTAGGGTTAGGGCTTGGTGTTGGCGACGGAGGTGTTGGCGTTGGGGCAGGTGTCGGCATTGGTGTTGGCGCAGGAACAGGCGTTGGGCTTGGGGTTGGAGTCGGTGGTGTTGGCATAGGGTTTGGTATTGGTACAGGAGTCGGCGTTGGTTTTGGGGTAGTAGGTACCGTATCCATTGCCGCGGTGATTTTCATGCTTTTGTTTTTTACAGAACTACCTGTATTTGCTATGGCATACTGAAATGCACATGTAGCGATCAATGCTGTCGCTAATACTTTTAGGTTTTTCATGGTTTGTGTTTTTAATAAATGTGTATTTAAATAATACAACAACCGTTCCTAAACGTATAAAGCCCGTATATTACGTTCATGATAAATGTTAAGTGCCTGATATACAAAAAAATGTTTATTTATGGAGACAGTAAAATAATAATATAATTATGCCAGACTGCTTGATACATATCACATAATAAAACAAGATTTTATAGTGATACTGCAACTACTGGTGAAAACATAACTAAACAGGGCGCTCATATAAGCGCCCTGTTTAGTTTATTAGCTATTTGGATTGATAGGTATACCGGCAATAATGGGTATCTGATCAGGTTTGCGGGTGTAAGCACTAAGCTCTTCGTGCAGTCTGCGCTCGCCAACCTGTTGCCGCCACATGGCATAGTATAATCCTTTTAGGTTGATTAATTCATCATGAGAGCCATATTCAATAACGTGGCCATTCTCCAACACATAAATACGGTTAGCATGCATTATGGTTGAGAGCCTGTGCGCTATGATCATTGTGATATGATCTTTCAGTTCAGATAACTTACGCACCGTTTTACTGATCTCTTCCTCGGTTAATGAATCTAATGCTGAGGTGGCCTCATCAAATAACAGCACATTTGGCTGGCGTAGCAATGCCCTTGCAATTGATAAACGTTGTTTTTCGCCGCCCGATATCTTTACACCACTTTCACCTATCATTGTATCCAGCCCATCTTCAGCTCTTGCTAATAATGATTGGCAGGCGGCTTTATTAAGTGCTTCTAAACACTCTTCGTCAGTAGCATTGGGTTTAACAAAACGCAGGTTATCCCTTATATTCCCTGAAAACAGTTGCGTATCCTGGGTTACAAAACCAATCTTTTGCCGCAGATCGTCAAGGTGTATATCATTTGATGACGTTTGGTTATACAGTACTTCGCCTTGCATAGGTTTATATAAACCTACCAGTAGCTTAATTAAAGTGGTTTTACCTGAGCCAGACGGACCTACAAATGCAACTGTTTCACCTTTTTCGGCATGAAAGGATACACCATTCAATGCATAGCGGTTGCTTTGTTTATACTTGAAAAATACGTTTTCGAACTCAATATGCACTATCGAGTTGATCTCAGTAGGGTCGGTAGGTATTACTTCTATAGGCATAGCCATCAGCCGTTTAAAATTACCTAATGATATTTGCGCCTCGCGCCAGGTTAAGGCCATGTGCCCGAACTCCTGTAAAGGCCCGAAAAGAAAGAAAGAATAAAGTAAAAAACTAAAATACTGTCCGGGTGATATCTCTTTGTCAAATATCAGCATTAGTAAAACCATAACCATTACGCTGCGCACAACATTTACAGTACTACCCTGTATAAAACTTAAAAACCGCAGGATCTTGGTTTTTACAATTTCCAGGCTTAAAATTTTATGGGTTGTAGTGTTTAGGCGTTCAATTTCCTGGTCGGCAAGGCCATGGCTTTTTACCAGTTCAATATTTCTTAAGGATTCATGCGTACGGCCTGCTAATACAGATGTTTTTAATATAATTGCCCGGTGAATAACCTTGATCTTTTTTGATAACGTCCAGCTTAAATAAGTAATTATGGGTACAGACAGCACAAAAACTATGGTTACTTTATAACTTATCAAAAAAGAATATGCAGCTACAAAAACTATCCCGAAAAAAGCCATAAACGTTACATTTATAGATGCTCTTATAAAATTTTCGGCATCACTCCTTACACGCTGTAGTACGCCTAGCTTTTCACCGCTTCGCGTATCTTCAAAATCATAGTAGGGGATGGCTAAGGAATGTTTCATGCCATCAGCATACATATCGGCACCCAGGCGTTGAGAAACTGTAATGGTATAGTAATCCTGAAAATTATTGGCTATTCGTGATATCAGTGCGGCACCAACCCCATAGGTTATGAGCATTAATACTCCTCTAAGGTATTCGTCGTGAGTGAACAGGTTTCTTTTAACAATGTAATCATCAACTATTTTGCCTGTAATGAGTGGGTCAAACAACGCAAAACATTGATTTATGGCTGTCATTAGTAAGGCAAGCAGTACGGTCCACTTGTATTTTTTAAGATAGCTGAATAATATCTTCATAAGGTTGATTAATGCAATAACATTGCAATTGTGTTTACTCTATAACTTATAGAGTAAGTTTTTGATTTAGTAGATTAGCTTTTTATCATATTTTCAAAAAAGTATCATAAAATTATGAATATGAAAATATGGAAATGTACGGTTGAGTTGCCTGTTGTTTCGGGGTTTAAACTTTAAGCTAAAAATATATTATGCCAGTTAAACGAACTATTTTTAAAAATAGTGCCTTAGTTAAACAGAAACACACTTTTAGATCGAAATAACTATTAATTAAAGCATTTAGCGGGTAGTAGTGCGGTATTAAAACCGTTATCTGCTTGATGTATCCCTGGGCGTTTTGGCTGTATCTTTTGCATCAGCCCCGATGGCAGGGCCCCGGCGGGTTGTATCACTGCTTGTATCACCCGGTACTCTTGCACCTACAGCGCCGGTACCTGTTGAGTCGCCTGATGTTGTTGAAGGGTTCCCTTTACAAGCTGAAAGGGCAAATAATATAACTGTAACTGCTAAAATTGATAAACGTTTCATCGGTTGTAATTTTGTAGTAGTACAAAATTTAAAGATGAATTGTTTTGAAAAAATGTAACAGGGATTATCTGTAAATGGATTTTAATATGTTACAAGATATATGATCGAACATTAAACTTATTGATAGACAAGACTTAAAACAACTAATTTTATTGAATTACTGTATTATTAAGTCCTCAAGCCGAACCGTTGCCTCAGCGTTTGTTACAGTTAAAGCATTACCTGATCCGCTTGCCGGATATAATTTACAACTGAACTGAAGCTTGATTTTTAAACTTTCATTTATGCCAAGCTCGGCAGGAACCGGCGTAACCGATAAAACAGTTACTGTACTGCTGGTCTGTACGCCAACGCTTGTGTATGCATTACCTTTACTGTCGGCATAATTTACCTCAAGCGATTTCTTACCGGCAACAATATCATTAGATGAAGCTGTATAAGTCCACGCGCCTGTATTAACAAAACTATTAAAATAAGCAGGTTCGTCGTTTTGTATGTAATCTATATTAAATGTTTCGAACTGAATGCCGAGCTGTGGCTGAGAAACATCCGCGGCGGACAAAAGAGCTTCAAGACTGCCGGTATATACGCCTTTATCAACGCTGCCACCACTATTTGAGCCGGTAACCCAACCGGAAACATTATCTGTTACCTGCCAGTTTATGGATTGGCCATCTATAGTTCCCTTAAAATAATACTCACCAGACGTAGTCGTTCCGGTGCCTGTTCCGCTACCCGATCCAGTATCCGTTGTGCCGGTGGACGTTGTCGATTTTGGGAATACTGGTTTGTCCAGCTTACAAGCCGAAATAAATAATACTCCGCAAGCAAAAAATAGTGAGAAGGTTAAAGGTTTCATTACTGCTAATATATTAATTTATTTTAAGTTTACTTGTGGATATTGTAAGCACATGATCATTAATTTATTAACATAGTAACTGTTCTTTATAACTTAATAATAAATTAAGTTATTGCTAATTATAGATAAGTATTTAATTATAAGTACGTTGCTAATGGTTTCAATCGCCCTCTTATTCTCCTATTTATGTATAAACAGGTATGTTAACAATCCACATTTACCTAAATTTTCAACAATATGTTTAAACACGGCCTAATGCATTAACTTTACCCACCTATTAAAAAGGAGTATACCGCTTGGCAAAAGACGCTACCAAAGAAACGCCCTTAATGCAGCAATACAACGTGATAAAGGCTAAGTACCCCGGTGCTTTGTTGCTTTTCCGCGTGGGCGACTTTTACGAAACATTTGGTGAGGATGCCATTAAAGCTTCAGGCATTTTAGGCATTGTACTTACACGCAGGGGCAACGGCGCCTCTACACATACCGAACTGGCAGGTTTTCCGCATCACTCACTGGATACTTACCTGCCAAAACTGGTTAGGGCCGGGCAGCGGGTAGCTATATGCGACCAGCTAGAAGATCCAAAAACTACCAAAACTATTGTTAAGCGCGGCGTTACCGAACTGGTTACACCTGGAGTAGCAATCAACGATAATATACTCAACCAAAAGAGTAATAATTACTTGGCGTCGCTGTATTTTGAGAAGAACAGCATTGGGATAGCGTTGATAGATATTTCAACAGGTGAGTTCCTGACCGCGCAGGGAAATAGTGATTATATTGATAAGCTATTGCAAAGCTTTGGGCCGAGCGAGGTAATTTACCCCAAAAGCCGTAACACTGATTTTAAAGATATTTACGGCGACCGCTTTTATACCTATACGCTTGACGACTGGCCTTACAGCGGCGATTATGCCAATGAAACGTTGTTAAAACACTTCGGCGTAAAATCATTAAAAGGTTTTGGTATTGATAAATTGAATTTAGGTATTGTGGCTGCCGGTGTGGCGCTGCATTATCTGAATGAAACAGAACACAGGAATCTTCAACATATCTCCGCTATATCAAGGATAGAGGAAGACCGATATCTGTGGATAGATAGATTCAGCATCCGTAATCTGGAATTGGTTGGTTCTAATAATGAGAATGCGCTTACTTTGGTAGATGTGCTGGATAATACCTGTTCGCCAATGGGTGCACGTTTGCTGCGCCGGTGGATAGTGATGCCGCTAAAGGAAATTAAACCGATTAATGATCGCCTGGGTGTGGTAGAATACCTGATAGCACAGGAAGAACTAAGGGAAACACTACAACAATATATCCGCCAGATAGGCGATCTGGAAAGATTGATATCGAAGATCGGTTTACAAAAAGCTAACCCACGGGAGGTTTGTCAGCTTAAAAAAGCCTTGAAGGCTATTGAGACAATAAAGCAATTGTGCGAAGGCTCTATCAGCTTACCTTTAAAAGCTATCGGCGAGCAACTGAACCCCTGCACACTCATCAGTGATAAAATAGAAAAAGAACTGCACCCGGAGCCACCTGTAATGATAGTAAAAGGCGGTGTGATGAATGAAGGGATCAGTGAAGAACTGGATCGCCTGCGTAAGATCGCTTTTGGAGGTAAAGGGTATTTGCTGGAAATACAAAAACGGGAAGCGGAAATAACCGGGATACCGTCATTAAAAGTATCATTCAACAATGTTTTTGGTTATTACCTGGAGGTAACGCACAGTCATCGTGATAAAGTTCCAACTGATTGGATCCGTAAGCAAACGCTGGTAAATGCTGAACGTTACATCACCCCTGAACTAAAGGAATACGAGGAGCAGATATTAGGAGCAGAAGAAAAGATATTAGCGTTGGAAACAAGGCTATATAACGACCTGCTCTATTCACTTGCCGAATATATTAAGCCAATACAACTGAATGCGCAACTGGTAGCAAGGCTTGATGTATTGCTGAATTTTGCTACCATATCCATAAAAAACTATTACGTTAAACCGGAGGTGAACGATAGCCGTATTATAGATATAAAAGGCGGCCGCCACCCGGTTATTGAAAAGAACCTCCCTTTGGGTGAAACTTATATCACCAATGATGTATTTCTTGATTCCGAATCACAGCAAATCATCATCATTACCGGGCCCAATATGGCGGGTAAATCGGCATTGTTAAGACAAACCGGGTTGATCGTATTGATGGCGCAGATGGGGTGCTTTGTACCCGCTAAGGCAGCTTCTATTGGTTTGGTTGATAAGATATTTACGAGGGTAGGTGCATCGGATAACGTATCATCGGGCGAGTCAACCTTTATGGTGGAAATGAACGAGACGGCAAGTATTTTGAATAATCTATCCGACAGGAGTTTGATCCTTTTGGATGAAATAGGGCGGGGTACTTCAACCTATGATGGAATATCTATAGCCTGGTCTATTGCTGAGTATTTGCATAACCACCCATCGGCGAAAGCCAAAACATTATTTGCCACACATTACCACGAGCTGAATGAGCTGAGTAATTCCTTTAACCGCATCAAGAATTTTAATGTATCGGTAAAAGAGGTAGGGCAACAAATCATCTTCCTGCGTAAGCTTGTGCCGGGTGGTAGCGAGCATAGCTTTGGTATCCACGTAGCTAAACTGGCGGGTATGCCGCAAAAGGTGTTAAGCCGTGCTAATGACATACTTAAAAAGCTGGAGAACGAGCGCACAGGCGGTGAGCATATAAAGGAAAGCATCCGCAAGGTGCAAAAACAAGCTGTACAAATGCAGATGTTTAGTATTGATGACCCGGTTTTGGTGAAGATACGTGATACCCTGAATAACCTTGATGTAAACACCCTAACGCCGGTTGAAGCTTTGATGAAACTGGATGAGATACAGCGGGTGATAAAAGGTTAGTTTGATTTCAGATCTGGGAATTTTGATTTCGGATTAATGTGGTATTTTATAATTTCTAAATTATTCATCTATATTTATTGAACCAAACCCGCAATTATGGATGCCATATATGTTATTTTCTTTATCATCATTATTGTTTTATTAATTACCAATAATAACAAGCTCAATAGTAAGATAGGGGAATTGGAAACGAAGATCTCCGATCTCAAGAATATGATCCGCGGGCTTAATGTGCCTAAACCCACTGTAGAAAATCAGAAAACTGTTATTGATTCGGAGGTGGATCATGTTGTAAAACCGGTAGCAGAAAAAACGCCCGCTATGCCGCTGCCACCTCCGCTTCCCCCAAAAACTAAAGAGCCGGAAATTGAACGCCATACAGAGGTAATTAAAGATCCTTCTGCAATTATTAAAAAACAGCCGGAGCCTGTTTATGAACCAGTACTTGAAGAGCCCCAACTTTCTTTTTTTGAAAGATACCCTGACCTGGAAAAATTCATCGGCGAAAACCTGATCAACAAAATTGGTATTGCCATACTGGTATTAGCCATCGGCTTTTTTGTTAAATATGCTATTGACAATGATTGGGTTGGCCCAGCAGGCCGGGTAGGTATTGGCATATTATGTGGCGGTATATTAATAGCTATTGCGCACCGTTTGCGGAACAACTATAAGGCATTTAGTTCGGTACTGGTTGGCGGTGGATTGGCCATATTTTACTTCACCATCACGCTTGCTTATCATGAGTTCCATTTGTTCAATCAAACGGTATCGTTCATCATATTAATCGTTATTACTTGTTTTGCAGTCGCGCTGTCTTTGTTATATGATAAGCAGGAACTAGCAGTAATAGCGTTGGTAGGCGGCATGTCGAGCCCGTTTATGGTGAGTAATGGCAGTGCGAATTATAACGCTTTGTTTATTTATCTGATCACTTTAAATGCAGGCTTATTGGTTATTGCCTACTTTAAATCGTGGCGCATACTCAATATTACGGCATTTGGATTAACGGTACTGGTGCTGGCAGGCATTGTTTACACATTACCGGTTGGCGCATATCAAATCAGTTTTACCTATATCACAGTTTTATACCTCATGTTTTTCCTGATCAATATTGCATACAACATCAGGGAGAACAAGGAATTCATCACCTCTGATTTTAGCATCCTGCTCATTAACACCGCGCTTTATTTTAGTACCGGCCTGTATTTGCTCACCATGATGCACGATGAGCAGTTCCGCGGTTTATTTTCAGCAAGTATTGCGGCTTTAAATCTGTTATTCTCGTTTGTGCTTTTCAGAACTAAACGTGCCGAGATCAATATCCTTTACCTGCTGATAGGCATTACGCTAACCTTTATCTCATTGGCTGCACCAATACAATTACATGGGCATTTTATCACCCTGTTTTGGGCGGCTGAAAGTGTTCTGCTGTATTGGCTTTACCAAAAATCTGGCATAAAGCTAATCCGGGTGGTATCATTGGTTATATGGATAGCTATGTTGTTGAGTTTACTCATGGATTGGTCGCAGCTCTACATATCGGCTGATCTGCAATTAGCCATCATCGCTAATAAGGGTTTTATAACAACTGTATTTGCGGCTATTTGCAGCTGGCTGCTATATCTGTTATCAAATAAGCCGAATGAAAATGGGCCTGCTATATCACCGCTTATTTACAGTTATACCGCTGTAATATTGCTGTTTTGCAGTGGGGCTTTAGAGATAAATCATCAGTTTTTAAATCGGTATCCTCAAACTGATCTGAATATTTTATACCTGATGCTATATATCCCAGCTTTTGTGTACGTATTCAGTCAGATTGCAGATAGGTTCTCCCCCAACAAAATAAACAGAGAAGTTATAGCAGGGATATATGCCGCAACCATAACTGTATACCTGTTATTAACTCCTGAGTTTTTCGATATACAATCAGCTATATTTATTGCCCATACTGTAGATACGAGCCATTTTATAGCGCATTGGATAGGCGCAGTATTTATCCTGCTGATATTTTATGCCCTTATAAAAGTTTGCAGGGTTAGTTTCCAGGCTTACATTAAGCCCGTTAGCTGGATTTTGTCGGCTAGTATTGTGCTGTTTTTAAGTTTGGAGACCTGCCTGTTGAGTAACCTGTTATTTTATAAACCAGGAACAACGATGGATCATATTGAAACGGTGTATATTAAAACGGCACTACCTGTATTGTGGGGAGTATTATCGTTTGCTATAATGTGGTTGGGGATGCGCTATAAAACACGTGTATTACGCATTATATCGCTAACCTTGTTTACTATAACGCTGGTTAAACTGTTTGTATTTGATATTGAAAATATCCCAGCTGCCGGAAAGATAGCCGCATTCTTTTGCCTGGGTGTATTATTGCTCATTATCTCTTTTATGTATCAAAAAGTTAAAGTTATTATTGCTGATGATGAGGAAAAGAAGAGTTAAGTTAATAGTTGCATTAATTTGCATTATAGTAGCACAATGCATACCAGTGTATGCACAGGTAAATGCTTTTAAAAACCGGGCCGATATAAGAAAAATTGATTCTGCCGGAACTTATAAAATTGAGCTAAATCCGGGCCTGGTAGCTAAGAGTGCTAAAGGTTTGTATGATATTCGGTTGTTTGATAATACCGGGAAAACCGTTGCTTATGCTTTAAGTAATAATTTATCAGCGGGCAACCAGGATAGCTTTATCGAATTTCCGGCGGTTAATTCCGGCCCACAAAATGATACTGCTACAGTTTATATTTCAGAAAATGTAAATAAGCTGAATGTTAGCCAGCTATGGGTCGACCTGAAAAATACCAGTGTAAACCGAAGCGTAAATTTAATGGGTAGCGACGATCTGAAAACGTGGTTTGCCATAAAAGAGGATATTCAGTTGCAGGATGCCGGTGAGAGCGGAAAACCTGATTATGAGCAGTCGTTTAATTTCCCTACAAGTAATTACCGCTATTTTAAGATACAGGTAAACGGTAAAAATAAGGCCCCCGTAAAAATATTAAGATCAGGTATTTACTTCACCCAATCTAACCAACCAGAATATGCCGAATTACCTCCTGTTAAATTCAATAAGGCAGATACCGGCAAAAAAACAAGCATCTTTATCAGGTTTGATGAACCATACCAGGTCAATAAACTTCATTTAAATATAACGGCTCCCAAGTATTACAGTCGTAAAGTGGTAGTATATACTACTAATAAAAACTTTGATAATGTAAATATTGATGAGGTTTGCGATACTGTTTTAAGCTCATCAGGTACACAGGATATTTTGCTTTCCGTTAAAATTAAATATATCAGGATTGATATATTTAATGGCGATGATAATCCGTTGAATGTTGCATCTGTAAAAGCCTATCAGTTAAAACAATATATTATCAGTTACCTTGCCGGAGGCCATGATTATTATGTACTTACCGGCGATTCACTTGCCAAAACTGTTAACTACGACCTCAGCTTTTTAAAGTATTGTTCGATAGATAAGTTGCCTGTGATAGCCACAAATAGCGCCTATAAGAACCCCGTTTATGCGATTGTAAACGCCATTCAACCTAAGCATGATATCGGCTTATGGATATGGTTATCAATGCTGATAGCTCTGGCGCTGCTTAGCTTTTTGACAGTTAAAATGACCCGGAAGATTCAATAAGTGTTTTTGAATAACCACGTTATTTATTCAGAAATGTTAATATGTTAATAAACTGACTTTTATGGCGGAAAAGTTTAGGGGTATTTTTATAGTATGAAGTTAAACTGCTACTCCAGATTTGCATTCTTCGCACTCATCTCTTTAACTATTCTTACTTCATGCCACTCCCGCAAAGCGGTGATGAAAGGCGAACCGGGTGAAATTGTTCAGCCGCAGGCCAGTATTGCCGATAAGTATTCGGAGATGATGGGAGTGAATAAAAGCGATATACAAAATGGCCGACTTTATGCTTTTATTGACCAATGGATGGGGGCTCCCTATAAATTTGGTGGCTTGGATAAGGATGGAATTGATTGCTCAGGACTAGCTTTTTTACTGGAGCAGCAAGTTTACGACATAACCATCCCGCGCATGACCAGCAAGCAAATACTGGTCATCAAACGCGAATACGAACAGGACCTGAAAGAAGGCGACCTGGTATTTTTTGATTTCGATGGTAAAAAATTTAGTCACGTAGGTGTTTACCTGCAAAATGGCTATATAGTTCACGCCAGTTCAACCAAGGGGGTAATTATTGTGCCGTTGCATGGTGCAATCTATAAATATTTTTCGCGCTGCGGATCGGTAATCGAGTTGGGCACAACTACCGTTACAGCTGATTCAACTAATTAACAACCCCCTGATTATTGCAAACCATTACTATAATTTGGTAATTTTGCGCCATAATGGAAAAGCCCAAAGAAAACTATTCATTCTGGACAAAATATAAACGCTTTGCCGGCAACGAAATACTTTTGTATGTAATTATGATCGTGGGTATTATACTCGGTATAGTTATCTTCAGTTATTTTTAATCAATACTACTTCATGAGTGTCCGCATCCACAATCGACTCGTAAAAATCAACAAGGTCGGGATAGGTATCCTTAGGGTAGGTGCCATCGTTTAAACGAAATTTACGCTTGTATACTAACTGGTTCCCTTCAACTTTCATACTAACAGTAAATTTTCCAAAAGGTGAATCAAGGTCTTTGCGCAGCAAATCATTTTCTACGTGGTAACCTGCGGGCAGAGTGTAAATTATTTCATCTTCGTCAATGTATCCTTCATTTATATAAACATTGGTAACACGGTTACGTACCTGCCTGGGTGGGTTAATTATCCTGTTAACCGGGTTCAGTAAAAAAGTGATCCTTCCATTTTCAGCTGATGCAAATTCCGGTGCTTTTAGCTTTATATTTTCTGTAGTAGACGGAGTGAGGCTTTTATCCTGTTTAAAATCCAGTGTTTCAATAGCCATATTATTTATCGGGTAAATGTTCTGGATCGATTTCAGCCTTTCTGTTTGTGATTGTTCAATCACCCAATTGCGGTCGTCATAATTAACCCCAAAAAGCACCGTAGTTATATTTCCCGACATGTTTCCTGTTTCATCTATTGCAAAAACGGCTTTTCGTTTTTCCAAATTATCTTCCGGAGTATATTTAGGGGTATGCATCAACCTACCGCCTTCAGGTGTACATGCTAATACATTTCGGTCATCAGTAAAATTACCCAGGTAACCAAAAGGAATGGTTTGGCTGGTACAATCGCACCAGGTAGTATCATTCTTAAAAGGGAGGCACAAAATAATATGATTTCCCTGATCCATACTTGCAAAATCACTCATAAAGCTTTTTTTACGGTATGCATCAGCCTCAACAGTGCAGTAATAGGAATCAATGCCAACTACTTTTAGTAAGGCCTGCGTGTAATTTACCAGTGCTTTACAATCGCCATATTTTAGCCTGTCAACATCAGCTGCAGTAAATGGCTGATAGCCCCCAATACCTATTTGCACGCTCACATACCGTGTACGGTCCTGCATATACTCGTATATTTTCTGGGCCTTTAATTTAGGGCTGGCAATACCGGCAGTTAATGCGGTAACTTCTTCCGCTGTAGCAGGAGACACCAGCTGCCTGTTTTTTAGAAGTTTGTCTGATATCCATTTGCCAAGTTCGTTCCATGTGGTATAGCTGCCATCAATACCCTCATACTCAAATTTAACCGGTGCAATTTTAACCATGCTCCGGTAATTCTCGTAATTGGTATGATAAGGTTCATCTTTAGCTGCTTTTAAATTATTTACCTGCCAGGCATATGTTTTTAAACCAGTATTCGTACTGGTAGATATGTACACTCCCGATGACAGATTCAGCTCTTTATAACGGATCTTGAAATCAGGTTTACAAATAAAATTATACGAACTTTTCTCAACTGCCATTCCTGTTTCATCATTCGGTTCCCAATTAGGGATGTTAAGTGACTGTTCAAATCTTATTTCATACTCATATTCAATAGTATATGGGTAATCGGTAACAGCAGGTTCATAATGTTTTACCCTGGTGTCCTCAAAAAGAGAAAAACCATCCGTAGTGCCGCTGTCTTCAAAATTACTTTCAGAAAATTTGTTTACCTGAATACCGAAAGGGTTATAAATTACTCCCTTTACGTTTTTTATAGCAATACTTTTATTGTAATAAAGATTAATATGCGCGGCCTCATCACCATTTTTATTTAATACAGTTATTACTTCCTTAGCACGATAAATGGTATTGTCAAAATCCTTTACTTCAATATTAATTTGTTCATCGCGTGTTACAGCGCTTGCATAAGGGAGTAAGTCTTTAGGTATAAGACTAATATCATATTTTTGTTGCGCATTAGCTACAGCTACAAAAAATAATAAACAAAAGGTAAGTATAGGTTTCATTAATTTGTACTGTTAACTTTTCTTCTTTAAGGTCATTGGTGCTTTTTCCGACAGGATTATTTTATTGAACAGCTCTTTTAAATAAGGGTATTCCTCCGAGCTGTAAACAGACTTATTGAACTGTACAATATGTGAAAATGTAAAAGTGTTTTCTCCAGCCTGAAAAAATGTTTGAAACATGCCACCTTTATCGGGTAAACCGATGGCTATGTCTTGTGGAGGCGTGTCAACAGTATAATTTTCGGGCAAGCGAACAACTAAAGTAAACCTGTCGGTAAGCGGCATACCACGGTCAATAGGGTAATTACGTTCCTGTAAACGGTAGGGGTTGCGGGTAATATGGTCGGTAATGTACGGGTTAAATATCAGGCGATCTTTATTAAGATCATCATACTTCTTTATTTCAACGTCAAATTTCTCAACCAAAGGCATATCAAGGCTATCCAGGTTATTTATTTCAGCATTTGTTATCTTAAACTTTGTTGATCGTTCATCAAGATTTTCCACATATTCATCAACCGAATTAAATTTCTTTATGGCTGTTCTCTCCTCATAGGCCGCATAACCTATCAGGTACAATGTCATTTTCCCCTTTAATTTACCATCTGGCTGTAATGTAAGGTCGAGTGCGGTGGTTCTTATTTGCCGTTGTTGGGTGCTGTTCATATCAATCCAATATGATGGCTTATCAAGGCTCATAACGCGCCCCTGATCATTAAGGCATTTTAATGGTAATGTTCCAAATGGCAGCAATGGGTCAGTTGCATCAAGCAAATAGGGCTTATTGCCAATATCAACCTTGGCTACCACATAGTTAAACTCCTCCTGTACGGGGTACAGTTTATTTATAAAACCGTTTTCCCGTGTAGATAGTAGTACGGCTTGCGCGTTAAAACCCGCGGCTTCCAATGCGGCGGCTAAAGCCAGGTTTATTTCGGCAACATTTCCGCTATGGGTTTCCAATACTTTTCGTAAACCGTCATTGCTTCCGGTAGCGTAAAAGTCATTCCATTTAAGGGTTTTTTGAATGTATTCATAAACGGCTTCAGCACGTGCAAGGCTATCAGTTTTACCTGTAATTACAGGTATTATTTTTTCTTTAAACAGATCTTTTTTCTTCAGCAGGCTGCCAAAATATTCAGAATGCTTAAGGTCATAATCAACATCACGCCATTCTTTAGCCACTTTTGTTTTAGCACCATTGTAAGGGTTTGTCCATTCAGAAAGTTCAAAATATACGGCTGACAGGAAATTCCTCCTGGATGTCATATCCTCCTCATCAATAAATGCCGGAATATCGTTAATGGCGAAAATAAGGTGCGAACAATCACTTTTGGCACCCCCTGAACTAAAGCAACCTGGTTCAATTTCGGCCTTGCTGGTAGTTAACTTTAAGCTTCCACGCAGGGATGCATTATATGTCCAAAATCCAGGTATATGCGCTTCATATTTTGAGTGTATTTTAGGAATATCGCTCTGAAAATCCCAATGTGGGAAAAGTTGTAAGTACCCGGAGTAGGTGGTGTATTTATATTCAATTATACAGCCATTGTGTATTGATGGGAGTGCAAATTTAACGAGTGTGTGGTATTTATCTACCTTGGTTTTGTAAACCTTTGAGGCATCCAGCTCAGTTTTATTTATCGAACCGTTGTCAGAATAAGTTGTTATACCTTTTATATTTTCAATGCGCTCACTATCTTCATCATTATCACGCAGTAATACCTCAACATTCGCGTTATCAAAGCCTTTGCTGTCAAATATTTTTATTTTAACATGATACTCATAAATTATCCTGATACGCTCTTCACTTGTTTCATCGATTCGTGCTGTTCCATACTCATCTAATACTACTGCATGGGCCGAAGTATCCTTTTCATATCGCTTCATTTCCAGCTCTTCGAGCTTAAAGTTGCCATATTCAAAGTCCTGAGCCTTGGTAGTAGTAGCTAAGGAGATGATTATCAGGATAAAGAGTATTGTTTTTTTCATAATTGTTAAACTAATTTAGGTGGAAGTAAATTATAAAATAATTACAGTTATTTTGAAAAGATTTTAAATTATTCAGCCCTTTGTTATTATACTTTTGCACCTTTGCATTTCCGACCCATTATGATGAAATTGAATTTAAAAAGACCTTTAGCATTCTTTGATCTTGAAGCTACAGGAATTAATATAGGTGCCGACAGAATTGTTGAGATATCTGTTATAAAACTAAACGTTGATGGCAGCGAAGAGGTAAAAACATGGCGTGTGAATCCTGAGATGCCTATTCCGCTGGAAACGTCATTGATCCACGGTATTTATGACGAGGATATAAAGGATGAGCAAACCTTTAACCAAATAGCAGCAGCAGTTGCTGAATTTATTGACATAAGCGACCTGGCAGGTTTTAATTCCAATAAGTTTGATATTCCTATGCTGATGGAAGAATTTCTGCGTGCAGGAGTTCAGTTCGATCTGGATAGCCGCCATTTTGTTGATGTGCAAAATATCTTTCACCAAATGGAGCAGCGTACACTAAAGGCTGCTTACCAGTTTTATTGTGATAAACAGATTATCAATGCGCACTCTGCCGAGGCTGATACCCGCGCCACTATGGAGGTTTTACTTGCCCAGATAGCCAAATACGAAAATATAGAGTGGGAGGATAAGAAGGGTAATAAGAGCATACCAGTAGTAAATGATGTTGAAGCCTTGCATAAGTTTACCAATTTAAGCAGGCCTGTTGATTTTGCCGGCCGACTGGTTTATAATGAACAAGGCGAGGAAACCATCAACTTTGGTAAACATAAAGGCAAAAAGGTTGAAGATGTATTTAGCACTGAGCCAAGTTATTATTCATGGATGATGCAGGGCGATTTTCCTTTATATACCAAACGCAAGCTTGAAGAAATATACACCCGCTTCAACGCCAAAAGAGTGGCTGAAAGACAACCACGCCCGGCGGCACCAAAGCCGGTTGAAAACCAGGCTGCACAACCTGCTAAAAAGCCGGAATATCAAAAAACACATACCAGCAATAGCAACTATCGCCAGGATAATAAACCTTTTAAAAAGAAGGAGGAACCAGCCGTGCCTGTTAATGATGATATGCTGAAATTGCTGGCTGATAAGTTTAAGAAGGGATAATCGGTTGATAAGGTTGGATTAGTTGATTGAGTTGAATAAGTCATTATATTGCTTTAACTACTCACTTAATCCAACCTAATAAACCCCAATCAACTATTCCGAAGAAACTCTATATTACGGGTTAATCCGCTGAATTTTGTGCGTTTTACGGCTGATGACTTGAATACTTTTTGAAATACTTCTTGGGTAATATCCTCCCAGTCGTTTTTATTCATATCCAACAGTTCGGGTGTGGCTTTAAATGAGGGCTCGTTGTGCAGTACCGAAAACTTGTTCCAGGGGCATACATCCTGGCAAACATCGCATCCGAACATCCAATTATCCATTTTGCCTTTAAATTCCTGCGGTATGGCATCCTTTAGCTCAATGGTGAGGTATGAAATGCAGCGGCTGCCATCAACAATATAAGGCGCTACAATAGCCTCAGTAGGGCAGGCATCAATACAACGTGTGCAGCTGCCGCAATGATCTGCTGTTGGTTCGATATCGTATTCCAGATCAAGATCTATGATCAGCTCCGCTAAAAAAAAGAAAGAGCCTGCTTTTTTGTTGATAAGATTGGAGTTTTTGCCAGTCCAGCCCATGCCGGCTTTTTTTGCCCATGCCTTATCCATTACGGGGGCCGAATCAACAAACGCGCGGCCGCCGACTTCACCTATTTTCTCATTAATTATCTCCAGTAGCTGTTTAAGCTTATCCTTTATTACCTGATGATAATCAACACCATAAGCATATTTTGATATTTTTGGTGCTAGTGGATCAGCCTGTTGGTATTCGCTGTAATAATTTAAGCCCAATGATATTACAGATCGTGCGCCATCAACCAATAAACGCGGGTCGAGGCGTTTATCAAAATGGTTTTCCATGTACCGCATTTCGCCGTGCATATTTTTTTCGAGCCATTGCTCCAGCCGGGGAGCTTCGGTCTCCAAAAACTCAGCTTTAGCTATACCGCAAAACATAAAGCCAAGGTTTTTCGCCTCAGTTTTAATTAGTTTGCTGTAAACCGATCTGTTTGGATGCATGGTGCAAAGATAATACATTAAATAGTTTTAAATTTTAAGTCAACAAGCATACAACCTGCAATAATACTTTTTAGTACTTATTACTGCTAAATGGAATAATATTTGTAACTATTATGTAAATAGTTAAGTATGCTGCAATTTATAAAAGACCTACCGTCGCATGTTGCAGGTGTACATGCTACCGGTGAAGTGAGAGATGAAGACTTTGAGCAAGTATTAACGCCGCTGCTTAATGAACTGCTTAATAACCAGGAAAAGATTAATTTATTGTTGGTGCTTGATACTAATGTATCAAACTTTACATGGGGTGCGCTATGGAAAGACCTAAAATTAGGACTAAAGCATTATATGCAATGGGAAAGGATAGCCATAGTAACAGACCAGAAAAGTGTGGAATTATTCAGTAATATTTTCAGGTTTATGATACCCGGTAAATCAAGGGGCTTTCCGTTGGATAAACTGGATGAGGCTGTAAGGTGGTTGTCAGCGAAATAGAGATAATGACCAAATGAAAAAGCTCCTTCTAAAATTTAGAAAGAGCTTTTTGAATGCTTTGACGAATTAAAAGCTATGCCTAACGCTGTTACCAAATGTTTTAGTTGTCCAGTAACCGCTGTCTAATATCCTTCTAACAGTTAATAACGGGTCTTCCGGATAACGTTTGTCGGCTAACTGGAAAGCTATTTTAAAACCACGCTTTCTTAGCTCTGGTAAGTTTGTTTTGTTCCATATACCAAATGGATAAGCGAAATAATCTATTTTTTTACCGGTAATATCTTCAAGCTTTTTAGTAGGCTTATCAATTTGTATTACCCAATCATCCTTTTTAGGGTTAGGATCGTGTTTGTACTTGCTCACCATATGGTGATCCCAGGTGTGACTGCCAATAACATTACCTTCATCCGATAACTGTTTTACCTGTGCCGAACTCATGTAGTGCGGCCTGCCAAGTGATACGGTCATGATAAAATATACGCCTTTAAAACCGTATTTCTTTAACTCAGGGCGGGCAACTTCAAATTGGTCAAGGTCGGTATCATCAAACGTTAACATGATGGGCTTGCTTGGCAATGGAGCACCTTTGGTTAAATAGGCATACAACTGATCAGGCAATATGGTGTGATAGCCGCTATCAGCCAGCATTTTAATATGTTCCCTGAATGCTGCGGGAGGAATAATATAATCCTTTGCTGTTTTTGAATCAGTTGGCCTCCAGTCGCGTATCTGGTGATAGCAGATCACAGGAACTTGTTTGCGAGCCATTATGGCGGCTGTGTTTTCTTGCGCTTGCGCAGCAAAAGTGCCTAATAGGCCTATTGATAGTACGGAGAAAATTTGTTTTAACATAAGTAATTGGCGATGATTAAAAATTCTAACGCCGGCAAAATTAATATATTTTGATTGTTATAAATCTTAATTTATAAACATTTAAACATAGTTGATCTTACAGAACTATCCGTCGCCCTTCATTGATGGATCTTTTGGCAGCACCTAATATCTCCATAACTATGATATTATATTTCAATGATGAGAGATCATCAGTACCCGGTATTTGATGATGGAGCACAGCGGTTAAATATACTATTGGGTCGTTAATTGGAGCGGCCAATGGTTCAACATTTTTCGCGCCTTTAATATTTTCGCGCATGCGGCTAACTATATGGCTGGTATCTAAAGCATGCAGGTATCCGGTTGCACCAAACACTTCAAAATCTTTTATAGAGAAAGGCCAGTTCCATGATCCTTCTATCTCACCCGTTGCGCCATGGTATTCAACAATAACGGTGGCATCATCTTCAACCTTTGGGTAAACATCCGGTTTGTAATGCCTTGCAATGGCGGTTACGGCAATTGGTCTTTCTCCGTGCATCATCCATGTCATCAGGTCTGCACCATAGCAACCGAAATCATTAAGGGCACCAGCTCCATTCAATACCGGGTCGGTAAGCCAGGCTAAAAACTCTTCGCTGCAGCCAATTTCTTTTGGGCCCTGGTGCCCGTCATGCGCCACCATTCGCCTAACAGGGCCTATGCTGCCCGTATTCACCGTATTATATATATCCCAGTTTGATGGGTACCAGGTAGTTTCAAAATTTGTTAAAACTTTGATGTGATATTTTTCAGCCAGTTCCCTTATCCTTACAGCTTGTACCAGAGTGGCAGCCAGTGGTTTTTCAACCATAACCGGGATACCCAGCGGTGCGCAAACTTCAACAATATCCACATGGTTTGCAGCGGCATTATATCCTAAAACAGCATCGGGTTTTTTCTTTAATACCATTGTTTTTAAATCGGTAAAGAACAATGAATCCGGGATATGAAATATTTTGCCAAATTTAGCCCACAGCGCTTTATTGGGTTCAGCTATGCCTACAATATCGGCTTTGCCATCTCTGTATTTGTTCAGGATGTTATATACGTGGTTATGGTTTAAACCGGCAACTCCCAGGCGTAACGGAGCTTGTGCACGTGATGCAGTAATAGAAATACCAATTAATGCTGCTGATAAAACAACGCTTTTGCAGCAATTCATGCTTTTGATAAACAGTTTAGTTTTCATTTTGGTGGAATAGAGGAAAATTTTCAGTTTATAATTCTGATCGTTAACTATTACAATCAAGCTGTTAATATACACGTTATTATCGCCTTTATCTGCAATGCTAATTGTAACTTTTTTGCTGTTGACCCCTGAAAATAAAGCTGCACTAAAATAGTGAAGGGTTACCGCCAAGTTTAATTTTACCCAAATGTTTGTAAGCGCTTTCGGTTGCTTCGCGGCCACGTGCGGTGCGCATTAAAAACCCTTCCTGTATTAAAAAAGGTTCATAAACTTCTTCAATAGTTCCTTCATCCTCACCAACGGCCGTGGCAATGGTTTTTAAACCTACGGGGCCGCCTTTAAACTTATCAATAATAGTTACCAGTATTTTATTATCCATTTCATCCAGGCCATGCTCATCAACGTTAAGGGCGTTAAGTGCATATTTAGCAATGGCAGTGTCAATATTACCATCACCCTTTATCTGGGCAAAATCGCGTGTACGGCGCAACAGCGCGTTGGCAATACGGGGTGTACCGCGACTACGGCGCGCAATTTCATAAGCGCCTTCATCACTTATCGGTGTTTTTAGTATGGCTGAAGAGCGTAATACAATGGTAGTTAACAGCTTGGCGTCGTAATATTCCAGTCTTGAATTAATACCAAAGCGGGCACGTAAGGGAGCAGTAAGTAAACCGGAACGGGTGGTAGCGCCAACTAATGTAAAAGGATTTAAGGAGATTTGTACCGACCGCGCGTTAGGCCCGCTTTCCAGCATAATATCAATCTTAAAATCTTCCATTGCGGAGTATAAATACTCCTCAACAAGCGGACTAAGGCGATGTATTTCATCAATAAACAATATATCGCCGGTTTCAAGGTTGGTAAGCAGGCCGGCCAAATCGCCGGGTTTATCCAGTACGGGCCCCGAGGTTATCTTAATACCTACGCCCATCTCATTTGCAATGATGTATGATAGGGTGGTTTTACCAAGGCCGGGAGGACCGTGCAGCAGCACATGATCAAGCGACTCACCACGTTGGCGGGCAGCCTGTACAAATATTTTTAAGTTTGTTAATATTTTATGCTGACCGGTAAAATCCTCAAATGCCTGCGGGCGCAATACTTTTTCAATATCACGTTCAGTAGGAGAGAGGCGTTCGCGGTCGGGATCAAGATGCTCGTTCATTACCAACGAAATTAATTCTTTATTTCGGATTTCGGATGTTCGATTTCGGATTTGAAATCATCATATTGATTTTTAATGAAATCCGAAATAGAAATTCCGAAATCAAAAATCAATCTCATCCTTCAGGATACTTCCTGAAAATACTGTTGATCTTCATCTGTATCACCCCTAAAAATGCTTCGCGGAATATACTGGTCGACATTTTTGAGGTTCCGGCTGTACGGTCGGTAAATATGATGGGTACCTCAATTAGGTTAAAGCCATGTTTTATAGCCGTATATTTCATCTCGATTTGAAAGGCATAACCTACAAACTTTATCTTATCCAGGCTGATGGTTTCCAGTACTTTGCGCCTATAACACATAAAACCAGCGGTGGAGTCCTGAACTTTAATACCTGTAATAAAGCGTACATAAACTGATGCAAAATAGCTCATCAGCACACGGCTCATGGGCCAGTTAACCACGTTTACACCATTAATATAGCGTGAACCTATGGCTGCATCAGCTCCGTTAATAATGGCTTGCCTTAATTTTAGCAGATCATCCGGATTGTGCGAAAAATCGGCATCCATTTCAAATATATAATCATACTGATGTGCCAGCGCCCATTTAAAACCGTGGATATATGCTGTACCCAAGCCTTGCTTCCCGGCGCGTTCTTCAATAAAAAGGCGTTCGGGATATACATTCATCAGATTTTTTACAATGATCTGTGTGCCGTCGGGTGAGCCGTCATCAATAATGAGTAAATGAAAATCATGAGGGAGGGACATAACCTTACGGATCATCCGTTCAATATTCTCCTTCTCATTATAGGTTGGTATAATAACTATGCTATCGGGCACTT
>JAMFSA010000118.1 GCA_026225055.1 Mucilaginibacter xinganensis | reverse complement strand
GGGGCCTGATAATAACATCCAGATAATAACGGGTTTCCACTTGCCGCTTATGATACTGATTGATCCTATTATTGAGCAATCACAATCCAGCTCTACTTTTTTTTCAATTATTTTTTCTGCTAACATATTGATAATGAGTATTAGTGTCTTAAATGTCAATACTTGACAAATGTGCCATTACTTGACAAAAGTAAAGTTATGGACTAGTTTTGTTAAAAAAAAGTGAAAATGAAAATTTTAATTATAGGTGCCACAGGTACCATTGGAAAACACGTAACCGCCGCATTACAAAAAGATCATGAAGTAATTAAGGCAGGTTCTAAAAGCGCCGATATACAAGTAGATATATCATCAACCGAGTCGATAGAAAACTTTTACAAACAGGTCGGAAAATTTGACGCCTTAATTTGCGCTGCCGGGGACGCGCAGTTCGGGCCTTTAGCATTTATGAAGGATGCTGATTTCAGGATTGGCGTTAACAGTAAATTAATGGGCCAGGTCAATCTGGTGTTAATCGGTCAGCAGTACATTAATCCAAAAGGGTCGTTTACTTTAACATCAGGCGCATTAGCAGATGATCCGATTGTAATGGGGGCAAACATTAGTACGATGAATGGAGCGATCAATGGATTTGTGAAGGGCGCAGCAATAGAGCTGGAGAACGGGGTGCGTATCAATGCGGTTGGTCCTGATATAGTTGAAGAATCTACGGCCTATTTTTCCTATTTCCCGGGACACGTTCCGGTTACCATGAGCCGGGTTACACAGGCTTATATCAAAAGCGTGTTGGGCGGACAGACCGGTCAGATTTATAAAGTGTTGTAGCAGGTCATAAAATAAAAAGATAAAAATGGTTTGTGTTCAATAAATGAATTAACAAACAAGTAAATAAATATTATGAAAATACTCATTTTAGGGGCCACTGGTAGAACCGGTCGCCTTGTTGTTGAAGAGGCATTAAAGCAAGGCTATGATTTAAATGTTTTGGTGCGGGATAAAAACAAAATATCCTTTAGTTCAAAATCAATTAAAGTATATGAGGGAACACCTACCCGCAGAACAGATTTAGCGGCTGCAATGCAAGGCTGTGATCTGATCATAAGTGCTTTGGGTATAGTCAGGGCATCAGATGCTCCCTGGTCTAAATTAATAACCGCCAAAAATTTCATATCTGAAAGCATTAAAAATGCGATAGCTGAAGCGGATCAACAAGGCTTAAAACGGTTAATTACAGTCTCTGCGTGGGGTGTTGGGGACAGCAAAAATGATATCCCTTTTTGGCTCAGATGGTTAATTGACTATACCAACATGGGTCCTGTTTACGCGGAACACGAAAAAGAGGAAAAACTATTAGCAAATTCAGACTTAAACTGGACGGCTGTTCGGCCTGTTGCCTTAAATGATTCCGATAAGATAAAAAGTTTAAAGGTGAGTTTCAATAACTCCCCTAAGCCAAGTTTATATATCAGCAGGCAAAGCGTAGCTAAATTCATTGTTGATATCGTGAAATCCGATAAGTACGATAGGAAAAGCCCTACTATTTCTGAAAATTAATATGGCTGGGAGGTGTAAATCACGTATGGTCTCCGTAGAGGAGCTCTTGGTTGGTATTGTCACCATTGTCATTAATGTAGATGAATGAATTTGAGCGTAAATAGTTATCCCATTACGGGATAACTATCAAAGTTTTCTTGAGCACAAAATTAGCATAGTATGAAAGCAGTAAAAGTAATTGGATTTATCCTACTCGGCTTGTTGGTAGTAGTGGCTGCCGCCGGCACTTATGTAAAGGTAGCATTACCAAACACAGGCGCAGCGCCTCAAATTAAAATAGAACGCACAGCAGAACGAATAAAACGCGGCGATTATTTAGCCAACCACGTTGCTGTTTGTATGGACTGCCACAGCACCAAGGACGAAAGTTTGTACGGAAACCCGGTGGTGGGCGGCTTTGGGGCTGGGGGTGAAAAGTTTGATCAGCAGATGGGACTTCCCGGCAAGTTTTACGCATCTAACATAACCCCTTATAAATTACTCAGTTGGACAGATGGCGAAATATTCAGGGCGTTAACTACCGGGGAGAATAAATTTGGCGAAGCCATCTTTCCACTAATGCCTTGGGATCATATAGGGCAGATGGATAAAGAGGACGTGTATAGCATTATTGCTTATTTGCGTTCAATTCCTGCAATTAAAAAAGACATACCGGCGTCAGAAATTGACTTCCCGGTCAATTTTATCATTAATACCATGCCGCATAAGGCAAATTTGGGTAAGCTACCATCGGAAACTGATACCGTCAGGTATGGCGCTTACCTTGTTAACGCGGCGGCTTGTATAGACTGTCATAGTAAAAGATCTCACGGGGATATAATCCCTGGGACAGCGTTTGGCGGTGGTATGGAATTTAAACAGCAAGGCGGTGTTGTACGTTCTGCAAATATTACACCGGATAAGTTAACCGGCATTGGATCATGGAGTAAAGATATATTCGTCCAACGATTTAAAAGCTTTGAAGGTAAGGAAAAGCAAGCGGCTAAACTTAACCCCGGCGATCCACAAATACCAATGCCATGGTATTTGTATGCTGGGATGAAGGCCAACGATCTTGCAGCAATCTATGCTTATTTGAGAACTGTTAAACCGATCAAAAATCAGGTTATTGCGTTTCAGAAGTTTTGAAAGCTTGAACAATATTTTCACTATTAACTACCAGCATATCGCATTTCGCCAGCTTTTTTTTTATAAATTTCTATCTTAACTTGGTCGTGCTGGACATACTCAGTAATTGTACCCTCCGGACTTTTAACTGTCATGTTCCATTCAGTTGGTACTTCTTTGGCTTTATTTATCACAACTGTATTATTTAATACTAAAAAAGAAACACACAAAAACTATGAAGTCAATCATTCAGGTAATCCTCCTGGTTCTTCTTAATTGTAAAGTAAAGACGTTCACCATCAAAGTTCTTCCAGCGCATGGTTAAAAGATCAGAAATTCTGATGCCCGCCGTATAAGCACTGAGAATATATAAATTTCTGTTATGGCTTATCATTGAATTTTCCTTTAAAACCAAGTTCTCCAGTCTTTCTAATTCGTCATCAAGTAAAAACTTGCGCGAGGTTTTCTTTTGCTGTTTTTTTATGCATAGATGTCGGGTGACCGTATAATTTCATTATAAAACCAGCAAGCACCTAATTGAACAGGTGCTTGCTGGTTCAGACTAAAACGGGTCTGCATATTCGCTGAACCTGATCAGTTTTTTATTGACAAATTCTTCAACACCGAGGCTTGACAATTCTCTGCCATATCCTGAGCGCTTAGTTCCTCCAAAAGGAAGATCCGGCTGCGTCCAGGTCGGATGATTAATGAATACCATTCCGGTATCTATTTGGTCTGCTACATTTTCTCCCCTTTTTTTATCAGCAGTAAATACGGAGCCGCCTAACCCAAATGGTGAATCATTAGCTAACTTAATGGCTGCTGCTTCATCTTTAACCCTATAAAAGGATGCAACAGGGCCAAACAACTCTTCGTGATAAGCCGCCATACCTGGTTTAATATCGGTTAATATGGTCGCTTCAATAAATGCACCCGGACGGTCAATGCGTTTGCCTCCAAGTATAACTTTAGCACCGGCATCGACAGAACGCTGCACCTGGTCTGCAAGCTGTACTGCTGCGCCTTCACTGCTTAAAGGACCCAGTTGTGTATCACTGTCCATAGGATCGCCAACTTTTAAACCGGTTAATTTTGCTTTGAATTTGTTTAAGAATTCGTCAGCAACTGCATCTACCACAATAAACCGTTTAGCGGCAACACAACATTGACCGGTATTATTCATACGTCCGATTACTGCCCAGGCCACTGCCTGATCAATATCCGCATCTTCCAAAACGATGAAAGCGTCACTTCCTCCAAGTTCCAATACCGACTTCTTTAAAGCTTTTCCGGCGGCGGCCGCAAGGCTTGCTCCTGCCAATTCGCTTCCGGTGAGTGAAACCCCTTTGATACGCTCATCTGCTATATAGGCAGATACATGACTGCCGGATATAAACAGATTAGTATACAGACCTTTTGGCGCGCCTGCTTCCTTGAAAATATCTTCAATAGCCTGGGCACACTGGGGAACGTTTGAGGCGTGTTTAACCAACACCACATTTCCGATCATGATATTAGGGGCAGCAAACCGTGCAACCTGGTAGAACGGAAAGTTCCAGGGTTCCACGCCGAGCAGCACACCAATAGGGCTTTTTTTGATGTAAGCTTCTCCAAATTCCGGGTTCAATTTTTCATCCGCCAGGAACTTTTCGCCATTGGTTGCATAATAGTCGATAATGTCCGCGCTCAATGCGATTTCCCCTTCGCTCTGCGCAAATAACTTGCCCATTTCCAGGGTTATTAATTCCGAAAGCTGTGCTGATTTGGCACGCATGATTTGCGCGACACGATGAAGTAACTTGGCTTTTTCAGGAAAAGGCTTGATACGCCAGGTTTCAAATGTATTTTCAGCTTGTGTTATGGCTGCGTTGATGACATCCGGTGTCATTTCTTCAAAAGATTTAACAACCTTATTGTTAAATGGATTAATGGTTTGAATGCTCATTTTAGTTTTGATAATTGATTTACAAGTGCATTTTTTACGCTTGAATTACCGGAACAAATCTGCCCAATAAACACGGCCTGTAAAATGATGCCGGTCATTTTCAAAGATGATTTGAATCAACACTGACACTTATTTTGCTGCCTGTAAATTGAACCGCTATATTTTGTGTAAGCCCCAGGATGCCATGCTACAGTATCTAATAAAGGGAACTTTAACTCTGTTTGATCATTTCAATTTCTATGATCTTTTTTCTTTCATGGTACTCTTCCTTACCGATTTCACCGACTGCGAATCGTTTCAATAAAACGTCGAGCGGGGAATCTTTTTTGTTGCGCTGCCCCGGGATATTGTAAGGTATAGCAAATATCCATATAAGCATGAAGACCCATGCACACCACCAAATGAGGTCCATGCCCCAATAATTATTATAATACATCATGATTGTTTTTTTTATGTTAATCGAAAATTTACGTTAGCAAATCTTGCCGTTTTTACCTTAATGCTACTTCGGCATAACTCTGGGCCAGTAACTTGTCAACTTCAAACGTGATCAGCTTGGAAAGCTCATCCGATTTAAAGCGAACCTGGTCTGCAATGATATGCAGGGATGCGGCACGTTCGCTGCAGCTTTTATTACACCAGGCATCAATTTTGTTCTTCAGCAGATCTATAGCTGAATCAATAGTTTCAGGATTTATTTCTTCAAAGTTTTGCATTGCTATTTGGTTAAAAGTCTGTGAGCCGTTATGGAATAAATAGGAGGATAATAGCCCTCCTGTTTACTTTTATTATGTTAATCCGCGTATTCTATGACCAGTTCATTATCGACGATACAAACACCCGGAGCATTCCAGGCGATACGGTCAGCTTCATCCCTTTCATAAAACGAATGAACAGTACCATTTAAGGTAACTTTGCTGCCCGAGACTTTGACCTGGATATCCTGGTCACCGATGGACCAGTTGCGTTCAAGCGCACGCTCAATGCCTTTTCTTTCCACTTCATCATGGCTTTCAGGTTTGATAGTGATGTTATTGATCACGCCAATTACACCAACAAGGTTGTTAACTGATTTTTTAGCTGCATCTTTTTGGAAATTCCACTTCAATTCACCCTCCAAAGTAACCCAGCCATCCTCGACTTTAACCTTTACTTTATCATCAGGGACTTCCCAGTTCGATGCAAAAGCATTTAATATATCTTCTGCAATCTCCGTGTCGGTCTTTTTACCATAGCTGCCAAACCTGATTTCGATTTGTTCCACTACAGCTTTAACTCCTGTTACGCTTTTGGCCGCTTTCTCCGCCTCAGATTTCTTGGCATAGCTGTCAACCGTACCTGAAAGGGTGATGACACCGTCTTTAGCAATAACGCCGATTTCTGCTGCATTCAACAACGGTTCCCATTTGATAGCGTCCTGGATGTCTTTTTGCAAATCTTCATTGCTTTTCATCGTTTTCTTTCTTTTAATGGTTTATAATTTATGCCATTTTGATTGGCACAAACTTGTGGTTATTCGGGCAGGGGAGAAATGACACCTATCATGTCTGAAAATGATTGAAATCAAAACGTTTAGCGTTTAAGAAATGAAAGGTGAGTTGATACGCCGTTATTCAGGTTAATCAACTTGCCCGGTGTACAATTGAAAATA
This sequence comes from Mucilaginibacter xinganensis, assembly GCA_026225055.1. Taxonomy (GTDB): domain Bacteria; phylum Bacteroidota; class Bacteroidia; order Sphingobacteriales; family Sphingobacteriaceae; genus Mucilaginibacter; species Mucilaginibacter xinganensis_A. Next base: position 57,724 of record JAMFSA010000118.1, on the reverse strand, counting down.
GCTGCCTTTTTTGCAATCAGCGCCTTTTTATAGGGGAGAAAAAACAGGAAGTGTTTTTTTATGAAAATTGCTTACATTACTAATACCACCGCTCCCTGTACCTGGCCATCTCTTACAGCCGCCAGTGCTTCATTGGCTTTCTCAAGCGGGAATAAAGTAGTTTCGCTTTTTACCGGTACCTGGGCTGCCAATGCAATAAAATCCCAGCCGTCCTTCCGGGTAAGATTGGCTACCGAACGGATCATCCTTTCCTCCCATAAAAGCTCGTAAGGAAACGATGGGATATCGCTCATATGAATGCCGCCACAAATCACGCTTCCGCCTTTGTCCAGATCTTTAAGCGCTTTTGGGACCAGTGAACCGACCGGAGCAAAAATGATAGAAGCATCCAGTAATTCAGGGGGCGTTACCGTGGAATCTCCCGCCCACGTGGCACCTAACTCTTTGGCAAATTTCTGCGCATCTACATCCCCATCCCTGGTAAAGGCATATATTTTTTTGCCCTGGTGTAACGCCACCTGGATTAAAATATGCGCTGCGGCACCAAAACCGTAAAGGCCGATCTTGTCTGCATTCGGACCGGTCATCGTATAGGAACGGTACCCGATCAGGCCCGCGCATAACAACGGCGCGCCGGATGGGTTACCATACATGGCGGGAAGCGAAAAACAAAAATCTTCGAAAGCAGCTGTGTATTCCGCATAACCGCCATCCATCGTATAACCGGTGAACAGGGCGTTTTCACATAGGTTCTCCTGTTCTCTTTTACAGTACTTGCAATGCCCGCAGGCGAAGCCAAGCCATGGTATACCAACCAGGTCGCCTATTTTTAGTTTCTTAACACCGTCACCCAATTTGACTACTGTTCCAACAATCTCGTGACCGGGAATCAATGGTAGTTTAGGCTGGCTCAGTTCACTGTCCATAATATGCAGGTCGGTTCGGCAAACGCCGCAGGCAATGATTTTAACCAGCACCTGTTTGGTGGATGGAACAGGTAAGGGGATAGTTTTCTCTATTAAAGGCTGGCCCGGTACTTCCATAACCATAGCGCGCATGGTACGAATGGTTAATGATGATTCTTGACTATTCTTTACTTCTTTCATGGGGCCGGGGTTTTTGCTTTTTCTGAAGTTATCTCCATTATTTTTATTTCAGTTTTATCCTTGACGATATCCTGACGGATTAGCCCGAACAAACTCATATAAGCATTCGCCACGTAAACCAGTGCAAAACCCGCGATGATATAACCTATCCAGTTATCCATCAATAACTTATAACCGGTTAAGCACAAAAAGATAATGGTTACATAATGGCTGAAGCAGTATTCACAAGTAAACAGGTAAAAAAACTTTCGCTCTAATAATGTTTTACCTTCCTTGCTGCGTTTAATACAATATTCCCTGGGTTCCCGGAATACTTCCTCATGGGTAACCGTCCAGGCAATACAGGCGATAGGGATAGCCAGTAAGACCAGCCAGAGTATTTGCGTTAATATACTCATGATCGCTAATCTTTAAAATCTATGGACAATTCATTTTTCACCGTCGCGATACCGGGGGCGTTCCAGGCGATTCTTTCTGCTTCATCTTTCTGGAAATAGGAGTTGACTACGCCATTTAGCGTTACATTATTTTCGTTTACATAAACCTGGATATCCTGGTCGTCCATGGATGAATTCATGCGAAGCGCCCGCTCGATGTCCTCCTGTTCAATTTCATCCTGGCTTTCAGGCTGTATCCTGATATCATTGGTGAATACTTTAATTCCCTGGAGATGCCTTACCGCAGCAGTTGCTGCTTCTTTCTGATAGTTCCAGGGTAAATCGCCTTCCAGGGTGACCCAGCCATTTTCTACCCTGACCTTGATCCGGTCATGCGGAACGCGCCCATCGGCTTTCAAAGCATTGATGATTTCAACAGCAATGGTGTTATCGTTCTTTTCATCATCGTTATTAAACTTGATTTCAATTTTTTCAACAACAGCTTTTACGCCAATAATACCTTTAGCAATATCTTCAGCCTTGTATTTTTTAAGGTAACTGTCAACAATCCCGGTAAGGGTTATCACTCCATCTATAGCGGTCACATGAATTTCAGTTCCATTCATTAAAGGTTCCCAGTGAATGGCCGCAGCTATGTCCCTTGCTAATTCCTGATTGTTTTTCATAGTAGTAATAGGATTAATTCCAGACAAAGGTGCAGGCAAAGGGCCGCATAGAAAATGACGGTCATCATATCATGATATGATGACCGTCATTAATCGGTGATAATGGCCGATTTTTTCTTCTGCCCTGGATTTAATGTATTAATATTGGCCGCCTCCGGAAATGAGCATGGAAGCCAGGTGATCATTCAGGTTGTAGATATCCTTCCTGAAGTTGAGCAATCCGTTCCGATCGGTAAACGCCGTAAAATAGGCGATAAAAACCGGTACCTTTTGTTTTAAGGTCACGTAGCGTTCTTTGCCGGAATGCATTGCCTGGTCTATTTTTTCAGGATTCCACTCATCGTTGTTTTTAAGCAGGAAGTTTGTCAGTTTTGCAGGTTCTACCACGCGGATGCATCCATGGCTAAATGCCCTGGAGGTTTCCCCGAATAGGGATTTCATTGGAGTGTCGTGTAAATAAATATCGTAACTGTTCGGGAACAGAAATTTGACGAGCCCTAATGAATTCATAGGACCCGGTTTCTGCCTGACGATCGGCGTTTTGCCTTGATAGCTTGTTATTTCCATATCATGCTTCCTGATATAATCCGGATCTTTCTTTATGCCCGGAATGATTTCCTTGAGCACAATGCTTTGCGGTATATTCCAGTAGGGGCTGAAAACCACGTACTTGATTTCACCATAAAATACGGTAGTTTGATGAACGGACTGACCAACGACCACGTTACAGCTCCAAAGCAAACTATCGGCATGATAGACATGCAGTTTAAACTCAGGGATATTAACGGCCAGGTAATCCGAATTCAGACTCACGGGAAGCCAGCGGCTGCGTTCCATGTTGACCAGGATCTGCTTTATGCGGATTTTTAAGGGAACGTTCATAGCCATAATGGTTGCTTTGTTAAGCAGGCCGTTCCGGTTTTGAAATTGTTTTACCGCTGCTACCAATTCATTATCATAGCTGCGGTTTAAGGTGTCGCCATGAAAATCCTCCAGTCTGAATAACCTTATTTTTATGTTGATTAATGAAGCAGCCGTATCACCGGGCTTTATTAAAGCATTGTTTTCAACAGGCAGCCAATGATCACTTGCATCCAATGCCCGGTATTTTTTCAGGAAACCCCTTAATAATTCATATTGACGGTAAACCGGCTCATCAGCGGATAATCTCTTTGCCGGCGATTTTGAAAGGCTGTCTAAATAATCATTGTAATTAACCTTCTTTCTGGGCACATACCATTTGGCGGAATCACTGGTTAAGGTGTTCATGCCTCTCCATGCAAGCTTTGCAAAGGCGAAATATTGGGTAGTGAGCATCAACTCCAGCCGGGTATCCGGCTGGAGTTGATTTGACTTAACATTCATTCCATGAAGCAAGGAATCAAGGACTTTTTGATAGGGTATCGTTTTATAAATGCCATCCGTTTGCAGGTTCATTACCCGGTTTGAAAGGTTATCGGCCTGTTCGATTATCCTGCCATTGTCAAACCATGCAAAGGCATAGTTTCTTTTCCTGTAAAAATCCCTTACCGTGCCGGCGTAATTTTTAACATCAGGGTAACTTTCGAAAAAAGCATTCAGCAGTGTGCTATCCATAACGGATTTTGTCTGCCCGCTAAAGTTGCCGGGGATAGTTTGGTCCCACTCCTTAGCCGACGTATCAGTTTTAACCATCCGGTTAATTTCCTGCCCGCAACTGTTCAGCGAACAACCGGCAATGATCAGCAAGAGGGAAAGATATTTTTTAAGTTGATTTTGCATATTAGCGGAACATAGTTTTCATCGCATCGAATAAAATGCCGGGATCGTGGTCCCCATGGTACATCGGCATAGGCGCCTTATTAATGAAATAGGCCGCGCTGGCTAAAGCCGCTATGCCGCCGCCAACAAGGTAAACATTGCGGTGCATATTTGAATTGAAAGACGTTTTCATAATAGATTATTTGAGTTGTCGAAGCTACCTTAACCCGGCTGGTTAAAATATGACAGGCGTCAGGAAATTAAATGTCGCTGATCATCATACCCGGAAAATTAATGCGCCATAATAACATCGTAATTACTTTGAGAACATTCTTCTATAAAACCAACGCTTAGTGGGTTCAGCGCTTCCCCGGTAGTGTATAATAACCGGTATCAACCATCGTAAACGATGTGTGAATTATGCAACTTATATCATCAATTGTATAACACCGATAATTTATAATCCCTCAACTTTATAGACAGGCGGCAGTAACTTTTTAAGGCATTTAAAAAGATACTGATCGCCGTGTATTTACTTATAAAAAAAATGGAACATTCTGAGAGCACCACTTTATTATGGCCTTTTCTGGTTTATGGAACAGCTGTCGTACTATTAGTAAGCGGCATGTTATTGCTCTCTTATTTCTTAGGCGAAAGGCATAAGGAACCGGCTACAGACGATGTATATGAAGGGGGCGTAATTGCGGACGGAACGGCCAGGATGCTCTTTCCTGTCCATTTCTATATCATCGCCCTGTTCTTTGTGATTTTCGACGTCCAGGCAGTTTTCATTTTCGCCTGGGCGATATCGGTTAAAACACTGGGATGGGCAGGATATATCAGCATTTGCATATTTATCAGCATATCTGCCTGCGTGCTGATCTATGAATGGTCGATAGGTGCCCTGGAATTTGGGCCTGACAGTAAAAAGATTTTGGCAGCTTACCATCAAAAAATTAAAAGGACGAAAAATTATGACGTGGTGGACAAGTAAGGTAAATGATCCCGCTGCAACAAGCGGGAATAGTTCGTTCGAAGAAACGGTACAACAGTCGATCGTGCTCACCAATATGGAAAGCATGGTGGCCTGGGGTAGGAAAAATTCCGTATGGCCGTTCAATTTCGGGTTGTCCTGCTGCTACGTAGAAATGGCCACCAGTTTGACCAGCAAATATGATATCGCCAGGTTTGGCAGCGAAGTGATCAGGGGAACACCCAGAGAAGCGGATATGATGATCGTAGCCGGTACGGTTTTTATTAAGATGGCTCCGGTGATCAGACAATTATACGAACAGATGATGGCGCCGCGCTGGGTGATCTCAATGGGGTCGTGCGCTAATTCGGGTGGTATGTACGATATATACAGTGTAGTGCAGGGTGTGGATAAATTCATGCCGGTTGATGTATATGTGACGGGTTGCCCGCCCCGGCCGGACGCTTTTATGGAAGGCCTGTTGTTGATGCGCGATCAGATCGGCCAGGAAAGAAGGCCGCTCAATTGGGTAGTCGGGCCGCAGGGGATCATCAAACCTCCGGAAATATCATTAAAAGAGAGTAAAAGAGAAGAAAGAATGCGGATGACCAGCTTAAGGTCACCAGACGAAATATAAAGATGAATAGTCTACAGCAAAATTAATAGTCACCTGTTTAAAAGAAATTAAATGCCGGATATTGTTTTCATACTAAAAGATAAGTTCCAGGAGGGAATTCTTTCTGTTCAACTCACGAAGGATGAATTTCCTACGGTATGGGCTGATGCTGGAAGTATTATCGGCATACTTAACTTTTTGAAAAATGAACTGGATCAGCCCTATAAAATGTTATATGACCTGACGGCTATCGATGAGCAGGCAAAAAACAACCGGGATGAACATCCTGAAAGCATTTATACCATCGTTTATCAATTGTTGTCTTTTGAGCGAAATAGTTTTATCCGCATCAAAGTACCCTTAACTGCTCAAACAGTCATTCCCTCTATCACAGCTGTATGGGCTTCTGCCAATTGGTACGAAAGGGAAGTTTACGACCTTTTTGGTGTTAAATTCTCCGGGCACCCTGACCTGCGACGTATTTTGATGCCAAAGACCTGGATCGGACACCCCTTGCAAAAATGTCACCCAGCCCGTGCTACCGAAATGGCACCATTTCAATTGCCGGAAGCTAAACAGGTAGCCGAACAAGCGGCCATGCAGTTTAAACCGGAAGAATGGGGATTGGATAAAACCATCGCAGATGACGAATTGATGTTCCTCAACCTCGGTCCGCAGCATCCGGGCACTCATGGAATTTTAAGGCTGGTGGTACAACTTGACGGGGAAGATATCGTGAACGTGGTGCCCGACATCGGGTTTCACCATCGGGGCGCTGAAAAAATGGGCGAACGACAGTCCTGGCATTCCTACATCCCCTATACCGACCGGGTAGAATACCTCGGCGGCGTAATGAATAATTTTCCCTACGTAATGGCGGTAGAAAAATTGGGCGGCATCATCGTTCCCGAGCGGGCGCAGATGATCCGGATCATGATGAGCGAGCTGTTCAGGATATCCAGTCATTTAGTCTGGTACGGCACCTTCGCAGGTGACCTGGGGATGTTATCTCCGGTATTTTTCATGTTTAATGACCGGGAAAAAGTATTTGATATTGTGGAAGCGATATGCGGCGCCAGGATGCATCCCAGTTGGTTCCGTATTGGTGGGGTAACACAGGATTTGCCGAACGGCTGGAAAAATTTAATACAGGAATTTATTGATTATTTCCCTAAGCGGTTAGATGAATACGATGGGATGGTGATGAAGAACAGCATCTTCAAAGCCCGCACGGTTGGGATAGGGATTTATACTACAGAAGAAGCTATTGAATGGGGTATAACCGGCCCCGGCCTCAGGGCTACCGGGTTTGAATGGGATTTTAGAAAAAAGCAGCCCTATTCGGGTTACGAAAATTTTGAATTTGATGTCCCGACCGGAAAAAACGGCGATTGCTATGACCGGGCAGGTGTACGGGTAGAAGAGATGCGCCAAAGCCTGCGCATCATCCAGCAATGCGTGAACAATATGCCCGAAGGGCCTTATAAATCCGATCACCCGCTGACCACGCCGCCGGTAAAGAAAAACACGCTGGAAGATATTGAAACCCTGATCCATCACTTTCTGAATGTAAGCTGGGGGCCGGTAATTCCCCCGGGGGAAGCATTTTGCAGTGTGGAAGCCACTAAAGGCAACAACGGGTATTACCTGATCTCGGATGGTAATGTCACCTCTTACAGGACAAGGATCAGGACGCCTTCTTTTCCGCATATGCAACTGGTGCCTTTAATAGCCCAGGGGTATACATTGCCTGATCTGATGGCCATACTGGGCAGTGTGGACTATGTATTATCAGATGTAGACCGCTAAAATATTTGATATGACAGAGAAAATTTTAACAAACGAAGATATAACGGAAATAGAAAAGGTCTATCAGCATTTTCCATTAAGAAGCGCGGCCTGTATCGAAGGTTTAAAGATCATTCAGAAAAATCATCGCTGGGTATCTGACGATGCAGTAAAGGAACTTGCGGAACTACTGGAGATGTCACCGGCGGCTATAGACAGTGTAGCAACTTATTATAGTTTGATATTCCGCAGACCTGTAGGTAGGCATGTGATTATGGTATGTGACAGCGTAAGCTGCTGGATCATGGGTTACGAGGAAATTTTAAGCCACCTGAAAGACAGGCTAAAAATAGGCTATGGTGAAACAACGCCTGAAGACAGGTTTACCCTTTTATCAATTTGCTGCCTGGGTACCTGTGATCATGCGCCGGCTATCATGATCAATGATGATTTGCATCGCGATCTGACACCGGATAAACTCGATGCGATTTTAGAAACTTATAAATAATTGAACAATGTATCCAGTCAACGATAACATGGAAAAGCCACTGACGCAGCATATCAAAAATGATGGCAGCTGGCTTACGTTGAAAGAATACGAAAAGACCGGAGGCTATAGCGCGCTAAAAAAAGCGCTGCAAATGAAACCTGCGGAAATTACCCAGATCGTAACGGATTCAGGGCTGAAAGGCCGTGGCGGGGCGGGGTTTTCAACAGGAAAAAAATGGTCGACCATTGATATCAGCGAGAATGCTGCCAAGTTAAAATATTTGGTCGCTAATGCAGACGAAATGGAACCGGGTTCTTTTAAAGACCGGTTCTTGCTGGAAGGAAACCCGCATCAACTGATCGAAGGGATAATCATTGGCGCTTATGCCATTCAGGCCAGTTTTAGTTACGTTTTTTTAAGGTGGGCCTATCACCTGGCCGGAAAAGCCTTGACTCAATCCATACAGGAAGCATACGACGCAGGATATTTAGGAAAAAACATCCTGGGAAGCGGTTTTAACCTGGATATGTCGCTGCACATCAGTGTGGGACGATATATGTGCGGAGAGGAAACGGCCCTGCTCAATGCGTTGGAAGGTAAAAGATCCAATCCGAGAGCCAAACCACCTTATCCGAGCAATAGCGGGCTGTTCGGCAAGCCGACAATCGTCAATAATGTAGAAACATTGAGCAATGTACCCCATATTATCAATAACGGCGCGGACTGGTTCCTGAAGCTGAGCAAAACAGGCGAAGGCGGCACCAAATTGTATGGCGCAAGCGGTAAAGTAAAAAAACCTGGTTTATGGGAACTTCCCTTAGGTATTTCTTTAAGGGAGCTGTTGGAAGATCACGCGGGCGGAATGTTGGATGGCTATCAATTTAAAGGTGTGCTGCCCGGAGGAGGATCGACCGATTTCTTATTGGAAGAACACCTGGACGTCGCCATGGATTATGCCAGTGTGGCCAAAGCCGGAAGCCGTCTTGGTACGGGTACCATTATCGTACTGGATGATAAAACCTGTCCGGTCGGCATGGTGCATAACCTGGAACGTTTTTTTGCGCAGGAATCCTGCGGCTGGTGTACCCCCTGCAGGGAAGGCTTACCCTGGACAGCCAAGATACTTAATGCGCTGGAAACTGGTACCGGCAAAATGGAAGATCTGAATATTTTGGAATTTCATACCCATTATATGGCACCTGGCAACACTTTTTGCGCACTGGCACCCGGTGCAATGGAGCCGCTGCAAAGCGCTTTAAAGTATTTCAAAGCAGATTTTGAAATGCATATTCACGAACATAAATGCCCCTGGAAATAATGGTAAAATTATTCATTGACGATAAAGCCTACGAGGTAGATGGCAGCAAAAACTTGCTGGAAACCTCGCTGTCCCTTGGACTTAATCTTCCCTATTTTTGCTGGCATCCGGCCATGCATTCAGTGGGTGCCTGCCGCCAATGTGCTATTATCAAATATAAGGATACCGATGATAAAAAAGGCAAGCTGGTGATGGCCTGCATGGAACCTGTAGCAGATAACCTGCGCATCTCCATTGAAGCGCCGGAAGCACATGCGTTTCGTGCCGGGAACGTAGAAGCCTTGATGACCAATCACCCGCATGACTGCCCCGTTTGCGACGAAGGCGGGGAATGCCATTTGCAGGATATGACGGTAATGACCGGCCATAATCAAAGAAGATACTGTTACACGAAGCGGACGCATAACAACCAATATTTGGGTCCGTTTGTGAATCATGAAATGAACCGCTGCATCCAGTGCTACCGCTGTGTCCGTTTTTATAAAGACTATGCAGGCGGTAAGGATTTAGATGTATTTGCGGCGCATGATGACGTTTACTTCGGCCGGCAGGAAGAAGGTGTACTCGAAAGTGAATTCAGCGGCAACCTGGTGGAAGTCTGCCCGACCGGGGTTTTTACCGATAAAACCTTAAAAAAACACTATACCCGTAAATGGGACCTGACCAATGCTCCTTCTATCTGCCACCAATGCAGTTTAGGCTGCAATATCATAACCAGCGAAAGATATGGTACGATCAGAAGGGTACTGAGCCGTTATAATGGCGATGTGAATGGCTATTTTCTGTGTGACCGTGGAAGATTTGGTTACGAGTATGTGAATAGCTCAAAAAGAATTCTAACATCCGCTAAAATGTTGAACGGATCATTTGCAGCGATAACATCGAGCGATGCAGTTCAGGAAATAAAAGCCATCATCAATACAGCAAACAGCGTTGTCGGCATCGGGTCGCCCAAAGCCTCGCTTGAATCAAATTTTTTATTGCGGGAATTGGTCGGATCTACGAACTTTTATGCCGGTGTTCCTGCCCACGAGGGTAAACTAATCCGGCAGGTCATTGAAATACTGGACAATGGTAAAGTTAAAACACCTTCATTAAGTGAAGCAAAAACCTATGATGCCGTATTCATCCTGGGAGAGGATGTTACCAATACCGCGCCGATGCTCGCTCTGGCACTGCGTCAAGCGGCGAAGAACGAGCCGAATGAGGTTGCCCGGGCTTTAAAAATTCCCGACTGGAACGATGCCGCAACCCGTGAAGCTGTTCAGGGGGTAACCGGTCCGTTCTTTGTGGCTACCGCCCATGACACTAAATTGGATGACATTGCTACCCAGGTATATCATGCACATCCTGACCAAATTGCGGGTTTAGGTAACGCGGTAGCCGGAAACATCAACAAGCAATTGACCTTTGTTGCTGCCGACACGGAAGTTGAAAAGCTGTCCATTACTATTTCAGCTGCTTTGCTTGCTGCAAAAAAGCCACTGATCATTGCAGGAACAAGCCTTTACAACGAAGCCATCGTCCATGCCGCTGCCAATATAGCCTATGCGCTTAAAGACCAGGGAAAGGATGCCGGGCTTATCTATATACTTCCTGAAGCTAATTCAATAGGATCGGTTTTGCTTGCGGATCAATATTTAGAGGAGGCTTTCAAACAAGCCGTCCCGAAGGAAGCCAAATCAATTATTATCCTTGAAAACGACCTGTACCAACGAATGGATAAAACGGGTACCGATAACTTTTTACAACTTTTTACAAATATCATTTCGCTTGATTACCTGGAAAATGAGACCACCCGCAATTCCACATTGCTGCTGCCGGCCGGGACATTTGCAGAAGCGGACGGAACCATTATCAGTAATGAAGGCAGGGCACAGCGATTTTATCAGGTTCACGTACCGGAAAATGATGTGAGGAGCAGTTGGAAATGGCTGGCTGAGCTTATGGCTGGTTATGATAGTTCCCCTGTACATTTGGACGAAGTTATTGCGCGCCTTATAACTGCTTTTCCGGCCTTGCAGGCTATTCAATCTGCGGCGCCTTCCTCCGGATTTCGGGAAGATACCCAAAAGATACCACGTTCACCGCAACGATATAGCGGCAGGACAGCGATGTATGCGGATAAAAATGTAAGCGAGCCAAGGCCACCTGCTGATCCCGACTCTGCTTTGTCCTATACCATGGAGGGATATGTTGGCATACCTCCGCCTACTTTAACGCCATTTTACTGGTCTCCCGGTTGGAATTCCGTGCAGGCCATCAATAAATACCAGATAGAAGTGGGCGGTGAGCTGCATGGCGGCAATCCGGGTAAGCGCCTTTTTGAGCCTGCCGAAAACAGCAAAGCTGATTATTTTAAAATAATACCGGCTGCGTTTTCTCCAAAGGCAGGGGAATGGCTGGTACTGCCGCTTTATCATATTTTCGGGTCTGATGAACTGAGCGCCCAAAGCCCCGCGGTAGCGGAAAGGATACCACAGCCTTATATCGCATTAAATGACTCGGATGCTATAAAGGCGGGTATCGGAGAGGGAGCCATAATAGAAGTCCTGTTAAACGGAAACAAAAAATGGCTCCCCGTTAAATTAAATATTGGCCTGCCGGAGGGCACAGCCGGACTGCCGAAAGGGCTGCAGGACACGGCCGGAATAGCATTCCCTTTTTTCATAACACTAAAAATCGCTGGCAATGATTGATATTCTGTTACATATCGCATTGGTTATTGGTATCATGCTCGCGCTGGTGCTGATCGCTGCCGGGCTGATCTGGCTGGAAAGAAGGACGCTGGCCCTATGGCAGGATCGATACGGGCCAAACCGGACAGGTCTTTTCGGAACACTCCAGGTTGTGGCGGATATGATCAAGATATTTTTTAAGGAGGATTGGATACCCCCGTTTGCCGATAAAAAGGTTTTTGTTGTCGCGCCCGCCATTTTGATGATCAGTATTTTGCTGAGCTTTGCCGTCGTTCCTTTTACGCCGGAAATAGGGGTGGTAAACCTGAATATCGGCCTTTTGTTTTTCCTGGGTATGTCTTCTTTCGGGGCTTATAGTATTGTCCTTGCCGGATGGTCCTCCAATAATAAATATTCACTGATCGGGGCGGTACGGGCAGCATCGCAGATGATCTCTTATGAAGTATTTATGGGCCTGTCCCTGATGGGCGTGGTCATGCTTTCGGGCTCCTTCAATATGCGCGACATCGTGATGGCGCAGCAAGGCAGGTGGTTCTTTATCCCGCAGTTTTTGGGGTTCATCATATTTTTTATTGCCGGTATTGCGGAAACACGCCGCCTGCCCTTTGACATTCCGGAAGCGGAAAGCGAACTGGTAGCCGGTTATCATTCGGAATACTCCGGGATGAAATTCGGGATGTTCTTCGTCGGGGAATATTTAGGGATCACGCTGATCTCTGCCATGACCACAACGCTATTTTTTGGCGGCTGGCTGGGGCCTGCTTTTTTGCCGCCGATTTTTTGGTTCCTGATCAAGATGTTCGCATTTATTCTGTTTTTCATCTTGTTAAGAGCCTCGTTACCAAGGCCCCGGTCGGATCAATTGATGGCATTAGGCTGGAAAGTCCTTTTTCCGCTTTCCATGCTCAATGTAATGGTAACCGGCGCGCTTGTTCTCTATTTTAAATCATAAGGTCATAAATCATAAACCATGTTCAGCATTTTAAGATCAATCTGGCTCACCTTCTTACACATGTTCCATAAAAGGGTCACGGTTGAATATCCGGAAAAAAAGAACTATCTGCCGCCACGGCACCGGGGCAGGATCGTGCTTACCCGCGATCCCGACAATCAGGAACGCTGTGTTGGCTGTTACTTATGCGCGGTTGCCTGCCCGGTAGATTGTATCTCCCTGCAGGCAACGGAAGATGAAAATGGCCGGAGATCGGCAGAGTTCTTCCGGATCAATTTTTCGCGCTGCATACTCTGCGGCTATTGCGAGGAAGCCTGTCCCACCGATGCGATACAGCTCATTCCCGACTTTGAAATGGCGGAATATAACCGGCAAAACCTGGTATATGAAAAAGAAGACTTGCTGATTGACGGCCAGGGGAAATACCCCGGTTATAACTTCTTTAAGCATGCCGGGGTAGATGCCGGGGTTAAAGCAAAAGGAGAGGGAAATGATGAGGAGAAACCTGTAGATATTAAAAAATTAATGCCATGAATATCATATTCTATATCGCATCTGCGCTGGCGGTCTTTGCCACTATAAAAGTCGTCACCGGAAAAATTGCCATTCATTGCTTGCTGTACTTGATCGCGTCACTCTTAGCTATCTCAGTCGTTCTATTTATTTTAGGCGCTCCATTTATAGCGGCGCTGGAAGTGATCATTTATGCAGGTGCCATTATGGTACTATTTGTTTTTGTCATGATGATGCTGAATCTGGGTCAGGCCAGTGAAAAGACTGAAAGCGGGCTACTAAATAAAAAAATGTGGATCGGCCCTTCGGTCATTTCCCTGATCCTTCTCGTGGAAATGATCTACGTGCTGCTAAGCCAGCGGGCAATTCCATTGACGTTAACTATCATAACCCCTGCCGCCGTCGGTCAGCTGCTGTTCACAAAATACCTGCTGGTGGTCGAACTGGCCGCATTCCTGCTGATGGCAGGCACCCTGGGGGCTTATCACCTGGGTGAAAAGAAGAGGTTGGTTTACCACAGGTTTTTGAAGAAAGGAAATGATATCACATGAATATCCAATTGGAACAAGGCATGCTGCTGGCTGCCGTCTTATTTTTAACAGGATTAACCGGGCTGTTGGTGCGGAGGAATATCCTTTTTATGCTGATGTCCGTCGAAATAATGTTAAATGCTGCCGGCCTGGCCTTTATAGTGGCCGGTTCTGCCTGGGGGAAAGCTGACGGGCAAGTGATGTTCATCTTTATTTTAACAATGGCTGCGGCGGAGGTTGCCGTGGGGCTGGCTTTAATTATTCAAATGTTTGCCAAATTCAAATCGACCGACACGAACAGGGCCAGTACAATGAAAGGATAAAAGAAAATGGATAGCATGAAAGAATTTCTTTGGTTAATCGTGGCCTTACCCTTTGCCGGGTCATTGATCCTGGTCATTGCCGGTAAGCAGTTATCACGCCTGGCCTGTGTCCTTATCGGCGTGGGTTCAGTTTCTTTATCCGCCATATTAACGTTACTGGTTGGCATTAGTTTTTTACAGGATAATCCTGGCGGGAAGCCTTATGTTGAAGCCATCTGGCAGTGGATGAACGTTGCCGGCTTATCACCCGGTATTGCCTTTCACCTGGATGGGGTTTCGTTGACTTTTATATTTGTAGTGACGTTTGTAGGGTCGCTGATCCACCTGTATTCCGCCCAGTTTATGTGGAATGATGAGGGGTTAAGACGTTTCTTCATTTATATGAACCTGTTTGTGGGCTTTATGCTCACGCTTGTCCTGGCTGACAATATGCTGTTACTATACCTGGGCTGGGAAGGTGTAGGGCTCTGCAGCTATTTGTTAATAGGCTTTTGGTATAAGGACCCGGCTAATGGCTATGCAGCGAGAAAGGCCTTTATTGTTACCCGCGTAGGGGATTTTGCGATGACCATTGGACTTTTCGTTCTTTTTATGAATTTTCATACACTGAATATCCAGACTATTTTAACTGCTGCACCTGCTACCTGGGCGGTGGGCTCAGGGATAGCTTTAACAACGGCTTTGCTTTTACTGGGCGGAGCATTGGGGAAATCAGCACAATTGCCATTACAAACCTGGCTGCCTGATGCGATGGCCGGGCCTTCGCCAGTTTCCGCATTAATACATTCGGCTACGATGGTAACTGCCGGCGTATACCTGATCGCCAGAACACACGTGTTATTTGAACTGGCGCCGGTAGCGCAAACAATAGTCGCTATCATAGGCGCCATAACCCTGCTGGTTGCCGGACTGGCTGCTTTGAATCAACACGATATTAAAAGAGTATTAGCCTATTCCACCATTTCACAGATCGGGTACATGTTTCTGGCCCTGGGTGTCGGCGCATGGTCTGCAGCTATTTTTCATTTTATGATTCATGCCTTCTTCAAGGCATTACTGTTTCTTGGCGCTGGCATAGTGATATGGTCGCTGGATGAAGAACACAATATGTTCAAAATGGGCGGTCTCTGGAAAAAACTTCCGGTCACCTTCTGGACTTTTTTAGTTGGCGCGGCATCCTTATCGGCACTTCCACTAATAACAGCGGGCTTTTACAGTAAGGATAAGATCTTATGGCTTTCCTACGCCAGTGACAAAGGCTCCGTATGGTTATGGCTGGCCGCATTAGCCGGTGCTTTCCTGACAGCGCTTTATGCTTTCAGAATGGTCTTGCTGACTTTTTTCGGTGATGCAAAAAAAGAACCGTCGCAGCGTCCCGGATTAATGATGACCATTCCGCTGATCGTATTAAGTATTTTGTCAATCGTTGGCGGTTTTATAGAACTGCCGGGTGATATGGGACATTTTACAATGTTTTCAGACTTTATTGAAAAAACATTGCCGGTAACCTTAGTGACCATATCCGGTCATTATACAGAATTATTGTTTCAATTGATCAGTGGACTGGTTGCTGTTGCCGGTATCGGCAGCGCTTATGCTTTTTATTATAACAAGCCGTTCCCTGCAGCCGAACCTCAGCGCAATGCGGTTCAGAATTTCTTCTACAGGGGATGGGACTTTGACCTGTTATATGATGCATTAATCGTACGTCCGGTCATTTTTTTAGCGCAAATAGATAAAAATGATGTCATTGACCGGTTTTATAACGGCCTGGCTTCATTGGCGCTGTGGCTTAATAAACTATTGAGCGCCACCCAAAATGGCATGGTGCGCAGGTATGCTATTGTTCTGGCCATTGGGGCCATTATTACGTTAACCCTAATCTTATATTTATGATACTGGCCGCACTGATCGTTTTATTAATGGGATGCGGGATGCTGGCATGGCTGGCGGGTCGCTGGAATAATACCCTGCCAAGGATTATCAGCCTCGCTGGGATTTCTGTTCAGCTTTTGGTGGTGGTTTGGTTATGGCTGACTCACCAGCGGGGATCAGCGTCCACTTTATGGATCATGAGCTATACGCATTCCTGGATTCCCGCTTTCGGCATACAGATTAAGCTGGCCGTTGATGGGTTAAGTTTGCTGATGCTGGCGCTTACTTCTTTTCTCGGCATACTCTCCGTGCTGACTTCCTGGAAAGAAATTAATAAACGGGTCGGCTTTTTTCATTTTAACCTGCTATTTGTGCTGGCCGGTATTGCCGGCGTATTTCTATCGCTGGATCTTTTCCTCTTTTATTTTTCCTGGGAAGTGATGCTGATTCCGATGTATTTTCTCATCAGTATATGGGGAAACGAGAATCGCACCTATGCGTCTTATAAATTCTTTCTGTTTACCCAGGGAAGCGGGCTGCTGATGTTTCTTTCCATATTGGGATTGTACCTGGTTCATGGGCATAATACGGGCGTGTTTACTTTTGACTATGAGCAGCTATTAGGCACGGTCATGGCACCCCAAACTGCTTTCCTGCTGATGCTCGGATTTGTAATAGCTTTCATCGTCAAACTGTCAACGGTGCCTTTTCACTCCTGGTTGCCGGATGCGCATACACAAGCCCCTACGGCAGGCAGTGTCATTCTTGCAGGCCTGCTGTTAAAGACCGGGGCATATGGATTGATCCGTTTCGTATTACCCTTATTCCCGCAGGCATCGCACCAGTTCGCGCCGGTAGCCATGCTATTGGGTGTTATCAGTATTTTATATGGCGCGAAGCTGGCATTTGCGCAAACAGACCTCAAGCGCCTGGTAGCCTATATCAGTGTGAGCCATATGGGATTTATTTTATTGGGGATCTACGCGTTTAATGAAATGGCCATGCAGGGGGTAGTCATGCAAATGGTCGCGCATGGCATCAGTACCGGTGCGCTGTTCATAATTGCCGGCACGTTGCATGAACGTATTCAAACCCGCGACATCGGTCAGATGGGGGGGCTTTGGGCAAAGATACCCAAGATGGGCGCCATGGGGCTCGTATTTGTTATGGCTTCCCTGGGCTTGCCCGGACTGGGAAACTTTGTGGCGGAATTTCTTATACTGACCGGTTCATTCATGGCTAATAAGACACTCACCATTATAGCGACACTGGGATTGGTTGCCGCTACTATCTACTCGCTGCGTATCATGCAAAAAGTATTTTACGGAAAAGAACAAAAGCAATGGACAATCGCTGATTTCAGCATCCGGGAAATGGGAATAATGACGTCCCTGGTCATCGCGATCTTATGGCTGGGATTATTCCCTTCGGCTGTATTAACCGTTTCCAGGGCATCGGTTCTTGAGGTCATCGAAAGGGTAGAGGGAAGGGATAAAACTCAATCGGATAAAGCTGATGTGAACCCACGGGAAACTGATCATCAAGCTATAACAATAACCAGCGTAAACGAACAGGGTCAGCATTGGAAAATCAACACTAAAAACTCAAATTGAAGATGTCAGCAGAAGATATAAGGAGTTTACTGCCTATGGTTATATTAGCCGGCGGCATATTGCTTACCCTGATCCTGGTAGCGCTAAAGCGCAACCATAAACTGGCCTTTATAACCACCGCGCTGATTATTTTAGCTGCCATCGCTGTTGCTTTATTACAGCTGGATGAAAAGCCGCATGCCATAGGAGCAATCATTATTATTGACCGTTTTGGCTTATACTACCAGATAATCTTATTGTCGGCGACTTTGGCAATCAGTATCTTTAGTTACATCAGTCTCCAGCGTTTATTCCCTGATAAGCGAAAGGAGGAATATTATTTATTATTAATGCTGGCAACACTGGGCTCTTGTATGATGGTCGTAAGCACCCATTTTATCTCTTTTTTTGTAAGCATAGAAATTTTGACTATTTCCTTGTACACCCTAATCAGCTACTACAGGGAACAGGTAAAAGCGATAGAAGCAGGACTGAAATATTTAGTGCTGGCGGCCATGTCCTCTGCTTTTTTATTATTCGGGATGGCGCTCATCTTTGCTGCTTCCGGTGAAATGTCTTTTAGTGGGTTGTTTGCTATTACAGCTGCCATGAGCGGCAGTGCGACTATAATGCTGGTGACGGGGACTGGTCTGATGATCGTGGGAATAGGGTTCAAATTAGCTTTGGTTCCTTTCCATATGTGGGCGCCGGATGTCTATGAGGGTGCGTCATCCCCTGTATCGGCCTTTATTGCAACGGTTTCTAAAGGTGGGGTAGTTGCATTCCTGCTTCACTTTTTTATGATGGCTGACCTTTATCGGTATCCTAAAGTGATGCTGATGTTTATGGTTATTGCTGTGCTGTCAATGCTCATGGGTAACCTGCTGGCCCTGATGCAAAATAATGTGAAAAGGATGCTGGCTTATTCTTCAATAGCCCACTTGGGTTATTTACTGGTTGCTTTTATTGCCGGAAAGGGAATGGGGGTACAGGCGGCTACCTTCTATATTACCGTCTACGTGATAACAATTATCGGCGCTTTTGGCATCATCACGGTGATTTCGTCATCAGATAGTGAAGCCACCGACATCGGGGCGTATAAAGGATTGTTTTGGAAAAGACCTTTTCTTGCAGCACTGTTCACCATTTTCCTGCTCTCCCTGGCGGGTATCCCGCTTACAGCCGGGTTTATAGGCAAATATTTTCTGTTAACAGCCGGATTGGGGAGCGCCCAATGGCTGCTGGCATTTGTTTTGGTGGCGAGCAGTGTTATCGGCTTGTTTTATTACCTCCGGGTAATTGTTGCCATGATGAAACAGGAAGAGGATAACCTTTCCGCTTCAAATTCTCCTTTGGTCGCGTCAATTGGTGGAATCATAGCACTTACCCTATTGGCGCTTTTAATCATTGGCCTGGGCGTTTATCCAGGCTGGTTAATTGACATTGTAAAAAGTCTTTGATCAAAAAACCGCCACTAACCCTAAAGTTAATGGCGGTTTCATTCTTATATTGATTGTGGTAATGATTAAGGCTGGGCAATTTCTAAAACTATCCTGCCACTAATGTCTCCTTTTTTCATTTCGTCGAATACCGTATTGATGTTTTCAAGTTTCGCTGCGTGAACCGTTGTTTTCACCTTTCCTTCCAGGGCAAAGGAAATCGCTTCCTCCATATCTTTTCGGGTTCCGACAATGGAACCTCTGATGGTTGTGCCGTTAATAACAGTATCAAAGATCGAGAGGTCGAAACTTCCGGCAGGTAATCCATTCAGCGACATCACACCTTTACGGCGCAAGGCACCCAAACCTTGTTTAAAGGCTATCGGAGAAGGGGCTGTAACCAGCACGCCATGCATACCGCCGGTTTCTTTTTTGAGAAATTCGCCGGGGTCCTGCTCCTTTGCGTTTACCGTTAAATCAGCACCCAAGCTTTTAGCCAGAGCCAATTTATCGTCCGCTATGTCGATGGCGGCCACATGTAATCCCATTGCCTTGGCATATTGGACCGCTAAATGACCTAAGCCGCCAATGCCCGATATGGCTACCCATTCTCCGGGTTTGGCGTCGGTTTGTTTTAATCCTTTATAAACGGTTACACCGGCACAAATAATCGGGGCCATCTCTGTAAAATTTATGTTGGCAGGGAAATGAGCAACATACCTGGAATCTGCGACCACATATTCTGCAAACCCGCCGTCTACACTATAGCCTCCATTCTGCTGTGTCTCACATAGCGTTTCCCAGCCGGTATAACAGTAGTCACAGCATCCGCAGGCGCTGTATAACCAAGGCACACCGACAATGTCGCCTTCCTTGATTTTTTGTACGCCGTGCCCTAAAGCAACCACGTAACCCAGTGCCTCATGTCCCGGGATCAACGGCATCTTGGGTTTTGCAGGCCAGTCGCCCTGGCAGGCGTGTAAATCGGTATGACACACCCCGCAGGCGATCACCTTAACCAGTATTTGATTTTCACCGGGTTCTTTCACCGGCATTTCTTCAATTTGCAGGGGTTGTCCGAAATTATGGATAACTGCTGCTTTCATTTTTTTAGGTATCATATCAGATGGTTTTACTTGTAGAATTTAATTTAAATGCAGCAACCTGTTTATGCCGCAAAGCCCGTTTACGGGATAAGCTGATCATCCTTATTCTATTGCTTTTATGTTCATATGGAATTCAACACTCAGCTCATCTTTAGTTTTGATCATCCCGCCTAATTTTTGTGGCGGGACAAGGTTAAAATCGGAAAAGTTGATCATCCGCGATCCCAATAAATGAATGGTTTTCTGATCGTCCCGATTAATTTGATAATTGATCACAAAGCGTTTGCTAACGCCTGCGATTTCAATAACAACCAGGCCTGTTATCATTTCCGGTTGAGCGTTCAAATCCGGGAACTTGTTTAAAGACAAAAACCGGATATGAAGCGCAGGGAACTGTTTCTCTTTTAAAGTTTTCTGTAGTTGTTTGGTCATACCAGAATTGTGACAATTAAAGCTGCTGATGCTAAGCCCGATACTTCCGGACAAACTGACCTCATTGTTTTTTTTGCTGTTACTGATGAACAGCGTATCCGTCCGGTCATAAGCGGGAACGACACAGGAGAATTTATTAATGTTTGTACTGCCGTTAACACTCAGGTTACTGTTCTGGCTTACCGCCCATTTTGTGGGCGGCGCCTCATAAACCGACTGCCCTTGTAACACAAAACCGGTAAGGGAAAGGTAAACCAACAATAACCACAACGAATTTTTATATAGCATGGGTTGAGCTTTATCAGGGGTTAACTTTAGCGAATACCAGTCCTGCAATGATGGCCTGTGCAAGCCCGTACAAAAACCAGCTGATGACCATGATCACGGTAATATCAAGGGAACTGAAGGAGATCCACATGACGGGTAAAAGTGCGATGATCGAATAAACAAACCCGAACTCTAAACCCCGCATGATGAATGTTCCTTTAAACAATGTTTTAAACCTGTCCCAAAACCACGATAAAGCAAAGCTGATGATAAATGCATGCATGTAAAACAATACATCCCTGCCGCCATCTGAGTTAAATAATGGGTTATTATAGTCTACAAATAGGGCAGGAAAATACCTTACACCCAGGAACAGGCCGCCATAGCTTAGTATGAATAATATGCAGCCTGCAATTAATCCTGTGATCAATATTTTTTTCATTTTAAATAGCTTAGCAACAGATTGTTAAAATCCTATTGAGGCTTCCAATACGGCCCCGTGAAAATTTCCGCCGTTAAGTATATTGGCAGATGGATAACCTTCATAATTCTGGTTTACATATTCGGCCTTAGCCATTATGTTTTTGGTGATGAACCAGCCTAATGAGCCAGCTTCGCGGTTGATGGTAATGTTTGAGGTATAACCTTGCAGTAAAGCAGTTACGGTATTGTATCTAAAGCCAACCCAAAAGTTCTCTTTACCCTGCGGGAAACGATAGATCAGATCAGCCGCATATTGGGTTGCTTTACGTTCCTTTACTTCTGTTATCGCGCGTCCTTTAGCATCTTCGGCTGTGCCAAAAAACTCAAGGCCTTTATATTTCAGGAATACGTTACCCATCACGGTGTTTACTTCCTCACTAAAGCCGGGGTTTAACCTGCCTGAAAATGGACTGTAATCATTTTCGTTAGATAGTGTTGTGCCATTGGCTATATTTTGATTCTCCATTACGTTAAAATAATGAGAGCCGGTACGGTCGCCCCCGAAAAGGGTGCTACTGTTAGCGCTATGTATAGTATAACCTGAACCGGTAATCCTTACCCTTAAATCTTTATTTACTTGTTTATCAAAGCCTATTTTTCCGTGAAATGCGGGATCAAATTGATTTGGTTTACCTGTTGCGGAATCAATTTTAGTACCGGCAACCACTGTAGCATCCAGTTCGCCGTTAGTCATTCCGCCCATTACAAAGAAGCCGGAATGGGTATGGACATAAACCTCGGCACCGATTTCCGTTGCAAATTCGTCCATAATATAATTCTCTATGAATGGGTTATAGATGGTATTACCGCCGTCAGATCTCCTGAAATGCTGGTCGCCGTAATCCACATCAAACTGGCCAACCTTGATCGTAACACTTTTCATGATATTGTTGATCACATCGCTTTTAAGAAATAACAATTTGTCAAACTGGATATAACCGCCTTTTACCCAGGTATCCTCATGGTGCCTGGTGGCCAGGTATAGGGTGATATTCATACGTATGCCGTCTTCCAGCTGGGCATCCACATTCAGGTTAGCCATGGGCAGCGCGAAGCCGTTAGTTAATGTTTCCAAACTGTTCACATTCCCGGTAAAGCCGGGCTTTGTCATTGGCGTAGCGGTGTTGAAGTTCCGCAACCCCTGGAATTCCATTTCAAAGTTTCCGCCAACCTTCACTTTTAACCCCGTGAACGGGACCGTATCGGTTTTAGAAGTTTCAAATACATTGATGCCCCTCATATCGTTAGGGCGGAAATATTGCAGTTGTTCCTGCGCTTTTACTATACTGGTAACCAGGCAGAAAAGAAGGATAAGTTTAATTTTCATTTTGTAGATAGATTAATATTGTATGATTAATTATTAGCTTGCTTTTTTATAAATCAGCTTAAAATTGAGTGTAATGGCATCGCCTGTTTTCATAGCGCCCAGCATAAAGGTTGGTGGCTTTACAGCATAGTCGGTCATGTTTAGTTTTTCAGATCCGGTACAGGTGATAGTGGCATCTGTGTTAACAACACATTCCACATCCATGATTACCTCTTTAGTTACCCCGGCAATGGTAAGGTTGCCACGTGCTTTTATCAGGTATTTGTTATTCTTTTCAGGTGTGATGGTTGCTGATAGTAGCTTATAATCGATGTCTTTGTAGTCCTTTGCCTTTAATGCTTTGTAAGCGTTTTTATTTAAGCCGCCTTCACTGCCTTTCAAATCCGCTACAGCCAATGTAAATGTTAATGATTTAACGGATGAGAGCTGCCCCCCGCTGCCTGATTCAAAATGAAAATCTGCATCACCTGAAAAGGTTTTTGCATCCATCGTCCAGCTATGCAGTGTGGATGTGCCGGACAATTTCATATCCATATCTTTTGAATCATTAATCTTATAAATCGATTGTGCGTGCAGCATGCTGCTAAATCCCATGATACAAATCACTGTAAGTATCAGGGCCTGTTTGAAATTCTTTTTCATTGGAAGTTGTATTGTTAGCTAATTATTTGTTTTTGTGTAGTGCAAAACTATAGGTAATGGGAGGTGGAATAAATGATGCTACTTATTACAGGATATGATATGCATCACTTATTCAGTTAAGAAATGTTATAGGATTTGATCTGGCTGATGAAAAGAGAAAAAGCCTAAAAAAATAAATCAGGCATTCGTTTGGTAAGTCACCATTAAAAGTTGATACCAAAAGGAAATACCCATCTGATCATATTGACGATGGGCATCTCCTTAAATGAACGGGTAAGATGAATTTTTCAAAATACGGGCAACTGTTCCTCTGTATTTGAATAAGGAAAAATCAATAGTGGTTTTGCAGGATGGTCCGCCATTTTCTTAATAATGCTTCCCTCTGTTAATTTTTGAAAGAGGTTTAGTTTCCGGTGAACCAAAACTACCATGTCTATTTCAACATGCTGGGATAGCCATCTAAGACTGTCACCAACACTGCGGCTTTTTATTGCTTTATAAAGGATTTTTGGATTATGTATTTTAATTACCTCCGGTTCAAAGAGTTTTTTTATTGAATTTTCTTGTTCCTGAATAGTCGCATGATCATCAGAAACATTGGTAATTAAAATCTCGGATTCAGAATATCTGGCCAGCGTAGATAAAGACTGTAGTACATCGATATCCGTTTCTGTCATGTCCGTAGCAAAAGCTATCGTTTTATAATCTTTAAAACGAACCTGGTACGGGATGATCAAAACAGGAAAATTCGCTTTTTCAATAATATCCCTGGTGTGGTTTTCCGAAAAAAGCGTTGTTAAGTAACCGGCACTATGCATACTTATAATAGCCATGAAAATATTATTTTTTGCGGCTAATTCATTGATGATATCGGTGACTAAGCCCTCTTCACTGTACTGATTAATTTCCGGGCGGAAATCATCTTTACTGCCGGCATCGATCTGGGTCTTCAAGCGCGCCAGTAATTCGCCAAGGTCATCAATGCTGTTTTCTTCGTGTATCCCCGCAGGCCAGGCACTTGGATCAGGGTTTTTGTCATCTGCGGGTACACTATATATATTACAGAGCAGTAGGTTCGCTTTGATCTTTTGAGCGAACTTTAATGCATAATGCGCGGAATAATCCGCGTTTATGGAAAAATCAGTTAATACTAATATGGTTTTCATCGTTCCGGGTAATTTACTTGTGTAAAAGTGACCAATCCTGTTGGTGAAAATAATGACTACGGTTACTTTCTAATATGCGGTTCCTCATTTATCAGTACCAGAATTAAATTCTTTTGTGACGGGGATCTTTAGTTTTCTAAAGTGCAAATGGATTACTTATACTCTATTAATTTACGCACGCTTATTTTTGCCTTAATCCAGTCGTTGACCAAAAAACTGCAGATTGAAAAGCCCTTATCGTTGAGAGTTCATCCGGTAGGTGGTTAGGGGCCAGATAAACCAGTTTATCGAGTGCCTGTATTAAAGCGCCGGTTATGATTACCGGTTTAAAATGTTTCGGCCCGCCCTGTACGATGCGATGGCCGATAGCCATCAGGGTGTATAATATGACAATGGTCACTATTTCTAAAAAACGGGCAAAAATATGGCCATAACCAACCATTTATTAAAAAGTGATGCAGATCACTTTTTAAGCTGCAGTTAATCACTTATTGTTCTGTCTTTAATGATGATATTTGTAACTGTGATCAAATCTGGTCATGATCACCTATGGAAAACACCGCCCTTTTAATTGCTATTATCCAAAATGCCATTGATGGTATCATCACCATAGATGAAAATGGCCTGATCGAACTGATGAACCCGGCTGCCTGTACACTTTTTGATTACGAATCGGATGAAGTTATCGGTAAGAATATCTCTATGCTGATGCCACAGCCGGATAAGGATGCGCATGACGATTATATCTTTCGTCATCAGCAAACCGGCAGGGCCAATATTATAGGAATAGGCCGTGAGGTAGTGGGTTTACGTAAAGATGGTTCAATCTTCCCTTTCCGGTTAGGACTTAGTGAAGTACAGTTTTCCGGCCGTAAAATTTATACAGGGTTCATCCATGACCTCAGCAAGGAAAAGGAAGCTGAACGGCGTTTGAAAGAATATGCATCACACCTGGAGGAACTGGTAGAGGAACGAACATTGTCGTTAAAGGAAACGGTTAAGGCTTTAGAGTACGCTAAAGAGGGCCTTAGCCACTCCCTGGAAAAGGAAAAAGAACTGGGCCAGTTAAAAAGCCGTTTCGTTTCCATGGCATCCCACGAATTCCGGACACCACTCACTTCTGTAAAATTATCTGCCTCCCTGATTGAAAAGTATGCCGAACCCTTAGCCAGCGCTAATATCAGCAAGCATGTACATAAAATTAAACATGCGGTAAGCAGCCTCACCATTATTTTAAATGACTTTCTCTCTTTAGAAAAATTAGAGGCAGGTAAAGAAGAAGTTGCGTACGATACCTTTGACCTGGTTAAATTCTCGGAAGAAATCGCCGAAGAAATGCAGGTAATGGCCAAACAAAATCAAAATATCATCTACCAACACACCGGGACTAAAAGTACCGTCAACCTCGATGAAAAATTGCTGAAAAACTGTATCAATAACCTGATCACCAACGCGATCAAATATTCCGGTGAAAATACTTTCATTGATTTTACGACGGAAATCAATGAGCAGAACTGTATCATTACCGTTAAAGATAACGGGATTGGTATTCCCGAAGCAGACCAGAAACATTTATTTGAAGCTTTTTTCCGTGCGCATAATACCGGAACTATTCCGGGCACCGGCCTGGGATTAAATATCGTGACGCGCTATGCCGGCCTGATGAACGGCAAAGTGGATTTCAAGAGCGTTATCAACCAGGGAACATTATTCACTATTTCATTTCCATTATCATGAGCAAAACAGTGCTGATCATTGAAGATAATAACGATATCCGCGAGAATATTGTTGAAATACTGCAATTGGCAGACTATAGCGTATACGAGGCTCAAAATGGCAAGACGGGTGTTGACCTTGCCATCAAACATAAACCCGATATTATCCTGTGCGATATTATGATGCCCGAGCTAGACGGCTATGGTGTTTTATATATATTGAACAAGAATCCAGAAACCGCTGCCATCCCCTTTATCTTTCTGACGGCAAAGGCGGAAAGGCTCGATCACCGAAAGGGGATGGAAATGGGGGCTGATGACTACCTGACCAAGCCGTTTGATGATATGGAACTTTTAAATGCCATTGAAACCCGGCTTAAAAAAAACGAAGCCCAGCGGGATTTTTACAGCAAATCTTTGGACCGCTTGAGCAGTCTGATTTCAAATAAGGACGGTCTTGCCGAACTGAAAAAAATCATACAGGAACGCAGGATCAGGAAATTTAAAAAGGGGCAGGTCATCTATTATGAAGGCGATAAAGGCACAGGCTTGTATTTGCTGATCAGCGGAAAAGCGAAAAGCATAAAACTCGCTGCGGACGGGCGTGAGCTGATGACCGGAATTTATGCGGCAGATGATTATATGGGCATTAATTCCATGTTGTTGAATGAACCTCATTTCGACACCGCCACAGCGCTGGAAGACAGCACGGTTTGCCTGATACCCAAAGAATTACTGGAGCAATTAATGAACCAGTATCCTGATGTGGCTCGGGAATTTATAAAATTGCTGGCTAAGGATATAAAAGAGAAGGAAGAGCATCTCTTACAAATGGCCTATAATTCTGTACGGAAAAAAATGGCAGATGCCATGATCCGTTTGCAAAACCAGCAGACAGAGGACGAAGAGAGCTTTAAAATCACACGCGAGGATTTAGCTGCAATGACCGGCATGGCTACCGAAACCGTTAGCCGTACTTTATCCGATTTTAAGGACGAAGGGTTGATTGAGAAGAAAGGCAGCATTATAAAGGTCGTTAACCTTGAAAGCCTGGCAAAAATGAAGAATTAGCCTTATGATAATGAACCATTCAAGCCCGGATCACCACGCCATGATGATCGCTGACTTTAAAAAGCGGTTTTATGTGGTACTTTTTTTGACCATTCCAATCATGCTGCTGTCGGGAATGATACAGCAGTTTTTAGGCCTGCACTGGCAATTTAAAGGCTCGTCCTATATTTTATTTACACTTTCCTCGATCGTCTTCGTTTACGGCGGATGGCCCTTTTTAACCGGGCTGGTTGACGAGGTAAAAGCCAGAAATCCGGGCATGATGTTCCTGATTGGTTTTGCCATAACCGTGGCTTACAGCTATAGTGTAGCTATCGTATTTGGCCTGAAAGGGATGGATTTTTTCTGGGAACTGGATACCCTGATCCTGATCATGCTTTTAGGGCACTGGATAGAAATGAGATCAGTAGCAGGCGCTTCAAGAGAGCTGGAATTACTGGTCGCTTTAATGCCGGATGATGCCCACCTGGTTGTTGGTGACAAATTTCAGGATGTAAAAACAGATACCCTAAAAGAAAATGATGTCATATTAATTAAACCCGGTGAAAAAGTCGCAGCAGATGGAATTGTCTCAGACGGGGAAAGTTATCTGAACGAGAGCATGCTCACAGGTGAATCAAAGCCCGTGAAGAAAGTTGCCGGTGATAAAGTGATCGCCGGTTCCATAAACGGCAATGGCTCTTTTAAAGTCAGCGTAACTCATGCCGCTAAAGATTCATATCTCTCGCAAGTAGTTAAATTGGTTAATGACGCGCAGCAGTCAAAATCGCAAACCCAGCTGCTGGCAGATACGGCTGCAAAATGGTTAACCATCATCGCGCTCGTTACCGGGATCTCCACCTTTTTATATTGGTATCTAACCGGGCAAACGCTGGCTTTTGCAATGGAGCGGATGGTTACCGTAATTGTGATCTGCTGTCCGCACGCGCTGGGGCTCGCAGTGCCGCTGGTCGTAGCTAAATCAACAGCTTTATCCGCCAAACATGGATTGCTGATAAAGAACCGGACCGCATTTGAAAACTCAAGAAGGATCACCACCGTTGTATTTGATAAAACGGGGACATTGACCTTAGGGAAATTCGAAGTTTCAGCGATTATCTCCCTTGACAAAAAATTAAAAGAAAATGAACTCTTAACTATGGCAGCAGCCCTGGAACAAAATTCAGAGCATCCCATTGCCACAGGTATCCTGCAAAAGATAAAGGAACTAAATATCGCTGTCCCGTTAGCAGCAGATTTTAAAGCCATTACCGGCCAGGGTGTTCAGGCTAATGTAAATGGTAAAGCGATCTTAGTAGTGAGTCCCGGTTATTTAAAAGTAAATAAAATGGCATTGCCTGAAGGGTTTAACGCTAATGATACTGAGACGGTTGTATTTGTAATCATTGATCATCATCTGTCCGGCTACATCGCTTTATCTGATAGCATAAGGCCGGAATCAGCCGCCGCCATCAAAGCTTTAAAACGGGAAAATATTAAATCAATATTGCTGACCGGTGATAACAGCAAGGTAGCGGCAAGCGTGAGCAAAACACTAAACATGGATAGTTTCATTGCCGGAGTGCTACCCGGTCAAAAACTGGAAAAAATAAAAGAACTTCAGCAAAGAGGGGAATTCGTAGCAATGACCGGTGATGGGGTTAATGACGCCCCTGCACTTGCACAGGCTGATATTGGTATCGCGGTTGGTTCGGGAAGTGACATTGCCGCTGAAACCGCCGGCATCATCCTGGTGAACAGCAATCCGAATGATGTAGTGAACCTGATCAGTTTTGGGAAGGCAACCTACAGGAAAATGGTACAGAACCTGGTATGGGCCACGGGTTACAATATTGTGGCGCTGCCTTTGGCAGCAGGGGTTCTATATAACCAGGGCATTTTACTAAGCCCGGCAGCAGGTGCGGCGCTAATGACCGTAAGTACAATCGTCGTTGCTGTTAATGCAAGCTATTTGAAAATCAAAGCATAACATCCTGCTGGTTTTACCTGAAAATTGATCAGCATCATTTTTAATGCTGACAAGGCTCATTCCTTAGCCGCCGCTTTAAAGGTAATTTTGATCTTAATAAAATAGATCACCAATGAAAGTGGTAGCTTATAGTATCAAACCCTTTGAAAAGGAATACTTGGCGATAGCCAATCAAAAAAAACACGACATTACCTTAATATCGAATGCATTAAGCCTGGATACCGCCTCTTATGCGGCGGGAAAAGAAGCCGTTATCGTCGTTACAAATGATGATGTCTCCGCTAAGGTGATAGATAAATTAGCCCTGTTGGGCGTTAAATATATTATTACGCGGTCTGCCGGGACCGACCAGATTGACAAAGCGGCTGCGGCCCGGAACGGCATAAAATGGTCAAATGTGCCTTTCTATTCACCACAAGCCATCGCCGAACATGCCGTGGGCTTAGCGCTTGCTTTGAGCAGGCACCTGGTCGAGGCTGACCGGGACAGCCATCATTTTGATTTCAGAAATGACAACCTGATCGGGTTTAATTTTTCCGGTAAAACCGTCGGACTGATTGGTTTAGGTCACACAGGCCTGGCTGTTGCAAAGATCTACAATGGTATGGGCTGTAAGGTGATTGCCTTTGACCCTGCATTTCCCCGCGATGCGCCGGGGATCGAACCGGTGACGCTGGAAAAACTCCTTGCCCTTTCCGATATTATTTCCCTGCACCTGCCGTTATCGGCGTCAAGCAAGCACCTGATCAATAAAACTACGCTCTATCAAATGAAAGATGGCGTAATGCTGATCAATACCTCCAGGGGAGCGATTATCAAAACTACAGATGTGATCACCGCACTGGAAAAAGGCAAATTGGGGTACCTGGGCCTGGATGTCTATGAATTTGAAAAAGGCCTGTTTTATGAAGATCATGAGCATGACTCCTTTAAAGATCCTTTGCTTGAAAAATTAATGGATAACAAAAATGTGCTGATCACCCCGCACCAGGCTTATTTAACAAAAGAAGCCCTTCAGGAAATTGCAGATCAAACGATCAAAAATTTGGATTCATATAGTGAAGAACCAATGAAATTAATCGCATAAGCATAAATGAAAAAGAAAATATGACCATCATTAAAAATATATTAGCCACCAGCGCAGAAGCGCTTTACATCCTTTTAAGAAAGGATTTTACCGACTATATCAATAATAAATTAGATTCCAATCTCAGTATTGATTTCGAGCATGTCTATGACGTGATCAATGTCTTATTTCCGGAAGTGATCGAAGGTATTGCTTTGACTATCACGGTAACAAATGATGAAATTACTGTATCTGATAATGCTAAAAACTCCGGGTATAATACCGAATTGCTTGAAAAGTATTTAATCAATTTTATTACTGATAAATGCAGCTAAAATTTTATTTGAAAAATTAATCCTGAAAAACCAGCAGGGGGATGGTTAACTGCCCGGCCATTTTCTTCGTATCGCTCCCATGCAGCAAGTTATCTAAAAAACCATGTTGCCGGTGAACCATAGCCAGCAGATCTACCTCCCCGTGTTCGCTTACCCAATCAAGACCGCTTTCAGTATTCCTGCTTTTAACCATTTTATAATAGATGTGAGGATAATTTGCCGTATCGGCTAATTCTACCAGGAAATTCTTGATCCAGTGCTCAAACGCTGGTGATTGGTATTTTTCATCATGAATATGGGTCAGCAGGATTTCTGCATTTAATTGTTTGGCAAGCACTATCAACATATAGATAAACGGCAGATCATCATCCGGGTTTTTAAAATCGGTAGCAAAAGCGATCTTTTTGAAGGGTGAAAAGTTTGCAGTAGGGGGAATCAGCAGCAATGGTTTATGGATATTTTTAATCATGTTCATACAGTGATCATCCAAAAGAAATATATTATTACCGTCGCCGCCGTGCGCTCCCATAACTACTAAATCAATTGGAGATTCCTTAAGCATATCATTTAGAACATTTGTCAATGTACCTGGATCATTAACGAAAGTCACAGCGGGTTTATAATTACCGGTATGATCATATTTTTCTAAATGTATTTTTAAAAGTTTAATTTCTTCATCACTATTTTGCACGAATGTGTCGCGTTCCTCCAATGGCCATGCAGCTAAACCAGCCCGTGGAATATCAGCTGCAACGATGACGGCATTACACAAAATAATATCAGCGTTCATGTGCTTAGCCATGGTATAGGCATACTCAGCAGCATGCGTGGCAATAGCTGAAAAATCTGTAAGGACAAGCAATTTTTTCATGATTTTTGATTAGCGGGTCTGAAATATAAAATTCGTAAATCTTTTTTGACTAAATAATGATCTTTATCATAATTTAAAATGATGCTACCCCTTGAATTGATTTTTCCCGTATAATAATTTTATAGACTTTGTGATTAATATCAACCGGATTTGTGATCCATATCGTTTTTTTAGGTTAGGTAAACCCGACTTTTGAACTAAATAAAAGACCAGTCATCCCCTTTATCAATCAACGATGAGATTTCTCCGATTTAACTTTAATCACCCCATTAAGGGAAAAGCCAGCTTAATGCAGCTGTTTGCTGTTAACCCTGTTATCAAAAGTATATTGGTGGATAGCAAGCTCAGTAATCTGGTTGAAATACCGATTCATACCTGTCATACCGGAAAATGGAGAGTTATTCTCGATTGGGATCATGATGGAAGAGTTTTCACTCATCAGGAGGACTTTGAAGTCCTGAAAAAGAAAAAAGTTTTATTGTAATCATTCATTGATTTATGCTATAAATTAACATAAGGGGTAACATTGCTATGCATTTTGCCGATTAAAGGCATTTCCTCCCGTTTTAATAGCTTTTTAAGAAACTTATTTGCTTTATTATAGTTACCTATATAATTGTCTTTTTACCTCACTAAAGAATTTCTACAATTCTATTCTGCTCTTTAAATTACTGACATGCTGAAAGCCGATCCTCTGTATATCATTGCAATTGGCGCCTCTGCCGGCGGCATGGAAGAAATAAATTCGTTTTTCGATCATACGCCCCTTGACGGTGTTTCCTATATCATCATTCAGCACCTTTCTTCGGATTTCAAGAGCCGGATGGTGGAGCTGCTGGCCAAGCACAGCAAATTGGTCGTGAATGAAGCCAAAAACAAAATGAAAGTGATGAGTAACCAGGTTTACCTGATACCCAATGATAAATTTATGACGATCCGGGAAGGGAAATTATATTTATCCGATAAGGAGACAGTCAAAGGGCCGCACTTGACCATCAACGCTTTTTTTAAGTCGCTGGCGGAAGATTACGGTAAAAAAGTAATCGGCGTGGTCCTTTCAGGACTGGGCTCGGATGGCACGGAAGGGATCAGGGCCATAAAAAAAGCTGGCGGCATGGTGATCGCCCGAAACCCGGAAACTACCGAATTCGGCAGTATGCCATCGAATGCTATTGCAACCGGCCTCGTTGATTTTGTACTGGAACCGGCTTTAATGCCGGATGCCATAGAGGGTTATGTAAAACAAGGCGGCGAAATGATAGCGGATGATAAGGATGATGGCCTCTACATCAAAGCAATTATTGATTTAATAAAGGATAAATCACCGCTGGATTTTTCAGATTATAAATTACCGACACTACTGAGAAGGACCAAGAGAAGGGCTGCCCATGGTAATTTTAAATCTTTAGCCGGCTACCTTGATTTTTTAAAGGAATCACCGGCTGAAGTAGAGGCGCTAACGAAGGATTTCCTGATCAGTGTCACCTCTTTTTTCAGGGATAAGGAAGCATTCTCGTATATCCAGAAGAATATCCTGCCGGGTATCCTGGCAAGTCTTGCCCCTGGTGAGGAATTGAAAATGTGGGTTGCCGGTTGTGCCACCGGAGAGGAAGCCTATTCAATGGGCATATTAATTGCTGAACAACTAACCGGTAAGTATAAAGATACGGTCATAAAGATCTTCGCAACGGATATTGACAGCGTTGCCATGGCGCATGCGGGCAAAGGGGTTTACAACCAGGAAATCACAAAAAGTGTATCTGTTGAAAGACTCGAAAAATATTTTACTACGGAAGGAAATAATTACCGGATAAAACCGGAAATAAGAAGAATGATTATTTTTGCACAGCATGACCTGGTCAAAAACCCGCCTTACTGTAATATGCACTTGATCAGTTGCCGGAATCTGCTGATCTATATGACGCCCATCCTGCAAAAGAAAATATTCTCCATGATGCTGTTCGGGTTAAAAAGGGACGGTTACTTGTTCCTGGGCTCCAGCGAAAACCCGATGCCGATCATCAAGAACCTGGAAGTAGTCAATAAAAAATGGAAAATCTACAAAAGTCTAAAAGCAAAACGGGATGTAAGTTTTGACGTATTTTCCATGCCCGAACTGCTGGATGTTAAACGTCCACCATCCATTTCACATGAAATGATTTCTCAGAATTCTGCCAACACGGTTTCCGAAGCGATGCAAATTTCTCTTGCCGGCGAACAGGATTATCTGGCAGTAGGCATCGATGAGCATAACCAGGTGGTGAAAACATACGGCGATACAAAAAAATACCTGTTGCAGCAGAACTTCACTTCAAATCTGATAGAACTATTGCCCAAACCACTTGCCGTTGCTTTCAATACGCTGGTCAAGCGGGTTGGCCAGACCAAAAAATTAGTTTCTGTCAGTGGTGTAAAAATAAAACACGGAAAGGGGCACATTAAAGTAAAATTATCCGTAAGCCCGCTCGCCGTTAATAAAGGTGAGCAAAAATTATTGATGGTTACTTTTAGCCCGGATAGCGCTACTACCCCGCTGCCTGAGGGGGATATTGTATTTGATGAAAGAATACACCACGATCAATACACGGTAAACCTGGAAGAAGAGTTGAAAGAGCTTAAGGTAGAACTGAATTCCGCTTATGAACGCCTCGATGCCTCCAATGAAAATATGCAGTCTTTCAATGAGGAACTGATCTCTGCTAATGAAGAAATGCAGAGCACCAACGAGGAAATGCAGTCGGTCAATGAAGAGCTGCATACCATCAATGCAGATTATCAGCTAAAAAATAAAGAACTGCTGGAGGTCAATGACGACCTGAACAATTATTTCAAGAGTAACATCAACGGGCAGTTGTTTATTGATAATGAGCTGTTGCTGATGAAGTTTTCACCAGGTACCGTTAAACAGATTAACCTACTGGAAACGGATATTGGCAGACCACTGAGTAATATTTCAACCAATATTAAGTTTGAAACCATTATTGACGATATAAAGGAAGTACTGGCGGAAGGGACCATCGTTACCAAAGAGATTGAAACCAATAACGGGAAATGGTACCAGATCATGACCATGCCGTATGTTCAGCAGGCGGATCAGAAACGGAATGGCGCCATCCTTACCTTTAATGACATCACAGAATTAAAAGCCACACAACTCGAACTGGATAAAAAAAATGCCAGTTTGACGAGGATCAACGCTGATCTGGATAATTTTGTTTATACTGCTTCTAATGACCTGTTGGCACCGCTGGCCAACATAGAAACCAGCATCGCGGTGATGAACCTGATCAAAGTCGCAGACCCCGATATATTAAAATTCTTAACGCTCATTAACTCATCTGTAAAAAAATTCCGTACGCTCATTAATGATATTGCTGTCATTGCCAGGTTGGAAGGCGATATGCTTAATATGGAAATGGTGGATATGGAAGAGATCATTAAGAACATTGAATGGAGCCTGGAAAACAAAATAAAGTCATCTGGTACGGTTATCACGCAAAATCTCGAAGTGAAGCAAATTCTTTTTTCTAAAAAGAATATCAGGAGCATCCTGTTTAATCTTGTTTCCAATGGCATTAAATTCAATAGCAACGAAAATCCCTCGATCCACATCGATATATCAAAGGATAAAGAACACATTATTTTATCGGTGCAGGATAACGGCAAAGGTATTTCTAAAAAAGAAATGGACATTATTTTTGATATGTATGGCGGCCTTCACAAAGAGGCGGACGGTCCGGGCATCGGTCTTTATCTTGCCAGGAAAATAATTGATGCCGCGAGCGGAAATATTATCGTAGAAAGTGAGTTGGGTAAGGGCAGCAAATTCATTATTTATTTAAAAAATGAAAAGTTTAAGACGCCGGTATTAGCCTGAGATATAGCCAGCAACCGCATTAAAAACAGCTAACTTATTAATGCTAAGCTGACCCAACCAGTAATACAGGATAGTGATGCCTATCATATTTTTCTATGATGAAGATCATGGGATCAGCCTGTAACTATGCGGACATTTACATCTATGATTTATGGAATATACCGCTGATATCGGCGGGTATTTAAAACTGAAATAATGGAAAATGTAACTGAAATGTCTGACCGGTCCGCAGAATATCATGTGATCGCAAAACGCTGGAAATCTGACGTTGAATTTTTCAAAATCGAATCCGCTTTCCTGAGCCGTTTGAAACAGGACTATTACTTTACCCGCTTATCAGCTTACCGCAATACGGAAGAACTACAAAAGGCAGGTGATAAGCTGTTAAAGCTACAGGACGATATACTCTGGGCGGAGGCACATGTGGATGCACAACTGTACCAGTTAGCGCAGGTCGCGGAAAATACGGAGGAAGAAAACAGTAAAGGCCTGGCGCTGACCAATGCCGCGGTAGGCCATTTAATGATCAGCCTGACGCACGAATATCAGGAGGTGAAAAAACAATTCTTTACCACCGTGGGAACTGTTTTCCGGGAACTGGAAACACTGGCCGGCT
This sequence comes from Mucilaginibacter xinganensis, assembly GCA_026225055.1. Taxonomy (GTDB): domain Bacteria; phylum Bacteroidota; class Bacteroidia; order Sphingobacteriales; family Sphingobacteriaceae; genus Mucilaginibacter; species Mucilaginibacter xinganensis_A. The sequence goes on along the minus strand of JAMFSA010000118.1, from coordinate 21,764 downwards.
AATCAGGATTTATCAGCTTTTAGTTTTTATCAATAATAAAAAACGAAATGTTAAGAGAATTAAACGACACCCAGATAGAAGATCTGTTAAAGGATCAGTTAATCGGCCGCATTGGCTGCCATTCAGCGGATACTATGTACGTAGTCCCGGTAAATTATGTTTACGATGGCGCGAACATTTATTGCCATTCTGCTAAGGGGATGAAGATTGATATGATGAGAGAAAACCCGCAGGTTTGTTTTGAAGTGGATAATATCAAAGATATTACCAACTGGCAAAGTGTGATTGCCTGGGGCAAATTCGAAGAGATCACGGACCTTGGTGAAAAACAACAGGTACTGCAAAAACTGGTCGACCGGATCACCCCCTACATAATCGATGACTCAGTTACCCGCGAACATGGTTTTGTAGATGAAGAAAGTGATGTAGGCACGACCGTTGAGTTGATCATGTATAAAATTATTATCAGCAAAAAAACAGGTCGGTTTGAAAATAGGTAAATCAGGTTCTTTAATAACTATCAGGAGATATTAATATGAGCATACAACTTAAAAATGCCGTTACCGATAAAGATCATATACAAGGAATTAAAACAGCCGCATTGGAATTAGTGGAATACGGCGATTACCAATGCCCTTCCTGTGGCGAGTCCTATCTTATTTTAAAGAATGTACAGCAACAGTTGGGTAAAAACTTAAAATTCATTTTCAGAAACTTTCCCTTAGCTGAACACCCCGATGCCTTCGGTGCAGCGATGGCTGCCGAAGCGGCAGCACTACAAAACAAATTCTGGGAAATGCATGATCTGCTTTATGATAATCAGCTTTACCTGGGTCGTGATTACTTGCTTGGCTATGCTGAAAACATCGGTTTGAATATCGATCAATTCAGGAAAGACCTCCAAAGCGACACGCTTGCCGCAAAAATTGAAGCCGACTTTCAAGGAGGCGAACAAAGCGGCGTGACGGGAACCCCTAACTTTTATATCAATGGTAAAAAATATGAGGGGGATTGGGAAGATGATGGGTTAATTCAATATTTAGAAAGACTACTGTAATGAGCAGGGCTTTAATATTATAATGAACACACAAAAGATAAAAACATGAAGCAAGCGGAAATAGAAAGTGTTGTTGAAAAAAGATTAGAAAAGATAAATGCAGCTTTTGACAACGCCCGGATGCATCTCAATGAAGACGACATTCGTTTATTTCGTGTTAAAGTAAAAAAATTAACGGCTTGCCTCCACTTAATGGATGCTGCAGATCATCTTCATCCAATCAAACTCCCTCAAAAAATTGCAAAGATTTACCAAATATTGGGAGCAATCCGTACGCTCCAAATGCAACAAGTCCATATCCGAAAAACATTGAATGGGAAACAAATCAGGTCTCCTGAGATCTATTTAAAACTGATATCCGATAAAATTCTTCAACACGTAGCGGTATTCAATAAACATATAAAAGGGCCAACGCCATTCAAAAAAGAAGAAGAAAAATTGTTGAAGTTGTTACCAAAACATCTTAGCCGGAAAACTACACAGCAATTCATCCAATCGGAAGGAGATGCTTTTGAAAAACTATTTACGCCGGTTTTTCCCGCTGATAAATCCTTTCACGAAGCAAGGAAAATATTAAAGAACTTATTATATATCTCACCTTACATGGAAATGGACATTAGCGCTTTATCTCCTTATACACTTTTATCCACCTATGAAAATATAGATGCTTTCACCATTGTTTTAGGTGGTTTTCATGATCTCAATACCGCAATAGACTGCCTGCATACAGCATCTCAAAAAAATGAAATCGATGAAGGTGAAAAAAAAGTATTAAGAAATATGGAAACCCTATGGATCAAAGAGAGAGAGGTTTTCCGTAAAAAGATATACGATGAAATACAGCAAATTACGGCTTCCGGGCGGTCAGCTGAATCCTTAGTTCAATGGCCGGTTATGTAAATAATCGCTGTTAACTGCTTCTTAATCATTCTGAATGTATACTACAAATACTTAGGTTCACGGCTTATCAAAAAGTGTGAATGATGTAACTAATAGAAAGAATTGAATAACATTTGATGACCTGAAAGCGGACAATTTTGTGGTGTGATAATTAATTCACCATAAAATAAATAAATCATGTTCTATAATAACAATTTCTGGGGAATGGACATCATTTGGTGGTTCATTTGGATGGTTATGATCTTTTGGATTTTTGCAACCCCTTATGATATACCCGGGCAGCGAAAAAGAAAAGATGCTCCATTGGATATCCTGCAAAAGCGCTTTGCTGCCGGAGAAATAACAAACGAAGAGTACCAGGAACGTAAAAAAATACTTACTGCTGATTTAGTAGGATAAAAAGAAGGTCAATCCTAAATTTCAATTTTAACTATCACCTTTAAACCAATGCTCACCCCAATGAAAACTAACCGTGAATTACAGATCGATGTGCTCGAAGCCATCAAGTGGGAACCTTTGCTGAAACAGGCTAAAATTGATGTGGAGGCCAAAGATGGTGTAATTACGCTTTCAGGGATTGTCGGTAGTTACATAAAGAAATCACAAGCCGAGGATACCGCAAAAAAAATAGCCGGCGTAAAGGCGGTAGTTGAAAAAATCGAAGTGGAATTTAACAATGATGACGAAAAAGATGATAACGAGATCGCAATTGCCGTATTAAATGCGTTAAAGTCTAACCGGGATATCCCTTTTGATAAAATACAGGTAGAGGTTGAAAATGGTCATGTCACCCTGGACGGAAAATTGGAGTGGAACCATCAAAAAGAAGCTGCACAAAAATCAGTAAGCAATATCGACGGTATAAAAGTACTCACGAATAATATCAAAATTGAAACCGACAATACTGATGATATTGAAAAAGCAGAAATAGAACGTGCGATTGAGCGCAACTGGGCCATGAACAACCAGGAAGTACAAGTAGCTGTGTCAGGGAATAAAGTTACCCTGAACGGTACCGTGCATTCCTTTTATCAAAAAGAAGTAGCAGAAAGAATGGCTTGGAATGCGCCGGGAGTTTGGACGGTCAGCAATGAGTTAATTATTGATGCTAAGGAATAATTCCAGCGATGAAATTTTAAGTCCTGCCTGTCACTTTTTCTGTTCATGAGCGCGTATTTTATAGTATTTAGAAATTACCGGATGGGTTCATTTCAGGCTGCGGAATTTGTATTACAGAATAATAAGCTTACTGTTATCCAGATAGGCTTTTAAAACCATACTAAAATTAAAACATGGCCTTAATTAAAGATACCAGCGACTTTTTGGATGAAACGGGTAGCATGGCAAAATTTACAGGCTACCTTTTTTCACATGGCCTAAGGCCCAGGTTTGAAGTAAAGGAGTTGCTCGCCCAGTGTTATACCATCGGCTACAAATCATTTCCGTTGATCGGCCTTACCGGCTTCATCATGGGTTTAGTATTGACCATGCAATTACGGCCCTCCCTGGTGAGCTATGGGGTGCAATCAGAATTGCCGGTTATGGTCGGCATAGCCATCGTCAGGGAAATAGGGCCGGTGATTACCGCTTTGATTTTTGCCGGAAAAATAGGCAGTAGCATCGGCGCGGAATTGGGGTCCATGAAAGTGACAGAGCAGATAGATGCCATGGAAGTGAGCGGGACAAATCCCTATAAATACCTGGTGGCTACCAGGGTGCTTGCAACTACCTTAATGCTTCCTGTACTAACCATATTGGGGGATGCGATTTCTTTGTTCGGCGCCTATATCGGGGTCAATTTAGGCTCGGTAACCAGCCTTCACTTTTTTTTTACGCAGGTATTTCAAAGCCTCAGTTTTAGCGATATTTTACCGGCCATCACCAAAACATTTTTCTTTGGTTTCGCGGTAGGTATCATCGGCTGTTATAAAGGTTTCAATTCCAGTAAAGGAACGCAGGGCGTTGGTATCTCTGCAAATTCAGCCGTTGTTTTATCTTCTGTATTAATATTCATTATTGATCTCCTGGCGGTTCAGTTCACCAATTTATTGGGCTTAAATTAATCAAATGGCAACAATAGCAAAAAGTGACCTTGGCCCGGAAGACAAGGTAGCTAAAGGAGCACCGGTGATCACTATAGAGCACCTGTTTAAACGCTTTGGAAAGAACGTCGTGTTAAAGGATTTCAACCTGACCGTACACCAGGAGGAAAACGTGGTGGTACTGGGCAAATCAGGCGCCGGCAAATCCGTATTGATTAAGTGCATTATCGGTTTACTAAAACCGGATAGCGGCAAAATACTGGTATTCGGGGTTAATGTACCGGATCTAAGTCCTGATGACCTGGATAGGGTAAGGACTAAAATAGGTTTCCTGTTCCAGGCCAACGCGCTCTATGACTCCATGACCGTGCGTGAAAACCTGGAATTTCCCTTGCGCAGACACTGGATCAATCTTACTCAGCAAGAAGTAAATCAAATGGTGCTGGAAGCTTTGGAAAATGTAGGATTGAAAAATACGGTGGATATGATGCCTTCTGAATTATCAGGAGGCATGCTTAAACGGGTGGCACTCGCCCGAACGCTGATCTTAAAGCCGGAGATAATCTTGTATGATGAGCCCACAACTGGCCTTGATCCGGTCACTGCAAGAGAAATTGATAACCTGATACTGAAACTGCAAAAGAAATACCATACCTCTTCGATAGTCATTTCACATGATATGAATTGCGTTAAAAATATTGCCGACAGGGTAATCCTGCTTTTGGATGGTATGTGCTATGCAGACGGCACCTATGAGGAGCTGGAAAATTCAAGTGATGAAAAAATAAAACAATTCTTTGAACCGTAAATCATGGCAAAACAGGGTGAGAATAATATAAAGCTTGGTGCATTTGTGTTAGCGGGCTTTATCGTAGTGATGGTTTCTTTTTATATGATCGGGAACAACACCAGCATGTTTGGAAGCAGTTTTAAACTTAAGGCTCGTTTTTCTAATTTAAGCGGCTTAATGGAAGGTAACAATGTGCTTTTTTCGGGCATACAGGCAGGTACCGTAAAAAGCATTGAAATTATTAATGATACCACCATCGAAGTGACCATGCTGATCGACAACAAAGTAAAAGCTTATATCCATAATAATGCGGTAGCGGCCATCGGTACGGACGGTTTAATGGGGAATAAAGTGGTCAATATCCAGCCGGTAAAGATCAATAGCCCGATCGTGAAAAATGGGGACTTGCTGTCTGCTCAAAAAATGACCAGTATGGATGAAATGCTGCAAACCCTTTCAAAAACCAATAACAATATCGCAACCATATCAGAGGCTTTAAAAACCACGGTGCTACGGTTGGATACCAGCGCTATATTCAATGTTTTGAATGATAAGAGTATTGGGATCAGTGTTAGGTCCTCTTTGAAAAGCATCAATGACGCGAGTAATAATGCGAGTGAAATAACCCGTGGCCTGGATCAGATTGTTATACAAATAAAACAGGGTAAGGGGGTTGCCGGGGTTTTATTAACGGATACGGTTTTTGCAGGTAATTTAAAGACTGCTATGATTAAAATCAAATCGGCAAGCGAGAATGCTAATCAGATGACCGTACAACTCAATAGCATGACCAGTACGATCAACCATGACCTGGCCTACGGAAAAGGGCCACTGCATGCGCTGTTGCGTGATTCTTTAATAACCCAAAGATTAAATACCAGTATGGATAATGTCCAAAAAGGAACGGATGGTTTTAACCAGATCGTAGAAGCCTTAAAGCATAATTTTTTAGTGCGGGGGTATTTTAAAACGCAGGAAAAAAGACAAAAAAAAGACAGCGTTAACCGGCAGAATCTTAAATAATATCCGGTCCATAGTATAAAGCTTACCTAAGCAATTTACTTGTCCCTTTGATCGGCATTATTCCCTATGGCAGCAACACGTTGCCTTTCTATTCCCACTACTCATACATATGGTTTTCTTAACAGCCACTAAATGTGTTTAAGAACATCTGGATTAGTGATCGCCGTCATTTAAAAAAGAGGTAATAATGTGGAGTTTTGATGTAACCGCTGTTTACGTCAATTTTCGATAACATTATCTATGAAAACGTTAAAATTTAATTTTTCTCATCCTTTTAAACGTAATGCCACGATAAACATGCCGGGCAAATTAAACTCACCGGGTAACTGGTTTTTATTAGTTAGTAAAGGAAGTCATCTCATTGAAATACCCTTAATTGGTTTTCAAGATGGTGTCTATAAAATTGTGCCCGATTGGGAGCATGGGAACCCGCCTTTTGTTCATCAGCGGGAATTTGAAATCAAAAATCAACTTTTTAATTAAATTCTTAAGCTAAAGCTGATAATGACGATTTATATTAAAAATATGGTGTGCATCCGCTGCAAAATGGTCGTACAGGAGCAACTAAAAAAGATATCCGTGCAAAATTCGGTGGTGAAATTAGGCGAAGTAGAAATTATGGAGACAATAACCAGTGACCAGCTGGAGCAGTTTAAAGTTGGTTTATTGAAGTTTGGCCTGGCGGTATTGGATGATAAGAAAAGCGTATTGATAGATAAAATAAAAAAGGTGATCATTGAATTAATTCATTATAACGAAGAGCCTTTAACAACAAACTTTTCGGATTATTTGAGTAAAACACTAAACCATGAGTACACCTATATGGCAAACCTGTTTTCTGAAATAGAAGGAATAAATGTTGAACATTACCTGATCACGCATAAAATTGAAAGGGTCAAAGAATTACTGATTTACGATAAACTTTCGCTCACAGCAATCTCTTATAAACTAAATTATAGCAGCGTCGCCCACTTATGTAATCAATTTAAAAAGATTACCGGGTTAACACCTTCCCATTTCCGAAAGTCAAAGGATGTCAATTAATCACTTGCGTTTATAATTAATATACCATGAAAATAGAAAACAGTTTAGGCATTTGGATGGATCATCAAAATGCCCACATGATGGAGTTTACAACCGATCCTATTGAAACAAAAACAATTGAATCAAAATTCACGCATCAGGAAAAAGAGCAAACACTCGGCAGAAGTGAAAATTTAATGCACAATAAAGAACAGCACGAGGAAGCTAATTATTATAAAGAACTGGGGGAGGTCATCAGGAATTATAATGATGTACTTCTTTTTGGGCCTACCGATGCAAAAGTGGAACTGTTCAATGTTTTAAGAAAAGATCATCGTTTCGCCGATATCGTCATTGAAATTAAACAAGCGGATAAAATGACAGAGAACCAGCAACATGCTTTTGTTAAAGAGTATTTTTCAAAACGATTGTCTTTAATTTAAGTGAGCGTATCAATTGCTCAATTTAGGTGTTCGATAACTAATGTCCCCGTATTTCAACGCGGACCGGGCTTAGTTATCGAATGCTAACTTGTTAAAGGAGCCAAAATATGCAGCTGAAATGTGTGAATCATACAACTAATACTCAAAGTTGTATAACAATTCAGGTGGATACGCCAGCTAACTTCGTTACTCCTGTTACACCAATTACCATTAACCACCAGGAGGTGCTTATGCAAAATAAAAGTTTTTTATCAGCCGTCATATTTGTGATCATTTTTGGCGCCGGTTTAGCAATCGCTTACGCCATGCATGGTGTTGCTACATCCGCAGGCAGCATCATCATATCGGCAGGTGCCTTTATCCTGGCTGTAATTGTGTCGTCCTCAATTAATATTGCCAATCCCTGGGACAAGGCCGTTGTATTGCGCCTTGGTAAATTCCAGGCACTCCGGGGACCCGGCCTGTTTTTTATTATCCCTGTCCTGGATACGATACCCTACTGGATCGATACCCGCGTGATTACTACTTCCTTTAAAGCCGAAAAAACACTAACTAAAGATACCGTGCCGGTAGATGTGGATGCCGTACTGTTCTGGAGGGTGCTGGACCCGCAGAAGGCGGCATTGGAAGTAGCTGATTATATGAGCGCCATCAGCTGGGCCTCTCAAACCGCGTTGCGGGATGTCATTGGAAAAACCATGTTATCCGATATGCTGGAAGGAAGGGATAAGATCAGCAGTACGTTGCAAAAAATCATTGATGAACGTACCGAACCATGGGGTATTAATGTCAATTCTGTTGAGGTTAAAGACGTGTTGATCCCTGCCTCTTTGGAAAATGCCATGTCCATGCAGGCGCAGGCAGAGCGGGAACGCCAGGCGCGTGTAATTCTGGGGGATTCTGAAAGACAGGTAGCGGAAAAGTTTGGTGAAGCGGCAAAAACCTATGCCAATAACCCGGTGGCTTTGCATTTACGGGCGATGAATATGCTTTATGAAGGTTTGAAGCAAAACTCAACGATTGTCATCGTACCGAGTTCTGCGGTTGAAACAATGGGTCTGGGCAGCATGGCCGGATTAACCGCGCTGACCATGGGCATCGGTCAGGAAAACGCAAAGAAGGATAATACGGAAGCTAAAAATAAAGAATCATAAGAATTTAATATGAAACGGAATATAAACAGCCTGACTGGCTACAGTTTGAAAGCGACCAACGGTGAAATTGGAGAAGTAAAGGAATTTTACTTCGACGATGAAAGCTGGACAATAAGATACCTGATTGTGAAAACCGGGAGCTGGCTGTCTGGCCGTGAGGTGCTGCTTATTGCCGCGCGCTATTATAAATGTCGATTGGCTGGACAGGCTATTTAGTGTTAGTCTTACGAAGAAACAAATAAGCGACAGCCCGGATATTGATACAGACAAACCTGTTTACCGGCAGCAGGAAATCGACTTATATGAGCATTATGCGTGGGAGGGGTATTGGCTTAGCGGACTTTATCCTGGCGGGTATTTGGGTATGAGCATTCCTTTCCCGACGACAGTGGGTGAAAGCTTAACCGCGACAGAAAACGACAACAAAACGCCCGATGTCGACTTGCATTTGCGCAGCACGGAAAAAGTGAGGGGTTATCATGCGCTCGCAAAAGATGGAGAAATTGGGCATATCGTGGATTTTATTATCGACGATCATACCTGGCAGCTACTTTACTTTGTTGTTGATACGCACAATTGGTTTGGCGGTAAAAAGGTTTTGATACCAGTAGGTCATATTCAGAAGGTGGAATGGGATAATTCCAAAATTTATGTAGATCTCACGATGGCTGCTGTTAAAAAAAGCGAGGTGTTTGAAGAAACTATTTTTAATCCAAGGAAAGCAGAAAACGAGATTAAGGTTACTTTACCGGAACCCAGGATTGAAATTCACTAAACAGATACAGGCGGCAAAGCATCGGTTTAATTCGGGCTTTTGTCGCCTCCTTATGCGCGTCGCCAATAAATAATTCCTCTCCGGAACAAGGGTATTTGGCAGCATTTAACGCAATGCCTTGATCGCTTGCATGATTTACTCGTAGCCGCTTTTGATGACGGTTTGAATCATCTTAAACCGGCCATTTGGCTTTATAAAATTGGGCAAATGTGCAGGTAAAATAATGCCCATTCCTGATTCAAGGTGGTTGGAAACGTTGTCAATCACGATCTCCGCGTTTCCTTCTATGATTTGTGCGAAGGTGTCAAAGGGGCTGGTCTTTTCCGTTAATCCTTCACCACTGTCAAAAGACATGATACTGATATTCCCTGTTGATTTTTTGATAATGGTTTTAATGACCACCGCGTTCGGTACATATTCAATAATTTCCACGATGATGTGTGCTTTTCCTTTTTCAAGTTCGGTATTGTCCGGTTTGTTGTTATCCATGAGCTGATATTTTGAGGACGGTTTATCTTTGCTTAAACTCAAATGGAGTTATTGAATGCTCACTACCATTTTAGCGGGATTCATCAGCGCTTTTGAGCACTCAAGTCATTGGTATAAAGATGTGGTTTGTTTTAGCGTAATCATTACATAACTTTCTAAATAAGTTACATCTTTCACACATCTTGCTTATGCAAGGAGTCGCTGTTCTTTCACACCAGCAACATCGGGAAGCTGATTTTAAGAAAGGGAATAAATTAATAAAATCTCGTATGTGGGTAGCCGGTTCAATTCAATCTGTATTTGCCTTGCAGCTCTGTCATCCTGCTGACATTTAGTTCATTAAAGCCTTATTTAACATAATAGTCAAAACTATAAGCTATTCTATTGCTTGTAATAGCAGAAACATTGCCTGATAACGGTAGGAAAGGCGATAAATCCGCCGGATGCTCAAAAGAGGATGTTTCCAAAACAACAAATAGTGCTAATAACGGGTTCGCTGTTATTAGAACCAGCTACTTACCCCCTTCATTTTATATTTCGATCCCATTCAATAATATGAAACTTTACATTAAGAACATGGTATGTATCCGATGCAAGATGGTCGTGAAAGAACAACTAAAAAAGTTATCACTGCATTATATCGTGGTTGAATTAGGTGAAGTTGACATCATGGAAAATATTTCACCTGCCCAATTGGCGGAGTTTAAAGTCTCCTTATTGAAATACGGATTAGAGCTGCTGGATGATAAAAAGAGCATCCTGATCGAACGCATAAAAAAAGTGATCGTTGAATTGATCCATTACGCCGACGAACCTTCAAAAGTTAATTTTTCCGATTACCTGAGCGAGAAGTTAAACCATGATTATACGTACCTGGCCAATTTATTTTCCGAGGTGGTGGGCATTAATATTGAACATTATATCATTATGCATAAAATTGAAAGGGTGAAAGAGTTGTTGGTTTATGACGAGCTTTCGCTGACAGAAATATCCTATAAACTGCACTATAGCAGCGTAGCTCACCTTTCCAATCAATTCAAAAAAATTACGGGGCTAACACCGTCTTACTTTAAAAAATCCAAAGAAAACCGGCAGTTAGGCCTTGTCAATCCGTAACGGATAAATCCTGCTCAAAACACCACGATTTTCCAGTTGTTTACCCCAATTGACGAACCAATAGGGTAGGGCCCTCCATAATATTCCTGATATATATCAGTTACCCGGGTGATGTTTTACAATCTTTTCATGGATTGCTCTGGCTAGTTTAGCCACACATTAAACAGCAGTATTTAAATGTGGCCCCGGGCTGCATCGTTCAATAGAGCAAGGCTTCAATCACCCATACTTATATCTAAATACAAGGAAAATATAATGAACCAACTTCATCGTGTAGTGGTAACCGGGCTGGGTGTACTGGCCCCATCAGGTAATGAGATCGAATCCTTCTGGAAAAATATTATCAATGGCAAGCCTACCGCATCGCGGATTGAAAGGTTCGACCCGGATTTGTTCCGCACGAAATTTGCCTGCCAGCTTCAGGGTTTTAATGCGGCTGATTTCTTAAACCAGCATGACCTGAAGCGTTCCGACCTGTTTACGCAATATGCCCTGGTAGCCGCTGACCAGGCTATCAAAGATTCCGGTTTTGATATGGATAAACTATCGCCCTTTGATGTCGGCGTGATATGGGGTTCAGGGCAAGGCGGAATGGGGGTATTTGAGCAGCAGGTGACCACCTATGTGGAGGGCGGAAACATACCAAGGCACAGCCCCTTCTTTGTACCGAAGCTGATTGCCAATATGTCATCTGCCATGATCTCGATCAGGCATGGATTTATGGGAATTAATTATACGACCGTATCCGCCTGCGCTACCGCCAACACCGCCATCATGGATGCTTTTAACTACATCAGGCTGGGCAAGGCCAAAATAATCATCTCGGGTGGTTCGGAAGCGCCCATCACAGAGGCCTCCGTTGGCGGTTTTTGTGCCATGAAGGCCATGTCAACACAAAATGATAGCCCTGAACAGGCTTCTAAACCCTTTGATATAGGCAGGGATGGTTTTGTAATGGGTGAAGGTGCCGGGGCATTGGTGCTGGAAGATTATGAACATGCCAAAGCGAGGGGCGCGACCATTTATGGAGAACTCAAAGGGGCCGCCATGACCGCAGATGCTTACCACATCACCTATACACATCCCGAAGGAATTGGTGCGGCCAAGGCCATGAAAATAGCCTTAAAGGAGGCCGAAGCAAACATAAGTGACGTGGATTATATCAATGCCCACGGGACATCAACCCCGGTGGGCGACCTTTCGGAAACGAAGGCGATAAAGGCCTTAGCGGGTTCAGCCAAACTAAAAATGCTCATCAGTTCAACAAAGTCGATGACCGGGCACCTGTTAGGTGCCGCCGGTGCCATAGAGGCGGTGATTTGTTTATTGGCAATCCGTGACCAGATCATACCGCCAACCATTAACACAGTTCAGATTGATCCGGATATCCCTTCGGATATGCGGATTTTACTAAAGGATGCCGTGCAGGCAAAAGTGGTTATGGTCCTTAGCAATACGTTTGGCTTTGGCGGTCATAATGCGACGCTGGTGTTCAAAGCTTTATAACGATAATGCCAGCAGCTATCTGCCGCGAAAATAACTGATGATAACGATGCTCAAAATGATCCCGACCACCATGACAACATAAAGCATGATCTCATTAACCGCGAATTTTTTGTATTTCGTCCAGAAAGAATAATCTGTTTTGGATTTTGACATACTACAAAATTAAGTGATTATGTGCTTTAAAGGTCAAACATCCCTATGATATAAATCAGTATTCCGGCTGATGTTTTACAGCCTGTCCGGATCATGTTACCCTTACTTTTGTTTTAAAGAAATGCGTTTCAAGACGCAGTAATAGATACACCATATCCGCTCCAAATCAAAAGCGGAAAATTAATAAATAGTATGAAAGATACATTTCATATGGGTTACGATTTAGAACAGGCTGGTTTTGATTTTGCCGCTGTCAATAAGAGAAACAACCATAATATAGAGTTACTTAACGGAATCGCGGAAGACTTCGTAAAAGCTTCCGGGAATAAAGCCAGGATAATAGCCGATAAAGAAGAACTATTTTATAGGTTTTACGAAGCTATTCCGGCTTTAACGATTGCTGAACCTATTCTGATCCTGTCCATCAGCAGTAGTTCCGCCATAACGATCAAGTTTATTAACCGGTCAAGTCCCTTATTCAGCAATTTATTTGTTGAAGAATTGTCAAAGATTTAACCTGTGGCCTTCAGCTTAACAGACTATTAAAATCAACTATAATGATAGGCTTACCGCTATGGGTAAAATATCAGCAAAGGGCATATTTGTACTATATTATCGTTCCGCCCTGTAAAAGAGATTCATCTTTTGAAATTCTGCTGGAGGGAAAAAACTGTAAGATAGCTTTAGATGCAACCGATACATGGGTGGAAAGGAACGACACAGGGCCGGCACTATGTGATGCTGAATTGATCCGGTTGATCGGAAAAGTCGTCATCGCGCATTTCCATATCAGGAAACCCCATTGCAATTAACTGGCGCAGGAAAGGAAATGTACAATAGAGAATCGTTTAAATTTCTACGATAACACCGGCATACGTCAATCCGCCGCCGAACCCCAGCAACAACGCTTTATCGCCCTTTTTTAATGTTCCGGCCCTGGCTGCTAAATCCCAGGCTAAAGGAATAGAGGCCGATGAAGTATTGCCAAATAGTTCAAGGCTGGTGAGCATCCGGTCCATCGGGTAATTAATGGACAAAGCAACGGCCTCAATAATGCGCAGGTTGGCACTGTGTAAAATTATCCAGTCTAAATCGGCAATCTGTAGTTTATTCAGCGCTAACAGCTCGGTGATTTTTTCGCCCATGTGCTGAACGGCCCATTTATAAACCACGCGCCCGTTTTGATGTATTTTACCATTTACAACTACTTCCTCTCCGTTAATAAGCCGGTTGTTTTGCGATAAGTAAAGGTCTTTGCCGTGACTGCCGTCTGTGCCCGTTATCCCGTTAAATATTCCTGCCTGGGCAGAACACTCAACAAGCGCCACGCCTGCAGCATCACCAAACAGGATACAGGAGCTCCGGTCTGAGAAGTCAGTAAATTTGGACAAGGTTTCCGCGCCAATGACGAGAATCTTTTGGTGCGTGCCTGCGGCGACCAGTCCCTTTGCCAGTATGACCCCATAAACAAACCCTGCGCAAGCGGCCATCACATCGATACAGCCTGCATTGGGAATTGCAAAATGATTCTGAACCCGGCTTGCCGTGCTCGGCATCACCTGGTCCGCGGTCGTAGTCGCAACGATAATAAAATCCACCGCTTGAATAGCAATGGAAGGATTTTCGCGGATCAGGTTTTCAACGGCTTTTACCGCGAGGTCACTGGTAAACTGGTGTTCAGCCGCAAACCGCCTTTCCCTGATGCCGGTCCTGGAAACGATCCATTCGTCCTGGGTTTCAATTTTATCTTCAAACCATTGATTGGTAATAACCTGTTCCGGCACGTAAGTACTAACGGCTGTTATTTTTGCGTTTATCATTTTTAAAAATAGTTATAAATTAGGTGATGATCTGCAAATCTTTAAGCTTTGCTTCATCTGGCCGATGTGGCGGTGTGCAAACTGTTGCGTAAATTTTATCTGGTTTCTTATTTAACTTTACTTTGAACAAAGGGCAGGCGGCATACCTTAGCCTTGTGAAACTGGTTCCTGATCTCAATCAGCAAGGGCGTCCCGGGTTGTTTTAAATGGGCATCGACATAGCCTAAGCCGATGCCTGTTTTCAGCGTGGGTGATTGCGTACCTGAAGTGATGATGCCGACCGGTTCGTGGTTACTATTCATGATCCGGTAGCCGTGCCGGGGGATGCCTTTATCTTCCATCATGATCCCCACCAAAGCTGATTGGGTGCCCTTGTTTTTTTGTTCCTGTAACACACGCCAACCCGTAAAATCCTTGCTGAATTTGGTGATCCGGCCCAGGCCGGCTTCAAAAGGTGTAGTCGTATCATCTATATCATTTCCGTAAAGGCAGTAACCCATTTCCAGCCTCAGCGTATCTCTTGCGCCTAAGCCTATCGGCCGTATGCGGTAATTCCTGCCAGCGGAAAAGATCGCGTTCCATAGTTCTACCGATAAATTCCTGGTCAGGTAGATCTCAAACCCGCCGGCCCCGGTGTAACCGGTATTGGAGATGATCACATCCGGGATGCCATATACCATGCCGGTTTTAAAATGATAATAGGGAATATCTTTAAGCGAAATGGAGGTGAGTTTTTGCAGGGTATCTATCGCGTAAGGGCCCTGCACGGACAACAGGGAGGTGAACCCGGAAGTATTTGAAAGTTCCGCGCCGTTTGAATTATGGGCGACGATCCAGTTCCAGTCTTTTTCAATATTGGAAGCGTTGACCACCAGCATATATTTTTCCTCGCCTAACCGGTAAACCAGTATATCGTCAATGATACCACCGCGCTCGTTGGTGATGCAGGAATATTGTACCTGCCCGATGGTTAGATCCGAAGCGTCATTGGTCGTTAACCGTTGGATCAGGTCTAAGGCACCAGCACCCCGAATGATAAATTCACCCATATGGGAGGCATCGAATACCCCGACCTCGTTTCTGACCGCATCGTGTTCCTCGTTAATACCCGTGGGGTATTGTATAGGCATATTATACCCGGCAAATGGGGCCATCTTCGCGCCTAAATGCTGATGAACGGGTGTTAAAACAGATTCTTTCATGTTTGATTAATTTTAGCAGGCTATTTGCCGATAAGCGTTTTATATTGGTCTGCGGTTAATAAGGCCCTGATTTTGATAAAGCTTTTTCTAATAAATTCATTTGACAATTTTTAAATTGGTAAAACCATTTGCGGCATTTTCCTTGCCGCTGTTGATCTCCACTTTATCCAGTTCCCGGTGGTAATGGATTTTCGGCGAAAGCCAGTACAACAGGATTACCCTGGAATACCGGAAATTGACAGGTGACACCAGGATACAGCCGGTTAAGATGGTGCTGAGATACAGCCAGGGCGAAACCGTATTATGCGTGATCAGGTAGGTGGCCAGGCAGAAAAATCCAACTTCCATAATGTTGAGCGCATAACTGACATACATGGCGGCATAGAAGTAGCCGGGTTCAATTTCAAACGTCATGTGGCAGTGGGGGCATAGGATGTTGATCTTGTTGGAACCAAAGCTGTACATCCCGCCTTCAAACATATTGCCCCGCCGGCAACGCGGGCATTTGGCATGTAGCATGGCCCACGATTTTGGTGTTGCTGAATCGGTTGTTTCCATTATCTTTTGATCCACATTTTGAGCAGTTTATTGTAAGAATTATCGACCAGGTTATAGCTTGCCGGGATCTGTGTTTCACGAGCATGATAGGTGACCAGCCGGGTGCCTGGTTTCTTTTCCTCCAGCATGGCATGGACAAAGCGGGTATATCGCTCATACAACTCAAAAGAGGTCCGTACCGAGTAATCTATCCGGCTGCCCGGCTCTATATTTTCATAAAAAGAATTGTAGAAATAAAAGTGGTCGTAGTCGTTATAGTCGAGCCCGGTCAGGTTGCCGTGGATAAAGGATACATTATCCAGGTTGATCTCCTCTTTCGCTAATTCCGCATATGCACAGAGCGCCTTACGTTGCTCAATGCCGATAAACTTAGTTTCGGGAAAGTGTGCCCCGGCGCAAATACAAAATTTCCCTACGCCGCTGCCGATATCCAATACCCGGGTATGGGGTATCGCTAAAAAGAACGCGGCTTTTTTGGCGATATCAAGCGGCGTCCAGTGCATCCGGGACAATTCTTTGATATGATCGGGATATAAATAATCGAAAGAAGCGTCTTTTCTAAACAGGTAAAAATTTAAGGTATCAGTTTCCATTGGTTATGATTAATGATATTAAGTGATAAGGTCCATTCAGGTCAGCCATTATTCTTTGATCCACATGCGCAGCAAGCTATTTTCAGAGGCCCATACTAACTTAAAATTGATTTGGATCGCTTCATCCATGCACTGGTAAGTGACCAGGCGTGTGCCCGGTTTGACTTCTTTTAAAGCAGCTAACAGGTATTCCGTATAATAGGCGTAAAGGCTGTAGGATGTTTCGATGGTATCATCAATGGCGTTTTCCCGGTCTATATTCTCATAAAAAGCATTAAAAAAATAGAAATGGTCAAACTCTTTAAAATTGATCTGGGTAATGTTGCTGTGTACGAAGCAGGCATTTTCCAATTGGGTATAATTCTTGGCAATCTTTGCATAATGATGCAGCTCCTGCCTTTGCTCAACGCCATAAAAAGTAGCTTCAGGATAAAAGAAGGCCCCGGTCAAACAGAATTTTCCGATGCCGCTGCCAATATCCAGCACTTTAGCACCCGGCTCCGCCAAAAACTCTGCCGCTTTTCGCGCGATGGCCAGGGGTGTCCATTGCTTAGCCGACATCAATTGAAAATGTTCGGGATAAAGCCAGTCGAAATCCGCATCCGTTCTAAACAGCGCAACATTGAGTGGTTCCGTTTGTAAAGGAACGATCAACCCTGTTATTGCCAGGTCATTATAGGCCGGCGGAAAATGAGAAAAAGGGTAAGCATCCATTGCAAGCAAATTTACCCCCTTGGTATAGCTGGTTTATCGAATAAAATCAGCCCATAACACGATATTTATCAGTTTTTTATATTATCGTATCTTTACGACATGAGTTTATCAGGGATCTTTCCTATTGACCGTTGGAATTTTACAACACAATCTATTTTGAATAGTTTGTCGGAAGAGGATTACCAGTTATTGGTAGCTCATCAAAGCGAACAGAAGTATCAAAAAGGCGATGTAATCTTCAGGGAAGGTTCGGTTCCGTCAGGGATCTTTTTGGTGAGAAGCGGTAAGATCAAGAAATACAAAGTTGACCAGATCGGCAAAGAGCAGATCATTTATGTCGCCAACCAGGGTGAACTGATCGGGTACCACGCGGTGCTGGCAGAGGAACGCTATCCCGATTCCGCATCCGCACTGGAAGAGAGTGCTTTAAGCTTTATCCCGAAGGAAGATTTCTTTGAGGTGATCCATCGCTCGCCCGGGTTTAGCCAGCGGCTGCTTAAAGCGCTGAGCCATGAATTTACGGTACTGGCCAACAGCATATCGGTATTCGCCCAGCGAACAGCACCGGAGCGGCTGGCCATCGCCCTCATTGTATTGCGGGAAAAATACAAGAACGATCAGTCCGCTGAGCACGAGATCGTCCTCAATATTTCCCGGACCGACCTCGCGAATATCGCAGGCATCGCGCAGGAAAATGTGATCAGGCTGTTAAAGGAGTTTAAATCGGAAGACATCCTGGCCACCGAGGGCCGGAAAATTATTATAAAAGACATCAAACTGCTGGTTAAAAGGGCCAATTACCGCTAATCTTCTTATTCTGTATGCCCGATCGTACGCTTTATTGCATTAACGCCGGTGCGGTAATATCTTTTGGCCTTAATTCTTAACAGATCATATCCCAGCGCGAACAACAGGATCGTTATCGGCGCGAAAAAGGACGGAAACCCAAAGCGGTGGAACAGGTAAGCACCCAAAACCGCGCCAGCCATAAAAAAGAAAATGATATAAGTCCGCAGTTTGATCTTGGATCTCAGCTTTGGCCGTTCCGCTTTATCGCCATGCAGGATCTGCGCAAGGTCAATGCCCAGGTCAGTAAACGTCCCGGTAAGGTGCGTCGTCCTGACGACCGATCCCGACACCATGGAAACTAAGGCGTTTTGCAGGCCCATGGCAAATAGCAGGCTGCCGGCAAAAAACTCTTTGGAAACTAATGTGCCATCATATTTATAACCATAAAGGGCCGATACCAGTAAAATCAATATTTCGATGATCACCGGGATAAAATAAGAGAAACGCTGGTTTTCGCCCGTGAAGGAAAGCACAAGGCTGGTAAAGAAAGCGCCTGCTAAAAAAAGAAACATCCAGAGGGCGATAACCGCTGCTGTCTTCCAGTCCTGGAACGCGATCCTTTCCGCAAATAAAGCGGCATGTCCCGTCACGTTCGTCGTCAGTACCGAAAATCCTAAAAATCCTTCTGCATTGACAAACCCCGCCGTCAGCCCCAAAAGGGTTGCCAGCTTCAGATTATGCTGCGGGGTCCGTTTTGCTCCTAAGTGCCTTAACATCCTTCGTTTCTCTGCGCCGTTAAAATTAATTGGCCCTTTTCATTAAGGTACAAAAAATCAGACAAAGATAGACCGATATGCAGCAGAAAAAGGTAAAAATCACATTATAAAGATTTTAGTATTTTTCGTTCCCCTGCGGGTCGCGCTTTTATATCAGCGGTATATCTACACAGTATATTCATAATGTGTTTAGCGATTAAGCAGAAAGAGAAGAAACTTTTAGTTGATGCTTTGCTGTGGCTGGACACTGGTACAAAAACAGGTAAATAAAAACATCTCCCGTCGCTCGTCGATTAAAAGCGCTGTTAGTCTAAAACCTGTTTTATGCCTTGTTAGCTATAATTAAGTTTGATGTAACAATACTATCAAACTATGAAAACATTAAAGCTAATTATACCAGTAATGCTGATACTGTTGGTATCAGCGTGTGTAAAGAATACGGGAACAGGCAATGGCAACCCCGGAAAAGGTACCTCATTAACTATAACAGGCACCAATCGTGTTGAAGGGGCTATGAATGACAGCCTTGTAATTGTGGGTACCGGCTTTACGGCTGATACATCAAAGGATATAGTTACAATAAATGACGTACGTGCCCCCATTTTATCCGCTACTGCAACTGAGATCATAGCAAAAGTTCCGGTAAGGGCATTTTCCGGAAATATTGTGGTAAAGGTAGGCGGCAAATCGGTTACCGGGCCCAGGTTTGGGTATCTTGTAACCAGTGGTGTGGTAAGTACTTTTGCCGGCAATACCAATTTAGGACCAGGTTATAGTGATGGCATAGGAACAAATGCCCGTTTTTTTGGGCCTGTTGCGCTGGCGCTTGATACTACAAGAGGTAACCTATATGTAGCCGATTTGCTTAATCGCCGCATCCGTAAAATAGCATTACAAAATGCAGCAGTTACTACTTTTGCAGGTAATGGAACTTATGGCGATGAAGACGGTAACGGAGCATCAGCCGAGTTTGGATCGATTAATGGGTTAGCGGTTGCTAAAAACGGTGCCGTATATGTTGCTGACGCTGACTACGATGTTATTAGGGCTATAAGCGCCGATGGTACTTTAGTAACTACTGTAGCCGGGCAGGCCGGGCAATCAGGATATTCCGATAATACCGCCTCAACATCACTTTTTAACAGACCTATGGGGCTTACTTTCGATAATACTGGTAACCTGATAATTGTTGATCAGGGTAATAAAATTTTGCGGGAATTGACCACTTTATCCATGGATGTTACCTCACTAACAACAGGTGCAAACGGAAATTTTAACCAGGCAAATGGTATAGCGTATAACCCCAGGAACAGCGATGTTTATGTGGCTGACGCCGGAAGCAACCAGATAAAGGCATTTTCTGTAACAGCAGTATATTATACGTATTTCGGTAACGGAACGCTTGGCTATTTAAATGGTATTAAAGGGGCGCCAGTTGAATTTAACAGGCCGCAGGGTTTGGCTTTTGATAATAATTATAATGTTTATGTGGCTGATACTTTTAACAACTGTATCAGGATGATAGATAACCAATACAATGTAACCACATTAGTAGGGAGCACAGAATCAGGATTAGTTGATGGAAGCGGCGCTGCTGCAAAATTTAATGAGCCATATGCTGTCGTAGTTGATAATATTAATCATTACCTGTATGTAGCTGATACCGGTAATAATTGCATAAGAAAAGTTGTGCTTGAATAATAATCTTTTAAACCATCCAACATGTTTTTTGTGAATAATATAAAATATTCATAAGGAATATATATCAGATGGAGACGATATGCCAAGACAGGAGTTCTTTATTCGATGAGCTGTTATCAGGCGGCACGCTCAAACTCCAATATAACAGTTACGCCCTGGCCGGGATTAGTGACGGCAGTTACTTTACAATTGATAGCATGAGCCATATCCCTTACAATATGCAAACCTAAGCCGCTTTTAATACCTATGGGCGCTTCGTTATTATATAACGGTGCGAATTGCTGCTGCGTGGTGCCGGGGCCGTTATCGGTAACGGAAAAGTACTTTATGCCTTCTTTTTCCCATGCTTTCCATTCAATAGTGGCATTGGGCGTATTTTTGAGTGCCTTTTGCGCGTTGCCGGTAAGATTGTGCATAATGGTTTTAAGGTAATTCTCATCGGTAAACAGCTGCATCCCATTCGGCTGGCTAAAGGTGAGGGTTACCCCGGGGTTGGCTACCATTGAGCGGGCTATGTATTCAAACAACTCTTTTACCACAACATTGGCTGGGTGAGGGGTGAAATTTTCCATCTGGTCTTTGCTCCACAATAGTAGATCATCCATTTTCTCGAGCAAGTTTTCGGCAACTTTTTCTGATCGAGCGGCGAAACGCCCGGCAGCATGGGGGGCTAACATGTCGGGATCATCACGTTGGAGGCGTATAAAGTTAAGGTAGCCCGCTACCGGGCCGCGCAGGTCGTGGTTAAGTATGCTGAAGAATTTTATCTTAATTTTATTGGCCTCATCCAATTGCACATTGGCAGTGGTTAGCTGGTTGTTAAGTACTGATAAGGTTGTGTTGGCCTTTTTTCGCTGGCGGCTTTGGTTATAGATAAGCGCCGCTATGCAAAGCAATAAGATAAAGCTTGCCGCTAAAAAGATGGCTTGTTTGCGTTCGTTGGCTATTTGTAGCTTGTTTATTTCCAGCTGTCTGTTGCGTAAGGCAATTTCGCGGTCGGATTCTATGTTAGCGATCTTATTATTATCCTTCTGCGAAAAAACAGAGTCTTTTAATTTTTCAAGCGACCTGATACTACGCAATGCGTCATTATACTTTCCTTCGTAGGCCTGCACCGATGCCAGGCTATCTAAAATAATT
>JAMFSA010000117.1 GCA_026225055.1 Mucilaginibacter xinganensis | reverse complement strand
GTCGTAACCTTTCTGTCAAGGTTATGATCGATGTAAGGTCCTTTTCTAATTGAACGAGCCATTGTTATTTCTTCCTTCTTTCAATGATATAACGATCCGATGTTTTCTTTTTGTCACGGGTTTTGTAGCCTTTGGCTAATAAACCTTTACGTGAACGTGGGTGACCACCTGAGGCTCTTCCCTCACCACCACCCATAGGGTGATCTACCGGGTTCATGGCTACACCACGAACTCTTGGGCGACGGCCTAACCAACGTTTGCGGCCAGCTTTACCTAACACAGCATTTGCTCTCTCGCCATTTGAAACGGTACCGATAGTTGCCAAACAAGTTGACAGTATCATACGTGTTTCGCCTGATGGCAATTTAATGATAGCATATTTGCCATCACGTGCTGAAAGCTGTGCGTAAGTGCCTGCGCTACGTGCGATTGAACCACCCTGACCTGGATTTAATTCAATGTTGTGAATAATAGAGCCCAATGGGATATTTTTCAATGGCATTGTATTACCAACTTCAGGAGGTGCTGTTTCGCCTGATAAAACAATTGTTCCAACTGTTAAACCTTCCGGAGCGATCATATATCTTTTTTCGCCATCAACAAAGTGTAACAGTGCTATACGTGCTGAACGGTTAGGATCATACTCGATAGTTGCAACCTTTGCAGGGATATCAAATTTATTACGTTTGAAATCAATTAACCTGTATGCTTGTTTATGACCACCACCCATGTAGCGCATAGTCATTTTACCGCTGTTGTTACGACCGCCTGAACGTGTGTTGGCTGCTTCAACCAACGACTTTTCAGGTACATTAGTTGTTATATCTGAATTAGATACATCAACCCTGAAACGTGTGCCCGGGGTAACCGGTTTAAATCTTTTAACTGCCATCTCTATTATATATTGCTGTAAAAGTCTATAACTTCACCGTCTTTCAGCGTGATGATCGCTTTCTTATACGCTGCAGCACGACCGCTAACGGCGCCTGCTTTTGTATTGCGGCTTTTTAATTTACCAACGTACCTCATAGTGTTTACATCTGTAATGGTAACACCGTACATTGTTTCTATTGCTGCCTTAATCTGAATTTTGTTAGCTCTTGGATCAACTACAAAAGCGTAACGGTTAAGCTTCTCAGTTAATTGAGTTACTTTTTCAGTAAGTAAGGGTTTTTTTAAGATTTCCATAATTACTTAGCTAATGCTTCCTCCAAAGTTTTAACGGCACCTGCGGTTAATAAAAGTTTACCAGCGTTTAACACATCATAAGTGTTTAGCTGCTCAACTGAAATCACCTTAGTTTTTTTCAGATTCCTGCTTGATAAATACACGTTGTTATTTTCCGCACCTGCTAATACTAATAATGTTTTATCATTAGTAACATTCAGGTCGGCTTGCAACTTGATATAGTTTTTAGTTTTGATAGAATCAAAGTTGAAATCTTCCAACACTAAAATGCTATTGTCTTGTGCTTTGTATGTTAAGGCTGATTTACGTGCCAGTGCTTTAAGCTTCTTGTTTAATTTGAAGCTGTAATCGCGTGGTTGCGGACCGAATACACGGCCACCACCATTAAACAATGGTGATTTTACGCTACCTGCACGGGCACCGCCTGTACCTTTTTGTTTATATAATTTGCGGGTTGAACCTGCAATTTCGTTACGCTGTTTTGATTTGTGCGTACCCTGACGTTGGTTAGCTAAAAATTGCTTAACATCAAGATAGATAGCATGATCATTAGGTTCGATACCGAATACGGACTCAGGAAGTTGCACCTTGGCACCTGTTTCTTTACCTGATACATTTAATACTTTAACTTCCATCTTATTTATCCACTATTACGAATGAACCCTTAGCTCCAGGGATGGAACCTTTAATTACTAACAGGTTTTGCTCCGGATAAACTTTCAAAACTTGTACGTTTTGAACTTTTACACGCTCATTACCCATTTGACCAGCCATACGCATACCTTTAAATACACGTGAAGGCCATGATGAGGCACCCAATGAACCTGGCGCACGTAAACGATTGTGCTGACCGTGAGTTTGCATACCCACACCACCAAAACCGTGACGCTTAACTACGCCCTGAAAACCTTTACCTTTAGATGTACCAACCACATCCACAAAATCTCCCGTAGCGAAAATCTCTACAGTAACTGTGTCACCAAGATTTTTTTCGTCTTCGAAAGTTTTGAATTCAACAAGTTTACGCTTAGGAGTCGTACCTGCTTTTTGGAAGTGACCTTTTAAAGGACCTGAGGTGTTCTTTTCTTTTTTCTCACCATATGCTAACTGTACGGCAGCATATCCGTCTGTATCCACAGATTTAACTTGTGTTACAACGCAAGGGCCAGCTTCGATTACTGT
>JAMFSA010000116.1 GCA_026225055.1 Mucilaginibacter xinganensis | reverse complement strand
GGACCACCGGTCCAGTACAAACCAAACGTATACAGTTTGTATGGGGGTCGCAAGTAGCTCGTAGGGCAAAAGTAACTGGGACATCAACTACAAGGAAAATATAATGTAGTTGATGTCCCACTCGTATCATTCGTCAATTAACCGACTCCCCGCGAGCTCACGCTCGCCCGTCGTCTTCTTCATCTGTCTGCCCCGTATCTCAGGCTGCCTCCCCCCTTTGTCGTGACGGTCGCTGCGCTCCCTCTATATGGGCGAGTACCGCCCCCCAACTTCGTTGGGTCCCCTAGTATTCCACATCTTCTCCTTCTCCCTGGATTATATCTTCATTTTTACTATAACTTCACCCGAAACCCTTTTTTTCGAAAAAACTCATACTCACTTTTTTTCGACACTTTTTACGAATATTCACTTATGTTCATTTCTTCATCTTTTCAACCTACTCATACTTATACTTCCGAACAACTATCAGCTTTCTACACCACCATCTCGCCCTGCTCAATCCTCATCCATCCACTCCTACAATATCTAACCTTTCCACCGTCAACCACCTCCACCATCTTCAATAACTCTTCTCGTACCAATCTCCCTCTCCCTACTTCATCCACATCTACTTCCCCACCACCAATTCCCATCGCTGCCACCGCCACCACTTCACCTGACTTGAAGAGAACAAACATTCATCATTTTCTTATTGCTCCCGCAATCACAATCGCTTCCAACCATAACTTTTCAAACCTAAAATTCGTTAACCAAACTACATCCCAATCTACATACCAATCTACATACCACTCCTCCTCGAGTATATCCTCATCCCCAAACTGAAAAAAAACACCTCCACTGTTTCCTACACAATATTCTATTCTTACCCTTCCGGTTCAACCTACTTCCACAACTCTCATTCCATCTCTCCTTTGCTCCAAAAGATACACGACGGTTACGAAACACATTCCCACCGTCCTCCGCTTCCCTCCGGCACAAAGTATTCCACCTTCACCCTATTCTTCCGCATCGCCTTCCGATTAAACCCGACCACTCGAGTTATCACATCGAGCCTCGTCGCAAAACTACCTTCCTCCATCGACACTGACTCACGCGGTTCCTCCTCTCCCTTCAAACGAATCTGCTTCGTCTCCTCCGCCTGTGCCAGATTAAAACTCCGCACCAGACCAACCACTTCTTCCCGCTCCTTCGCTTCAGCTTCCGGCTCCTTTCGAAGAAACTTCTTCTGCAAAAAATCAAAAGAATCCATCCAGTCTCACAACAATCAACTCAATACCAAACTCTTTCTTCCAAAGACCAAAATAAGAGATTCTCTCCTACTCAATTCCAATCGGAATGGATCGAATGGATGGATCGAAAGGATGGATCGAATGGAATCGAATGGAATGGATTGCAAAAGGAATCCCGATGGAAAATGAATCGAAAGTGAATGCGAAAGCGATTGAAAAAGAATGTGGGCGACCGCCCCATTATATAGATGGGCGTCGCCGCCCGATATGGTCAAGCGAGCCCCGCTTCACACCTACGGACTTACGTGGATGGGTTTACGTAGAAGGATTTACATAGACGGGTGCATGAAGAGCACGTGAGGTTCGCGTAGAGAGCGAATCAGAAAGTGGTCCATCAACATGATGGACCACCGGTCCAGTACAAACCAAACGTATACAGTTTGTATGGGGGTCGCAAGTAG
>JAMFSA010000115.1 GCA_026225055.1 Mucilaginibacter xinganensis | reverse complement strand
TCTCCCTGTAAACGGTGTACAAAGATCTGCTGGTCTTTTGCAACTTTGAATTGCTGTCCGGCTATACTTACTATTGCGTACATGTGTTTGTTAATTATTGTTTTAAAATTCGAGGTGCAAATATAGGGATTGGTTCTATAAAAAGCAACACGAAATTTATTTTATTTCACGATCTTCCGCATCACCCAAAACCTTCTGTATCTGCTTTATCAGTTCATTATTGGCATCCTTTAATTTAGGGTCGCCATCATAAGCTGCATCATACAACACCTTTTTACTCTTTCGTTTATA
Source organism: Mucilaginibacter xinganensis (assembly GCA_026225055.1). Classification (GTDB taxonomy): domain Bacteria; phylum Bacteroidota; class Bacteroidia; order Sphingobacteriales; family Sphingobacteriaceae; genus Mucilaginibacter; species Mucilaginibacter xinganensis_A. The sequence continues at coordinate 2,450 of JAMFSA010000115.1, read as the reverse complement.
ATGAAACTCTATCAGGTAATGCGGAGAAACAACACCTTTTTTCTTCAGTGAATCATTTACCTCAACCGCCGGAAAGTTCCAGAAACCCATATCAGCGGCTGCACGGTGCATCAATAAAAAATCGTCGCTGCGCAGATGCAGGTGTTTCTTTATCAATGAATCATGGTTGTTCAGGTATTGATATTCGCCTGTTCTTGAATCGTATTTATTAACCAGGCTATCCCCGTTGCCATACTGAAACACCACGTATTCAAACTCGCTAAACTTATAGGGCGCGTTTTTGATCATCATACCATAATAATATACACAGTATATTAAAAACGGCAGCGCGATACTTAACCCGAGGAATATCTTCTTTAAACTTTTCGACATCATGTTATAATTATTGAATTATAGATTTATTTAGATCGACATCACTTGCTGCCAATTCGTTCTCCCACTTGCTTACCACCGCAGTTGCCATCGCATTGCCTAATACATTTGTTGCTGAGCGCCCCATATCTAACAACGGGTCAATACCTATTAATAGTGCTAAACCAGCTTCAGGAATATTAAACATGCCAATAGTGCCGGCTATTACCACCAGTGACGCGCGGGGCACACCGGCTACGCCTTTGCTGGTAAGCATCAGTATAAGCAACATGGTTATTTCATGGGCGAAGGTTAAATGTATACCATAAGCCTGCGCCAAAAATATAGAGGCAAAAGTCATGTACATCATTGAGCCGTCCAGGTTAAATGAATAGCCCAGAGGCAATACAAAGCTCACTATTTTGCTACTGCAACCAAATTGCTCCAATTCCTGTAACACCTTTGGATAAGCAGCTTCACTGGTTGATGTACCAAAGGCTATGAGCATGGCATCCTTTATGCGGTTAACCAGTGTAAATGCCCTATTACGCAGTACAAAGAATCCGGCCAGCACAATGATGAGCCACAAAATGATCAGCGAAAAATAAAACTCGCCTATAAATATGGCATAGGTAGATAATATACCCAAGCCTTGTTTAGCCACTACAGCGGTAATTGCACCAAAAACTGCCAATGGAGCCAGTTTCATCACATAACCTGTTATTTTTAATATCACATGGGCAATAGCATCCATCGCCTTAATAACTATCTCGCCTTTTTCACCAATGGCAGCTGTTGCAACGCCGAAGAATATGGAGAACACCACGATCTGCAGGATCTCATTATTGCTCATCGCCTCAAAAAAACTTTTCGGAAAAACGTGGCCGATAAAATCTTTTAGTGACACTCCGGTCGCTTTAATATCTGTACCTAAATGGCTATCAGGTAAAGGCAGATTCATAGCCGCGCCTGGTTTAAACAGATTTACCAGCAGCATACCTAACAGCAGCGAAACCAGGGTTGCGCTCAAAAACCAGAGCAATGTTTTACCCCCTATCCTGCCTACAGCTTTAATATCGCCTACTTTTGCTACACCAACAACCAGTGTGCTAAACACCAGCGGCCCGACGATCATTTTGATCAGCCTTAAAAATATATCGCTTAAAATAGTGAAGCCTTCCAGCTTATCATCACGCAGCGAATCATTTTTACTGCGGATAACTGCCTGTGCGGATTTTTGTACTTTGAGAGATTTATAATCGGCAGTAGTGGTATCCTTTAAAGTAAGCAAACGTGTACTGATGCTTTTAATATTGGCATCAGCATTGCTTATCTTATTATTAATTTCGCCTATTACATACACATTGTAAACGTACCCGGCTATAACACCCAAAATAAGGGCGATAAAAATATACAGGGTGAGTTTGCTTTTGTGCATTTACTTTAATGGAGGGCGCAAAACTACAAAATTTAGTTATTTTGCTGAAATATATATAGGGCATGAGCATTACTACCTACGGTTTACAGGATATTAAGAAAGAGATACAGCATTTGAGTGCCCCCCAAATGACTGAACTATGCCTGCGCCTGGCCCGTTATAAAAAGGAAAACAAGGAACTACTCGCCTATTTATTATTTGAGGCCGATAACGAAGCGGCGTTTGTGGAGAAGGTAAAATCCGAGGCCGGCTTTATGTTTAGTCAGCTGCCGGTGCAGAGTTATAACGCGGCTAAAAGCATGCGCAAAATATTGAGGTTACTGAGCAAATACACTAAATTCATGGGTTCAAAAGAGGCGGAAATAAACTTGCTGCTTAATTTTTGTAAGAATTATATCCAATATGGTGATAGGAAAGCATCTTACAAACCATTGCGATTAATTTTAATCAGGCAAATTATAAAGGTTAAAACTTTAATTGGTAAGTTGCACGAGGATATGCAATTTGACTTTACCGAGGATTATAACATTATGCTTAGCGAAGCGGAAACAAAATTCGCGTGGATATATAAGAATGATTACTTGTTGTAACAAATAGTATAAACCTACATCTAAATATAAATTAACTGAATAAGTGGCCGACAATAAAGAAGCAGCATTTA
>JAMFSA010000114.1 GCA_026225055.1 Mucilaginibacter xinganensis | reverse complement strand
TTTGATCTATCAATTCATCAAGCGAATTAACGCCGATGGTCTTTAACATTTGAGCAGTATCAGCCTGATTAGGAGCTATATGCCTCGACTGGAATTTTTCCTGGTAGTCTATGTTCAGCTTCATGTATTGGAGAGCAGTTAAATTTGTGCAAAGGTACAATTTTAGGTGGTGAGTAACAATTAGCTAATCATATATTGACATTGCTTTTATAGTAGCTGTTAACCCAAATTTAATTAGCTGATTGTACAGGAAAATAGTATTTTGGTTGCGTGATTCACCTAATGCCGAAACAATTATTTCTCTGCCTGTTTTTGCTGCTTTTTTGCCTGCGTGGTTTTTCCGCAGTATTTGTAGTAACCAGTAATGCCGACTCGGGCCCGGGCACCTTGCGAGATGCTTTAATGCAGGCGGCAGCGAACGGAAGTACGGAAAAGGATTATATAGATTTTAATATACCGGATGTGAGCGAGGCGGGAAGGACAATAACGCTAATTACGCAATTACCTAATGTTTCTTCAAATTTGGTTATTGATGGCACTACTCAAAATGGAGCAGTATTTGGGGCTAGTAATGCTAAGGTAATAATACAGCCGGCCTCTAAAAATAGTGATTTCAACACCTTTACTTTAATTGATGTTGACGGGTTTGAAATTTATGGCATGTATATAAGAGATTTTATAAACCCATTTGTTTATACTCTTTATGGAGAAACAGAAACAAATCTGACTTCAGTATTATACGTTGAATCGAGTAGGAATCTTCAGATAGGAGCGCTTGGAAAAGGCAACGTATTTACAAATAATGAATATGTGTTAAAAACAGCATTTGTTTCATCAAAAAATGGTCAACCATATCCGGCGGGGATAGAAAATCTTAAAGTATATGCCAATTTTATTGGGTTCGAACCGGATGGCAAATCTTATAGGCCAAATACTTTGAGCACATCGGGATTTGATTTAACAGCTTGTAAGGGGAATATTGAAATAGGAGGCAATGATGTGGCTGACAGGAATTTCTTCGGTTATTGCACAAGCTACATAGGATTAGCAGGAAATGGGCCTGCGACGGCATTTGCTACTACAATAAATATTATAAATAATTATTTCGATTATGATATTAATGGAAAATACACAAATATACCAATAGCCTACGGGGATGCGTATATGTTAATTTTTAGAAGTGATCCCAATTATGATTATTATAGCTACCCCTATAATTTTATTATCAATAACAACAAAATCCAATACCCATTATGTACTCTAATTTATGAAATTGCGGGAGATATAACATTTCAAGGCAATGAAGAATTGTTGGGTTCACAAGCAATTACGGGAACGGAAAAAAGAATAGGTTTAAATACACAATCAAAAATTATAGTTGGAGGAATATTACCTGGGGAAGAAAATACAATCTACGGATGCCAATTGGCGTTGGTTGGGGCCAAATCAACTACTCTGCAACATACACAAGTATTTTGCGTGCCTAATGAAACACCTTGGACGCCTAATGGTGATATTTTAGCAATTTTGCCGAAAATAACTATAAACAAAGTAACTTCTACCATGATAGCAGGAATCGCAAGTCCACTATCATCTGTAGAGCTATATTGGGACGACGATTGTCATTTTTGTCAACCTCAAACCTATTTTGCTACGGTAATGGCCGATGCAAATGGTAATTGGAGTTATAATGGACCAATAAAAACCGGCGTCATTGGTTCGGCTACATTAAATGGTTTTACTTCGATGTATACCTCCTCGGCAGCTTTGAACAGCTATACGATCACACAAAGTTCGTGTGGGCTAAACAATGGCTCACTAACGGGCTTTATTTTTAGTAATAGCGGAGGCTATCAAATACAGAACGATAAAAATGAAACAATCAGTACAAATGCCGATGCCAATAATCTGCCTCCAGGCAATTACGTTGTAACAACACTAAATGGAGGAAGCTGCGTAACTAAATATAATTTTACAATATATGATGCTACACCTGTTATAAACTCAGATAACCTTCAAATTGTGCAACCCGCATGTGATAATAAAACAGCTTCTATTACGGGACTCAATTTGAGCGCGAGTAATTACCAAATACTACAGAATGACAATAATGCTTATACTTTCAAATGGCTAGATGCCGACAATAATGTAAAAGGTACAAGCTTGGATCTTATTGGTATTGGCCCAGGAACCTATCATTTAGAAGTATCCTACAAAGGCCAATGCCCAACCACCTACGGCCCCGTCACCCTAAAAAACACCACCGGCCCAAACATAGATCAAACAAACCAAATCGTAAAATCCACCAATTGCGGACAATCAACCGGTTCAATCACCAATATTACAGCCACCGGAACAGGCACTTTAAAATATGTATGGCTCAACGCGCAGCAACAGCAGGTAGGCAGCAGTGCCGATCTTACCGGTCAACCGGCGGGTGCTTACAAGCTTCAGATAACGGATGATACCCAGTGCGGCCCGGTGTACAGCGCCGATGTTGTTATTCCCGAAACTAACGGGATAATCATGGATGAATCGAAAGTACAAGTTACCAATGCACTTTGCGGAGGTACCGGCTCCATAACAGGGATACAGGTAACGGGCGCGAGCAGTTATAAATGGACAGATGCGAATAATCATACCTTAATAACTACTACCCCCGATGTTGGCGCTCTTGCGCCAGGCAACTACACACTTACCGCAGCTAATAGTTATGGCTGCAGTAAAAGCAGCGCGGTTTATATTATATCGCAGCCGGTTTCATTCCCATATCCGGTTTATGCCGCTACCTATACTAAAGCATGTAATTTACTCGCTAATGGCGGGGTTTTGGTAGCTACCGATGGATCGGTGAAATCTGCACGCTGGGTTGATGCGCAGGGAACAACAGTTGGCACGGGCTCAACATTAAGTAATGTTTTGGCGGGCACTTACCAACTTTATTTAACCGATAATAATGGCTGCGAGAAATTGTATAACAGCTATACGATACAGCAATATCCTGAATTTACAGTGGCCAATTATGCAACTATTACTGCCGACGAATGCGGGCTGCACAACGGTAGTGTAGGCGCCACTACTATTGCCGGAGGAATACCCCCCTATACTTATAGCTGGAGCGATGCCAATAATAAATCGGTAGGATCAACCAACCTATTAACCAACCTGGCTGCGGGGACTTACATTTTGCACGTGAATGATAATGGCTGCGGCAGTGTTGATATTACTTACACGGTAACCGAACAAACTTTCATCCCTGCGGCTCCGTCAGTTACCAATGTGCAGTTATGCAGCAGCGGTAATGGTTTGTTAACCGTGAATAACCCTTCGGCCAGCACAACCTACCGTTTGTATGCAAGTGAGAGTAGCACGCAGCCAATTGATGAACAGAAAGGCGGCAGGTTTAATATTAATGTACCGGGTAACGTTAGCTATTATGTAAGTGAGATAGATGGTACCTGCGAAAGCAGCCGGGCGGAGATAGATGTTACCGTAGGGGTATCAGCAACTGATATAGCGAACGCTTTTACCCCTAACGGCGATGGCATTAATGATTACTGGCAGATAAAGAATATTAATAATTATACCAACGCCACCATACAGGTGTTTAACCGCTACGGACAATTGCTATTTGAATCGAAGGGGTATGCTAAGCCTTTCGATGGTACTTATAAAGGCCAAAAGCTGCCTGCCGGGGTTTATTATTATATTATAAACCTGAACGCGAAGTGTAATTTACTTTCGGGGAGTTTAACACTGATACGGTAAGTTGCGTTAGTGATAGGAATGGATACCGGCCTGAGCCTAAGGCCTGCAGGCGTATGAATGGATAGCACGGCCGCTGGATAGCGGGAACGCCCATATAATGCTGTAGACCTCTTTCGCGCTCCGTTGACTCACCCCGACTTCGCTTCGCTGGTCGCCCCTCTCTATGCTGCGCACAAAGAGGGGTAGAAAATAAAAAAAGGTCTTTGCGGTCGAAAGATAGAGTGAAGACCAGGTGAGTCCACTCTACGAGCGAAAACCCCTACCCTAACTGCCTCAAATACATCTGTATGGTATTCTCCAAACCAAAATATAGTGCATCGCTGATGAGGGCGTGGCCTATGCTTACTTCATCAAGCGCGGGGATATTATCGGCGAAGAATTTCAGGTTATTGAGATCAAGATCATGCCCGGCGTTAATGCCGAGGCCCAGCTCATGCGCCAGTTCGGCAGCCTCTATGTAAGGGGCGATAGCTTCGTCGCGGTTTTGATGGTAGTGGGTAGCATAGGCTTCGGTGTAAAGTTCAATGCGGTCGGTGCCGGTTTTGGCGGCGCCCTCAACCATTTCGACAATGGGATCAACAAAAATAGATACGCGGATGCCAGCCTGTTTAAATACCGAGATCATCTCCGTTAGATAGTCGCGGTTGGCAATGGTGTCCCAGCCGTGGTTAGAGGTGATCTGCCCCAAAACATCAGGTACTAATGTAACCTGCTCGGGTTTGTTGGCCAGCACCAGGTCTATAAATTTTTGTTCCTGGCAATTGCCTTCTATGTTGAACTCAGTTGTTACTATTTCTTTCAGATCGAAGACATCCTGGTAGCGGATATGCCTTTCGTCGGGGCGCGGGTGCACGGTAATGCCCTGCGCACCGAATAGTTCGCAGTCTTTAGCCACCTGTACCAGGTCGGGGTTATTGCCGCCGCGCGAATTACGCAGGGTGGCAATTTTATTGATGTTGACGGATAAACGGGTCATGAGCCAAAGTTAAACATCATTTGGGAAAGTATAATGTATTAGGAATGTAAAAGAAGTGGGGCGTCGGCTTTTGCGCGCTCCGCCAACTCACCCCGACTACGCTACGCTGGTCGCCCCTCTCTTTGCTGCGCACAAAGAGGGGACGGAAGATGAAGAAAAAAATGTGCTTCGCCCTCTTTGCCGCTTGTGGAAGAGAGGGCAGATCAAGCGGCTGAGCGAAGATCGGGTGAGTCCACGCTGCGCCAAACTCAACCATTATTATTCACTTCCTCAAATCAATTTCCCTTGATATTGATTAATATTGCCAGATCAACCCAAGTCCGAAATCGAACATCCGAAATCCGAAATCAAAACATGCGATATTTTAAACTGCTCTTCCTGCTGTTGTTTTCAACGGCCTTTACATTTACCGCCCGCGCGCAGGCCAACTACACCAAGATTGAGAACTACAAGGTTTATTATGGAGTGGCCAAACATTTTCCGCAGGAGTGGATGATCTTGCGGCAGTTTGATAACTACGGCAAAAACTACCTGCTGCTCGTAAACCCGCAGACGCTTGAAACCAGGACCGACGAAAGCAGTTTTTACCAGATCACCCCCATGACCATGCTGCAGGCACGGGCATTTTTTAAGAATACGCCCTACCAGAACGCCCTCGCTAAGGCCGAAAAACAAAGCGTAATGATACAGGATGCGGGCATAGAAAACGGTATGCCCAAGGAAACCGGCATCAGCCTTACCGCCGACCTTTGCCCCTCGCACCGCCCGCTCGACAGGCGCATATTTACCGATATTATTGCCGAATTTAAAAAGGTGGAGCACCCTGTGCCCATAGCCCTCTCCATTACCGGTGTATGGATGCGCCAGCACCCAGAGGACCTGGAATGGCTGAAAAAACTACAGGCCGACCACGAGATCTACATCACCTGGATAAACCACTCCTTTACCCACCGTGTGAGCCTTAAAGCGCCGCTGAAAGAGAACTTTTTACTGGAACCTGGTACCGACATTAGCTACGAAGTACTGGAAACCGAAAAAGCCATGCTGAAGAACGGCTTGCTGCCATCGGTATTCTTCAGGTTCCCGGGGCTGGTGAGTGATCAGCAGCTGGTATTCCGCATAACTGATTTTGGGCTGATACCTATTGGCACGGATGCCTGGCTGGCCAAAGGGCAGCAGCCACAGTCGGGCAGTATAGTGCTCATCCACGGCAACGGCAACGAACCCGTAGGCGTAAACGACTTCATCAACCTCCTCCGCTCAAAAACACAGGCAATTGCCAATAAACAATGGCTGCTGTACGATTTGCGGGAGAGTGTGGATGATGAGTTTGAGGGGAAGGATTAAAGTTGATCATTTTCGTGACATCACGAAAATGATTTTAGATGTTTAGTATCATTTTACCGACATCGGCAAAATGATACTAAACGCTGGAACCGGCATTTTCGCAAGCTTTTTTTGCTTTATCAATTACATTCAAAAAGTTAACCCATTTTGTATATCCTAATATTTCCTGTACTTCGCGCGCACTCCAACATTCGATATCATTGTAGATATAGCACGCCTGTTCAAACTTTTCAAATAATTCTAATATGACTTCTTTTTTCATTCTATTTAAAAAAGCAATATAAGTATAATCTGAATGTATGTGATGGGTGTTGAAAAGTGACGACGCGTTTATTAAAGGCAGTTAGCATTTAGAACTGATCCCTAAAAGTGTGGATGATGAGTTTGAGGGAAAACCTATATAAAATATAACTCTTTCAATTTAGATTGTACTTTGTAATTATTTCGTTTCGGGTTTTGTCGTCAGCCACTTTAATTTGAGATCCCTGGCTACCAAAAATTTGATAATTGTATTTAAGCCAATATATTCTATCAATAAGCATCTTTAGCGGAACTTCATCCAATTGCTTTTGATTCACGGCTGCAACGATTATAGGCAGGTACCTTTCCATCATTTCCAAAGACGAGTGTTGTACTACCCGCCACATAGTTGTTTCAAATTGTTTGCCTACCAATGATCTGCCGATGTAAGTTTGATAAACATTAAATAAAGAGTCAATCAATTCCTGATTCCTTTCATCCAGGGGTTTCTGCTCAGTCCAATCTACAGGTTGAGTATTTCTAAATTGAATATCATTTAATCCGATTGTATTGATGATGCTTACTAACTTAGGATTGAGTTTATTTTTGTCAGCATAATTAGCTACATCCATCTTTGAGCTTTCTGTTGTTGATGATTGTGCACAATTGGAATAGAAGGGCAAGAATGATTCAGGGATAAGTTTATCAAGTCCCGATGGTCCCATCGCTTTGATATATGAACATATAGTAGCCCCATCTAAATGAATAGCTTTATCAAACGCAGCCTTAATGTGGTTTTTGGGTTCCTTTAGAATAACAAATGCAGTCGTGATATTCCAGTAATCAGTAGCGTTTAAATTTTGAACGTTATTTTTAGACACTGATTTGGTATCATTAAGTATTTGTTGTGCATAATGGAACCGCTGGTCGGTAACCCCTTCCCTTTGAACAGGAGTAAATGTAAATATTGCACTTCCTATAGATTGTTCGCTGGCCAATTGGTCCGTATTAGATTGGCTATAACCATTCAGAATTGCCATTAATAAAATACAAAAACATATAAGTGATTTCTTCATATAGAAAAAGAAGTGAAAGGTTAATAGTCGTTACAATTTATTGAATAATCCTTCGCCTAAATTACTGTTAGATAACAAATATTTATATTAAGTTATGCTTAGCTAATATACATTTAAAAAACAAGTTTTCTCTGCGTTCTCATGGAACAAGCATGGTTGCTATCTACAGTTTTGGCAGCTTAGGTTTCAGACTTTTAATTCTATTACCTTTTCCGTCCTTTTAGTGTTGCGTAGCTTATCGAATAAGGCATGCCAGTACAAGCGGAGATGATGGATTCCCGGCTTTTGATTAGCAATACCTTTAACTACATTTGCATACTTCCTCTCCGCTGGTTAGCGGAGTCGGGGCCTCGATTATGCTAAAATCATTCAATAACAACCCATACCAGGAGAATACCTATATACTATACGATGAAACCGGCGAGTGCGCTATTATCGACCCGGGGATGTATACGGCTGCGGAACAAAACGCGGTGGTAAACTTTATCCGCGATAACAAGCTTACGCCCGTGCTGCTGCTCAATACCCATTGCCATATCGATCATGTGCTGGGCAATAAGTTTGTGTTCGATCAGTATGGACTTAAACCGCAGTTCCATATCGGCGAGCAGGAGATTATGGATGCTGTTGTGGCTTACGCCCCGGCTATGGGTTTCCGTTATGACCCTTCACCCCTGCCCGAAGTGTATTTGCCCGAAACAGGCACTGTTAGCTTCGGTAATACCACGCTGGAACTCATCTTTGCGCCGGGCCATTCGCCTGCACATTTGTGCTTTTATAACCGGGCTGATAACATTTTGGTGGGCGGCGATGTGCTGTTTCGTCATAGCATAGGTCGCAGCGATCTGCCGGGCGGTAACCTTGCACTGCTCCTTAAAAACATCGAAGAAAAGCTGTTCACCCTGCCGGGCGACTGCACAGTGTACCCCGGTCATGGCCCCGAAACTACTATCGCTTACGAAAAAGAAACCAATCCCTTTTTCTAACTTAGCAACCACTTGAATACTTCTGTTTACATAGCCAAACGGTATCTCTTTTCGCGCAAAAAGATGAACGCCATTAATATCATCTCGGGCATATCCATGCTGGGGGTGTTTATTGGCAGCGCAGCGCTGATTATTATCCTGTCGGTATTCAATGGCTTTGAGAAAGTGATCCTGAACCTGTACAGCAATTTTACGCCTGAGATTAAGGTAGAAACCCGTTTCGGCAAAACATTCAATCCCAATACGGCCTACTTTAACGAGTTGAAAAAGGACCCGAAGATATTTTCCTACACCGAAGTATTGCAGGAAAAAGCGCTCATCAAGTATGGTAATAAAAATTTCATCGGCACCATAAAAGGTGTTAGCGACGATTTCCTGAAAAATCATAAGCTCGACAGCACTATACAGGACGGCTCCTTCACCCTAAAAACCGAGGGGCATGATTATGCGGTTATCGGCGGCACTATAGCTGGCACGCTGTCGGTTAATATAAACGACGAGCAAACAGCCCTGCAGGTATACGCGCCAAACCGCAATACCATGGGCGGCACCAACCCGCTGAATGAATTTACTGTGCGCGAGATCATGCCCTCGGGCGTGTTCAGCATACAGCAGGATTTTGATGATATTATGGTTACGCCCATAGCCTTTGCCCGCGACCTGCTGGATCAGCCAACTAATGTGTCCTCCATCGAGATCAACTATAAAAATCCGCAAGATATTGACGCGGCGCAGCAGTCCATCATCAAAAATATTGGTAAAGATTTTAACGTCCGGAACCGCATCCAGCAAAATACCGAGCTATATAAAACGTTAAATTATGAACGCTGGTTCATTTTTATGATCCTGGTTTTTGTATTGATCATCGCCATCTTTAATATCATTGGCTCGCTTACCATGCTGGTGATAGACAAGCGTAAGGATATTGCCATACTATCGGGCCTGGGTGCCGGTAAAAGGCTGATACAAGGTATATTCTTCTTCGAGGGGATGATGATCTCGGTTATTGGTTGCATGGCAGGCATTGTAGTAGGGTTGATCTTCTGCCTGGTACAGCAGCATTACGGCCTCATAAAAATGGGCGGACAAATGGAGGTGATTGATGCTTACCCGGTGCAGATCAGGATCTCGGATTTTGGGCTGGTTTTTTTAACCGTTGGCATTATAGCGGTACTCGCATCGGGCATCAGCGCCCGGTTGAGCATAAAGGGATTGGATGAAATAAAGCACGATTTATAGAGGTGAAAGGTTAAAGCCGAAAGGAAAAAGGCTAAAAAATCACCTCAATAAAACAAAAAGCGTTTAATATAATTATCTTAGGGAGGTTGATTTAAACTATTACCTTTGGATCTTTTACCTTGGGCCTTTAACCAATACTAACATGGAATCGAAACGTCAGCAAAAATTCGCCGGAGTAATTCAACAGGACCTGGCAACAATATTTCAGCGCGAAGGAAATAAGTACCTGCCCAATACAATGGTAACCATTACCAAAGTTAGGGTAACGCCCGATTTGGCCATTGCACGTATATTCCTGAGTTTTTTTAACAGCACCAATAACCAGCTGGCTTTACAAACCATAAAACTGCATGCCTCCGAAATTCGCTATAAGCTGGGCGCACGCATTAAAGACCAGGTACGCGTCATCCCGCAACTGGAATTTTTTATTGATGATACCAGCGAATATGTGGAGCGTATGGATAAGATCTTTGATGAGCTGAGCAAAGAGGAACGCCAGAAGGATGTTGAGGAAGAATAGCTAAATACCATTCATGGATGCATCCGCCCGTTTATCGGCCAGGCTTAAAGATCACCCGCAAACTATCAGCAAGGTAGTTGATATTGATATGGCTACCGACCGGTTGCTGAAGCTTGAGCTAACATCAGCCAATAAAGAATTAAGCGCCGATATTCTTAACGATACCAATAAGTTTTGTGATTGGGTAACCCAAAAACTCGCCGGTAATAATTGCCGCTACGGCATTGGCGGTTATATGGAACTGCGAACCATTTATGATAACCGCGCCCAGTTTGATGCCACAGCCGAAGAACGCCGTAACCTGCATTTGGGTGTTGATATTTGGGGCGATGCCGGAACACCGGTTTATTCGCCATTAGCAGGCACTATCCATAGCTTCCAGGATAATGATCATTTCGGCGATTATGGCCCGACTATCATTCTCACCCATAACCTTGATGGATTAACGCTCTATAGCTTATATGGACATTTAAGTCGTGCTAATTTAGTTGGATTGAGGGTTGGACAGCAAATCAAATCAGGCCAGCAAATAGCCAATTTCGGAGATGTTCATGAAAACGGTAACTGGCCGCCGCACCTGCATTTTCAACTGATGCTGAATATGGAAGGTAAAACGGGCGATTATTTCGGCGCGTGCCGCAAATCAGAAAAAGATAAGTACTTGCAGAATATTCCTGATCCGGCTATATTATTGCAGTTCCCGGAAGGGATGATCGTTTAATTAAACCCGCTTTGTCATCCTCAACGTAGTGAAGGATCTTCTACACCATACCTTCCGCTATGCAAGTTGTAGAAGATTTCTCCCTCCGCAATGACATTTCTAATTGAATCTCAAATCACGCTCTTTCTTCCCAAATTTCGCACAAATGCAGTATGGTTTCAACGGCTTTCTGCATATCCTGTACCGACACCCATTCCTGTTTGCCGTGGAAAGCATGCTCACCTGCAAAAATATTAGGGCATGGTAATCCCATAAATGATAAGCGGGAACCATCCGTTCCGCCGCGTATACTGCATAGTTTAGCATCCAAACCGCTACGCCTTATGGCTTCCATACCGTATTCAACAATCTGCGGGTGCTCGTCCAGCTTATTTTTCATATTGCGGTATTGTGGCTTTACCTGTAGTTCGTAGCTCGAGTTTGGGTAGCACTTTAAAACATCTTCCGTAATTTCCCTTATCACATCAGCATGCTGCTTTAGTTTATCTTCATCAAAATCGCGGATAATAAAATCAACTGTGGCCTGTTCCACATGCCCCGCTATATTTACCGGGTGTACAAAGCCCTGTTTAAGTTCAGTTCCTTCAGGTGATAATTCAAATGGCAGTTTAGCTACAATATGCCCGGCAATTTTTATGGCGCTTTCCATTTTTCCTTTAGCAAAGCCCGGGTGAGAGCTGAGGCCATTGATGATCAGTTTTGCACCATCGGCGCTGAAGGTTTCATTCTCCATATTACCGGCGCTTTCGCCATCAATAGTATAACCGGCGTAAGCGCCTAGTTTTTTAATATCAACCTTATCAACTCCGCGGCCTATTTCTTCATCGGGAGTAAACAGTATGCGTATGGCCCCGTGCTTAATCTCAGGGTGGTTGATCAAATGATAACAGGCATCCATAATTTCAGCTACACCAGCCTTATTATCAGCACCAAGCAGGGTAGTTCCACTAGAGGTAACAATATCATTCCCGATCTGGTTTTTTAGGTCCGGATGCTCACTCATTCTTAATGCCTGTGTTTCATCATCGGGCAAAACAAGATCCTGGCCCTGGTAATTTTTATGGACGATAGGTTTAACGTTAAGGCCACTGCAATCGGGCGAGGTATCCATATGTGAGCAAAAACAGATCACCGGAACATCCTGCTTATCGGTATTTGCAGGTACGGTTGCGTACACGTATCCAAACTCATCCAAGTGGGCATCCGCAACGCCAATTTCCAGCAATTCATTAACCAATAGTTTACCCAGATTCATTTGTTTTTTGCTTGATGGGTAAGTATCAGAGGCCGGATCAGACTGCGTATCTATCACCACGTAATGCAAAAACCGCTCTAAAACATAAAAATTTAAACTTTTCTTATAATCCATTGAATTTATTATATTAGGGGAAGGGCCATTTTACATGTGCAAACAGTAATCCCCCTGTAATTTGTAAAATTTAATATTAATATCAGCAAATTGAAAAAAATCTTTTTACTTATCGCTTTAATATTTTCTTCAATAATGGTAGAAGCGCAGGGCGGATCTACTTATACGCCGATGGCTGTCGGTTTTGGAGTAAGCACTATTCGCGGCTATACCAACGTAGCCCAGCAAAATAACACACTTGCCTTTAACGCTAATTTTACCTATTACGCAACGCCGTTTATACCCTTGACAGCAGAGCTACAATTTGGGAGATTATGGGGTGGCAGCAGGGCAAATGACCAATACGGACGCGAATATGTAAACAATTATCAGGCATTTATTTTACATGGTGAAATACAATTAGGTGAGTTGATCGATTTCTCAGGAAACCGCTTTTTGGATATCCTTAAAGATTTTTATGCAGGGCCAGGATTTGGCTTTGTAAACAATAATATTCAAAATCAACGTACTAATTTAATTGCCTCTGGTAGCCAGGGGGTTGGGTCATATACATTCCCTGGCAGCGATCATGGTATAAACCCAATGGCATCTTTTAGGGCAGGATATGAGTTTAAATTTTATAATGAATTTGATGAGCCTTACTTAAGGCTTGATATTGAATACGTGCATAACTTTGTTTATGGTGAAGGGCTTGATGGATATGATGACCCGCCAAGTGTATTCAAGAATGAGCACTCCGATTCATACCGCCAGATCACCATCGGTGTTAAATACAGCTTTGGTGAGGTTAAAAACTATATGAAAAGCATAAGGAACGCTTATTATTAATTACTACTTTGTACTTTTGTATTATTGAATATAGAAGAACTACGTGACTATTGCCTGCAGAAACGCGGAGCAACAGAAGGATTCCCTTTTGGTGAAGACACATTGGTTTTTAAGGTAGGCGGTAAGATATTTTTACTTACCGGCCTCGAAGACGGCAACAGGTTTAACGTGAAATGCGACCCCGAACTTGCTGTTGAACTGCGTGAACGCCACAATGAGGTTAAGCCAGGATATCACATGAATAAAGTTCACTGGAACACTGTTTATATGGACGGCGCTTTAACAGCCAAACAGCTTTACCATATGGTTAACCACTCCTATGACCTGATATTTAAAAGCCTCCCAAAACAAATACAGGCAGAAATACTTAGCCTGGATTAGATTAGTTATCCCAATTATCTGTACAGAAAGGCTCCATAGGTAAATGCAACCGAATTTTGAGGGTTAGTTTTACCGGTGCATTAGGGAAATGCATACATATGGCATGTGGAGATAAGGCAATAACATTGCCGGCATAGAATAATAACTTAATAAGCTATTATTCACTATAGCAAAATAAATAGCCCTGTAAATTATCCAAAAATAATTTCAGTTGCTACAAAGCAGGTATGGCAAAGCCACTAACGCTAAAATTTAGCAGCATTAACATGATAAGGTAGTGGTTAGTAAAAGTAAAAGGCAGCTTTTACGCCAGGCTTTCAGCAATTATAAACAGAGAAATGAAACGCCGGCAAATATACCGGCGTTTCATTTTTATATATGTAATAACCCTTAATTAAAGATTACCAACGACCGCCGCCGCCGCCACCTCTGTTGTCTTTGGAGTAGCCACCGCCGCCACCGCCACGGTTTCCACCACCGCCGCCGTAACCACCGCCGCCGCCACGGTTTCCACCGCCGCCGCCGCCGCCGAAGCTTTTACGATCACTAGGCTTTCTTTCTTCAGCCTGGCTAACCGCGATAGTTCTGCCTGCAACCTCAGAGCCGTTTAAAGCAGTGATAGCTTGTTGAGCGCTTTCATCGTCTGGCATTTCTACAAATCCGAAACCTTTACTTCTACCGGTTTCTCTGTCATTAATTAACTTAACGGAGCTTACTTCGCCATACGCTTCAAAAAGTTCTTTTAAATCGGCTTCCTCTAATT
>JAMFSA010000113.1 GCA_026225055.1 Mucilaginibacter xinganensis | reverse complement strand
CATATGCCTTGTTTTTGTTTTGTATATTTGCACCCACAAATATTATGATGATATATATTACGCGCAAAGAGCATTTTAATGCCGCTCATAGAATGTATCGTGAGGAATGGAGCGCAGAGAAAAACAATGAGGTGTTTGGCAAATGCGCCAACCCTAACTGGCACGGCCATAACTATAACCTTTTTGTAACAGTAAAAGGCCAGGTTACCCATGCTACGGGCTATTTGATCGATCTTAAGGAGCTGAAGGTTATCATTAACGATTACGTGATCGAAAAGCTCGACCATAAAAACATCAATAAGGATGTTGAATTTATGGATGGCAAAATGGCCTCAACAGAGTTGCTTTGTATTGAAATATTTAACCAGCTAAAGGGCCCTATCGAGGCATATGATGGCGTGTTCCTGCATTCAGTAAAGTTATACGAAACTGAAAATAATTCCGCTGAATACTTCGGCGACTAACCTAAAAAAATGACTAATAACCACTCTATCCCCTATCGTGACGACGATGACGATATTGAAGGATATGTAAAGATTGACCGGTATAACCCTGAGCTCATCACCAACCTATCGGCACATTATCACGATGTTTTAAAGCAGATAGGCGAAAATCCGGAGCGTGAAGGCTTATTAAAATCACCGGAGCGTATTGCCAAAGCCATGCTTTTTTTAACCCAGGGCTATGACCTGGATGCCCAGGCGATACTAAATTCGGCTAAGTTTAAGGAAGATTACAGCCAAATGGTTGTAGTAAAAGACATTGAGGTTTACTCCATGTGCGAGCACCATATGCTGCCATTTTTTGGTAAAGCACATGTGGCTTACATCCCCAACGGGCATGTAGTTGGCCTGAGTAAAATACCGCGTGTGGTTGATGTGTTTGCCCGCCGTTTGCAAGTACAGGAACGTTTAACCAACGAAATAAGGGATTGCATACAGGATACCCTGCAGCCATTAGGTGTTGGTGTGGTAATTGAATGCCGTCACCTGTGCATGAGCATGCGGGGCGTACAAAAACAAAACTCAGTAACTACCACATCAGCCTTTACCGGCGAGTTTTTAGAAGACAGGACCAGAACAGAGTTTTTAAATTTGATATCAGCGAAATTGAGTTAGTTCATTGGCTCAATGGTTCATTTGTTCATTGGTGAACAGTTAACCATTAACCCGCCACTGCACTAATGAACAAATGAACCATTGAACCAATTATCAATATGAAAGCATATATTTTTCCGGGGCAGGGTGCCCAGTTTGTTGGAATGGGTAAAGACCTTTACGAAAAGTCGGACAAAGCCCGTGAACTGTTTGAGAAAGCCAATGAAATATTAGGTTTCCGCATTACTGAAATTATGTTTGAGGGTACCGACGAGGGCCTTAAACAAACCAATGTTACGCAGCCAGCCATATTCCTGCACTCGGTTATTTTAGCTATTGTTTTAAGTGATGATTTTAAACCAGAGATGGTTGCAGGCCATTCATTAGGCGAGTTCTCAGCTTTGGTTTCAGCCGGAGCCTTGTCATTTGAGGATGGTTTGCGTTTGGTTGCGGCACGTGCCAACGCTATGCAAAAAGCCTGCGAAATACAACCATCAACCATGGCAGCTATTTTAGGTTTGGATGATTTTACGGTGGAAGATATTTGCCACCGCATAAGCAATGTAGTTGTACCGGCAAACTATAATTGTCCGGGCCAACTGGTAATTTCGGGTACTATTGCCGGGATTGATGAGGCTTGTGAAAAAATGACCGCAGCCGGTGCCAAAAGAGCGCTTAAACTAAATGTAGGCGGCGCGTTCCACTCTCCTTTGATGGAATCGGCCCGTGTTGAGCTGGAGCATGCCATTGTTCATACCGAGATAAAGGCGCCAATTTGCCCTATCTACCAAAATATTGATGCCAAACCTTATACCGATCCGCAACAGATAAAACATAATTTAATAGCACAGCTTACCGGCCCCGTAAGGTGGACACAAACCGTAAAGCACATGCTGGAAGATGGCGCTACTTCATTTACTGAAGTTGGCCCGGGTAGTGTATTGCAGGGCCTTGTAAAAAAGGTGGACAGGCATATACCTACAGAAAGCGCAGCTTTGCCACAATAAATAAAACATACTTAGCGTATGTGTGTTTTGAATGTAAATTTTATCTTTTGTTGAAACTAAACACTTGAGCACATCCGGGAAAATACGTTTACTGTTAGCGCTACTGTTTTTCAGTCTGTTATTTACTGCAACTGTAGTGCAAAGCACCTATACGCCGGTAAAAAATCTCGACCAAACAGCTAGGGCTTTTGAAGATAATCTTCATGATAAAGAGGCGGATATTACTGCTATACTTCTTAATAAGGATAGTTTAAATAGTTTAAAAACTATTCAGAACGATCCTTACAGGGCTTTGTTTTATGCGCAATACTTCACCAAGGAAAGGAGTATATGGCTCACCACATATAATAAGGACACGCTAACTTATTGGAGTGGTATTAAGGTTGTGCCTAACAGGGCCTCGGATATAAAGGAAGGCGTATCATTTATTAAGGAACCCAACGGATATTATGAGGCCATTAAAAAAAGCGAAGGCGATTTTTCAGCTATTTGCTTCATATTAGTTAAAGTTAACTATTCATTCCAAAACGAATACCTGCAAAACAGGTTTCAGAAGGACCTGACGGACGACAATAACATTGAGCTCGCCGATTTTACCGATAACGATGTTTATGGCGTACATAGCAGCGTTGATAATTCATATCTCTTCTCGGTAAAATTAAAGCCGGGCATGATCAATCACCGCTTCTTCTATTTCGAGTTGATATCGTGGCTGTTAACATTTTTTATCTTGTGCGTACTTATACAGGCCATCTGTAAATACATTGTATCGCGGGGTTATATCATATTGTCGTTGATTACAATGGCACTGTTTATTGTAGCGGTCCGTTACCTGAACCTGCGTTATCACCTGCCCGATTTTGTTTACCAGCTTTATATTTTTAAACCCGTATTATATACTGCAGGGCATGGGTTTGCCTCCCTGGGCGATTTTTGCCTCAACATATTATTTGCATCGTGGTTTGCTACGTTTATATATAAACATCGCCACTACTTATTAAAAGGTGTACCGGGCAAAACTGCCAGCTACGCTATATTAGTTATTTGCGTTGTAGCGCTTTTAGTTGTTTCATCCCTGTTACTGAACTTATTTTATGGACTGGTAATCAATTCAAAAATAAATTTCGACGTATATAACGTATTCAGTCTTTCCCGGTTCAGTATGCTTGGCCTGGGCATCATGTGCTTTGGCTTTATGATATTTTACTTGCTGAATGAAACCTTTTTATCCATTTCCGCTAAACTGCCTATACCCGATTCACATAAAATAGCCATATTCATCACCGGTATTATTTTAGCTACGGCTGAAATAACTTATCATCAGCATTTCAACTTCTTTTACATTTTTGCAGCTATAGTTGTATTAATGCGGGGCTATGCGTACCGCTATAATAACGGTGCTATTACAGCAACTTCTTTTATTACTATCGTTTTTATATTCTCCCTTATCGCATTTTTAAGATACAGGCATGTTGAATCAATAAAGCAGGACAATACCCGCAAAGCCCTTATGCTTAAGCTGGAGCAACCGGATGATATTACTGCCGATCGTATTTTTAAAAACATTGAGAAGCAAATAGTCGGCGATCAGAAGATCGTTAAGTATTTTAAGGATACCATGTATTACGGCAATCTGCGCAACCGTTTTCAAAAGCTTTATTTTGATGAATATCTATCCAAATATTCCTATTCCATTCATCAGTTTAATACCGATGGGCAACCCATAACAGCCGATAAAAATTATTCGCTCAGTGTATTCAGCGACTTGGTGCTTTACAGTTCCTACAAAGTTTCCGACTATTTTTACCGGGAGAACGACTCCTTCGGTTTTGAGACCTATTTTGCCATACTGCCCATAACCGAGAATAAAAAATTATTAGGCACCATAGTAGTTGAACTAAGGTCGAAGCCGTTGCAGCCGGCAGGCTCTTTCCCGGCCCTGCTCAAAGATGGATCAATAAAACAGGACGATGAATTTAAAGATTATTCCTACGCTTTTTATATTGATGACAAGCTGCAAAGCAAAAGCGGTGTTTTTGATTACGACCTGATAAATACCACTTTTAAGGGTAAACTTAAACAATACACAACCGTTACCACCAAAGGCGACTATTCGGAGTGGTATAAAAATCTCATCTCGTTTAATCACTTAATATATAAACCCGGCGATCGCACATTGATAGTTGTAAGCAAGGAGGATAACCCTATTTTTTACGGCATAACATCCCTTACATTCTTTTTCATATTGTTGCTATTTTTTAGCATAGTGGTTATTTTTTCGCGCTGGCTATGGACCCGGATACGGATATTAAATGTTACCGGCGACGGCTTAAAGTGGATCCTTCGCATAAATTTTGAGCGCATACTTTATAAAACGCGCATCCAGTTCTCTATTATTGCGGCAGTGGTAATAACACTGGTATTTGTGGGCTTTATTACCTTTTTCTCCATAAGTACCCAATATAACGAGCAGCAGCAAAACATGATCAGCACCAAGATCAGCCGTATAACTACTGCATTTGAGAATGGGCTTTTTGATAAATACATTAATAATATAAATGATGAGAGCCAGGTTGAGTTTGATAACCTGGCCAGCACCTACTCTACCGACCTGATCCTGTATAACCGCAGCGGCTATCCGCTAATCACTACCCAGCCTAAAATTTACGAATATGGCCTTCAGCCCAGGCGCATGAATGCTAAGGCTTATATCAGCCTGAACAAGTTCCAGAAATCGCAATTTGTGAATGATGAAATGGTTGGCGACTTGGCTTACAAATCGGTTTATGCTCCGCTTAGAAACTCAAAAGGGGTAACCGTAGCCTATTTACAGCTCCCCTATTTCTCAAACGAGGCCGACTACAACGCCCGCATAGTTGCATTGCTAAACGTGATGATAAACGTATATGCTTTAATTTTTATAGTGGTAGGCTTATTTGCCGTAATTATTGCCCGGCAGATAACCGCGCCGCTAAGCTTTATGCAGCTTAATTTAAGTAAAATAATATATGGCAAAAGAAACGAGCCCATTAAGTGGGAGCGCGATGATGAGATAGGATCGCTGGTAAACGAGTACAATAAAATGATTGCGGCATTGGAGAACAGCGCGCAAAAACTGGCACAATCCGAGCGCGAAAGTGCCTGGCGGGAGATGGCCAAGCAGGTAGCCCATGAAATTAAAAATCCGCTTACCCCGTTAAAGCTTGGCTTGCAGTTGCTCGAAAAATCGTGGCGGGATAAGGATCCTAAGTTCGATCAGAAGTTTGAACGTTTCAGCAAATCATTTGTGGAGCAGATCGAGAGCCTGTCGTCAATAGCGTCAGAGTTTTCGTCATTCGCCAAAATGCCGGATACACATATTGAGCGCATAAATATTTTTGATATGCTAGGCCAGGCTGTTACCATTTTTGTGCATGCTGATAATATAAAGATCCAATATCAGCCGCCCGAAGATCCGTTCTTCATCAACGCCGACCGCGACCAGCTTTTGCGCTGTTTTAATAACTTGTTAAAAAATGCTATCGAAGCTACCCCGCACGGTAAATCAGGTGAAATTGATATCAGCTACCTCATCACCAGCAAAAATATTTTGCTCAGCATGAAGGATAATGGTAATGGCATCCCCGAAAATATGCGCGAAAAAATCTTCGAGCCCAACTTTACTACCAAAAGTTCGGGCACAGGCCTGGGCCTTGCATTCGTAAAAAACTCCATTGAAAATGCCGGCGGAAAGGTTTGGTTTGAAACCACTTTAGGCGTAGGTACTACTTTTTATTTGAGTTTGCCTGCGGCGGGATAGTAACGCCAGACTGCGTTAGGGATGGCAAGGGTTTAGCCCGACGAAGGAGGGCCGGAGCAAAGCGCAGCCCTGAACAGCCCGGGCCGCAGGCAACGCCCAGAAATATATTACACATTGTCCTGAGCTTGTTTCAGAATCTCCCAGAAAAGCACAAGTCAGCTATCGCTCATTCCCAAAACACAAGACTTGCGCTAAAATTGTTTTGTCATTTCAAACGATAGAGAGAAATCTTATACAAGCGATATATACGGCGTAAAAACTTGGTGAAGAAGATTTCTCCTCGTACCTCGTTCGAAATGACAATAGAAGAAACAAAAAAGGGCATGTTACTCCCCACGAATAACACACCCTTTGTCCACTGTCAATAGTGGAACTCATTATATATATACTTATCTTACTTATACCGAAAACGAAGTACCGCAACCGCAAGTGCTGGCAGCATTCGGGTTTTCAAATGTAAAACCGCGGGCATTTAAGCCATCCTGATAGTTGATCTGCATACCAACCAGGTACAGGCCATGAGCTTTATTCATAAACACTTTAATGCCATCAATAATATATTCCTGGTCGCCGTCCTTTTTTTGGTCGAAACCTAAAACATAGCTCATGCCCGAGCAACCGCCACCTTCAACACCAACGCGCAAGCCGTAATCGTCGCTTATCTCTTGTTGATCTTTTAATTTATAAAGTTCTTTTACGGCGCCTTCGGTAAAGCTTACCGGTGCAGTTTCAACAGCAGTACTCATCTTATTTTTAATTAACTACACAAATATAATGTAAAATGCAGATTTTTGTTGCAAGCCGTATATTTATGACCCCGGCCTAACATTCACTTTATGGCGTATTACCCTTTTTTATTAGATATTCTTAAATATACTGTTTCGGGCTTAGGCGTGGTATGGATAGCTTTTTACCTGATAAAGCCCTACCTCGATAAATCGGAACGCATACAACTGCTCGAGTTTAAAAAATCGGTAGCCAATCAAACATTGCCCCTAAGGCTACAGGCCTACGAGCGTGTTATATTATTTATAGAACGTATAAACCCCGAAAATATGCTGGTACGCCTTAATTCGCCGGGCTATACCGCTGCCGACCTGCATAGTGTTGTGGTAAGCGAGGTACGTAACGAATATCAGCACAACATCACCCAGCAAATATATGTAAGCAGCCGTGCCTGGGGCATAGCCAAGCGCATTAAGGAAGACACTATAAATATAGTAAGCGCTGCTATAAAGGACTTGCCCGCAAACGCCACCGGCCTCGACCTGGGGCGTACAATTCTAATACAGTTAAGCCAGATGGAGAACAATCCATACGAAATTGGCAGCGAGCTGATCAGGCAGGACCTGGAACAATTATTTTAACCTGCTGCCATGCCCGATAAAAAGATCACCACCACATCCGGTATCGAGATAAAGGAAGTATATACCGGGCCAGTTGAAATGAATGAACTGCCGGGTGAGTTTCCATTCACACGTGGCATTCAAAAGGACATGTACCGCGGCAAACCATGGACCATGCGCCAGTATGCCGGGTTCTCCACCGCCGAAGAATCAAACAAACGCTATCATTATCTGCTCAGCCAGGGAACCATGGGTTTATCCGTTGCCTTCGACCTGCCAACGCAGATCGGTTACGACTCGGACCATGAACTCTCAGAAGGCGAAGTAGGCAAAGTAGGTGTAGCTATCGATTCATTAAAAGATATTGAGATCCTGTTTGATGGCATCGAGTTGAAAAACATCACCACCTCCATGACCATCAATGCTACCGCGGCTACCTTGTTAGCCATGTACATCGCGTTAGCAAAAAAACAGGGGGCCGATCTTAAACAATTATCAGGCACTATACAGAACGATATATTAAAGGAATATGCCGCGCGCGGTACCTATATATACCCTCCCGCGCCATCCATGCGGCTTATAACCGATGTGTTTGAATATTGCAGCAAGGAAGTGCCTAAGTGGAACACCATATCTATATCGGGCTATCATATTCGCGAGGCAGGCTCAACCGCTGTGCAGGAACTGGCCTTTACCCTCGCCAACGGCAAAACCTATTTAAAGGCGGCGCTGGATAAAGGGTTGGATATAAATGTATTTGCCAAAAGGCTCTCGTTCTTTTTTAATTGCCATAATAACTTTTTTGAGGAGATAGCCAAGTTCAGGGCCGCCAGGCGCATGTGGGCGCACATTACCAAAGAATTAGGTGCTACTGATACCGGCGCGCAAAAACTACGTTTCCATACGCAAACAGGTGGGTCAACCTTAACGGCACAGCAACCCATGAACAACATTGTGCGGGTGAGCAACCAGGCATTAGCGGCTGTACTGGGTGGTACACAGTCATTACATACCAATGGCTACGACGAGGCGTTATCGCTCCCTACCGAAGCTGCGGCAAAAATAGCCCTGCGCACCCAGCAGATCATCGCCTTTGAAAGTGGTGTTACCGATACAGTTGATCCGCTTGCGGGTTCCTACTTTATTGAGGCCTTAACCGATGAGCTTGAAAAAGCCGCCTATATATATATAGATAAGATTGACGCCATGGGCGGATCGGTAAAAGCCATTGAGCAGGACTACATGCAGCAGGAAATTGCGAGTGCTGCCTACCAGTACCAGAATGAGATTGAAAGCGGTGAAAAGATACTGGTTGGCGTAAACCGCTTTATCCAAACCGAGGAAGCAGCTACCAACGTTTTCCGGGTGGATGACTCCATACGGAAACACCAGATAGAGAAGATCAGCATACTAAAAAGCGAGCGGAATAACCTGGCCGTTAGCAAAGCGCTTTCGCAACTCAGCAACGCGGCAAAAGGAACAGAAAATTTGATGCCTTATGTTTTGGTAGCTGTTGAAAATTATGCTACTTTAGGAGAAATAGCCAATACCCTACGCGCTATTTTCGGAGAATATTGAAAAACCTTTATTCTCATTTATTGTAATATACTAACATAAATATTGCGGAATTTTCGGCAAAGTTGTTGCGCGAAAAAAATATTTCTTTTAACGAAGCAAATAGGATTTTTGTTACGAAATGTACACTTTAATATTGAATTCTTAGTAAAGTCTACATTAAAATATCATAAATTTATTTGTTAAAAAAGTGAAAATTTAATTTTTTTATCCGCTTTTTTTTAGAATATTCGATGTTCCGTAGCGGCCTCTAAGGATGTTTCACTGGGGGTTGGAAATCAACTTTTTATAATATATCTATATGGAAAAAACTTGTACTAACGTTTGGAATAACTGTCTCCAGATAATAAAAGATAATATACCGGCACAAAGTTTCAAAACTTGGTTTGAGCCGATAAAAGCTTTGAGGATGGAAGGCAGTGTTCTGACTATACAAGTACCAAGTTTATTTTTTTACGAATGGCTGGAAGAACATTACGTTGGCCTGTTGCGTAAAACTATTAAAAAACAATTAGGTGATGAGGGGCGTTTAGAGTATAACATTGTGGTTGAACAATCATCTGCAAGCAAACCATATACAACAAATATGCCTTCAAACGGAAACGGTGCGGAATCTAAGAATCAATCGATGCCGATCCCTATTTCTATAAATAAGGATATTAAGAACCCTTTTGTTATACCGGGATTAAAAAAATTGAATGTCGACCCACAGCTTAACCGTAACTACACCTTCGAGAATTTTATCGAAGGCGATTGTAACCGTTTGGCCCGTTCGGCAGGTTACGCGGTAGCGGCAAAACCAGGTGGCACTTCATTTAACCCTTTAATGATATACGGTGGCGTTGGCTTAGGCAAAACACACTTAGCACAAGCAATTGGCAACCAGATAAAACAAACCCTGCCCGATAAACTGGTACTCTATGTATCATGCGAAAAGTTTACCCAGCAATTTGTTGACGCGCTTAAGCATAATAACATCAATGATTTTGTGAATTTTTATCAGGCGATTGATGTGCTGATCATGGATGATGTGCACAACTTTGCCGGCAAAGAGAAAACACAGGATTTCTTCTTCCATATATTCAACCATCTGCACCAATCAGGCAGGCAGCTGATCATTACATCAGATAAAGCACCTAAGGACCTGGCAGGTTTAGAGGAACGCCTGCTATCAAGGTTTAAGTGGGGCCTTTCTGCCGATTTACAGATCCCTGACCTGGAAACCCGCATGGCTATCCTTAAGAATAAGATCTACCAGGATGGCATTGAGCTATCAAACGATGTAGTTGAGTATGTGGCTCATAACATTGATAATAACGTACGTGAGCTTGAAGGTGCCATGGTATCATTACTGGCACAATCAACCCTTAACCGCAAGGAGATAGATTTGAACCTGGCCAAGCAAATGCTGAAGAATTTTGTAAAAAATTCTTCAAAAGAGATCTCGATGGAATACATCCAGAGCTTGGTTTGCGAGTACTTTGAAGTACCTATAGAGATGGTGAAATCACAAACCCGCAAGCGTGAAATTGTACAGGCAAGGCAAATATCAATGTACCTGGCAAAGGCGCATACCAAAAGCTCATTAAAATCAATAGGCCACTTCTTCGGCGGCCGAGACCACTCTACCGTGATATACGCCTGCCAAACTGTTGAGGACCTGATTGATACCGACAAGAAATTTAAAGGGTACGTAGCTGATATACAAAAGAAATTAAAGATGTCGTAAATCGACGTTTTGATGTAGATATGGAAAGCCTTGCATTTGCAGGGCTTTTTTTGTGCGCTCTGATTTTTCCCTAATGTCATTGCGATCCGCTGAATAGCGGAGTGGCATCTCGTCGCCTGCATATTGAACGCGACGAGGTTGCTTCGTCGTTCCTCCTCGCAATGACAAGGGGGTAATCCATTGTTTGTGTCCTCACAAACAATCCGCAAGCTGCCTGTGAGGACACAGGTAGCGGGGATGAATGTGTCTACAATACCCCCAGCTTCATAAACGCATAAAACAGCCCAGTACAATGCAGTGCCTGGGGTATCTTATTGTCGGTCAACAGTTGTTTTACCTCGGCTATGGTGTATTCCTCAACAACCACTTCCTCATGCTCATCCAAATCCTGTTCCTGTACCTTTTTACCGCCTTTAGCTAAATAACAATAAGTATGATTATTTGCTGTAGAGGGGTTGGCATAAACAACACTAATCAATTCAATGTCTTCAAATAAATAGCCGGTTTCCTCCAATAACTCGCGTTGCATGGCATGTTCAGGCGCTTCGTCGCCATCAATAACACCGCCGGGTATTTCCAATGACACAATGCCTGCCGCATGGCGGTATTGGCGCACCATCAATACCTTATTATCTTCGGTAATAGCTACCCCGTTTACCCAGTTAGGGTATTCTAATACATAGTAATCGTCAACAATACGCCCGTCGGGCATTTCGCATTTATCAGTTCGTAAGGTAGCCCAGGGGCCTTTGTGTATGTAGTGAGATTCAAGGAGCTTCCAGCGTAAATCAGGCATAAGTGTTAAAATAGTGGTATATAGTTTTTCTTTTATCAATGTTTTCAAACGACTGGTAATGATGTTCATTTTCCAGCAGGTCAAATATAAGCAACACTTTTTTCAGGATCAGCACTGTTTCTTCATCAGCCTTAAAAGGCTGGGCAAACACATACAACAGCTGGCTTAAAGCATTCAATTTTTCAGTACTGTAATTCGCCTGTTTTAAAGTATCAACAAAATCATCCTCACTTAAAGCCAACAGTTTTTCCAGTTCAGTATCATATTCCTTTTGCAGCAATTCATTAAACTGATCGTTATACTCCTCATATTTACCATCAACCTTCAGGCCCATTAACCTTGCTAAAAGCTCGGCAAATTTCCGGGCTTCATTAAGCATAAAATCTTGTTGGAACATAGAGGGAACTAAGATTAAACGGATTTAAAAGATTTTCTTGATAGGTGAATGTGATTTGAACAATAATTTATGAGAGCGAATAGCTACATCCTGTAAATCCATTCAATCCCATAAATCCTGGTTCGGCTTTTTTTACCAGCTACCGCTGCTGCCGCCGCCGCCGAAGCTACCGCCACCAAAGCCGCCGAAACCACCGCCGCCGCCTGAGTCTCCTCCACCGCCGGAATCTCCACCGCCGCCCCAGCCGCCGCCACGACCGCTACCGCCCAATATATCTCCTGCCAGGAACCACCAGAAAGGACTCGCGCCTCCACGGCCGCCAATGATCTGGCCGCCACCACCGCCACCACGACCACGGAATACAATGACAATAATAATTACTACTATAATGATGAAGAATATGATACCACCACCGCTGCTATTGTCATTATTGCTTTGCTTTTGTATTTTTTTATCGGCTTTATATTCGCCTTTGGAGTATTTTATGATATCGCTGGTAGCCGCGTCGAGCCCGCCATAGTAATCATTTTGCCTGAAGTGGGGCTTTATATCATTTTCAATTATCTGGCTGGTTATAGCATCAGGAACGGCTCCTTCAAGGCCATAGCCAGTTTGTATGGTTACTTTATGGTCGTCAACAGCAACCAATATCAATAAGCCGTTGTTTTTGCCTTTTTGGCCTATCCCCCAGTTTCGGCCCAGGCCAACGGCATATTCCGCAATATCATAATCGCCTACCGATTTTATCATCACCACAGCTATTTGTGTTGATGAAGAATCGTTAAAGGCTACCAGTTTATTTTCCAGCTGCTGCCTGTCGCCCTCCGATAGTGTATTGGTATAATCCGTTACCAGTGTTTTTGATTTTGGCGGATAGGTTTGCGCAAACACCGCAAGCGTACCAATCAGGAAAACGAATAATAATGTAAGTTTCTTAAACATGATCTTAATAATTTAAACCCTCTTTGTTAAAAAAGATCGGGTTATTCGCCATCCATAAAGGCAATATCATCCGGTAACTCGTTGTTGTCATCAGCATTATGCGGAAAGTACTTTTGTAATTGCTCGCCTGCTATGGCCAAACCGGTTACAATACCCTCAACCAAATTACCAAGCTTAAAATGCTGCAGCATGTCTTCTTTAGTGCTATCCCAAAAATCGGCAGGCACTACTTTGTTGATCCCGGCATCGCCTATAATGGCAAATTTCCGGTCGACAGTTGCCAGGTAAACCAGCACACCATTACGGTGCTTGGTTTGGTGCATTTCCAGTTTATGAAAATATTTAGCTGCGCGGTCGAGCACATACTCGTTGCAAGTTTTCTCGATGCAAACACGTATCTGGCCTGATGTATGCTTCTCCGCATCCTCAATAGCAGTACGTATGTGCTGTTGCTCTTCTTCGTTAAATATTGCCATAACTGGTAATTAGTGAATGAGTGAGTTACTGAATGATTGGTTTAAAATGATTGATTTACCGAGTGAGCAAAAAAACATTCACTCATTCAGTAAATCAATAATTCACTAATTATTAAAACTGCACTGTAGGCACTTTATTAGCGCCGGCATCAGATTGGAAATATCCTTTTTCGGTAAAGCCAAACATCTTAGCGGTTAAGTTTGCCGGGAACGACCTGATCTTGCTGTTATAAGCCTGTACCGATGAGTTAAAATCTAAACGGGCCACGTTAATACGATTTTCAGTACCCTCCAACTGTGCTTGTAAAGCCGTAAAGTTTTCGTTAGCCTTTAACTGCGGATAGTTTTCTGATGCGACCAGCAATCTGCCTAAAGCTGTGCTTAACTGGCCCTGTGCCGCCTGGTATTTCTGGATAGTTTCGGGTGTAAGTTTAGTAGGGTCAACCTGTATAGATGTTGCTTTGGCGCGGGCTTCGGTTACATCAACCAAAGTGCTTTTTTCAAAATTGGCCACACCTTTTACGGTAGCAACAAGGTTAGGTATCAAATCGGCACGGCGCTGGTACTGGCTCTCAACGGCACCCCATTTGGCTTTAACGTCCTCGTCCATTTGCACCATTCTGTTGTAGCTGCACGAACTTAAATTTACAACAGCCACTAATACTAATATTGCTGTGAATAGCTTTTTCATATTTTTTTAAAATTGATTTTTATGTTGATTTAAAATTAGAGCACAAACCATATACCGTTGTTACAAAACACCCCGGTTAATGCCATAATGGCAAATTGCTGCAATAGGTTTTGGTAAATATAATTAAAAGGATCGATAAGCAATTACAGTATGCTTAATACACCATCAAACAAAAATCAAAACCTTTTTGCCCGAAAATCATTTTCCCTACTGAGTTATAATAAATTACAAAGCATACTACGAGCCATCAACCATGATAACACACGCGTTTATAATAACCATGATCGTTTTATTTATTCATGCCTGCACCTGGAAGGGGATGATATTTGAAGGGTTTAAAAAAATACTTAAGCCCGAAGGTCATTTATATAAACCTATTTATGGCTGTCCTATATGCATGACACCCTATTACGGCACTATTATATACCTGCTGTTTTTCAGGCTATCTGTTGTGGATTGGCTGCTCACCATAGGTACCGCGGCAGGCATGAGTGTATTATCGGTACTGTTGATTGATATTAAAGATGGGATCTTTAAACCGGGGGAGTAGTTTGCAGTGTACAGTTGGCGGATAGCAGTTTGCAGCAGGCAGTTTGCTGATTAAAAGACTGCAAACTGCCCACTGAAAACTGAAAAACTATCCTACTTCTATCAGCTTTGGTTTAATCTTGGTGCTGGCAGCGGCCGCCTGGTTGTTTTGGGCAAGTTTGTTGTTCTGTGTCATTGACAGGCTTCCGTTATAAACGGCGCCATTTTCAACCTCAAGGGTTTGGGTGCGTATTTCGCCGCTAATTTTGCCTGATGCTTTAATCTCCAGCGAGTTTACCTGCAGGTTGCCGTTAATGGTGCCATAAACAACCATCTCCTTGGTAATAACATTCCCTAGTATCGATCCTTTTTCACCTATTATTAATCCTTCATCAACCATTACATCTCCGGTTATTTGTCCGTCAATACGGGCATAGGCTGGGGCTTTAAGGTTGCCGTCAAAAATACAGCCTTCGCTAATCAGCGTTG
>JAMFSA010000112.1 GCA_026225055.1 Mucilaginibacter xinganensis | reverse complement strand
TCAAAATAAATAAAAACACATTGGAGCAGCTGCAATTAACCACTGTTGAAACCGCCAAAGATTTAGGCTTACTACCCGAAGAATTTGACCGCATAAATGAAATATTAGGGCGCGTTCCCAATTTTACTGAACTATCTATCTTTTCGGTAATGTGGAGCGAGCATTGTTCATATAAAAACTCTATTACCTGGCTAAAAACTTTGCCAAAAGATGGCCCGCGTATGCTGGCCAAGGCTGGTGAAGAAAATGCCGGACTGGTTGACTTGGGCGATGGCATAGGTTGCGCTTTCAAAATTGAATCACATAATCACCCTTCAGCATTAGAACCTTACCAGGGTGCTGCAACAGGCGTGGGCGGTATAAACCGCGATATATTTACTATGGGTGCAAGGCCAATTGCACAGCTAAACTCACTGCGTTTCGGCGACCTGTCGCTTGATCGTACTAAATGGTTGGTTAAGGGTGTGGTTAAGGGCATTAGTCATTATGGCAACGCGTTCGGTATCCCAACCGTGGGCGGTGAGCTGTTTTTTGATGAGTGCTATAATGTAAATCCACTGGTTAACGCTTTCTCGGCAGGTATTGTTAAGGCTGGCGAAACTGTGTCGGCAACATCATATGGTGTGGGCAACCCGGTTTATATAGTAGGTTCTGCTACCGGTAAAGATGGCATACACGGTGCTGCATTCGCATCAAAAGATATAACTAAAGATTCTGTTAACGATTTGCCGGCTGTACAGGTTGGTGACCCATTCCAGGAAAAATTATTATTGGAAGCTACGCTTGAAGTTATAAAAACAGGCGCGGTTGTAGGTATGCAGGATATGGGCGCGGCAGGTATTATCTGCTCAAACTCCGAGATGTCTGCAAAAGGCGAGCACGGTATGCGTATCGACCTTGATAAAGTACCAACCCGCCAGGCAAATATGAAGCCTTTCGAGATCCTTTTATCAGAATCTCAGGAGCGTATGCTCATTGTAGTTCACAAAGGCCGCGAGGCAGAAGTTGAAGCTGTTTTTGATAAATGGGACCTGAACTGCGCCATCATAGGTGAAGTAACCAATACCAAACGTCTTGAATATTACGCGAAAGGAGTATTGGTTGCTGATGTACCTGCTGATGATTTAGTTTTAGGCGGAGGTGCCCCGGTTTACAAGCGTGAATACAAAGAGCCTGCTTATTTTGCTGAAAACCAGAAATTTAAAATAGAAGATGTTGAAGAGCCGGCCGACCTGGTAGCGGTTGCTGAACATTTAATATCGCATCCTAATATCGCATCAAAACGTTGGGTAACCGATCAGTATGATTCAATGGTAGGTGTACAAACCATGACCACCAACCGCCCAAGCGACGCTGCTGTTGTTGCAGTTTTGGGTACTGATAAAGCTATTGTTATTACGGTTGATTGTAACTCGCGCTATGTGTATGCCGACCCTAAAAAGGGTTGCGAAATTGCTGTTGCTGAGGCTGCACGTAACATTACCTGCGCAGGCGGCGAGCCGGTTGCTATTACCAATTGCTTAAACTTTGGTAACCCATACAACCCCGAAGTTTACTGGCAGTTTGTAAGTGCTATACAAGGCATGAGCGCGGCTTGTACCAAGTTTGAAACCCCGGTAACAGGCGGTAACGTAAGTTTTTATAATCAATCGGCTGATGGTGGTTCTGTTTTCCCTACGCCAACTATTGGTATGCTGGGTGTGATGGATGATATTACCAATATCATGACATCCGACTTTAAACAGCCTGATGACCTGATCTATCTGATCGGTGAATCAGTAAATGATATCGCATCATCACAATACCTGGCTTCATGGCATAAAGTATTGGCAGCACCAGCGCCATATTTTGATCTGGATAAGGAATATGATATGCACCAGGTTGTAAAACAACTCATCAAACATAAAGTTATCCAGTCGGCACATGATGTGGCTGATGGTGGTTTATATATTGCCTTAACTGAATCGGCATTGCCTAACGGTTTAGGGTTTGATATTGAAACCGACGGCGCTGTACGTAAGGATGCGTTTTTATTCGGCGAGGCTCAGGGCAGGGTAGTGGTAAGTGTTGCCCCTGCCGACCAGGAACGCTTTATAGAGATAATGGCAACCAGTGAAATTGAATTCAGTCTGCTGGGTACCGTTAACAATGGTTTCCTGAATGTAGATGAAGAGCTATTCGGCCATATCACCGATATCAAAATGGTTTACGATAACGTATTGCACAATATTTTAGGTGCGTAATGCTTAAACTGAACCACATACACCACGTTGCTATTATTTGTACCGACTATGAAAAGTCGAAGTACTTTTATACAGAGGTGTTGGGTTTAAAAGTTGTAAGAGAAGTTTACCGCGAACAAAGAGATTCATATAAGCTCGATCTGGAAGTTGCAGGACTGTACCAGATTGAGCTTTTTTCATTTCCCAACCCACCCGCGCGCCCATCACGACCCGAAGCGGCAGGCCTGCGACATTTAGCTTTTGAGGTTGATGATATTGATGAGGCTGTATTTCATATAAAAGAATATGGGATAACGGTAGAGCCCATCCGTATAGATGAGTTTACGGACAAGCACTTTACTTTCTTTGCTGATCCGGATGGATTGCCGATTGAGTTTGTAGAGAAATAGCCATGGCCGATCCCTTTCGCTTCAAACAATTCAGTGTTGATCAAAGCGGTTGCGCCATGAAGATCAATACCGATGGTGTGCTGCTTGGCGCGCTGGCACAAAGTGAAAATCCGCAACATATTCTGGATATTGGAACAGGCACAGGTGTAATAGCCTTAATGCTTGCCCAAAGATTTACCGATGCCCAAATTGATGCGGTTGAGATTGATGCAATAGCCGCTGAAACAGCGGGTAATAACTTTAAAAACGCTCCATTTAGGGATCGTTTAAATGTTTTTCCGATTGGATTTGAAAGCTTTTTTGAGGAGCATGCTGAAAATAAATATGACCTGATCATATCCAACCCACCGTTTCATATCAATTCACTGGAATCGCCAAAGGCTAAAAAAACATTAGCGAAGCACGCTGATGGAGATTTTTTTGAGGTCTTGATAAAGTATATAGCTGAACATTTAACTGAAAATGGCTTATGCTGGCTGGTATTGCCGCTGGAAACTTCGGCGCTGGTGAAAACCTTAGCAGATCAGCATCTATTATATTTACAGAAGATTATTTCGGTACATTCCTTTGAAGAATCGGCGCCGCATAGGGAGATTATTCGTTTTGGATTACAGAATGTTGAAATTACAGCCGGGCAATTTATAATTTACGATGAGCCCAAGGTCTATTCAAAAATTTATGAGGGTACGTTGAAAGATTTCTTCACCATATTTTAGTTATAAATGCGATATTGTCCATCACCGCGCGTCATTGCGAGGAACGAAGACAACCGACTGGAGGAAGCTCATTAATACCATTGAAAACAAACACAATATTAATAATCCCAAACTGTGCAGATGGCGTCACACTGAGGTACTCGAAGTGTGTGGGCGAAGGCCTTTACGCATATGCTTCGAGTGCCTCAGCATGACCCCACGCATTTTTGTGTCAGCGTAGGGATTGCTTCGTTCCTCGCAATGACGCGCGGATATAAAAAAAATATTCTACATGACCCGCATAGGCCTAATCTCCGATACCCACAGTTTTCTCGACAATGCCGTATTCAAGCACTTTGAAAACTGCGATGAGATTTGGCATGCCGGTGATTTTGGCAATATAGAACTCGCCGATAAACTCGCCGCATTTAAGCCGTTAAAGGGCGTATACGGCAATATAGACGGGCAGGATATTAGAAGTACTTACCCCTTGAATCTCCGCTTTAAATGCGAGGATATGGATGTATGGATGACCCATATTGGTGGTTACCCTGGAAAGTACGCCCCGGCAGTACGACCGGAGATCTATACAAACCCACCACAGCTATTTATTACCGGGCATTCGCATATTTTAAAGGTAATGTTTGATAAAAAGATCAATTGCCTGCACTTAAACCCCGGCGCTGCCGGTAAGCAGGGTTGGCAAAAAGTGCGTACACTGATGCGCTTTAATATAGATGGTAATAAAATCCAGGATCTGCAGGTGATTGAATTGGCTTTGTAGCTTAGTGAGTGGTTAATTGGGTTGATTAGGTGAGTAGTTGTTTTTTTCTCACCTTGTCATTCTGAGTTTTAAAATCCACGGCATCTGAAGGTGAAATGACATATTTTTTAATTCTGTCATGGGTAGCGATAGCGAAGAACCTATCCGCGTTCACACCGGCTGCTTGTATAATAGATGCTTCGTGCCTCAGCATGACAAAAAGGGTTTTGCGTTAGTGATTGTAGCGGATACCGGCCTGGAGGCTAAGGCTTTGTGCAGTATGAGCGAAAAGCACGGGCCGAAGGTAACGCCCTAAACACAAACAACTTAATCAATCACTTACATTAAATTCACCTTCGCGTTTTCCATTTCAAAAACGGAATCGATAAGTAAATCTTTTTGTTTGCCGGCGGCCACTGCCAGCTGGTCGCAGCGCTCGTTTTCGGGGTGCCCGTTATGGCCGCGTACCCAGTTGAATTTTATATTGTGGCGTTTGCTTACATCGAGGTAACGCATCCAAAGGTCTTTGTTTTTTTTACCTTCAAAGCCCTTTTTTACCCAGCCATTCACCCATTTCTTTTCAATGGAATCGATCACATATTTGGAGTCGGAGAAGATCATAACATCCTGATTCAGGGTTTTTATGGCTTCCAAACCTTTGATTACAGCCATCAGCTCCATGCGGTTGTTGGTAGTTTTACGAAAGCCTTCCGAAAGCTCCTTATAATGCTGCCCAGAGCGCAATATTACCCCATATCCACCCGGTCCCGGGTTACCGCTTGATGCACCGTCTGTAAAAATTTCGATCATAGTTTTCTCAGTCCATAGTCCATGGTCGATAGCCCATAGTCTTGCCAAAAATAGGAAAGATTAGCTTAACCGATGTGTTTGATTTGATAAATTGCAGAAATGGTTATGGACTATCGTCTATCTACCATGGATAAATTAATTCAACCTCTTGGCTTTCAATCGCAAAGAATTACCAATCACCACCACATCCGAAAATGCCATAGCAAACGCGCCCACCATCGGGTTTAAAAAGCCAAAAGCCGCGATCGGGATAGCTATCACGTTATAAGCAAAGGCCCAGAAAAGGTTTTGCTTAATGGTAAGCAAGGTATGCTTGCTGATCTGCAGGAATTTTACAACAGATTGCAGGTCGGTATTTAATAATATCACCCGTGCGGATTGTATGGCTATCTGGCTGGCATCATTCATGGATACGCCAACATCGGCCTGGGTTAGGGCAGGGGCATCGTTAATGCCATCGCCGATCATAATGGTTTTACCTTTTTGCTTGTAGATGTCTATCACCGCCAGCTTTTCGTCAGGTAGTTTTTCGGAGTGTATATCAGTAATACCTATCGCGTTAGCAACTCTTTGGCACCTGCTTTTTTTGTCGCCGCTTAATAAAACCGGAATAATATCCATTTTTTTTAATTGAGCGATCAACGTGGCGGCATCAGGTTTAATTTCATCATCAATGGCTATTTGCGCCAGTAATATTTGGTTTTTATAAAGCGACAGGTTAAAATTACTGCTGCCTTCTGCCTTTGCAGTGCCTAAAAAGTAATTGTTACCTTCAACGTCCTCGGCGCGCATACCCAGGCCTTTTTCTTCAATGGCTTTGCGGAGTATCACCTTATGTTGCGGTAGTTTTTTTATTTCGCTTACCAATGATTTAGCTATCGGGTGATTAGATCTTTCCTCAATAGCCATAATTATACCACGGATAGTTTCAATATCATTACCAGCCTCAGCCTTTATATCATTAATGCGGAACTTGCCGGTGGTTAACGTGCCAGTTTTATCAAACACCACATATTTGGTGTTGGCGACCGCTTCAATGGTATCACCGCCTTTTATCAATATCCCATTCTTGGCAGCCCTGCCCAGGCCAACCATTACGGCGGTAGGAGTGGCTAAACCCATGGCACAGGGGCACGATATCACCAATACGGCAATAGCGCTCATTAAAGCGGTTTGCGCAGGTGTATGGCCTACAAAATAGGTTATGACAAATGTAAGCAGCGAGATAAGCATCACAGCAGGCACAAAAATAGATGCTACCTTATCGCCCAGCTTTTGCACGGGCGGTTTTGCAGCCTGCGCTTTTTTCATCAGGTCGATGATCTGCGCTAATACGGTATGCGAGCCTACTTTGGTAGCCATCATATGAATATTACCATGCTGAATAATAGTACCGCCAATAACCTTATCATATTTACCCTTTTCAACAGGCAGACTTTCGCCCGTAAGCATCGATTCATCAACTGAAGCGTTGCCCGAAAGTACATCACCGTCGACAGGAATTTTATCACCCTGGTTAACCAGTAGCGTATCGCCTGCCAGAACATCCTTAGCGCTGATCACCTCAATACTGCCGTTGATTACCCGGTTAGCGGTAACCTGCTGTATTTTCACCAGGTCTTTCACCGCTGATGTAGTTTGCGTAACCGAACGTTTCTCGAAAACATTACCCAATAAAACCAATGTGATGATAGTAGCACAGGTTTCGTAAAATTGATATTGTTGGCCAAGATTCTCAATAGTGCCTATCAAACTATATATAAACGCGGCAGTCGACCCCACAAAAATCAGCACATCCATATTCGGAAGGCCATTTCTCACCGAACCATAAGCGCTTTTGCCAAAATGCAGGCAGCCGACTATAAAAACCGGGAGGCATAACAGCAATTGTACTATCGGCATATGTAGAAAATGCCAGGGCAGTATCATGTGCAGTAACAGGGGAGCAGTGAAAATGGCGCAGAAGAAGAATTTATTCTCCACCTTTTCATAAAATTTAGATTGATGTGTGGCTATATCATCAATAACTTTGAAGCCGAGCTGTTCAATTCCCTTGATAATATCGGGAACATTGTCCTCATTATCGCTCGAAAACTTAACTTCTTCGCCTGCAAAATCGACCAAAATATTTTTTAGTCCTTTTTTTTCTAATAAATTGTGGACGGATATTGCACAGTTATTGCAATGCATTCCCTTAACATTCAGCTCTATCAGTTGCTCTGCCATACTACAAATTTACCTATACGGATCGTTTTAACAGGTAAGCCGATTGTAATATTAAAAAATGCTTTGCAATTAAGCCGAAGATTTATACTTTTGCAATCTCCAAAACGGTAGATGTAGCTCAGTTGGTTAGAGCATCGGTTTGTGGTACCGAGGGTCGTGGGTTCGAGCC
>JAMFSA010000111.1 GCA_026225055.1 Mucilaginibacter xinganensis | reverse complement strand
ATTTGGTAATGATATAGAAATACAATTGTGATAGCGAACGCTCTTAAATGATCTAAGCCTAATAGTTTTTTTCTTTCCGGAATTAATGGTTTAGTGATTTCGGGCATAATAATTCATTAACAAAACGATGTTTGCTTGTTATGATTTTAAAGATGCCAAATAAATTGATTGTGGGCTGATATATATTAAAATTAATCGGCCCAAGCCTTAAATTAATATGTTTAATATTATTCACATAATTAACAATATGAATATGTTAATTAACTCCCTGAAAAGGGAACCCCGAAAGGGTAAAGATTTTCTGTTGCTAACCCCTATGAGATAGAGGCGGTGTACTGTGATTTCATTCGCTGGATCACGATGCTAATATACTACTTAATATCAATATACCAAATTTTAATAAAATTAAATTTTATTAAAAATCAGCCAGTTACAAACTTTTATATAATGGATAGTCAAACATTTAAGAATTGTATCTTTACAAAAAGAAGTCAATAAAAAAATATGTGGCTCAAAGATTTAGTAGAACAAATAATTGAGGGAACAAGTCCTATTAATGGATTTGTTTTGCGAATAATTTTATTCTCAATTATTATGATAATTGGATTAATAACTTATCTAATAGGAATTAATTTAATGAACGAAAACTTATCAAATATTTATCATTTACGATGGTGAAACCCGAATATTGACAAATACTCTAAATAATCAAGAGAGGGAGGGGCAACATCTATAAGTTTGCCCTTTGAAGTGTAACCGAGCTCTTTAAGTTTTTTCTGATAGTGAAAGAAAGTAGAACGAGGCAATAAACCACTTTTACGGAGACTATCCAAAGAGTAACTTTGAGTAAGCAGAGCCAACACAGTAAGCATTGGCTTATTATAAGAATTTTTATGTCGGAGTGTATCATCACTGATAGTATCCCTTTCCGTGTTTTTTTCATCTATACGCTTCATAACGTCCATAACAGACATTTTACATTCAAGTTGAAATTTGTTTACATAATCCCAAAAGAATTTGTACAAGTCTGTAAATACCTCTTTTGAAAAATGTACAGAGCTGGTACGGATAGCGGTAGCCTGAATAACAGGTACGCAAACATAATTATGGCCACGCTCACAAAATTTAACAATGTCATCATAGTAACGAGGACTATGTAAGCGAAAGCCAGCACGGGAACGATCATTAAAGAAAAACGAAACGTAAGGCCGGTAAAGTTCGTGTTCTCTAAACAGGTAGTCAATTTGAGCTTTACGTATAGTAACCTCATAACGGAGAATCCTATCGGCGGTATCCTGTAAAAAGTCAATACCCTCACCAGTAGGATTATTGTCGGCAAGTTTAACTTTATCATGCTTTTTAAATTCCGTACCCTTATGGTATATCTTAAACGAGTAACGTTTAGTTATGTAAGATAACGAGGTTTCGTAAGAACGATAATCGTTTTTAGTAGAACGGGCATATTTTGGAAGCAATTCTTTTTGAGCATTAAGATACGCCAAAGCGTCATATTTAGAAGCAAAGAACTGATTATAGCATAAATCTATACGGGTTATAGAAATATCGACCATATTAATAGGCTCATACGAAATCTTATTAATAAAAACCTTAATGAAATTCATAAGGTAATAATACTGAGTATCAGCATCCTGACCAAAGTACTTTATGAACTGCAAAATATTAGTACCGTGTATATATTTAGGTATGGAAAAATCAAAGTCTATGCAGTCAGTGACGATATTATACTTATAGGATAAAGTATAATGAGAACTAGGCACGTACATAGTATTACGCTTAGTAAGAGGAATAATATTATCGGTATCATGGTGCAGTAAAGCACGAAAGTCACCACCTGTAATAATTTCGCCGTCATCTTCATTAATTTGGACGACCGTTTGCCCGCTTTTTGACGTTTGTTCAAAGCGGAGTTTAGTAAGAGGGTAAGATTTGACATTTGAGAGTTTTAAATTTATAGTATCAATCATTAGGTTAGTGAGTTTTAAGTTTTAAATCCATAGACATTTGACGCTCAGGAGTAATACCAGCAAGACGAGCCCTTTCGGCTCTCTCATCCATAAAACTAACCGATGAGGTTTGCATGTGTAAGTACCAAGTCAATTGTTTAGTTAGCGAGGGTATAAGGGAAATATCCATCATATATAAGTCCCAAGTGATTTTATCCTTATCAACCGTGTAATTCAAATTAATAGAGTTGTTTTCTGCCATTATGTTAAGGTTTAAGTTATTTTACATAAATATCAAGTATGCCATACTTTCTAAAGCGTAAGCGTAGTTTATCGCCTCTCATATTTGAGGCTTTAGAAAAGGCTAATTTTGCGTTAGAATCGGTTATGTATTGCTTATTAGCACTAACCAAAAAGCGGCGGCTACGATAACCGAGGGAATAATCAGGTTGATAAACGAACCTAAATTCCTTATTATGCCAAGAATTAAAAGAAAACATTTTTTTAAAGGTTAAAAAAAATACCAGGTGAAAACAAGAAGCCCCGGCACAAGGCCGGAGCTAATCTCCTACAGTCCACAATTGCCCATTTTTCCGAAGATCAGAGGTTGCACAAGGAGCGCATTTTAAATATTAGTAACGACGACGAGAACGACCACGGAAGCGGTTACGGCCACGACTGTAAGAGCGTTTACCATAAGACCGCGCACGGCGGCGATAAGAAGAACGGCGACCGCCTTTTTTACCTGAGAATAAGAAGAACCAAGCGGCAGCAATAGCGCCGAGAACAATGACTAAATGAGCCTTTACAAAATCGATAATAGTTTGCATAATATTAGAAAATACGTTTAAAAATAACCAAGCCTACAAGGGCTAAAACCGCAATAAGCGTGTAATTGCGGGTAGCATCGGGCGCAATGAAATCCTTTACCTTTCGGGTAATAGAAGTATCTGTACGTTTGTCCCAAACATCCCGTACACCGTTTTTAATGCCAATGTGACAACCCCAATTATAATAACCTAACTCACCATCAAAACCCGCAATAATAATTGCGTTACCGATATACTCAGGGTTGCCGCCTAAATCAATAGCCAAGCCCTGACAGTGCAGAGAGGTAGCCGAAGAACCGGGAACAGTTTTATTATATTCGGGTGAGCGGTAAGAAGAATTAATATTTGGTTTGTCACCATTGCAATTAGTCCAAACTAAGTGTAGCCTAAGTAATAAATCTTTGCTAAGTTTTGTATAGGAAGCTATAGGATTATGCGTAAGCAAATCCTTTAACTTATATCCCGGCAAGACCTGATAAGACAGGTCGGCTGTATTATCAAAAACAATAAAATTACCCTCGATTTTATAACCGTTAAAGGGCGCATCATCTTTTAACTGAGCGTCGAAATCTTTTTTTGAGATATTCATAGTTTTGTTTTAAGTAATAATTAGGCGAGGTTAACAGTAACGCCGCCCTTTCTAAAATGAAGCCCAGTACTATCATACCAAATAGCGCCGTCTACAAGCACAGTAGGAGCGCCACCTTTATTAATGATCATGGATACACCCTCAGGGATAGAAGCGGCTAAATGCAAAAAAGCCTGAGGATTTTTTAACTCAGTACCTATACCGACAAAAGCCTGATAACCTGAACCACCAGCGGCAGGATCATAATATTTACCCGCTACAGTAAGCCCGGCAACAGTCATAGCCTTTAGATAGACTTTAGTTTGCCCACTCTCAATAGTTGTATCGTACAAACTGTAAGTATCCAAGTGATAAGGAGCAGACGAACCGACACGAGAGTTTGTAATATTGGTTTGCGTACCATCATTTAAAAACCTGATGTAAGTACGTGGATCAGTACCAGCAGGGTTATACATATCCATATACAAGGAATTTGCATAAGCACCCCCAAACGTATACGTAGCGTTAGCATCTCCCCCGGTAACAATGGGATCAGTACGCTTTATACCAAACCACATACGACCGCCGCCATTAGGCCGCATAAAAATAGAACCGCTATTAGTTAACAGGTCGGTATCGTTTGCCTGTATCTCCAAATCAGTAAGCGCCTTTTGTGAGCTACTAATACGGGTGGTATACAAAGTACCATCAATTGCAATTTTGGCATTGTAACGGAAACCTTTACCATTAGCAGCATCCTTTGAAACAAGGTCATTAATATAAGCTTCAAGCTTATTGATACGGCGACCTAAAGAGGCAGTAACATAAACGTTAGAAACAGATTCAATATAATTATCACAATAGGACGCAATAACAGCCGAACCGAGTGACGTTAAATGAACAAGATCATACGAATACGCCATATCAGGACGAGACAAAGCAGAAGTATTACCACCAACACCGGGAAGAAACTGTAAATGTTTATCAGCGGCAACAGGAAGAACGGCGCTAAAGCTGACAGTATCAGCAAGCATTAAGTTATTATACGTTGTAAACGTACCAACAGAACCACGATCCAAAGCAGTAAACATAACTACCTTTGACCAGCCAGCAGCAAAACGAGCGGTAGCAAAAGCCACAGCAGCGGCCTTAACAACAGCAGGAGCAAGAGGGGCAGCGGTAGCGCCTTGCAAATCGTTAGTACCACCGAAGTAAAACAAAATATTGTTTTTGCCGGGGATAATTGTAGAATCAAGCGCAACGTTATAATTATTCGAATTTTGAATAACATACGTATTGGAAGATCGACAGAAGTTCAAAACCGGAGTTTTGGCGGTAGCATTCATTAACCGGGGATAATTAAAATTATCGGTAGAACCGATAACACCAAGACTATCACCTGAAAAAACCAAATTATTAGGACTGTCAACCAAAGAGATCAAATCAAATGAAGAATCCAAGCCGGTAGAGATAGCATCAATTACAGTATCAGGCTGGACAGCCGAAAACTGGATATAGCTAAATACATCACCTGCAAAAGGGTTAGAATCACCAGCAAAAAAATTGCCTAATTTAAATTGTGTCTCAGTAGCAGAAGCAAGACCAGCAATAGAAGCCTCAACGAAACGGGAACGAACTTTAGTAGCAGTACCGTTAGAGCTGATTGAAAAATAATTGTTTTGACAACCTGCAAACAGGGTAGCAGTAGAAACGCCATTCAATGAGAGCGAATCGGGTTTAGAAGCGTTAAGACCGTCAATACACAAATCCAACTTTGAACCTAAAGAACTAAGAAAGTAACGTTTGCTAAAATTAGCAACAGGATAAACCGAATCCGTGCCGGAACTCAAATAAGACGAATAAGCACAAAAAACGGTAGTATTGTTAACGTTAACAGGAGTAGCAAGGGTATAAACCAAAGCCTGACCAATAATGCCGTTACCTGAATTCTCAAAACGTACTTTAGGTACACCCCTGTCAACAGCGAAATAAGGCTGTAATGATTTAACAGGTTGCAGGAAGTGCGAAAAATCGCCAGCCTGATTATACCACTGAGGCACGTAACCACGAAAACCATTTAGAAATTTAAAAATATCGGACAGGTTTAAAGCGCCTTTAGTATCAAAATAAAAATCCTGTTCAACGTCATCACTTGAACGACGAAGCCTAATACAACGGGTAGCGCCGGGGACTTGTCTAACAAGCCCAAAGG
The DNA here is from genome assembly GCA_026225055.1 of Mucilaginibacter xinganensis. Taxonomy (GTDB): domain Bacteria; phylum Bacteroidota; class Bacteroidia; order Sphingobacteriales; family Sphingobacteriaceae; genus Mucilaginibacter; species Mucilaginibacter xinganensis_A. The sequence goes on along the minus strand of JAMFSA010000111.1, from coordinate 27,834 downwards.
CTACAGCTACATTAGAAAGGCCAGTAAGAACGGGAGTATTAGGTAAATCTTCAAGAGCTAATAAATCAACTTCTAAAGCATAGGGCGCAAGGTCAGGGGCAGAGCCGCCACCCTCAGCAGATATAACGCCTGTCTCCGATATAGTGACACCAGCGCCAGCCTTAACGCCACCTAAGACGTTAGCGGTAGCAATGGGAAGCACATAGTCGGAGCCGGGAACAGAGGCAGAGGACGAACCGCCGTCATACTTTTTAAAAGACGAGGGCGGAAGATGCAATAATTTTTTTTGCATAACTAAACTTCAAGTAATGTACTATGCAGCTCAACAGTAGTGCCACCCGCAGGGTTAGGAGCGCAAGAGGTAGCATAAGCCTGAACAGCTGAATACGTAGGGAGGGTTAAAAGCCGAGTACCAAGAAGAACGTTAATAGGTTTAGTAACAATTAACGTACCCGCAGGGACTGTAAGATCAGCGCCCCAGCTATCAATACCACCCACTTTAGTACAGGTTAGTATAACATGAACAACAACATCAACCGTGAGTTTGCCGCTTAAAGTAACGCTAAACACCATAACGGTATGGTTAAAGTACTGACCCGAAGCAGTGCAACGAACAACCGTAAGAGGCACAGGAGGAGTAGGGATAACAGTAACGGGCGGATCAGGAGTAACGACAACCGCCTCAGGGGCGGGATCTGCAAATGTCGTTTTTTCTATAAATAGCAACTTCATTATAAGATAATTGCAGAGTAACCGGATACTGAAATACAAAAGGAATAATCCTTTGTATGAGAATTTGAAACGAAACCACTTGCTACAAAAGTAGAACCGGAGATAGTAAACTTACTACCTGAAATACGAATGTTACGAAGTACGTGTATAGCCGTTTCATTAAACGGTAGAGGATCGTTAGCAGTAGGATAGAGCGAGTTAACAAAATCGATGAATTTAGTACCACCGACACCAGCGGTAATATCACCCCCGGCAATAGTAACAAAAGTCCTTTCCACACCGTCAAGATCAATTTGCAAAACGGTGTAAGCTGGTAAATCTTCTAAGGTACTCGTCTCCTCAGGAAAGATCATTTGCATAAGCCCTATATAAGTAGTGGCAGCAAATTGAGTTGTAGGCACAGCACTACCAACAGAGGGAAACAAAGAGGAGGGATAGGAAAGCGAACCTACAAAAGGCTTTAATGTAGCGACTTTACCGCTATCCACTTCCATTATTAACTGTTTAATATACTCCTCAGAAAAATAAGAAATGTGCTTAACAAACGCCTCAGAAAGGGAGTTATCAGAGTGCATCATAATAATAGTTATTTTAATGAAATATCGCACAGGGGCGATTTAAAAGAAAGGAACGATAAATGTATAGCAACACAATTAAAGTAGCTTAAAGAGGCTATAATGCCTAAGGTACAGTATTGACGTAAGCGCCAATACTTAAAAACTCCGAGGAGGTAAGCGCAACCTGTAAATGATACTTTAAAGTACCATATAATTTAAGGGTAGAAAAACTATCAATCCAAAAATCAGGCTCAAAAATATGAAGCGGAGAAGTGACATAACCCCTAAGTTCCCGCTGACCATAAGCGATAGCGGTAAGCTGAAAGGTTTCAAGCCCCATACTTTTAACAATCTTAATAATTTCGCCGTGATCGATAGCGCTGGTATTCATAGCGGCGTTTAAAGTATTAGCAAATGACTGATGAACGTTAGAGACGTTTAAGCCACGAGCGGAAAGGCTCTTTTTAAGAGCATCCAAAGAGTTAACAGAAGCTACCTGCCTTGTAGTCAGGTTAGTTAAACCCGCCTTATCGGCGGTATCCTGAGCCTTTTGATCAGGGGTATTAACAGCAAATTTTTTGTAAACCCAATAACCCGCAGCGCCTATAACGCCAGTAATAACGAGGGGTAAAGCGATACCGGGTAGTTTGGGCAACATGCCCATAACTTTAGCCCCAGTACTTCGCCCCCCACGTGAGGGAGCGAAGCGTGAGCCAGTGTAATTTTTCATTAGCGACGATGATCTAATATATCCTGAGGAGCTTCGTCATCGGGATCGCCGGGATTCATAAAATCCTGTACCCAACGAAGAATAAATATGTAAGCCATTGCAAAGAGCGTACGCATGTACCATTCATCAAGCAACTTGAAAGCTTTGTCCTTTACGTTCAAAGTTTCGTTAGCGACTTCTTTTTTGGCAACCGCCTGTTTTTGCTGGTCAAACCAAAGATTCATACCTTTTTCAAGTTCGGCATGTTCAGTAGGTAACATAGGAGCGGCTTTAAACAAAACCTTACTTATTAAATTTTCAATTTTCATAATAATGATAAAAACAGTTTAAGAGAATAATAAAAGGGGGCAAAGCCCCCTTATAAAATTTAGCGCCTGCCTTTTGGTTTCATAACAGCGGCAGCGCCGATACCAAGAAGACCAAGTATTCCGACAGGAAGCAACCATGTAGGCATAGAGCTGGACACAGCATCTACCTGAATAGGCTTATTACCTGAGGCGACCGCCAGTAAACCCCTGAGTTGATCAGGGAGTGACGGCGTAGAAGATTGAGCGGCTGAACCGGGGGTATAGGTATTGGTAGAACCGCCGGAAGCGTCAGCAGAGGCAGCGCCATTAGTTGAAGAGCCGGGGAGGCTAATACCAACATAAGAAGCAGCTACGCCAAGACCAACTTTACCAACAGCTAAAGCACCTTTACCTAAAGCCTTACCAATTTTACCGAAAACAGAGAACAGTCCCATTTTTACTATTTGGTTGAAGCGGGTATAGAATTTGATTCCGCATCTACGTGCTTTTGTTGCAAAGCGGTAGCTTTTTGGAGAATAGTCCAATCAGTCCTGTAAGACCAATATACTATATAGTTTTGTGAGGCCAACACCTGAGAGCCGTCGAACTGAGCCGAAAGGATCAATTGATTAAACTTTTGGTGAAAGTTTGTAAGAATGAACGACTGGTCACTCTCAAAGATAGTGGCAGCGTCAGCACTTAAATTAACAGGCATAGGCTGGTAACTTTGATCCTTAAAGTGAACAAGATCATGGAAAGTATAACCATCGTTAAGACGATCAGAAGCAAAGTTTAAATTGCTGACAACCGGATTTTGAAAATCGGTATTATCATAATTTAACAATACGGTACGAAGAATGTTATCACCCAAAGAGTAAACATCTGAGGTAGTTCCAGCCTGAATATTAACAGATTTAATAGACGGTATGAACGTTTCGTAACCAACGCATTTAAGCGGCTTAACTTCAAGGAATGAAGAATTAATGTAAGAGGCATTAAAAAAGCCGTCCTGATTTGTAACCTCGATATAAATGAAGTCATCACCGGCGATTTTAATAGGGCCGCCTAACGGTATATTAAACGTAACTAAAGCCCTGCCATCTGCAAGTTTAGTCAAGTGGTCATGATCCGAATAAAAGGCAAGCTGACCACGAGTTAACAGGTTGGAAGCTAAACCAAGAATTTTCAAGTTATCTTGAAATAAAATGTGATCCTGACCATCACGGTTAAGGATAGCCTTAATCGAAACTTTAGAGAAGTCAAGCTTTGAACTACCGAAAGTAGTATCACCGCCTGTAAATGTATTAGCGTACAAGAAAGTTTTGAAAGAAAACCCGTTGATAGTTTGAGAGGTTATTTTAGAATTTTTGGTTTCTAAATGACGAATGTTCATTTATGTATTTATTAGGAGAAATAGAAAACGCCTTTCGGCAGGGCTGTTAGCCTTATGGTAGGATAGTTGAGCCAGCCGCAGGTTTAGCGGCAGTTTTTACAACTGAGTGATAAAGAGCAATCAATTTATCTTTAAAGAAGTATGCAGCAGCACCAAGTACAACAACATAGATCAGTTTATTAGAACGACGAGCCATATTATAATTTAATAGTATAACAAATTAGTACCTACGACGACCGTACGAGCGGCGGCGGGGTTTAAGTATTGCAGCGATACGGCGAGCAAGTGAATTAACGTTGCGTGATCCGAAAGAGGTACGGCGACCAGATGAGCGCCTTGAACGGCGATAGTAAGCCATGATTGAAATTAGATTAAAGGGTTAATAATTTGTAGTAAAGTCCAACGGGTTAGACTGAATGTTCCGTGTTACTGACTTTGGAACATACTAAGCAGCGTCAGGCTGAGGAATGAACTTAACGGCAGAGCCGTAAGGATCGTAATTGAATGACTGTTCAGCAAGAACAGCCCTAAGCATCTCGTCCCATGTAATACCCTGCTTTAACCCGGCAGCAGTAAGAGAGCGGAATTGATCAGATGTAAGAACAAGCTTACAATGTTTAACGTCACCCTCTAAGATCGTTCTACGCAGATTATTAGAAGTTACGTACATAAACTTACCATCACGGGGCAAGGTGGCTGTAATCGCCTTATTGGGGACTTTAACAGGAAAGGCGACTTTATGAGGCAGATTTACAATAGGGGCGGCAGGTACAGGAACAAAAGGGATACCGGCGTTAACAAAATCCTGAGCAGCGTTTACAACGTCTTGTACAACTTCGATATGAAGATCAGAAACAGCGGCTAAATCAGCAAGTGAGTTAATAGTTTGAACTTTACGGCTCTTAGAGGCCGTTTTGACTTTGGTCGATAGGGTTTTGGTTTGTGTTGCCATTGAGTTTTTGAGAAAGTTTTTTAATTAAGGTTAGTACAATTTGAGCCAAACCGCTAAGCACAGCAGAGATAACGACAGCCTTAACAGTGTTTAAATCAGTAGAAGAAATTAGGGAAGTAGAAGCAACAGCCGTTCCGGCTGCAAGGTTGTGAACCGTGTCATTACTGACAACCTGAGCAATTAGAGACATTTGAAATGAGTTGAATAGTCCCCCCATGAGTACGTCGAACTATACGGGCAGCTAAACGGGAGCGGAAATGAAAAGCAAGGTTTAAGTCAGAGACCGCACCCGTAAAACGCCGACCCTCTTTAGCAACGTAAAGACCAGGGGACAACTGTATAATAAATTGAGGCATAAATTAACGGAGTTAATGGTTAATATTTAGAATGTCTACCAGCAAAGAAGCCAATAGCCGAACCAGCTAAATAAGCCGTGAACAGATACAAGGCAAGCATATTGATAAATTAAAGGTTAAAAAAAAAGACTAAGAAACGTAGGCATAGAGAGCCAAAGCAGCACCAACAGCGAATACAGCGATCAGAGATATACCTGATGTAGAAGTAAGGAAGTCGTTAGCCTCGTCAGCACGACGAGCAGTAAGGCCAGCATCAACAACAAGAACACCGTTTTTACGTGTCTTGTTATACAGCTTCATACGGGCGGCAACTTGAATAGGATCATGGGTAGTATTCCACGTATCGAGAATATTAGATAAAGCACCGCTACCACAATTAAAACCGAAGTCTATACAGTCATCAAACTGATTTTGAGCCATTGCATATTTCGAATTATCATTAATTTGACTTTCGAGCGGCGCAAGATTAGACCTGAATAACTTTAAAGCGGTATCCAGTGTAATAGTAGCGTTAAGTAAATAACTTTCGTTAGGTTGAATCTGATGCCCATAACCTATAGAATACATTTGTTTGCCGTTGGACATGCCGTCAGCATAAGCACGAGAGCGGAAATTTTCAATCTTTAGAATTTCGCTTACTTTCGTATAAGAGGTTTCCATAACCGAACTCTTTTTTAAGATACCTATTTGCGGTATAGGTAAGCGATAGACAGAATTCTTTGCGTAAGTCGGCAAGCGGGAGATAGACACACGCTTTAGGGACGCTATGAACCGTTTTATCATTTGGGCGCAATGGGTAAGTGAATGAGACAATACCGCCTTTATCAGATACGATAGTGACACATTTAATAGAGCCGCTAATCTTCATTAAAGCCGGGGCGCCTACCCTCAATTGTAAGGGTTCGGCGAATACTTGCAGATTTGACATTTTCAAAAAGGGGGGATTTTAAGGAAATTAACAAAATTTCGCATGATTTAAGATGAGCACGTATTCGCCTGTCATATAGTTTTAAGGCAGAAGCGTTAATGTTAGCATACTTATGAACGATAGCCTCATTTTTATCTATTAAAAATAAGTAGTAAGATTCTAAGCTCTTTAACAATTCGTTACGTTGCTTTTTAGTCAAAGTTCCGGAATAACCGGACTGTTTAATTTTAGACATTGTTATGTAATTAGATAGAAGTTAAAAAGGGATCAGACGGGTACGGCAAGAAGCTTATGAATGCAAATATGTTGCCCGTCAGTGCCATGAACACCGTGTTCAACAAGCATATCCTTAATCGCTGTAATATGCGACAAGGAAGGGGAGAGGTAAGCACCAGCAAGACCACCGGAAACCGGATTCTTAAAGATAGCACCACCATAAACTGAGCCAGCAGTTAGGTAATAACCCTGCGTGGTATGAATAGCATATAGACCGACATTTTCAGGCATAGTTTTAATTATTATAGGTTAAAAAAAAAGATTATCATTGAAAGAAAAAAGAATGAGTATAAGAAGTATTTTCAAGCTGGTTAAAGACGAAATCTTAAAACCAAGATCATTTAAAACAGGAGAAGAGTTTGAAAAATACGTAAGGGAAATATTATTCCCAAAAGAACATTACACGCTTGTAGAAATGACGCACAGTTACGCTACAAACAAAAATGATTATGTAGAAGCATCATTAAAACCGGACTTTACTTTCAGAGATCATATAACTAAAAAAGAATTTTATGTAGAAGCAAAAGTCAGGACGACACTTTTTAATAACAAAATTGCATGGTGCAACAAAAGACAATTAGAAAGGTATAACGAATACGATAAAACAAAACCCGTTTTTTTAATAATGGATTTAGGAGAGGACGAAAGCCCTTACTTAGCATTAATACCACTTAAAAAAGCACAATACACAGGCCTAATTGTATCTTATACAAAAAAATTTGAAATTGAAAAAGACAAGGCCGTAACATCCAAAAACCTTTGGAATAGATAATCAAAAAGTAAGAAAAAAGCTAAAGAGCAGCGCCGTAACGAGAATTAAGATTCATTTGAAAGAACGGATATTTAACAGGCGGCAAACGACTTTTAAAAAAGGCGAGAACACGAGCATTAAGTGCAGCCGGACGACTGCTAAATGAAGCCTCAGTAACGGGAGTTAAACCCATACGGACACATAAATCAACATATTCAGCATACATAGATATTAAAGGTTAAATTAAACAGTTACTTAAAAACAGGGAATTTAGGGGATCGAATAGAGCCACCGAAAAGAGTGTCTGTTAACACCCGGTAATGATTAGGATCATGAGAACCGAACGTGTAACAAAAGCCATGATACAAATTACAAGAGGTTGTAAAAAGAACAACGGCGATAGCCAATAACAAAAGAACTTTTTGCATAGTTATTTTTTGTAAATACCATCATTAAGCGCACCATGTAAAGCCCAATGATAAACTACATTGTCAAGCTTAACAGTGCCGCAAACGGCCAGTAAATCAGGAATGAGCGCAATGATAGGACGAACTAAATCCGGCTTATCAGTAAAGACAACAACACGACCAAAATGTAAAAATTTAGCGCCTTTGAGTTTTTTAGGTAATTTAAAATCAGACATAATTTAAAGTTTTGAGATTAAAGAAAATAAGGGAAAATTGAGGTCGGGTAAAACCGACGAAGATAAATACCAGAGCGCCTATCATACACATTGAAATACTTCCAATCAGCATGGGAGGCATTTATAAACCTCGCAAAACCGATTATTGTGTGTACATAAGTCCACTTTTTAGAAGTGTTCGGATAAAAGACTATGACAGTATAATCGTTTTTGTGTGCCAAGGCTTATTATATTATATAGTAAATAAATAGTAATGAATCAGTAACCCAGCCATTAACGCATAAGTGCAAAACACTAAGCACATTGCAATTTTAATAAATATGCTACTGCAAAGAAAATCAGATACATAGCCAAATAAAATGTAAAAGAAACTTACAACAATGACTAAAATAGATATAGGATAAAAAATAACGTTTTTTAAAGTTTTCATTTTAAAAAGGATTAAGTGATTAAATAAGAAAACCCGCTGACAACTACGCCAGCGGGATACAAATAATTTAAAAGACCATAATTATCCGGTTTTTAACATAAACCGACTTGCTAAAGAACTATCCAAAATTGACGATTTATCAGGCTCGTTAAAGCTTATGATATATACAGGAAGTTGTTTAATAAGCGGATCAATGTCGATGCGAATAAAACGATCATAAACAGCGTCATAAGCATGTACCGTTTTATCAGTAACAAGAAAGACACGGAGTATAGAGGTGGAACATTTGAGCTTAAATCGGTAACCCTCTTTAAGACTGGAAGCGTCCGAACGCTCTAATAAAGACGGGTGATTTAGATTTTGGTCGGACATAACATTTTAGACAAATAAAAGATTTAAGTTTTAGCTAATGTAACATAAATATTACAATAACATTAGAACGGGATTAGAATTGCACCATAAAGTCATATATTGCGGGGCGATCATGATAAATCAAAATCCTTTACGCCGTCTATGTTTCTCCCCAACAGGAGAATTTATTGAATCTTTATTGCATTGACTTTCAAATAACTACCCACCCAAAAACCAAAGTCTCATAATTAACATTATGTTAAGTAATGTTGAAATAAAGAAAGGGCTATTTCAAAAGCCCTCTCTTTATTATTACTTACCTCCTAATGCTTCTATCTTCTTTTGAGTTGCATTAGCATTTACCATATCCCTTTTTACCAGGTAATATGATTTTAAATTTTGTAAAGCTTCCGGAGATTTAGGATTTAAATCAACCGCTTTTAGCAAGTATGGTTTTGCAGCTTCAATCAATACCTGAACCTGGGCCATGTTGGCGTCATATTTCTTTTGTTGATTTGTTGGCAGTTGGTTTGTAGTATTGTACAGGTCAAGCGCCGGTTCAATTGCAACGTATCCTAAGCTTAAGCTGGCATCAGCATAAGTTGGGTCAATATCCAACGCTTTTTTGTAAGCATCAGCTGCCTTGTTATAGTTGTCAACTTTCTGTTGCTCAAGCGTGGCTTTAGCAGCAGCATCCTTCGTTTTTGTTTGCTTATCGCCAATTGATTCTGCTACTTGTGCATAAGTTATTCCTAAATAATAATATAAGGTTTTATTTTTAGGATCGCCGGTTATAGCACTTTGAATTTTTCCTATTAATTGATCCTGTTTACCTGATTGTAAACCAATTTCAATTTCTCTCCTGCGTAAGTTATTATTTGCAGGATATTTAGCAACACCATCGCCAGATATTTTAAAAGCATTTGCTGTATCCTTATTGGCTAAATAAATTGATGACAGATCATAATAAATTGTGGCGTTCTGCGAGTAATTGGTAGCTAATAATTTATTATAATCAGTTATAGCAATTGGGTAATACTTAGGGTTTGTGGTACCTGCATTTGCGGCCGCTAAACCGGTTGCATATAAAGCTGTTGTATCGTTTGGTAAAACCTGGCGAAAATAGTCGAATGAATGGTAAGCCGATTCAAATTTCTTATCCTGGAATTCGGCCCTACCCTTGTTAAATTCGTATTGTGCTAAATTAAGATAAGCATTGTCAATTAACTTTTTGTTTTCCTGTTTTGCTGAATCTAATGATTTTGCTTTCCCTAATGCTTCATCAGCAATTTTAAAGTTCGGCAATGATGTAGCAGCTACTGTATCTTGTACAGCTAAAGCGGCATATACTGCTCCTTTTACAGCAAATGTTAATGGAAGAGCTGATGTTTTATCATTTGTTGATGCTTTATCTATTGATGTTTTAGCATCGTTAAGGCTTGTAATGGCCAACTTTAATGAACCGCCTCTTAATGCATCATATTTATCGTATTGCTCTTTGGCATTGTTTAATTCGCCTTTTTGCGCAAACGCTGCAACTGAAAGTAAGCCTAATAGACCAGTTATCAAAAATTTGATTTTCATAATATAATTATTGGTTATTTAATTCTTTTAATTTGTTAGTTACATTCAGTAACTGGTTTTTGTTTTGAGTTTTTGCATAAACCAGTTGCAATACCTCTAAGCTTCTGGCGTCATTTGGGGATATTTCGTTAGCTGTTTCTAATAATTGAGTAGCTTGTGAAATATATTTTTGCTGATCGTTACCCTTTTTAATCAAGCTTTCCTTAAAATAAAGCAACCCCAGGTTCAGTACCGGATCGTATGCCGCGCTGTTCAGATCTATGGCACGTAAATAAAGCGGTTCAGCTTTATCATACAGGTTTAAATGGTCATAGCAATTAGCCGCAACAAATGCAATATCAGCGTTATTTGGATAATTAACAAGTAATGTGCTTAGTAAGGGCTCTAATTCAGTATATTTTTTCTGATTATTATAGATGTTAGCCTGATCAAGTAATAACGACTTATCGTCTGGTAAACGTCTTCTGCCTTTTTGAAGCACTTCCAAAGCTTTAGCTGTATCACCTATTGATTTATAAATATTTGATACAGTTTCTATATATTCTGCTTTGGTGCTATCCGTGCTGATAAGGTTATTGTAATACTTAGCAGCATCCTTTAAATTGCCGAGCTTGTTATTGGAATAAGCAATGTAGAAATTCAACTGCTTAAATGATGGCGCATATTCCTGTGCCTTTATAAAGGCCTTTTCGGCATTAGAAAAATCAGAAGTATACATATAAGCAAAGCCCTTCCGGATATAAACATTAGCGATGCAATCGTTGGAAAAGTCCATTTCATCGCGAAATCTGTTTATTTTTTTGCTTAAAGATATTTTATCGATCCATTTTACTGTCTGATCAAGGAGAATATCAGGCTGTTTAAGTGTATTTAATGAATCGATGTATAATATGCTCGAATTTACCAGTACCCTATAAACAATTTTTTTTAGGTCTGATGAATCAGCCCGGGTAGTGAACAAGCTATCTATTGATTTTTTAGCGGCTCCTAAAAATTTAAGATCTTTCTTTTTTTTATAAAGCGCTAAGTTGTTTATTACAGGCTTAAACACTTCCGACTGGCAAAAGGCATAAGGTGTAATAAACAACAAAAATAAAACCGGTATTATTATTTTACGGCTCTGCATATGAATTTTATTCGGTTACATCATCTGTGGGCAACTCGGTATTGGTTGCATCACTCTCGGCATTACCATCAAGTTCAGTTTCTTCATCCTCATCATGCTCAATTTTTGCAACTGATGCTATTTCATCGTTTCCTTTTAAGGTAATTAATCTAACACCCTGAGTAGCCCTGCCCATTGTCCTCAGCTCACTTACTGCAATACGGATAATCACACCAGATCTGTTAATGATCATCAGGTCTTCTTTATCAGTAACACCTTTTATAGCTACAAGGTTTCCGGTTTTTTCAGTTACATTAAGTGTTTTAACACCTTTACCACCACGATTCGTTACCCTGTAATCATCAATGTCAGTACGTTTACCATAACCTTTTTCTGATACCACAAGTACTGTAGTTTCAGGGTTATCAATACTGATCATACCTACCACTTCGTCGTTATCATTATCAAGTGATATACCGCGAACACCGGTAGCAGTACGGCCCATTGGCCTAACGGTTGCCTCATTAAAGCGTATAGCACGGCCAGATTTAAGAGCCATAACAATTTCGCTGGTGCCACTGGTTAAATTAGCCTCAAGTAGCGAGTCACCTTCGTTAATATTGATAGCGTTTATACCATTTGCACGCGGGCGTGAGTAAGCCTCAAGTGAGGTTTTCTTGATGGTACCTTTACGGGTACACATAATGATATAATTGTTTTCAAGATATTCTTTATCCTTAAGGTTGATGATCTTAATATAAGCCTTGATATTTTCTTCCTTCGGAATATTAATGATATTTTGGATGGCACGGCCTTTTGAGGTACGGGATCCTTCCGGAATTTCAAATACCCTCAGCCAGAAACATTGCCCGGATTCGGTAAAGAAGAGCATGTAATTGTGGTTTGATGCCACCAGTAAATGCTCAATAAAGTCAGCATCGCGGCTGTTACTGCCGATTGAACCTTTGCCACCTCTGCCCTGCCTGCGGTACTCTGTTAAAGGCGTACGCTTGATGTAACCTTCGTGAGATATGGTGATAACAACATCCTCATCCTCAATAAAGTCCTCGGTATTCATTTCTGCCGATGAGTGAACCATTTCGGTTTTACGCTCATCACCATATTTTTCCTTGATCTCTAAAAGCTCGTCTTTGATGATCTGCATACGCAAGCCTTCATCAGCCAAAATAGAGTTTAAGTAATCAATAGTTTTCATTAAAGCATCATACTCATCCTTAATCTTGTCGCGTTCCAGTCCGGTTAACCTTCTTAAGGTCATATCCAATATGGCACGGGCCTGTATGTCGCTTAAATTGAATTGAGTTATTAACCCTTCTCTTGCATCATCGGGCGTGTTTGAACTGCGTATTAACTTGATAACTTCATCAAGATGATCGAGCGCTATTAATAAGCCTTGTAATATATGTGCACGTTTTTGTGCTTCGGCCAATTCAAATTTGGTACGGCGGATTACCACTTCATGCCTATGCTCAACAAAATGATGGATAAGATCCCTCAAATTAAGCATCATAGGGCGACCATGTACCAGTGCGATATTATTTACACTGAACGATGTTTGCAGTGATGTATATTTAAACAAGTTGTTCAATACAATTGCTGCGTTGGCATCACGTTTTATTTCATAAACTATACGGATACCTTCCCTGTTTGATTCATCCCTGATGGCGTTTATACCTTCAATTTTCTTCTCATTAACCAATTCGGCGGTACGCTCAATCATTAAACCTTTGTTTACCTGGTAAGGTATTTCGGTAACAATGATACGCTCACGGTCATTATTATAAGTTTCTATTTCGGCTCTTGCACGTAGTACTACCCTGCCCCTGCCTGTTTCCAACGCCTCACGCGGACCTTCAAAACCATAGATGATACCACCTGTAGGGAAATCGGGGCCCTTAACATATTTCATCAGCTCGCTAACCTCTATCTGGCGGTTATCTATCAATGCTATAGTAGCATCAACCACCTCCGATAAATTATGCGGAGCCATGTTTGTAGCCATACCTACCGCAATACCCGATGCGCCGTTAACCAACAGGTTAGGGAACTTTGCAGGTAAAACAGTTGGCTCTTGTAACGAGTCGTCAAAGTTTAACTGGTAATCAATGGTGTCTTTATTGATATCTGCTAACATCTCTTCGGCAATCTTTTCAAGTCTTGCCTCAGTATAACGCATTGCTGCAGGGTTATCACCATCAATTGAGCCGTAGTTACCCTGGCCTTCAACCAGTGGATAGCGTAAGCTCCACTCTTGTGCCATACGCACCATGGTATCATAAACAGATGAGTCACCATGCGGGTGATACTTACCCATTACTTCACCTACTATACGTGCTGATTTTTTATAAGGCTTATTGTTATTTAATCCCAGATCGAGCATTCCGAAAAGTACACGCCTGTGCACCGGTTTTAACCCGTCGCGCACATCAGGCAGTGCCCTGGAAACGATAACCGACATTGAATAATCAATGTAAGCTGATCGCATTTGCTCGTCAATATTTATCGAAATTATTCTGTCTTCTTTTTGTGGATTATCGTTTTCTGTTCCTTCAGCCATTTTAATTTATTTGTGGAAATCTTCTCTATAATCGGTCGTAAAAAAATGATTTTTAAACGACCTGCGAAGTTAAGAAATTATATCATTTTACATCATATTTTTACTAACATTATAGGTATTGTACCACTAAAAATGCTTTTAAAAAGTATAATTAACTATTAATTGACGCGACATGTTGGTGAGCGTCTATTTTACCCTTTTCCAGTACTCTTCTACCTTTTGGCCATTTGGCAAAAATCCTTTTAAGGTGAGGGTATCATTACTTATTTTGTAATGATAGTGAACAGGAATGTTAAGCAATTTTGTATCCTGTGTACTAAAAGTTTGAATTTCAATGCAACTGTCGGCATTTAAAGTATAATCACCCGTTTCATACATTTCGGGCACATAACCTTTTTCCAACGCATAGGCTTCAAAGTGGGCATCAGTGTATTTTCTTTGTAAAGTGTATGCAGTTGGTGCCGGTTCTTTTTTACCATGAAAAATATCACCGGCGTATTCCCAGGTGCCTTTTAAAGTATCTACAGTTTGAAATGAAGATAAGAGGATTATTATAGCAAGTAACGCTCCTGATTTTTTCATACTAAGCCCAGTTAATCCCTTTTTTAAGTAACGATAACGTTTTCTCCTCTTCGCTGCCCGGCTGCGGCTGATAATTGTATACCCATTTAGCAGTTGGGGGCAAACTCATTAATATGGATTCGATCCTTCCGTTAGTTTCCAGGCCGAATTTGGTTCCCGCATCGTAAACCAGGTTAAATTCGGTATAACGGCTACGGCGCTGGTATTGCCATTGCTGCTGATCATCGGTAAATTCTTTACTGCGGTTACGATTAACCAGTTCGGTATAGATCGGGATAAAAGATCGCCCTAATGCCTTTGAAAACTCGAATATGTCATCCCAGGTTAATTCATCATTGGCTGTAAGGCGGTCATAGAATATACCCCCTATTCCACGGGTTTCATTACGGTGTTTTATGTAGAAATAATCATCGGCCCAAAGCTTAAAACGATGATAAAAATCATGATAATAAGCATCACATACCGACTTTAAGGATTGATGAAAGAACTGTGCATCATCGTCGATCACGTAATGAGGGGTAAGATCTATACCTCCACCAAACCACCTTACCGGTTGCCTGCCTTCTGCAAATGATGAGGGCATCTCAAAATAACGGATATTCATGTGGATGATAGGCACCAACGGATGGTTCGGGTGAATAACTATGGAGATCCCGGTAGCAAAGAAATCATCCTCCTCAATTTGCAGTGATTTTTTGATGGATGCCGGCAGGTTACCGTGCACAGCTGAAAAATTTACGCCGCCTTTTTCTAAAACATTACCGTTTTGTATAATACGGGTACGGCCACCGCCGCCGCCATCCCGTTCCCATTTTTCTTCTTCAAACTTAACTTTGCCATCCAGCTGTTCAAGCGCGGTGCATATTTCATCCTGTATCTGTTGGTAATCGGCGGTTATTTGTTCTTTTGAGATCATGGATCGGTAGACTGTATGAACTAATAAATGATTAAACGTGCTGCAAAACTAAACAAACTATTGATTTATTAAATAAATCGACAATTCACTAATTCACACAATCACTCATTCATTAACTAACCTCTAAATAATCCAGGTCCTTACCAAAGGTTTCTTTTAACTGGCTTAATGAAAATAATGCTATAACCGTAAGTATAGCCATCATAATGTAACCGCTGGTGATCATCCCGTAATGTGCTTTAAACGCATCAAACGCGAAAGTTATGGGTATTAAAGATCCCCGTACAAAGTTGGGCGCGGTTGTAGCTACAGTCGCCCTTATGTTTGTACCAAATTGTTCGGCGGCAATAGTAACAAAAGTTGCCCAGTACCCTACTGAACAGCCCATAAAGAAACAGAGCCATATAAATTGTTTACTATCCAATCCTTTAGCGCTCAAATAGCAGGCAACACTCACAACTGATAATAAAAGGAAAACAACCATAGTTATTTTCCTGGATTTAATAACCTGTGATAATACCCCGGCAAATATGTCACCTATGGCAATACCAAGATAAGTGTAATAGATTCCCGAACCAGCGCTCAGCGTATCCTTAGCACCTAAGGCTACGCCAAATTCAGGCGAATTGGTAACCAGTATACCCACTACATACCATAGCGGAGCGCCTATTAAGATACAATACAGGTACTTTTTAAACCGACCAAAATCAGTAAAAAGCATAAAAAAGTTACCTTTTGATACACTGGTCTTTTCAATGTTTTTATACATGCCCGATTCAAATGTGCCCAAGCGTAACAGCAATAAAAGAACACCCAGTATACCACCGATAATATACGCTTTTTGCCAGCCATATTGTGAAACAAAATATGCGGCGGCTGCTCCAAAAAGCCCTATAAAGGCCACTATCATGGTGCCATAGCCTCTTTTTTCTTTACTTAAAGTTTCGGTAACCAATGTAATACCCGCACCTAATTCACCCGCGAGACCAATACCTGCTATAAACCTTATTATAGCATAAGTATGTACGGTATCAATGTTTAAAGAAGATAAATTGATGTCACCAATAAACCCGTTGGCGAAATTGGCAATGGAGTATAGTAATATCGAACCAAATAATACTTTGATCCTTCCTATTTTGTCGCCCATTATCCCCCAAAGTATGCCGCCTAATAACAGGCCAAACATTTGCATGTTCATTATAAAATGGCCATCGTTGGTGATCGCGTCTTTATCGGTAATACCAAGCGCTTTAAGGCTCGGTATCCTTACAATTGCAAAAACCAAGAGGTCGTAGATATCAACAAAATAACCGAGGGCGGCAACTATTACCAGGAAAATTATATTGCGGGAGGTTTTTGCATTGGTTGCAGTAGTCATAAATTAATAATTGGTGAGGCTAAAGTAAATAAATCCGCTCAAAAATTAGCACAAAAAAACCCCTGTTGATTGCAGGGGTCCTTCTCATAATTCAGAATTGTAGATTATACTTTTTTCACATTTACTGCTTGTAATCCTTTTCTGCCTTCTTCCACATCATAGGTTACGCTATCGTTATCTTTAATAGCGTTTACGCCACCTTGTACATCTTTAAAATGTACAAAAAGATCTTTACCGTCATCAGTAACAATAAAGCCGTAACCTTTTTGTGTGTTAAACCATTTTACTTTTCCAGTTTTCATAATAATATAATAGTATTAAGTTGTGTTAAAGAAGATTTATTAAAAAGCCAAACTGAATATAAAATGGTATTAATAATCAGACGCAAAATAGAAACCTCTCTTTTTCAAATATATAAAATAATTAATAACCAAATAAAATTTTTATTTAGTATGAGTATTAATTGTAAAAATTGTCTCAATAGTGTGCAATAATTTTAATAAATTTTGTCAAAATGCTATTAATACCAATATTATCTTCAAAATTTCATACTAATTTACTGCTGATGCCAATAAAAATCAATAGTTGAATTGTAATTTCTCCCGCTTTTTCGTCCAACATTATATGGTAAACGTTGTTAAGTAATGCTTAAAGCATTCTTTAGCTTCGTTATAAAATGAAAAAACACACTTATAATACAGGTATAATTGGTAATTGCGCGTTCCTTGCGCATGTAAATCAAAACACGAATATTGAGTGGCTTTGCTGGCCGCGGTTTGATAGTACCTTCATTTTTGGCGGTTTGCTCGACAAAGAAAAAGGCGGCGAATTTTCCATCCTACCTGAAGGTGAATTTACATCTCACCAATATTACATGGAAAATACCAATGTATTGGTTACTGAAATTACTTTAGAAAATGGCTATAGTTACCGGGTAACTGATTTTGCACCCCGATTCTATCAAAATCAGCGCTATTATAAGCCATTAATGCTGATCAGAAAGATAGAAGCCATTGAAGGCTCACCACGGATCAGAGTTAAATGTGAGGCGGTAACAGAATATGGAAAGGTAAAACTGCATGTAAATCGCGGCAGTAACCATATTCAGTACCTCGGCGGCGATGAAAATATACGGTTAACCACCAATATTGCTATCAGTTATGTATTTGATGAGCAAGCATTTGTATTAAACGAGCCAAAGTACCTGGTACTTACCTATGGCGAGCCATTAGAAGCACCATTGGTAAGTACATCTGAACGTTTTTTACGTGAAACCATACAATACTGGCGTACATGGATAAAGCACTCATCCATCGCTACATTTTACCAGCCATTCGTAATTCGATCAGCCCTGGCTTTAAAAATACACCAGTATGAGGATACCGGCGCTATCATAGCCGCCAGTACAACTAGTTTACCTGAGTCGCCGGGCAGTGGCCGCAATTGGGATTATCGTTACTGCTGGCTACGTGATACCTATTATGTGATCACGGCACTGAACCACATCGGCCATTTTGAGGAAATGGAAAAATATTTCAGTTATGTAACCGATATTTCATTTGCTGAAGATCAACGCTATCAGCCACTTTACGGCATCACCGGTAAAAAAACACTTACTGAAGAAATTTTAACCGATCTTGCAGGTTATGAGGGCAATCAGCCGGTACGGATTGGGAACCAGGCTTATGAGCATATTCAAAATGATATTTATGGGCAGGTGTTGATCTCTATGCTCCCATTATATACCGATCACCGGTTTATTTTTTCGGAAAGAAAAGATTCTGTACGCTGGATAAAGTCTTTATTAGCCAAAATAGAAGCTACTATTGATGAAAAAGATGCGGGTATTTGGGAATTTAGGAACATGGCTGATATACATTGCTACAGTAACCTGTTTCAATGGGCCGGTGCATCCGCAGCGGAGAAAATGGCCCGTACTATTGACAATAAAGAACTGGTAGACCAGGCGATCTCATTAAAAAATCGTGCCGCCCAACACATCGAGGATTGCTACGACCCGGTTAGAAAAGTTTATACCAATGCGGCTAAAGGCACCAACCTTGATGCCAGTACGCTACAATTGATCATGATGAATTACCTTGACCCTGCATCCGACCGAGCCAAAGATCATTTAATTGCATTAGAAAAAGAGTTAAAAGCTTCTAATGGGTTATTTTATAGGTATTTATATAAAGATGATTTTGGCAAACCCAAAACCACTTTTCTGATATGTGCCTTTTGGTATGTAGAAGCGCTGGCTGCTGTTGGGCGTATTGACGATGCTATGAAGGAGTTTGATAACCTGCTTCAATTTTCAAATCATTTGCTGCTTTTTAGTGAGGATGTTGATGAAAATGATGGCAGCCAATGGGGTAATTTTCCGCAGGCATACAGCCACGTTGGTTTAATGAATGCGGCCTACCGCATAGCTATGAAGTTAGACAGGCCGGTATTTTTATAGTTGATATTATAAATGGTTCGTAGTTCACGGCAAAACGCCATGAATTATGAACCATTTGCTATTTAACTAACCTATTTCTGAATTGCTAAAGTGCTTTCCGTAAATTTAGTAAGCAGGTTACGTACTTCAAACGGGTTGCGTAAATAGAATTTCGCGGCCGACATATTATTGCCAACTTTTATGGTGATAGCACTTTCGGGCAATGCCTTAAAAATATCCTCATCGGTATAATCGTCACCAAAAGCAATAATGAAATCGTAATCGCTGTTTTCAACCAATGATAAGGCTGCTTTGCCTTTATTTATTTCCATATTCTTTATTTCCAGTACTTTATCGCCGGGCAAAAACTGCAGGCCTTTATCTGTGGTCATATACTTCAGGTTGTTCATCAACTCATTAGCCCTTAACTCACCCAAGCCATTTTGTGCCTTGCGGTAATGCCAAACCAGTGAGTATGTTTTTTCTTCGATAAATGAGCCTGGAGTACGGTCTACATAAGTTTCTAATATGGGATAGATATCCTGTTTCCAGCTATCAGATAAGCCAGATATTTTATGCCACCTGGTATTTTGTGGTTTAGACCAAGCGCCATGTTCGGCAACCAGGTATATATTTTCATTATCAAACCACTCGCTTAAGTTCCCGTGTTTTCGGCCACTGATAAGCACTACCTGATTTGCCGGATCTTCGGTAAGTTGATGCAGAATGTCATATAATGCTTTATCCGGACTGGCATCGGCAATATTTGATTTAAAATTTACCAGTGTGCCATCATAATCCAGGAAAATGATCCGGCTTTTGGTTTTCGCATACCGGTTGACTATCGACTGTTCGGTAGTATTACTCACATGCCTCGTTTGCATCGAACGCTGTTGTTGTTTCACCTCTTTTAGCCGATCCATAAAAATTTTAACCCAATGCGAGATATTGAACTTTGCTACCAATTGGCGCATTTGCTGCATATGGATTTTTTGTTCAGCAAGGGGCATTTCAAGCGCTTGTATAATAGCCCTGCACACCTCTCCTATATTGTTGGGGTTTACAATTATGGCATCAATTAGTTCTTTAGATGCGCCTGCCATCTCGCTTAATATCAATACACCATCATCTTTTACACGGCTCGCAACATACTCTTTGCTTACCAGATTCATGCCATCCCGCATCGGGGTAACCAAACAAACATCGGCTGATGAATATAAGGCTGAAAGTGTCTCTATCGGGAACGATCTGTAATAATAATGGATCGGGCTCCAATCCATTGTGCGGTAAAGCGCGTTTAAGCTACCTGCCTTTTTATCTATCAGATCGAGCAGGTATTTGTATTGAGGTACCGTGTCCCTTGAAGGCACTACAATCATGTATAGTGTTATTTTACCGATATAATCGGGATGAAGCTGAAGCAACAGTTCAAAAGCTTCCAACCGTTGCAGGATTCCTTTACTGTAATCAAGCCGGTCAATCGAAAGAATAAGCTTTGTTCCTTTAAACGTTTCTTTTATTTGCTTAGCCTGTTCAATAACCTCTTTAGTTTTTGGTAATGAGGAGTATTTTTCTTCATCTATCCCCATCGGGAAAGCTTCGGCTACAACAAGCCTGTCATTAACAGTTATAACATTTGATGAGGAGTTTACGGGTAAAATACGGGTTGTTGTACTTATAAAATGCCTTACATCGTCAAATGTATGAAAACCGATCAGATCTGCGCCCAGCATTCCTTCCAGCAATTCATATCTCCATGGTATCAGCCGGAACATTTCATGTGATGGGAACGGAATATGCAAAAAGAAACCGATGGATACATCAGGCAATTCACTTCTTACCAAAGCCGGCAATAACAACAGCTGATAATCATGTATCCAGATAGTATCACCCGGTTCGGCAACTTTCAAAATAGCTTCTTTAAACTTTTCGTTTACTATTTTATAATAGTCCCAATTTGATTGGGAATAAGTAGCATATGTTGAGGCATAATAGTGAAACACGGGCCAAAGCACCTCATTTGAAAACCCTTCGTAATACTGGCTTATCTCGTCCTGCGATAAAAATACCGGCAATAAGCTCAGATCCTGTAATTTATCAGTGATGGTATCTCTATCTGTCTGTTCAGTAACTTCCAGCCCGGGCCACCCTATCCACACATTATCACCCCGTTTGTATATTGAGCCTAAGCCCGTAGCTAAACCACCTTCGCTGGGTGACAGCTGGTAGTCATTATCTGTTTTAGATATTTTTACAGGCAACCTGTTTGATACAATGATTGTCTTTGGCATTATTTATTAGTTTATTAATAAAGGCCTGTAAGATCAATTTGTTTTAAAAAAGGGCAATTGGATTAAATTAAGGCACTTATGGATGAAATAAACGGCTGTTTCGTAAGCCTAAAACTGCATTAAAAACAAAAAAGCCATCCGCATATGCAGATGGCTTCAGAACAATTGTATTTGTTAGGTAGTTTATTTTACTTGTTTGAAGAAGTAAACATCAGCGCTTGGAGTTACCCTTACCAAAATTTCGCTGGTTGTGTTTTTAAGATCAACAAAGTAAACTGTTTGATCAGCAGTTACATTATCGCTGGTTTCGTATTTAATTACGTCA
This sequence comes from Mucilaginibacter xinganensis, assembly GCA_026225055.1. Classification (GTDB taxonomy): domain Bacteria; phylum Bacteroidota; class Bacteroidia; order Sphingobacteriales; family Sphingobacteriaceae; genus Mucilaginibacter; species Mucilaginibacter xinganensis_A. The sequence continues at coordinate 6,249 of JAMFSA010000111.1, read as the reverse complement.
GTTACAGCGTAATCTTTGTATTTATCAGTAATTTGTTTTTTAGCTTTTGAAGCTAAAGTTGCGTAAGCAACATCCTGAGTAGTACCTAAGTACTCGCCTTGTAAGTTGTAAAATGCAGTCATTTTTACATCATTTAATGTAAAAGTTGCTTTTTGGCAGTTTGAAGTTACAGTCCAATTAACTTCTGTAGCATCGCTGAAATCTGCATCAAATTGGTTTTGAACAGTATAAGAAACTGTAACCGCTTTTTCTACTTTTTTACCGCCGTCTTTAGCAAATACACTTGTACCTAAAAGGGCGATCATTGCTGTTGTTATGAATATCTTTTTCATGTTGTGTTAAATTTTAAATCCATAACAAAAGTAAGGTATAATTATCAAAATCGTTAATAAATTTGAACTTTTATGAATATTTAATAATGCAGATACTTTTCGGATACAAAATTTAAAGATTTATAATTTACTTAGTGTATTTTTTACAATAAGTGAAAAAGAAAATAACTTGCTAAATCGATCTAAGCAGGTGTTTTAACCAATAATTAACCATTATCGGCAAATCCAGGGTATAAAGTCATACCCCCATCCATAAAAATGGTAGTACCGGTAATATAATCTGCCTCATCTGATGCCAGCCAGGTGGCCAATTTGCCAATATCATCGGGCTCGCCTATCCTGTTATATGGTATCAGGGTTAAAAGACTGTTCAATGCTTCGGGGGTCGACCATGCCGCCTGGTTGATATGTGTTTGAATTGCGCCGGGGCCAATTGATACTACCCTTATTTTATGTGGAGCTAATTCCTGCGCCATGCTTTTCATCAGCATCATAACACCGCCTTTACTGCTGGCATAATTTACGTGCCCGCCCCATGGAATAACCTCGTGCACACTGCTCATACAAATAATTTTACCGGCAGCCTTGCTTCTACCATCAACTACTCCCCTGCGGATATACTCACGTGCAGCCTCGCGCGAGCATAAGAACTGGCCGGTTAAGTTTATGCCGATAACCGTATTCCATTGCTCAATAGTCATATCCACAAATTTGGAGTCGCGCTGCAGGCCTGCATTGTTTACTAGGATATCAATGGTGCCATATTGCTTATACATTTCGGCAAACATGGCCTGTACATCAGCCTCGTTGCTTACATCCGCATGTATCGCGTAAGCTTCGCCGCCTGCTGCTGTAATTTCATCTACCGTTTGTTGTGCAACTTCATGCGCGTCAACATGGTTTATAATTACTTTGGCTCCGGCCATTGCCAGCGCCAAAGCTACACCTTTACCTATACCGCTATCAGCACCCGTGACTAATGCGGCCTGTCCCTTTAATGTTTGTATCTGATTCATAGATTGCTTTTTTTACCTGTTAAGATAAGCAATGTATTTGGGAGGATATAGTTTTAGAAAAAGAAAAAGTTGTAATTAACTATCCCAATATTTACATGGATTGTAGTGCGCCAGGTCATGCTGGAGGCACTCGAAGCATAAGCGTAAAGGCCTTTGCCCATACACTTCGAGTGCCTCAGTGTGACACCCTACTCTATATTATATTAGATATAGTGAAAGAATAGAAAACACCTATAACTCCTTTATATACTGCAAAAACAAATGCAAGGCTTCTTTCTTTTTCTCTGTCAGATCAAAATCAAGCTTGTGCATCAGGTAATCTTCCAGATCGAAATCGGTTCTTGGGGTAAGTTCCTTTAATAGTTCAGCCCTAAGGTCGAGGCCAGATTTAAGAACAATATTAAACTCATTAATAAACTCCTGTGGGATGGGTTTATTCGCGATCCATGCGGCAAAGCAAAAAGGCAGGCCTGTGAATTTTTGCCATTCTTCAGCCAAATCATACACAAACGGATATTTATCTTTTTTGCCGAATGTGCGGTCGCCTATAAGTACGCAAGCAGTTTCGGGATCGGTAGATGTAGTATAATCCTCAGCATTAAGTATCAACTCCGGCTGAATTTTCCAGAAGTTTTTAAGCAATACTTTTGCCAGGTTATTTGATGAACGTGATTCCGGATCAAGTTGAATCCTTTTTACATCCTTAATATCGCAATTACTAAAAATAAAAACCGAGTTCACCGGGCCAACCGCTCCTATACAATAATCAGCTACGATTTCCCAATAAGGCATATTTAACGTAGCCGCTACGGGGATTAAGCCAATATCAACTTTATTATCTATCAGTTTTTGGGCGCAATCTGTTGGGGTATCTAAACTAAGCTCTATTTTATCTAAAAGATCAGAATGCTGTATGCCGTATATAAATGGTTTGGTGTTAGTATAGCTAACCGCGGATATTTTTAGTTTCATTGTTTGTTAGTATCAAGTAGCTGTTATCAGGTATCAAGTACTAAGCACCAGGACAAGCTTCTGTCTAAATACTTGATACTAAATACTTGCTACTATTTTAGATGTTCGGCATTATTGAAATCTACGATCTCAAACTTATCACCGTCATAAGTTAATTTGTAAAGTATCAGATTTTGATGTGGATATGTTTCCATTTCAGTAAGCGGGTGGCCTGTTATCCAGCAAAGCAATAATCTCATCGCGCGCCCATGCATACAGATTAGCACCGTTTCTTCTTCCGGATGGCTCAGGATAGTTGCTATGGCTTTTTCCTGCCTGGTTTTTACCTGGTTGGGGCTCTCGCCACCTTGCAGACTAACATCAAGGTTACCTGCTACCCATTCACGGATTACCTGTAAAAAAGCGGCCCTGTTTTCAGGTGTACTTTCTGTCCCTTCCAGAACACCCCATGCCATTTCATCAAGGCCTTCCAATTTCTCGTAAGGAATACCGAGATCAATAAACTGCTGGATACTTTGCTGGGTGCGCTTTAGTTCGGATATATAGATCTTATCGAAGGCAACATCTTTGTAAGCATCAAAAAATAGAGCGGCTTGTTTGCGTCCTTCATCGTTAAGGTCGGTATTCATTCCCCGGCCTTGTACAATCCCCAGTTTATTAAGCTCTGTTTGCCCGTGCCGAACGATGTATAATGTCTTTGTTATATTGCTCATTTGTTAATTGGTTCAATCGTTCATTAGTAAAAAACGATGAACCTTCAATCGTATATTTATTATTCTATTACTTCTTATGTATATCAATCAATAATCCGCCAGTGCACCAATGAACTATTGAACTAATGAGCCAGTGAACTAATTAATAACCGGCAGTTTATAAAAAGAAGGTTTCACTTCTTCCGGGAACTGGTAATCATTGAAATCAGTAACCACATTGTATAAGGTATCACGTTCAATTGGATGACGACCAACGTTCTTTATCAGCTCAACTAATTGTTTGGTGCTCATACCCGGGTGCTGCTCCTCAGAGCCTGCCATTGAGTATATTTTAGTAGTATCATCCAGTGTGCCGTCAATATCATCAACGCCAAAGTTTAACGACAATTGCGCCGTAGTACGGCTGATCATTGCCCAATAAGCTTTTATATGATCAAAATTATCCAGGTAAATACGCGCGATAGCGTAGTTCCTCAAATCCTCAACAACAGTTGATTCAGGCACATCCGACATCTGGTTATCCTTATTACGGAACTTCAATGGAATAAAAGTCTGGAAGCCGCCTGTTTTATCCTGCAAAGTACGCAGGCGATCCATATGATCAATTCTGTGCCAGAACTTCTCGATATGACCGTATAACATAGTAGCGTTTGACCTGCCGCCTATTTTATGCCACTCTTCGTGGATAGCCAGCCACTGGTCGCCGGTACATTTATCTTTTGATATCAGGTCCCTAACCTCAGGGTGAAATATCTCAGCGCCACCGCCTGGTATTGATTCCAAACCGGCATCCATCATCATACGCATACCTGTAGCGTAATCGATTTTAGCTTTTTTAAAGATATAATGGTATTCAACAGGAGTCAATGCCTTAACATGCAGCTCAGGGCGGTGTTGTTTTATTTTGGTGAATAGTTCCGAATAAAAAGCTACATCATATTGTGGTAATACACCACCAACTATATGCACTTCGGTAACGGGCTCGTCATCGTATTTTTTTACAATGTCGAGCATTTCTTCCATGGTATACTCCCATCCTTCAGAGCGTTCTTTTATCAGCCTTGAATAGGAGCAGAATTTGCAGTCGTATACGCAAAGATTAGTTGGCTCGATATGAAAGTTGCGGTTAAAATAAGTTTTATCGCCGTGGCGTTTTTCGCGGATATAGTTGGCAAGTACGCCAAGATAGCCTAATTCGCCTTTTTCAAACAGCAGAACACCTTCATCAAAGGTAATGCGTTCGCCGTGAAGCACTTTTTCCGCAATGTGTTTTAAATCAGTCGGTAAACCCGGATCCTGTAATAATAAAGTTAAATTACGTTCAGCTTCCATTAAAAAAACTTTGTGCAAAAGTAACAATTGTTACCATAAATGGGCGCATAATATCAATGCTGAAGCATCCTGAAAAGCTTTTTACCTAAAAATTACATTAGCTGACTTAATAATAAATCAGCAATTGAGGTGCATTTTAGAATACTGACGGAAATGGAATTATTCCTGATGTGCCTTTGCTTCTTTCCTGTTGTTAGTCCAGGCAGTATAGTAAATGTTTACATAATACAGGCACAGTACAAATAATGATCCAGCAAAAGCACCATTAATAAAAGCGGAATTTACAACAGCCTGCGCCGGATAAAAAAACTTAAGCAATAAGCTTGTGAGCGTAATAACTCCTAATATAATTGAAGCAACCGGTAATTTTCCTACTTTCATGATGTCGACATTATGAACAAATATAATTAATAGTTTATGTAAAAACCAATATTATCATATACTGATAAACGGCAAAAACTTTATGTTTGCTAAAACTTTATTTCATGAAAATCGAAACCATCGCTATACATGCAGGTAATCAAAAGGATGAAACTTCAGGTGCTGTAATACAGCCTATCGTTATGTCAACCACGTTTGAGCGTGCTGCGGATGGTTCATATGCCAGTGGTTATATATACAGCAGGTCTGCTAATCCAAACCGCACCCTGCTTGAAAATGTATTGGCAAAACTCGAACATGGTGTTGATGCGGCTGCATTTTCATCAGGCAACGCCGCGGGTATGGCTGTTTTTCAGTCGTTAAAACCGGGCACACATGTTATTTTGCCTGATGATATGTATCACGGGTTACGTAATCAGGTTAAAACACTGTTTGCAGGTATACTGGAGTTCGATTTTATAAATATAAACAATAACGAAGTCTTAAAACAGCATATTAAGCCAACTACAGGTTTGATATGGGTTGAAACACCATCGAACCCATTATTAAAACTTACGGATATAAAGAAGGTTATCAACATTGCGCATGAACGCGGTATTAAGGTAGCGTGCGACAATACCTTCGCCACACCGGTATTTCAGCAGCCATTGGTGTTAGGCGCTGACTTGGTGATGCACAGTAGTACTAAATACTTCGGAGGGCATAGTGACCTAATGGGTGGCGTTTTAATAACACCTGCAAAAGACGATTGGTGGGTAAAAATAAAACAGGTACAGGAAATGGGTGGAGCTATACCATCTCCTATGGATTGTTATTACCTTGTACGCAGCATAAAAACGTTGCCTTATCGTATGGCAGGCCATGCTAAGAATGCCCAATTATTAGCTGAATATCTGCAAAAGCACCCAAAAGTTGAAGCGGTAATGTACCCGGGCTTGCCTACACATCCTCAACATGATATTGCTAAAAACCAAATGCTGGGCTTTGGCGGGATGTTATCTGTTTGTATTAAAGGTGGCGAAATTGAGGCCAGGCGGGTAATAAACAGTTTAACATTATTTACACAAGCTACCAGCCTCGGTGGGGTTGAAAGTTTGATAGAGCACCGCGCATCTGTTGAAGGGCCGGATACTAAAACTCCATTTAATTTATTGCGGATATCTGTTGGATTGGAGCATATAGATGATTTGATAGCGGATATGGAGCAGGCATTGGGATAGTAATTTTTGAACAGTAATTGTGGCCTAAAATTCATTATTCGCTACTAATTCCCTTAAAATGAAATTAAATTTGGTTTAATAAATACTATCGCACTATATTTGCAACAATATTTGGTAGCAATATCAAATTGAGATCAATCCCCCTCAAAAGGTTTTGATTTATAAAGAAGCGGCGAGAGATCAGGCTCAATTACCCGCTGGCAACCCTCTAAGTTTAGAGAAGGTGCCAATTCCTGTCCCGGCAAATAACACCGGGGGATATAAATTAACGACCATGAAAAGT
>JAMFSA010000110.1 GCA_026225055.1 Mucilaginibacter xinganensis | reverse complement strand
TTGCCCGACCAGGATTCGAACCTAGACAAACGGTACCAAAAACCGTCGTACTACCATTATACTATCAGGCAATCTCCTATGGTTTGTTATCCATCCCAAAAAGGAATGCAAATATAAGGCGATTTTTCTGTTATCAAAAGCAATTTTTAAAAAAGTATGAAATATCTTGTTTTATTTTAAAATGATTAATTTAATAACCCATTAAACCATTAGCCAAAGCAGCGTTCTATTCAATTAATTATCTGCGCCTTAAACTAAAATTACGCTATGAAAACATCACAACTTTTTGCCTTTGTATCGTTATTAATATTTTTTTCACCCCATTTAAAGGCACAGCAAAATGCTCATACCGACTCATTAGCCACCAAATTGGATGATTATTTAACCTCGGCAGTTAAAGCAGGGCAGTTTAATGGCACCGCATTAGTGGCAAAAAACGGTCAGATCATCCTGCAAAAAGGTTACGGATGGAAAAATTTTTCAGCGCATACGCTTAACAATAATAATACCATTTACCAGATAGGCTCTTTAACCAAACCCTTCACTGCAATTATTATATTAAAGCTACAGGAAGAAGGTAAATTATCTGTAAATGATCAGTTAAGTAAATATTTTTCAGATCAAAAGGGTGCGGATCAAATCACTATTCAAAATTTGTTGGACCATACTTCGGGCATTTATAATTATACTGACGATATCGGGCCCGAAGATTCGGCTATAGTTAGCCACCCTGTAGACAGACAATTAGCATTGAATGTATTTATTAATAAAGACCTGCTATTTAAACCGGGAACAAAATTCAGCTACAGCAATTCCGGATATTTTCTGTTGGGGATGATCATAGAGAAAATAACCGGCAAGCCATATCAGCAAGTGCTGCGCCAGCTTATTTTCGCCCCGCTCGGAATGCAGCATACCGGGTTCGACTTTATTAATTTAAAGGATACAGCAAAAGCAACAGGATACGATGTTTTTGATAGCAGCCATCATAATATTGCTGTAAAATGGGATTCCACGGTCACTTACTCAGCCGGATCTATTTATAGTACTGCCGGAGATCTTTATAAATGGAGCAAAGCCATTGCAAAATGGGAGATCTTATCTGCTGCTTCGTGGAAACAGGCGTTTACCCCCAATCTCGGTAATTATGGTGATGGCTGGTGGATTGATACACTGTATGGCAATAAATACATTACGCATAGCGGCGGCTTGCCAGGTTTTATGGCCAACTTCGTTTATTATCCCGATAAGAATATCACCATTATTTTGCTGAACAACTTTGGCAATTTCGGGCAAAGCCTGGTGTCTGTAAATATGGGCTTATCGGCTATTATGTTTAGCAGGCCTTATTTAAATTATACTGTTGGTAAAGAGGCGGCTACAGATAAACATACGCTACAAGCTTATGCAGGGACGTATGTTTATAACGATCAGCATACGTTGTTGATCACATTTGAAAACGATAAACTGTTTGTGGAAGACACCAATCCGCAGGACAAATTGCCTAAAGTACAATTACATTACGGAAACGATGATACGTTTTATATAACTGAAGCTAATTTAAGGTTCCAGTTTTTAAAGGATAAAAGCAACCACTATTATAAGCTGATCACCTATAATAGCGGCGGTAAAGATGCAGAATGGTTAAAGAAGTAATAAGAAGCGCCGCTTAATCTTCTATCACCACGCCCATCGAACAGAATTTATCTATCCGTTCGGTAACAACCTGGTCAATATCTTTTTCTTTTAATACTTTAAGGTCTTTTAACAGCTGTTTTTTCAGGGTTGATGCCATAGTAACCGGATCCTGGTGAGCGCCACCAAGCGGTTCTTTTATAATGCCATCAATCAGCTTGTTCTTCAGCATTTCGGTTGAAGTAAGTTTTAAAACCTCCGCTGCCCTTTCTTTATTCTCCCATGTTTTCCAAAGGATGGTTGAGCAGTTTTCAGGAGAGATAACCGAATACCATGAGTTCTCCAGCATCATCACCTTATCGCCAATACCAATACCTAATGCGCCACCCGATGCCCCTTCACCTATAATAACGCAGATAATAGGTACTTTCAGTATCGACATTTCCAGCAAATTTCGCGCGATAGCTTCGCCCTGCCCGCGTTCTTCAGCCTCAAGGCCGGGGAATGCTCCGGGAGTATCTATTAATGTAATAACCGGTTTGTTGAATTTCTCGGCCAGTTTCATCAGCCTTAATGCCTTGCGGTACCCTTCGGGATTAGCCATACCAAAGTTACGATACTGACGCTCTTTTGTATTACGGCCTTTTTGGTGACCAATAAACATAGCGGTTTGACCATTTATAGTGCCAAAGCCGCCTATAATAGCTTTGTCATCGCCTACGGTTCTGTCGCCATGCAATTCAATAAAATCATCGCACATTAGCTCAATATACTGTAAGGTATATGGCCTTTCAGGGTGGCGGGAGATCTGTACCTTTTGCCAGCCGGTAAGGTTGGCATATATTTCCTTTTTAGCTGTTTCCAGCTTTTCTTCAAGTTCTGCAACCGAAGCGGACATGTCCAGTTTATTTTTATCTTCAAGCTGCTTCACTTTCTCAATCTGCACTTGCAGGTCAGCTAAAGGCTTTTCAAAATCAAATGTAATCTTCATACTTTGTAATGAGGGCGCTAATTTAACTAAATGAAACGGAATATTGACTATTTATGATTTTCCAATGACTCCAAATGCTTTATCTGCGCCGGACTAAGCAGCCGTTCCGTATTATAACAGGCTACTAATATGGCTGTTCTGAGCTCACCCTGGTACAATCCGTACCTGTTGGCATAAAAAATAACACTGCCTTCATCCAGCTTTCCGCTCTTGAACAGGTCATCTAACGTCTGTTCATTTTTTATGATGATGCCACCCATCTCCACCCTTTTGCGGTGTAGTTCGGTAGCAATGGCGGTTATTTTACTTATTTGTATCGGGCTAAGGTCAAGTTGCTTTTTATGTTTTACCACTTCATCAGGCATCGGGAAATGGTTTAATGTGGCAACCAAATTCATATTATACAGGTCCTCTCCTTTTAATAAGGCATCGTATTGCTCATAAGTAAGGGTTTTAAGCGGCGAATGTTTTACGCTATCAACCTGGTGAATAATCGCGATGGCTTTTGAAATGCTATCCGCATGAACAACAGCAACGGACTTAGCTGTAGTATCGTTTTTGTGCCTGATGGTGGTATCAAGTTTATGTTTATTGGAGCTGTCAGGCAGATTTTTTATGGTACTATCAGCCGTAGTCTGCGCATTTACATGCGTAAAAAACAGTAAAATACAAATGGATAAGGCTAGCTTTTTTATCATGGTTGATCAGCTTTATTCAAGTTTTCAATAATACGCACAATATTTTACTACATAAATCTTTTAAAAAAGAAAGAACCCACTTTACAAAAAAGTGGGTTCTCTCGGTTATATATGTTGAGTTTAATTATATTAAAATTCCTCGGCGTATATCGGTTTTTTAACTCCGTTATCATAAGCCTTTAAGCTTTTCTTTAATAATTTACGGGCAACGTGTATGCGGGTTTTAACAGTTCCGATAGGGATAATTAAGTGATCGGCAATTTCATGGTATTTATGTCCTTCAAAATACATGGTGAAGGGTACGTAATAATCTTCAGGCAGGCGATCAAGCGCACGTTTTATATCATCCATCACAAATTTTGATTCACCTTGGTTTTTTGTTGAACTGAATACCAGGTTTGGTGATGAGATCTCATCAGACTTGGTAACAAATGTGCTCATTTTAACAAAACGGCGATAATTGTTGATGAAGGTGTTTTTCATGATGGTGTATAACCATCCTTTTAAATTAGTGCCTTCTTTAAACTTATTATAATAAGTTATGGCTTTCAACATTGTATCCTGGACAAGGTCGTTAGCATCGTCTGCGTCATGCGTGAAATGTAAAGCATATGACCTTAATGAACTGGCCTGACGTAATACTAGGGTGTTAAACTCAA
>JAMFSA010000109.1 GCA_026225055.1 Mucilaginibacter xinganensis | reverse complement strand
TTCCAAAGACTATATAATTTAATAATTAAATATCGTTTAAAGATATGTGATAATTCCTAATCCAAAAAATATAAATAAAATTTAATGTGTAATATATACACACTATCTTCGTGCCAATTAATTGTGTGTTGTAAAGATGCAAAAAATATCAAAAATTGCTGTTTTAACCTCCGGTGGCGATGCTCCCGGAATGAACCCCTGCATAAGGGCCGTGGTAAGAACTGCTATATATAACGGCTTAAACGTTGTAGGTGTTAAACAAGGTTACAAAGGCCTGATTGAGAATGATATGTACGATATGAACAAACGTTCGGTAAGTAACATATTAAATCTTGGCGGAACCATCCTGAAAACTGCACGCTGCCTTGAATTCCGTACGGATGAGGGCATGGAAACTGCTTATCAGAACCTAAAGGCCCAGGGTATTGATGCTTTGGTAGTAATTGGCGGCGATGGTACTTTTACCGGTGCGCTGCGTTTCTCAAAAAAATATTCGGATATACAAATTATAGGCGTACCCGGTACTATTGATAATGACCTGTACGGCTCAACTTATACACTTGGTTTCGATACTGCTACAAATACCGTAATTGAAGCTATTGACAAAATACGTGATACTGCCGATGCGCATGACCGTCTTTTCTTTATTGAAGTTATGGGTCGCGATTCAGGGGCTATCGCGCTCAGAGCAGGTATATCATGCGGAGCAGAGGCCATTTTATTGCCTGAAGTTGAAACTGCTATTGACGACCTGATAGAAAGCATTAAAACTGGTCACCTGAATAAAAAATCATCGAGCATAGTTATTGTTGCCGAAGGCGATAAGCACGGCGGCGTGTATGACATTGCCAAGATGGTTGAAAAAGAGGTAGAGCACTACGATATTAAAGTAACCATATTAGGTCACCTGCAACGCGGTGGCAGCCCATCAAGCTTCGACCGCATTTTGGGTAGTCGTTTGGGATTTGCGGCGGTTAACGCGCTTATAGCGGGCGAAACACAACAAATGGTGGGCCTACGTGCCAATGAAATTGTTTTAACATCATTGCATGAGGCCTTAACAAGTCACGAATTTAAACTGGAAGATGATTTGATGCAGATGGCGCACATTCTATCTATATAAGTATTTGATGATTGCAGTTGTATTTAGCGGATCACATTATGCCCACTGGCGACTGGCGGACAAAGGAAAAACTATTGCTTCCTTTAAAACCAATGGCATAAATCCCTATTTCAACGATGAAAAGCATATCACACAACTCCTTAGCAAAAACATCAACCTTATACACCACGCCGAAGAGATAAAACGAATTTATTTTTTTGGTGCCGGAGCCTCAACTGACGATCTTAAAAGAACTATATTCAACGCCTTGTCTGCCTTTTTTAAAAATGGCAAAGTAACTGTTGAGCACGATATTTTGGCGGCAGCTATTGCCTGCTGCAAAAATTCGCCGGGCATTGTGAGCATCTGCGGCAGCGGATCAAACGCGGCTTATTACGATGGCAAAAAGGTGAAACCCAACAATTACGGGTTAGGCTATATTTTGGCAGATGAAGGATCGGGCAACTGGTTGGGCAGGCAGCTGATAAAAGGTTTCATGAACGAAACTTTGCCGGATAACCTCAAAACAAAATTCATAAAACGCTATGAAGCCGATCGAACTAACTTGCTCGAAAAGGTGTACAGGCAAAAACAACCGGCGTTATTCTTGAGCTCATTCAACGATTTTTATTACGATAACCGCGATGACCAATATCTGCAAAATGTAATAAAAAAAGGATTTAGCAAGCTAATAAATACATATTTGCTACCTTTACATAAGCAACATCCCGAAGCTTCAGTGCACTTTGCAGGTTCTGTGGCTGCAAACTTCCAGGATCACTTAATTGAGGTAGCCAATGACGCTAATTTAAAAATTGGAACAATTATAAAAGAACCTATAAATAATTTATTAACGTACTATTCTAACAAAAATTAAAAAAACATGAAAATAGGAATCAACGGCTTTGGCCGTATCGGTCGTTTAGCTTTCAGAGCTGCAGTAGAAAGACCAGACATTGAAGTTGTAGGTATTAACGATCTTGTTGAGCCTGATTATATGGCTTACATG
>JAMFSA010000108.1 GCA_026225055.1 Mucilaginibacter xinganensis | reverse complement strand
GTAGAAAACTCATGCATCACTCCTGAGAAACGTACAGAAGTAATCGCATAACCTTCTAATGATGAAAGTAAGATACGACGCAGAGCATTACCAATGGTTATACCGAAACCTGGTTCTAACGGACGAAACTCAAACGTGCCATCAAAATCAGTTGATTTCTGCATGATAACCTTGTCTGGTTTTTGAAATGCTAAAATTGCCATTTATATCCTTTGTTTATTGTTTACGAATTGATTTGATTTAAACCACAAAAATGATTGGCAATATCTGCCAACCATCATGTGTATAAGTATCGTTATTATTTTGAGTATAACTCGACGATCAGGTTTTCCTTGATGTTTTCAGGAATCTCATCACGATTTGGATAGTTAAGGAACTTACCTGATAATTCGGCAGCATCCCATTCTAACCAGCTATATTTATTGATCTTTCTGCCAGCAACTGAATGCGAAATAGCTTCAAGAGATTTTGATTTTTCACGTACCGAGATAACGTCGCCTGCTTTTAATTGATAAGAAGCAATGTTAACCACTTCGCCATTCACATTGATGTGTTTGTGGCCTACTAACTGACGCGCAGCTGAACGGGTTGGCGCAATACCTAAACGGTAAACTGCGTTATCTAAACGGGCTTCTAAAAACTTTAATAAGTTTTCACCAGTGATGCCTTCTTTTGAAGAAGCGCGGTGAAACAAGTTTTCGAATTGTTTTTCCAATACACCGTAAGTGTATTTTACTTTTTGTTTTTCCATCAGCTGAGTTGAATACTCAGATTGCTTTCCTCTTCTTTTAGAAGCGCCATGCATTCCTGGTGGATAGTTTTTTCTTTCTAACGCTTTATCCGGACCGAAGATCGGCTCACGGAAACGGCGTGCAATTTTTGATTTTGGACCTGTGTATCTAGCCATTTTTGTGTTGTTTTAAAGTATCAGACAGCCCGCAGCTGCTGAATCTTAGCTTTAAAAAATATATTAATTAAACTCTTCTTCTTTTTGAAGGACGACAACCGTTATGCGGAAGCGGTGTGATGTCTTTTATTGTGGTTACTTCAATACCTGCAGTTTGCAAAGTACGGATAGCTGATTCACGACCAGCGCCCGGGCCTTTTACAAATACTTCAACCTTGCGTAAACCTAAATCGTACGCAACTTTACCGCAATCGCCAGCAGCTTGTCCGGCAGCATAAGGGGTATTCTTTTTTGAACCTTTGAAACCCATTTTACCAGCTGACGACCATGATATAGCCTGGCCGGTTTTGTTAGTAAGGGTAATGATAATGTTGTTAAAAGTAGCATTGATATGTGCTTCGCCGATTGGCTCAACTATAACAACGCGTTTTTTGGTAACTTTTTTGCTCTTAGCCATTTTTTTAATTATTGAGTTAACAGATTATTGAGTTAATGATATAACCCGGACCCGGTAACTATTTATTTATAATATATATTCCAAATGATCTAAGCGCATATATACTGCCCCGTTGATCATTCATCAATTACTATTTAGTAGCTTTCTTTTTGTTAGCAACTGTTTTACGTTTTCCTTTACGGGTACGTGAGTTGTTTTTAGTACGCTGACCACGTAATGGTAAACCTTTACGGTGACGTGTACCACGGTAACAACCTATATCCATTAAACGTTTAATGTTAAGCTGAACTTCTGAACGCAGTGAACCTTCAACCTTGATCTGATCGTTAATGATACCACGTATGGTAGCTAACTGATCATCGTTCCAATCCTGAACTTTGGTATCAAAACTAATACCTGCCTGATTCAAAATTTCCTGAGCGGTTGAGCGGCCTATTCCGTAGATATAGGTTAAGCCTATCTCTCCTCTTTTATTTTTTGGTAAATCAATACCTGATATCCTTGCCATATTTTTTGTTTGTGCTTTTACGTAATAATCGAACGGCGGGCCACCGTTGTACGAATTATTACAATCTTTTTAATTATCCCTGACGTTGTTTATACTTCGGGTTCTTTTTGTTTATAACATAAAGTTTCCCGTTGCGGCGGATGATCTTGCAATCAACACTGCGTTTTTTAATGGATGCTCTAACTTTCATCTCTTTAATTATTTATATCTATAGGTTATTCTACCTTTTGTTAAATCATACGGGCTCATCTCTAATTTCACTCTGTCGCCAGG
>JAMFSA010000107.1 GCA_026225055.1 Mucilaginibacter xinganensis | reverse complement strand
TTGTAAAAATTCTCTTCATGTGGGTAATTTAAAATAGGTGAATAAAAAATAATTGGTTTTGCTTGGATCGAAATTGAGGAGATAATATAATTTTAACAAATAATGCACCTATACATTATTACACCAACACAAAAAGACTTTCTCAACGAGAAATCAGTACAATTATAACAATCTGATAATAAATTACTTATAATATTTTTATTGTAAAAATATTACTACAATGGTGTATTTTTTACAATCAGGAATAAATGAGGCTATGAGAGGTAATGATGTAGTATTATAGCTCCATGAGAAACTCCACCAGGTTCTTATCATGCTCCAAATTCAGCTTTTTCCGCAGTCTGTAGCGTCTTATCTCCACTCCGCGTAGTGAAATGTTTAAAAGCGAGGCCATTTCTTTGCTATTCATATTCATCCTTAAATAGGCGCAAAGCTTCAGATCGTTGGGGACAAGATCAGGGTGATGGGATTTTAATTTGAAGAAGAAACTTTCATGCGCTTCATTAAAACTGCTTTCAAATAAATTCCAATCGCGCTCATCGGTCATACCTTCATTAATAACTTTCTGGATCCTTCTTAATTGTTCATCAGGTAATTTTTTTCCGGTACTATCTTTTAAGTGGGCTATCTCATCGCTTATTTTTTGCAGCAACTCGTTCTTATAAACGATGTTCATGGCAGAGTTGGCCAGCTCGCGGCTTTTACCAGCCAGATCGGCTTGTAATTGCTCATTCTTAATTTTTACTATTTGCTGCTCGTTGGCAATAGCTTCCTGTTTTAAAAATTCTTCCTTCTCTTTTTGCAGCTTTTGCTGGATGTGCTCCTGGTGGCGTTTAAGTTTCAAACGGTAAAAATGCCTAAACACATAATAGGCCAAAATAACCAGCAATAAGTAAAAGAACATGGCTGGTTTGCTGCTATACCACGGCGGCAAAATAGTGAAGGTAAAAACGGTGGCGGGGGTTATGTTATCATCATTAATTTTAGCCCTTACGCTAAAGCTATAAGTACCCTGACCAAGGTTTGTGAATTCCTTTTGGCTCTGCGCCGTCCAGTCGGACCATTGGGTGGAGTAGCCTTTCAGGTAATATTGGTACTTAACCTTAGCCTGCCTGTAATACGGCAGCGAGTAAGCTATACGTATATTATTTTGGGCAAACGGGATCTCAACATCATCAATATTACCGCCGTTTTCACTTATGGATGTGATCTTATCTGTTACATTCTCAACCTTACCTATTAATACAGCAGGCAGATTTACTTTATTGTGCGGGTTTACATCTTCATCATTAAATATCACAAAGCCATCATCAATACTGATGAGGTAAATGCGGTTGTTAATGCGGCTGATGTTCTCATAATGCTGTACCATTTGCCCGTTAAGCACTGTAAAACTGTTTGAATCGATGCTCAGGCTGCCCGGCGATGAAAGATCGGCCAGTGCTACGCGCCCATGGTTAATGAACCAGTATTTTTTACCGTCGGCGGGTATTATTTTGTTGGATGCCGCGAACGAACCCAGCTTTTTATTCAATTGCTGGTATTTATAAAACCGATCGGTGATATCGTCATACACATAAAAACCTGAGTCGGATGAAAATACGATCCTGTTATCCAGACTAAACACATTGATGTTATAACTCCCCGGCAAACCCGAGCGTTCATCATAATATTTTGCTGATACTGCTTTTTTAAGGTCAGCACTTAATGTCACCTTGTAAATCCCTTTATAGGCATGACTGACCCACACTTCGCCCCTGTTATCCTGCTCTACATAGCGCGACGGTTCGCTAAAGCCATCAATTTTATGGTCGAACACCCAGTTACCGCCGCCATCTTTATGGTAAACAACCAAACCATTGTAGGTACCCTGTATTAAAAGATTATTGTTTAACGGTTTTACTATCCAGCCGCCATTAGCGGTTGATATTTTAGTTATAGCGCCGTTATCCACCTGGTAAGTGCCATCGTTATGGCCGCAAAGCAGTTTACCATCATGAATAGACAGATCCCAAACCTGGCCCTGCGAGCCGGGGATCAGCTTAAACTCAAACACCTGGAAAAGGTGATTGCTATTGTTGGCTACCCAATCGCTGTAAAACAAACCCTGGTTAGTGCCCAGGTATATTTTGTTATTGTAGATGATGCTTGAATATACCGTGCCGAAATTACCCGTCTTATCAAAATAAAAATACAGTGGCGAGTTTAGTTCGATCCGGTCGATACCATTATCCAAACCAGCCCAAAGATTTTCTTCATTATCAATATATAAGCTTAGCACCGTATTATTCTGCAAGCCGCTCGATTTATTGATATGCTGTACTACATTACCCGCAGTATCAATAATAACTACCCCATTTAGTATGGTACCATAGGCGAAATATTTACCGCGTATAGTAACACCGTTATTAAGCTGATAGGTTTTTAGGAAATCGTTAGCCTGGTTGGCCCAGGGCCGCACCTGCTTACCATCATAAATAAATAAGCCGTTTTTGGCTGTGCCTATTAAATATTCACCTTTTGGAAACGGCAGTATAGATAACACCCCGCTGTTGCCTACAATATTGCTGCCCGGTAAATATTCCAGGTGATTATTTTTAAGCTCGAATATGCCATAGCCGATCTGCTCCACAAAAAAACGCTTGCCCGCACGGTATAAAAACAAATACGGGTTAGGCGATTTAATTACCGTTATCTTGCCATCGGCATAAATGTAAATAGAGCCGAATGACTGGAACAAAACGCGATCGCCATCGACATATATTTTCCAGATCTCCTCGGTAGGCACATATTTTTTAGGAACACGCGGTATAAGCGAGTGATAGATTAGAAAGCCCTTGCTGTTATTTTCCCAATAGCCAAATTCGCCAAACCCGCCTGCATATATTTTACCCTTACCATCAGCAGCAGCCACCCTAACAATAAGGCCATTGGGCATGGTGTGCATTTGCCAGTATTTACCATCGTATGACAACAGGCCATCGGCATTGCCAAAGTACATAATACCGTGCTCATCCTTGGTTATCGACCAGTTTTGGTTGCCCGACTGGTACAGTGCCTTTGAGTAATTCTGCACATATGGCACCCCGATATTTTTTATCTCGGTAGCCCCGGCGATGCATGATAGCAGCAAAAAAATCAATATGAAGTATATCCGTTTCCCGTTGTTGCGATACATGCAGCCAGTATAATTGGTGGATTAATATTTTGCCAAAGTTAAATATATAACAAATACATATTTATGCACCTTAATACTAATTATATATTCACCTCCATCTGGATGTTACAGCGTTCATAAGGCGATGGTTCCCCGGTAATTTTCTTAAATCCTAATTTGTGGTACAAGTTGATGGCCGGTTTTAAAATCGTATTACTTTCCAGATATAATTTATCTGCACCATGTTGTTTTGCCAGTTCAATCGCGGCGTTGCCTAATAGCCAGCCGATACCCTTACCCTTTGCAGCAGCCCCTACAGCCATTTTAGCCAGTTCAAAAGTTTGGCCGCTCATTTTTATCAGCGCGCATGTGCCAACGGGTTTGCCTTTGTATAGTGCAATAAGGATATATCCGCCTTTATCTAAAATGTATTCCTTCGGATGATCCAGAGATTTATAATCCGTTTCCTCCATCTTAAAATACTGGCTGATCCAATCTACATTAAGCTGTTTAAACGCCTCCTGATATTTTGGTTCATAAGGTACTATTTCTACCTCTTTACGCTCACGTAGTTTTCGTTCGTCCTGCACACGCTTTAACAAATCTTTCTGCTCTAATAAAAACTCCCATTCTTCAATCGCTTTCCAAATATTATACTGGGTTTCATTCAGTGCGTTTTCAATAGCGGCATTTACATCGGTATATTGCTCCTGTATACGCTCGTTTATAGCTAAGCCCTGTTCTGTTAGTTTGATATAATTCTTTCTGCCATCAGTTTTACCGGGGCTCTCCTGTACCAAACCTTTTTTCATCATTTCCTTTACAATGGTACTTACTGATGGGTGCGAATGGCCTATCTCCTGCGCTATCTCTGTAATTGATTTTTCTTCCCCTGCTGAGAGTACATAAAATACCGGTAACCATTTAGGTTGCATATCAATATCATAGTAGCTATATACTTTCCCCGACTGTTCAGTTATCAATTCACTCAACCTTCTGAGCCTGCTGCCCAGCGCCATTTTCCCTATTTTACTATAAAATTCCATAATACAATATCAATTACGTAATCAATTACGTAAATTTAAAAACAAAATCTGAAACCCACAAATTAGTGTGCTTTCAGATTTTTAGTTGATTGAAATAAATAGGTTATTTACCTAAAGTAAAAACGCTTTTAAATAGATCTGCTTGTATTGCCCCCAGTTTTTCATGACCGGTTGCAGGGTAGTTTTCAACGATTCATTATTAACCGGCTTACCTTTCTTAGGTGGTGCCAAGGCTTTATCCTCAACCGTCATATCATTTACTTTAGTAGCAAACCAGGTTACGTTCTCGTGGGGCAGGGCTACACCGAGGATCATGCCCGGCAAGCCTGTAAAGGTTTCGGGGCCGCCCGAAACGTGAATCTTATCGGTATAAAAGGCTACCACGTAAATAGAATCCATTACTATGGCATTGGCCCGACGGCATGGATAGCCTGCTATCTCGCGGGTTTCATCGGTTATTTTCCAGTGAATCTTGCGGGTGGTATCTTTTATCAGGAAAACCTCCTCGAAGATCTGCTTCTGAATAGTGCTTTGCCCTGCGGTAAGATCGGTATAAACAATATTATTCTGATCGGCCATTGGCAGATCGAAGAAATTATTGGTAGGATCCGGATCTTCTTGTGGAGTATATAATGTTTTATCACCCGAGAAGGTAAGGATGCTTTTAAACACCTTAAACTGGGGGTGATTCTTTTTGTAGGAATCCATTATCTGCACCCAAAAATCCTCATTATTCTTGTTCATTTGCTTGTTAATAAGTCCGTAAATATTCACGGTTTTATTAAACTCAATAGTACCTGATGATGGGAAACGCACGTTTTGCGCAAGCAATAAGCCGGTGCTGAATAATAAACAGGTAAGTGTAAACAGTATCTTTTTCATGGCTATTATTTTGCTGATTTTGTGGTGCCAAACTTGTTAAAATCCCATATAACGGAGAACATAAAATATCTTTTAATGGTAGTATAACTATCCTGGGTAATGGTATTACCGTAAGCATTACGGGTGAAACCTACATTCTGGTTCAGCAGGTCATTGCCACTAATGGAGAGTTTAAGATTATCCTCCTTAAAGAACGATTTTATGATCGACGCGTTCAGGATGTATTTAGAAAGAGATTCGTTAAATGATGCTGTTTTAGGGTTATATTGATAGTCGGAGTTTGATGTGATCTGGAATTTTCCCGGCAGGTAAAAGTTCAGATAAATGTTACCTGTGTAACCTAAACCGTTATTGTTTATTAATGGTTGTAAGGATGATTTCTGAATAGTATAAGTCGGGCCAAACCCTATGTAGAAATTATATTTTTTAGCCACATACTTTGACAATGTTAAACGACCGGCATAGGTGTAGGAGTCGGTAGTGTTTAACGCATCATTGGTATAATTATAGGAGGTATTACCATTGATATTAGGCTCGAAACCTACACTATAATCACCCTTTATCTTTTGGCCAAAATAAGCACCGAAATAAAAATTGTAAGGTGTTTTTCCCGGCAGGTTTACCGATTGGAACACTGATCTGCCTGTATTATCTGTCGCCGTATTGCTTACTATTGGGTCGTCAGTAAATTGCAAACCTCCGTAAGCATATAAATTCTGGCCCGATATAACTTTATAAGAGTTATAGTTAAAATTGATGTTATTGCTGAAAGACGGTTTAAGGTTAGGGTTACCAATGGTAAGATTAAGCGGATCACTATTGTTTATTACCGGCTGGATCTGATCAATGGTTGGCTGCGTGGTGGTACCATTATAATTAATGCTGATGGATTGCTGCTGCGAGAATTTATACTGGTAATTTGCCTGCGGCGACCAGTTGATAAAATGGCGTTTAAATATATCACCGCTAAAGGCCTCGCTTTGGCGGTAACTTACATCGGCAACCTTGGTACCTATGTTAAAAATGGTTTTATCCTTCTTGTAATTAAATACCGCGCCCACCTGGTTAGAGAGCTGGGTTAACTTATAATCGTTACTTAACGCAGTATCAATATGATCGTACCTGCCAACGGCTGTTGAATCATACGACACCCTATCCGACTCGCCGTTACTTACATTCAAACCATAGTTCAGTACCAAAGCAAATCTTTTCGAGAGCGGCTCGGTATAAGTTATGTTTGAATTAAGCACCGAACTTTTAATATTGGTAGTTTTATATTGGTTAATGCGTTGCGAGCTATCCAATCCTCCTGTGCCGTTAAAGAAATCGGTAGTGGATTTGAGGTACCCTTTTGAATTGCTGTTGTTGATAGATTCACTAACAAGCCATGATAAGGTACGCCCTTTCTTTTTAAACTTTTTGGTGTAGAAAGCGCTCGCGTCGAATATTTTGGTGTAAACATCATTGGTTACGTTGCGGTTATTGCGGTTCAGCAGCGTATCCATATTTCTTTTGCTGATAGTTGAGAAATCTTCCAGCACATTGGAGTGTTTATCTGTACCATCAACATCAATTTTTAATGTTTGCATAGTATCCAGCTTAACGATATAATCAAGGTCGCCTTTTTGCCTGAACAGGTATTTATGCGATGTTTGATCACTGGTTGTATTGATGATACTACCGGGTAGATTATTTTGGCTCAACGTACTATCCTTTTCATCAATCCCGATAGAACCAATTTTATAGTTAGCATTAATGGATTGCTTATCGGCATCCCATTTACCATCGTAATGCACACCGCCTGTACGTGCAACCGGTATCCCTTGCCCATTATATTGCCCGTTGAAAGAATCCAGTTCGTCGCTTCCGCTATTATTTATATATATGCCGCCGTTATCGTCAGTTTGCAGATTTGATGTGCCTGCTTTACCGGCATCCTGCCAGCCGAGGCCGGTTTTGCCCGTATTACTTAACGTACCATACAGCGAAACTTTAGTTTTAGCCGTGAACTTATTAAACAAAGCCTGTTCATCGTAATAGCCATCGGTACCATCGCCTGCATCAATTTTACCAAAGTAGCCGTTCTTTTTATCCTGTTTTAATACAACGTTTATTGTTTTAGTCTTCTGGCCATCATCAATACCTGTAAAAGTAGCCTGGTCGCTTTTTTTATCGTAGAGCTGTACCTTATCAACCATATCGGCACGGATATTTTTAGTTACCAAGGTAGGGTCATCGCCGAAGAATTCTTCCCCATCGACCAAAACTTTGCTCACCGTTTGGCCCTGGGCGGTAATTTTGCCATCCTTATCAACCTCAATACCTGGCAGCTGTCGTAAAAGATCCTCCACCTTATCATTCGGATTTATTTTATAGGCTTTGGCATTGTACTCTGTAGTATCGCCTTTTATTTTTATGGCAGTTACCTGTCCTTTAATAATAACGCCCTGAAGCAGGCGTGATTTAAGGATCATGTTCAGACTGCCGAAATCAACTGATTTGTGCAGTGAATCGAGTGAAAAATTGTCCACATAATCCGCGTATCCGGGATAAGTGACCATCAGGATGAATTTTCCTTTAGGCAGGTCATTAATGGCAAAACTGCCCTCTTTACCCGTCCATACAAATTTGCGAAGTATGGAATCTTTGGCATTTAATACCGCTACTGTGGTGTTTACGAGTTTAACTTTTTCTACAGTATCAGTAATTGCTCCCTTAACTGAGTAGGAGTTTTGTGCAAATAATGATAATGAACTTAAGCAAACCAAGGTTAGGATAATGGTAAGTTTCATTGTTAGGTTTTAGTGAGCCTAAAGTATAACTAACTTTTTAGGTATACAAACCATTTAACGTTAATTAACAAATAAATTACAATGTCAGAAAGCAAAATATGCCTTAATCAAGCATTTATAAACGGTTTAGCAAAAGATTATCAATTAGTTAACGCAAAAAGTACGTATTAAACACAAATGTTAACGATTGTTAAAAGATGTTAAGCATCAGTCATTTACAAAATATTAGCCTGAAATTTAACCAACAAAATATGGTAAAAACCTTACTCCTTCCGTTATGAAATACAATAAGATAAACAACCTTTTAGGCTGGCTCTGCTTTATAATAGCTTCAGCAACCTACATTTTAACCCTCGAACGCTCTGTTAGCTTTTGGGATTGCGGCGAGTTTATTGCCTGTGCCTACCGCCTGCAGGTATCGCACCAGCCGGGCTACCCGCTGTTCGCCATGCTGGGTAAAGCTTTCTCGCTGCTCTCATTCGGCGACAGGAATAAAGTGCCCTACTTCGCCAATATGGGTTCGGCGCTGGCCAGCGGGGCAACTATCATGTTCCTGTTCTGGACCATTACCGCTATGGCTAAAAAGATGATAACAGCCGGTAATAAAACGCTGGACGATACCCGTACCGGGCTGATCATGAGTGCAGGGCTTGTTGGCGCACTGGCTTTTACTTATACCGATACCTTCTGGTTCTCGGCGGTGGAGTATATCGTATTCGCATGGTCATCGTTAT
The DNA here is from genome assembly GCA_026225055.1 of Mucilaginibacter xinganensis. GTDB lineage: Bacteria > Bacteroidota > Bacteroidia > Sphingobacteriales > Sphingobacteriaceae > Mucilaginibacter > Mucilaginibacter xinganensis_A. The sequence continues at coordinate 19,078 of JAMFSA010000107.1, read as the reverse complement.
GTACCGCATTAGTTTTTTGGGCGATATTAAAATGGGAGGCCCATGCCGATGAACCCGGTGCTGATAAATGGATCATATTTATAGCCTATGTAATGGGCTTATCTATAGGCATACACCTGCTTAATTTATTAACCATACCTGCATTGGTGCTGGTGTATTATTTCCGCAGGTATAAAAACATCAACCTGAAAACGGGGATTGTGGCGTTCCTGATCAGCATAGGTATACTGGCACTGGTGCAATATGGCATCAGGGGGTATACGGTTGCAGCTGCTGCTAATTTGGACCTGTTTTTTGTGAACACTTTGGGTTTTGGTTTTGGCAGCGGGGCTATATTCTTCCTGGTAATACTTATGGGCTTGCTGGCCTTCGGTATCTGGTACAGCATCCGCAACAAAAAACCGATGCTTAACCTGGCATTTTTATGCGTGGCATTTATTTATTTCGGTTATAGTTCGTTTGTATATATACCTATCAGGGCTACGGCTGGTACTAACCTTAATAACGCCCACCCCAGTGATGCCTTTACTTTATATGGCTATTTAAACCGCATACAATACGGCGAAACACCTCTATTATACGGGCCATTGTTTGATGCCAAGGTAATTGATGAAAAAGAAGGCGGTAACCTTTATCGCAAAGGCAAAACTAATTACGAGGTGATTGGCAAACAACAGAATTATATATACGATCATAATACCCTCCTGCCCCGCATGTGGACTACACAAGGCAGCGAAGGTTTTGAGCAGGACTCTCAGTTCTACAAGGAATGGCTACAACTGGGCGATGGACAAGCACCTACTTTTGGCGATAACATGAAGTTTATGTTCAGCTGGCAGATGTACCAGATGTACTGGCGCTACTTTATGTGGAACTTCGCCGGGCGATACAGCGATGATGATATAGAGGGACAAACCAATATGAATGGCGTTGGCGGCAACTGGACCACCGGTATTTTTGATAATGCTAAAAACCTGCCACAGTACATATTACACGGCACTACTTACACGCCGCTTTATGCCCTGCCATTAATATTAGGTTTGCTGGGCATGGCTTACCACATTAAACGCAGTAAAAGGGACGCGCTCATCATCGCGCTGCTGTTCTTCTTTACAGGGCTGGCTATTGTATTATATGTAAACCAGGCAGGCGTGCAACCCCGCGAGCGAGATTATTCTTACGTAGGCTCATTTTATGCTTTTGCCATTTGGATAGGTTTGGGAGTTATCGCGTTAGCAAACTTCGCCCAAAAAAGAATGAGCTTGAAATATGCCACCATTGGCGCTACAGCGATATGCCTGTTGGTTGGCCCTGTATTATTGGCCAGTAAAGAATGGAAAGATCATGATCGATCAACCAAACTTACCGCGCATGATATGGCTTATGATTACCTGATGAGCTGCCCTAAAAATGCTATTTTGTTTGATTTTGGCGATAATGACACCTACTCGTTATGGGCCGATCAGGAAGTAATGAACATTAGGCCCGATGTGCGCATTGTTAATTTGAGTCTGTTGAGCGGCGATTGGTCGATAAAACAGATGCAGCGCAAAATTAATGAGGCTGATGCATTGCCGATCACCATGCCTTACGATAAGTACAAAGCAGGTGTGCGTGATATGCTGCCATATAACGATGCTAAAATTCCGGGCTTTGTGGAGGTAAAAGATGTATTTGATTTTTTAACATCGGATGATAAACGTACACAAGTGGAATACCAGGATGGCAGCAGCTCCAATTATCTGCCCACCAAAAACCTGAAGCTTACCGTAAATGCAGCTGATGTGATCCAAAACAGCGTAGTACCCACAGCGCAGCAAAATATGATTGCCGATACCGTTAAATGGCAGTACCGCGGTAATTATGTTACCAAAGAGAAACTGGCTATACTGGATATCATGGCTCATAACAACTGGAAAAGGCCTATTTGCTTTACCACCTCAATCGGCGAGGAAAACCTGTTTGGTTTAGATGCTTACCTATATAAGGAAGGCTTTGTTTATCATTTGATGCCGCTGAAACCAGATCCATCTGTTCGCGACCAGCAATCAAAAACAAACAGCCTGGTAATGTATACCAACATGATGACCAAGTTTAAATGGGGCAATTATAAAACGGCTAAATATCTCGATCAGCAGTCGACACAGGTATTTTTCCCACAGTTGGTTAACTCCTTTGCCGACCTGGCTGTTGGCCTGATGAAAGATGGCCATAGCGACCTTGCGCTTAAAACCATCCATAAGTTTGATAGCGTAGCACCGGACATCAACCCTAATTATTCAGCCGCGCAAGGCAAAGTATCCATTGCCGATACCTCGTTTAAGTTGAACGATATTGCCTTGGGCAACCGTTTAATAAATAGTGTGGATGGGTATGTTACCGATCAGCTTAATTATAATTATTACCTGCTGCAAAATAATACAGCACAGGTAAGCTATAACGATGTACAAAACAGCCTGTATTTTTTAAACAAAATGGCAAATGTGGCGAAAGACAATAATCAGCCTAAATTAAACACCCAGTTACTTGCACAGTTGAATGATTATGAAAGCAAATTCAGCGGGATTTTAAAGCGGTAACGTTACCGGGTTGATTTATCATATTATGCCTCAAGTTTTCAGATTCGGCGAATGTCGATTTGAAAACTTGAGGCATTTTTTATAAATTATTGATTAATAAACCACATTTTATAAACTATTTTCATAATAACATCACTTTATTTCAAAAAAAATTAAAAAAATATAGCTGTATTATCAAAAACACTTCATAAATTACCTTCTTTAAAATAACTGGTTAACACATTTTTAGTTTAAAGGGTAATTTTGTATGCAGGAATCAGCTTATTTTGATAAATATTCCCCAATTAATGGCGTTTGGGACGAAATGTATGGCGAAGATTCTCAAATAAGGGATCATTATCGTAAGGTTATTGAATATATTTCAAGAGAATCTGCCGATGATCTGAACAAGAAAGAGGAACTGGCCAAGAGGCTTTTTATGAGCCAGGGTATAACTTTTACGGTTTACAATAGCGGCGAAGGCATTGAAAAGATCTTCCCGTTTGATATTATCCCCCGTATCATCACCGCCAGCGAGTGGACCTTTGTAGAGAAGGGAATTAAGCAGCGTTTAACGGCACTGAATCTTTTCCTGAAAGATATTTACAACAACCAGTTCATTGTAAAGGATGGCATAGTACCTATTGATATTATTTACTCGTGCCCGCATTTTTTGCGGGAAATGCACCAGTTGCAAGTGCCTTATGATATCTATATACATATCTCTGGTATCGACCTGATCCGCGATCACGACGGTACATTTTATGTATTGGAAGATAACCTGCGCACACCATCAGGCGTAAGCTATATGCTGGAGAACCGCGAGATCACCAAGCGTTTATTCCCCGACCTGCTGCCGCAATGCGGGGTACGCAGCGTTACCGAGTATCCAACTATATTATATAAAAACCTACTGGCATTATCGCCAAGGCAAATAACTAATCCTACTATAGTACTGCTGAGTCCGGGGATATATAATTCGGCTTATTTTGAGCATACCACACTGGCCCGTTTAATGGGTGTTGAGCTGGTTGAAGGGCGCGATTTAGTGGTGCATAACCACAAGGTATTTATGAAAACCACCACCGGCTTACAGCAGGTTGATGTTATCTATCGCCGTGTTGATGATGATTACCTCGATCCGCTGGTGTTTAACCCCGGCAGTATGCTGGGTGTGGCGGGCATAATGGGCGCTTATCGCAAAGGCAACGTAGCCATTGTAAACGCGATAGGTAATGGCGTTGCCGATGACAAGGCGGTTTACACCTACGTGCCAGATATGATAAAATATTACCTGAACGAAGAGCCTATCCTTAAAAACGTACCAACCATGCAGCTGGGCAACCGCGATGAGCGGGAGCATGTTTTCAAAAACATCAACAAAATGGTGATCAAGAAAACCAATGGCAGCGGCGGCTATGGCATGCTAATGGGCCACGCGGCAACAGAACAGGAAATTGAGGATTACAAAATTGAAGTACTAAAAGATCCCCGCAATTTTATCGCGCAGCCAACTATTAGTTTATCGGCAGCACCATGTTATATGCAGGGGGCGTTACAACCGCGCCGCATCGACCTAAGACCATACGCCCTATACGGACCGGATGGTATTGAAATAGTACCGGGCGGTTTAACACGTGTAGCCCTTAAAGAAGGATCGCTGGTAGTGAATAGTTCGCAAGGTGGTGGCAGTAAGGATACGTGGGTACTGGCGTAGAGTTAATTTTAATTATAAACTCCATGTCATTGCGAGGAGGAACGACGAAGCAAACTCGTCGCGTTCGATATACAAGCGACGAGATTGCCGCGCTATCGCTCGCAATGACAAATATTAATAAACTATAACAGATGTTAAGCAGGGTAGCAGCAAGTTTTTATTGGTTAAGCCGTTATATTGAGCGCAGCGATGGTATGCTGCGGATGCTCAAAATAAACTATGCTTCATCGCAGGATACGGTACAGGAGTTTACCTGGGAACCGGTGATCCGGATATTCGCGGGTTTGGAAGATGATGCAAGTACGAGGCTGGATAATGACAGTCGCGCGGTATTAAAATATATGGTTACGGGTAAAACCAACAGTAACTCCGTATTAAATATTATTACCCTGGCACGCGAAAACGCCCGCGGGGTACAGGAACATATCACCAAAGACCTGTGGCAGTGCCTGAATGAGTATTACCATACCGTAAAAGACACAAGGCTCGAAAAGGCACTACAGCGCGAGGACCCGATAGGCATATTAGATGTCCTGATAAAACAGGTGATGCTGTATTATGGCACTGTTGAAATTACCATGGAGCGTGGCGAGGGCCGCAGTTTTATGAATATCGGCAAGTATTTGGAGCGCGCTATACAGTCGGTGGATATATTGGATACCAAATTTGGTTCGATAGATGATAACCCCGATTTGCTAACCGATACCACTTACTGGAAGCATTTACTGCTCTCATTGGGCGGCTATGAACTCTACCTTAAAACCTACCGCGAAGGCTTTGAAGCGGAAAATATATTGGAGCAGGTGGTTTTAAATAATGATTTTCCGCGCTCGGTTATCTATTCGGTAAACAATATCCACCGGTATTTTGAACGGTTGAAGAACGATAGTAATGTAGATGATTTCCGCGAAATGTCGTTCCAGATAGGCAGGCTGCAGAGCCGGATCAAATACAGCTCGGTTAAAAGTATCCGCGAGGAAGGCTTACACACTTTCCTTACCCAGATCCGCAGCGAGCTTTACGGTATCGGCAACAAATTAAATGAATATTATTTTGCTCATTCCTGATTTGAAAACTTGGTGATTTGAGGATTTGAAAATTAATGTGAAACATATCACGCATCCAAACCTTTAACCACCAGCGAAATGAATCTTAAAATTTTCAAATCGCCAGATCAATAAATTGAAAACGTTATGCCAGAGATAGAGATAAAACACATCACCAAATATATTTATGACAGCCCGGTACGCGACAGCGCCAACCAGATCATATTATTCCCCATACAGGATGAGTATCAGGATGTGCTGAAGCAGGAAGTAACCATAACCGGCAACCCGGCGGTTGACAAACATATTGATTATTATGGCAATGAGGTGGGCAGCTTTACCTATATTGAGCCGCACATGGTAATGATGATCAGCTCAAAAATACTGGTTAACACACGTCATAAGCTACTTCCCGTTAATGATATCTTCCCCTCGCACCAATGGGAAGACCTGAAACGCCTGCAAAATATTGTGCCATACATCGACTTTCTGAAACAGGAATATTTTGAAGGCCTATCAGAGTTAAAAGCCGTTGTTGAGGCAGAAAAAGCAAAGGACGATACCCCCTACCAGGTGGCCCTGCGCTTTTGCCAATATGTGTATGATAACTTTGAATACATAAAAGGTGTAACTACGGTTGATACCACCCTGGATGAAATATGGAAAATAAGGGCCGGTGTATGCCAGGATTTTGCCCATATTTTAATGGAGATGCTGCGGATCATCAACATCCCATCGCGCTATGTAAGCGGGTACATTTGTACCGGGCAAAACGGTATGCGCGGCGAAGGTGCAACTCATGCCTGGGCCGAAGCGTATATCCCTGATTATGGCTGGCTCGGCCTCGACCCAACCAATAATTGCATAGCCAATGAAACACATGTTCGCTTGGCTGTTGGCCGCAATTTCTCTGATTGCTCACCCGTAAAAGGTGTGTACAAAGGTTCGGCTCACCACAAACTGGAAGTTGCCGTTACGGTTGACGAAGAAGACACTTATTATGGTAATGAGAAACAGGTTATTGAAGTAACCACTGCCAGCCATGTAACTGAGGTATCAAAAAATAGTTACCAGCGTTATATGGAGATGATTCAACAGCAGCAACAGCAACAGCAACAGCAATAATAAGAATCAAGAGCCAAGATATAAGAATCAGGAAAAACAGCCGAGAACTATATCTTCTTAACTGTTTCTAACAACTCAGCAACTTTTGGTGCTTTATCATAAGCTTTTACCAGTTTGCCTTTTTTGTCGTATACAGCTATGTATGGTGTGGTTGCTACCTGGTAGTAGCGTTGCAAAATGTAGTTAGGAAATTCGGTTCCGGTTAAAAAGTTAGGGTAATCATCCAGCTTATAATCTCTGCGGAAATCGCGCAGCATTTTAAGCATATTGGCTTGGATGAAAGTTGCCATCACCACGTTTACATTCGAGAATTTCTTCATGTCGGGCTTAAGCTCCGTCATCATGTGCTGGCAGTGGCTGCAATCCGGCGAAAAATAAATGATCACTAAGCCTTTGCCTTTTTTCAGGTTGGCGTTGGTGATGTATATGCTATCCTGACTTAATAATTTAAACGTTGGTACATTATCAATATTTGGCTTGGCTGGTGTAGTTTGTGCCTGAGTGCAGCCTGCCGCTATAATTAAACTTAAAAAAACGAGTATTCTTTTCATGGTGCTGAGGTAATGCATTATATATTATCTGATCGAACAAGGCATAGTTACGATATTTTTATTTTTCAAGCAACTCCAATTGCCAGGCAACCTGCTCCTCCGTTACCGGGAATAACGCATTATTGCGGATTGTATGATACACATCGTTAAATAAAAGCGTGTAATCCCCTTTGTGCGATGGCATCCACTCTACAATCTTCTCATTATCAATACCAATAGTTACCAGCTTACCTTCGCTGCATTCGGGCTCAACACCATAACCGGGATCTGTTGGCAGCATACCTGCAACTAACTGGTCTTCCTGCACATCGCTACGATTCTTTATATAGGTACCTAATGTTCCTATCACTATAAAACCAGCAAGGGGTTCCAAGCTCAGTAAACTTGCCGTTAAATAAACATTCAGCTGATTTGGGTACGACATCCGGAAACTGCAATAATCCGCCACCTCCGATCCTTCGCGATGCGTAGCTGTAACTTTATCAAAAGATAATGGCTTACCAAACAAACTGATCGCGTTATCAACCAAATGCGAGCCAAGATCGTACACAATGCCATTAGCTGGCATTTCCTTTTTCTCCTTAAACTGTTTAGGGCCTATGGCAGCTTTATACCTGTCCATCCTGAACTGCACTTCAATCAGCTCACCCAGCCTGCCGCTTTCAATTACCTCCCGTACGGAGACAAACCCGCTATCCCACCTGCGGTTATGGTAGATCAGTACCTTACGGTCAACTTTCCGGCCCAGGTCAAACAGCTCTTTCACTTCAGCGCTGGTAGCAGCAGCTGGTTTTTCAATCAGCACATGCTTACCTGCCAATAATGCCTGCTTAGCATTATCAAAGTGCATAAAGTTGGGGGTATTTACTATTACCAGCTCAATTTCATCATCGTTTATCAGTTCATCAATAGAGTTGTAGCTGATAACATCCGGGTAGCGCTGCGCGGCTTTCTTTTCGTGGCGTTCAACAACAGCCTTAAATTTAAAATTAGGATTGGTAGCCACAAACGGCGCGTGAAACACACGGCCCGACATGCCGTAGGCCAGTATACCGGTTACTATAGGTTTTGACATTATGTTCTCTCTATTTTATTAGGTGGATGCTTTATTACAGCGGTAAAAATAGCTGTCTTTTAGCTTAAATAAACAATTTAGCAGCTATTAATTATCGCCCATACTATCATGTATGGCATTTATGGCATCTAAATGTTTTTGCAGAACCGGCAGTGTTTTAATGGCAAAAGCTTTCAGATCAGGATCCTGTAATTTTTTAGTCTTCTCAGTAAAAATCGTAACATCGCCCTGGTGATCCTCAATCATAGCTTTAATATAAGCCTTATCAAAATCGTTACCTGATTTTTGTGACAGGTCTTGGATCATTTTCTGCTGCAAAGTATCGGGAGTTGATGGTAAAGCTATTTTTTTTGCCTTTATAAGTGCCATAAGTTTATCATTGGCCTTGCCATGGTCTTTCACCATCATGGTACCAAAATTTTTAACCATTTTACTTTTGCCTTTTTGTATGGCTAGTTTACCCAGCGTAATTTCGGCCACGCATTTATTAACTGCGTCAACCGCAAATTGCGAATCCTCCTTATCAACCGCCAGGTTTAATGTTGTTGAAGTATCAGATGAGGCATCGTCATCATCTGAAGTATCTTCTTCTACCTTAGGGCTATCCGGACTTGTTGAATTATAATTTTTTGCAGCATGATTACAAGCCTGCAATGCGCAGACGGTAAATAAAACAACGATTATTGTCCGTACACCTTTCATTTTTAGATCAATATTTGGTTAATAATTAACAGCTTAAACTGTATTAGGTTTTTATTAATTAATTGAGCCATAATATAGCTTAAATTATTCTGTTCAATTAAGTTTTATTATTTTTGACCGCATAAAATAAACGATATGGATTTCCCAGCAGCATTAAAATACACAAAAGACCACGAGTGGGTAAAAGTTGAAGGCAACAACGCTTATATAGGCGTAACCGAATTTGCACAGCGCGAACTGGGCGATATCGTTTATATTGATATTCCTTCAGTAGGAAAAGAAGTTGCCAAAGAAGAAGTTTTTGGTACAGTTGAGGCTGTGAAAACAGTATCAGACCTTTTTATGCCTGTTACCGGCACTATCAGCGAGGTTAACCCTAAGCTGGATAGTCAGCCTGAGCTGGTTAACAGCGATCCTTACGGTGATGGCTGGATGGTGAAGATTAGCCTGCAAAACGTTGCCGATGTTGATGGCCTTTTATCTGCCGATGAATACAAAGCAATCATAGGCGAATAAATGAATCGCATTTTCAAATATTATGGGCTCACTATATTGTGGGCCTTATTTGTTTTATTAATGTGCTCCATAAAAATGGGGAGGATATCGGAGTCATCCATATTCTTCCCGGGTTTTGACAAGCTGGTACATTGCGGTTTTTTCTTTGTGTTTGTTGTTTTTTTAAGTAATGCTATTATAAAGCAACATAATTACCCCTTTTTACCGTTTAAATACGCATTACTTATTGTAGTAGCCTCCATACTGTTTGGCGGCGGGATTGAGCTATTACAAGCATATGTATTTACCTGGCGGGATGGCAGTTGGGACGACCTTTTTGCCGATACCACTGGTATTTTAATGGGGATGTATAGTGTTTTAGTTACAGCAGCGGCTATTAATAATCATGTCAAAAAATAAGATCATATTTTTACTACTCATCGTGCTTTTAATAGGCCTGTCATCATGCGGTATATTTAAAGGTTGTGGCTGCCCAACGTTTGGGAATTGATGTGATTTGTGAATCTTCTCACTTGGCGTCATTGCGAAGAATGAAGCAATCCCCGACTGTACAGAGCGAATATGCTTATCGTAGACTTGTCTTGTGAAGCCGCTCATAGCCGCGGAGGCCTATTTCTTTTGTCTTAGCGGCTATGAGCGATACCAAGCGACTTAACATATAAGCACAGTGTTATAAATCACCACATTACAACAACTTAACTCCCACCTATTACCATCAACCCAACAATTTTTCCTATCTTGCCTACCTCACCTAAAAAAGACAGTGACATTTCAGGATTTTAATTTTAACGAGCATTTATTAGAAGGCGTACTGAGCATGGGTTACACCACCCCAACTCCCATACAGGAAATGGCTATCCCGGCTATTTTAAAGGGCGACGACCTTATAGCCTGCGCACAAACAGGCACCGGAAAAACAGGCGCATTTTTATTGCCTGTTTTAAACATGATCAGCAATAATCACGAAGAAAAAACCAGCACCCTTATACTAACCCCAACCCGCGAACTTGCCCAGCAGATTGATCAGCAGGTTGAAGGGCTCGCCTACTTTACCGGCATCAGCTCTATAGCTGTTTTTGGCGGTGGCGATGGTATAGTTTATGAGCAGCAACGCCGTGGTATACAGAATAATGTGAACATTATTATAGCTACGCCGGGCCGACTGATCGCCCACTTAACATCGGGCGTGTTAAAGCTAAACCATATTAAATATTTAATACTGGATGAAGCTGACCGTATGCTGGATATGGGTTTCTCTGATGATATAATGCGCATTGTAAGCTATCTGCCCAAGCACAGGCAAACCCTGTTGTTTTCGGCAACTATGCCAGGGCGGATCCGTAATATGGCAAAGACTGTATTGCATAACCCGCAGCAGATAAACATAGCCATATCACAGCCAGCAGTAGGAATTGATCAACAGGTGTATTTAGTGAATGATCATCAAAAAACACCTTTGATACAGTTGCTTTTAAAAGAAGGCGGCTATGTTAGCGCCATCATATTCGCATCAACTAAGGATAAGGTAAAAGAAGTTTATAAGCAATTAAAAGCTGTACATATAAAAGTTAACGCCTTCCACTCCGACCTGGAACAAAACGAACGTGAAGAGATCCTTTTAAAATTCAAGAATAAGCTGTTGCCGGTTATCATCGGTACCGATGCGCTTTCAAGAGGGATTGATGTAGAGGGTATCGACCTGGTGATCAACTACGATGCGCCATCCGATCCGGAAGATTATATCCACCGTATAGGCCGTACCGCGCGTGCCGAAACTACTGGCACCGCCATCACCTTTGTAAACGACCGTGACCAGCGCAAACTGAAGAATATTGAGGATATGATTGACAAGCAGATCCGTCGTATACCTTTACCTGAAGTATTGGGTGATCCTACGCTGATAAAACAAGCCCCGCATAAACCACGTGGCGGCGGTGGCGGAGGTAATAACAGGCGACAAGGTGGTAACAGGAAGCGGTAGACTATAATCAACGGCTAAAGAAGCCTTAGTTTAAAAACCAAGGCTTCTAATTACCTATTGTTATTTTTATTGAATAGGCCGCTTTAGTGATAAGAGCGGATAGCACGCTCCCTAATCAGCGGGAACGCCCAAATTACTTTGCAACAACTGTAATTACTGCAACCCACCAACTGCCAATTAACTATAACGTTTCATCCAGCCACTTAAAGAACTCGTACTGCCATACCAGCGCGTTTTGCGGGTGCAGTACCCAGTGGTTCTCATCCTGCATAACTACCAGCTTGCTTTTTATGCCCTGTAATTGCGCTGCCTGAAAAGCCTGTAAACCCTGCTCTAACGGTACGCGGAAGTCCTTTTCGCCGTGGAAGATAAGGATAGGTGTATCCCAGTTAGCTACAAAATTGCTTGGTGAAAATTCCCTGTACGATTTTTGTGCCGCGGCATTATCCTTGTCCCAATATGGGCCGCCGTAATCCCAATTCGGGAACCACATTTCTTCGGTAGTGCCGTACATGCTGCGGAAATCAAAAATACCATCGTGTGCTATAAAGGTTTTAAAGCGTTTTTTATGCATCCCGGCCAGCATATAAACCGAGTAGCCACCATAGCTGGCGCCCACGCAGCCGAAACGTGTTTTATCAACAAACGGCTCTTTAAGCATATCGTCAGTTGCGCTCAGGTAATCCTGCATGGCTAAACCGCCGTGATCCTTGCTGATCTCCTCGTTCCATGCCGTACCATGCCCCGGCATACCGCGACGGTTTGGCAATACCACAATGTAACCTTTTGAAGCCATCAGCTGTATATTCCACCTGAAAGAGTAGAACTGCGTTAAAGCACTCTGCGGGCCTCCCTCGCAAAATAATAATGCCGGATATTTCTTAGCCGGATCAAATTTCGGTGGATAAACCACCCAAACCAGCATATCTTTTCCATCAACCGTTTTTACTGAGCGGCGTTCGGTTTTACACATGCCGATGCTGCCGTAAATGGCATCGTTTACATGGCTCAGTTGTTTCATAAAGCCATTGGTAACATCAACTGTGTAAAGCTCGTTAGCATGGTTATAATCGGCACGGGTAACTACCAGTGTGTTGCCTTTTTGCCCAACAATATCGTTTATATCAAAATCGCCATTGGTAACCTGCGTTACTACCGGCAACATTTTTGTTAATCCCGGATAGGTGACGTTAAATAACTGCGATGTGCCGTTCACAGCCGCTGTAAAAAATAAGCTGCGGCCATCCTCGGCCCATTTATAGCCCGATACATGTATATCATCACGGTTGCCGGTAAGGTTTAATTTAAAATCGCCGGTGGTAGCAACCAGATCCTGCTTATCGCTTTCATAGCCATCGCGTTTCATTTGCAGCCACGCCATTTGCCCTTGTTTGTTAAAGGTAGGCTGCAGGTCATAGCCGGGGTTATCCGCCGTTAAATTGGTGGTTACACCGGTAGTAATATTGTACGAATAAATATCAGTATTGGTACTAATGGCATATGCCGTACCAAATTTCTTTTTACAAGCATATACTACATGTTTGCTATCACTGCTCCACACATAATCCTCCTCGCCGCCATCCGGTTTCAGCGGACAATCATACGGCTCGCCGGGCATCAGGTCCTTTGCCTTGCCGGGTTTACCGTTAACAATGGGGGTAAGCATTACGTGGCCAAATTTGCCGTCTTCCCAGGTATCCCAATGGCGATAGTTCAGGCTGTCATAGATCAGTACATTGCTTTTTGTAAGGTCGGGGTAAAAATCGCTGCCTGCAACCTTCTTTACCTTAACATCCTTACTGCTGATCTTATATTTGCCATCAGGCGATATTTTGGTATCCGCCAACACTTCATCCACATTAATAAGCGGTATAGCAGGGCCGCCGGTAAGCGCTATTTTATAATTTTTACTATTTATTTTATTCGCGGCAACATCAGGCGTGCCTACACTAAAAACCACATATTTGCCGTCTTTAGATATGCCTTTTCCGCTTACCCTGCCCAGTTTCCAAAGCAGTTCGGGGGTTAATAAATTTTGTGCCTGTGCTGCCATGCCCGAAATTAGCAGAATTAGCAGGAAAATGGATCTGTTTTTCATTTTGAATATTATCAATAAGAATCAAGTTAAAATTGAGTTAAAGATAAAGTATCCAATTGTCATTTCGAACGAGGTACGAGGAGAAATCTTCTTCAGATGCTTATTTACGCTATGCCCTACGGTCTTGAATATTCGTCCTGCCCGAAGCAGAAGATTTTTCGCTCACCGGGGCCAGTCACTATCCTGCTCAAGAGATAGTTTCTCTCTATCGTTCGAAATGACAAGGGCTGTTATTTGGGTGTTTCCCTGCGGGCCGGGCTTTACACTCATACTGCACAGGCATTAGGCACAAGGCCGGTATCCGTTTCAATCCCTAACACGAATCACATTGAAATCTCCATCATGTCATTGCGATCCACTGAATAGCGGAGCGGCAACCTCGTCACGTTCAATATGCAGGCGACGAGGTTGCCGCGTCGTTCCTCCTCGCAATGACAATTTGGATTTAATTACACCTCTAATTAAAATTATTCATTTACGTTTGTTAAATAAATAACCATAATATGTCAACCATCCTCATCATCCGCCCAATAACTCTTGCTGATTATACTCAATGGCTCCCCTTATGGGATGGCTACAACGCTTTCTACGGCCGCTCAGGTGAAACCGCCCTTGATCCTGAGATCACCAGCACTACCTGGGCCCGCTTCTTTGATCCGGCTGAACCCATGTACGCGCTGGTTGCTGAAAGTGATGGTAAATTGATCGGGTTAACACATTATCTTTTTCACCGCACCACCAATGCCATTAACTTAACCTGTTATTTGCAGGATCTTTTTACCGCCGAAACAGCACGCGGCAAAGGAGCAGGCAGGGCACTTATTAATGAAGTGTATAATCGGGCCAAAGATGCAGGCTCGCCACGGGTATACTGGACCACACATGAAACTAATCACACCGCTATGGAGTTATATAATAAGATAGCGGATAAATCAGGGTTTTTAGTGTATAGGAAGTTATTATAAAATCAATTGAAAGAATACAGAAAGAACTTAAAATAGGCTTGAACCGGAGATTTTAATCAGGGAGACACATCTGGCAAAAACTTTTGCCTAAACTTGTTAATTCATAAAATCCTTCAACAGCGTCATACGGATTTTTTGCTTTAACCCCCATATCGATTATTTCATTGTACACGTAACTATTCCGTATCTTGTCATAATCTGTTTTATCTATTTTAGTTAGATCAAGTGATTCAATTAAGCCAAGTCTGATAAGGTTAATTATCGAAACGTGGCCTCCACTTTGCAGGTTTTCAATTTCCTCATATAAAATAGAAAATAAATATTTGATAGGAACGTGAACGCCGGGGTCGTTAATATTTTTTGCTGAAAGTTGTATAAAGGGACAGTATCCTTTTCTATAGATGGAATTTAGAACTTTAGCATCTTCGCTTGACAAGTTCTTTAATATCTCAACAAAGCCGGGATGAACGCAATGTATATTATCTATATTTAAAGATGAGGCTATAAGCTGGGCAAACATTTCTCTTAATTCTTCATCTTCCCCTAAAAACTTTATTGCTTCAATAGAGGGGCCAACAATAAGGGCTTTGGGAGAAACGATATTTTCAACGGGCACGTCTTTAAGTTTATACTCAAGCCTTTCAAGAAGCCAGGTGGATATTTTCTCATACCCCCAAACCATTGCTGATACAGGACTTAACGCAACGTTTATTGTTTTAGTAAGTGTGCCCAGTGTCCTGCCCAGTTGTACTGATGCAGGCTCTAAAAGGTTATTGATAATTTTGGAGTCGGATAACCCTTTAACCGCGCCTTCTGCTATTGCCTTCAAGGCTTCTTCTTCATCGCTCATATATAAATGAATTATATAATCTAAAGAAAATTTTATCTGCTAATAAAGATAAGGATTCCTAATGATTAAACGACAAAGCCCTCATAGATAATTAACTACGAGGGCTTTGTTATATAATTTGTATTTAAATATTACTCGTTGTGCTCGTGCGCATGCTCTTCCCTGAATAGTTTCGCGCTGAAGAAATCATTATTCATGCGGCCTATGTTGGTAAGGCTAATTTCTTTAGGGCATTCCGCTTCGCAGGCACGGGTGTTGGTACAGTTACCAAATCCTTCTTCGTCCATTTGCGCAACCATAGCCTGCACGCGGCTATAACGCTCAGGCTGACCTTGCGGCAACAAACCTAATTGGGTTACCTTAGCCGATACGAACAACATTGCCGAAGCATTTTTACATGCCGCAACACAAGCGCCGCAACCTATACAGGTAGCAGAGTTAAATGCCTCGTCAGCTATAACTTTAGGGATGGCGATCTCATTAGCATCAGGCACACCACCGGTATTTACTGATACATAACCACCAGCTTGTTGTATACGGTCGAAAGCTGAACGGTCGACAGCTAAATCTTTAACAACAGGGAATGCTGTAGCACGCCATGGTTCAATGGTGATGGTTTCGCCATCATGGAATGTACGCATGTGCAGCTGACAGGTGGTAATGGCCCTTTTTGGTCCGTGAGGGTGGCCATTGATATACAATGAGCACATCCCGCAAATACCTTCTCGACAATCATGATCAAAATGTATAGGCTCATCCCTTTTATGGATCAGGCTTTCATTCACCACATCCAGCATCTCCAGGAACGACATGTCCGGCGAAATACCTTCTGCCTTGTAAGTCACAAACTTGCCCGCTGTTTGTGCATTCTTTTGGCGCCATACTTTAAGCGTCAGATTCATATTTCCGTTACTCATCTTTTTAAGATTAGAATCAAGATTCAAGAATCAAGAGCCAGGACCAGTAGTCAATTTTTATCTTGACTCTTGATTCTTGTCTCTTGACTCTTTTCTTATTTATAGTTTCTTTGTGTTAAATGAACATATTCAAAATCCAGTGCTTCCTTGTGCAGGGTTTCCGGTTGGTTTTCACCTTTAAACTCCCAGGCGCCAACAAATGCGAAATGCTCGTCGTCGCGCAGTGCTTCGCCTTCCGGTGTTTGTGATTCCAAACGGAAGTGGCCACCGCACGATTCATTGCGCATCAGCGCGTCGTCAACCATCAGTTCACCAAGCTCTAAAAAGTCGGCTACACGGCCAGCTCTTTCAAGCGAAGCGTTAACTTCTTCGTTCTCGCCCATTACAATGGCATTCTTCCAGAAATCAGCTCTTAAAGCATGTATTAAGCCTTTTGCTTTTGCTAAACCTTCGGCAGTACGTGCCATACCGCAATATTCCCACATAATAAGGCCCAGCTCACGGTGATATTCGTTTACCGTTTTGGTGCCTTTTAATGCTATTAACTTAGCAATGTAATCTAAAACATCCTGTTTGGTTTTTGCAAAAGCAGGGTGACTTGTATCCACCGGTTTCGGGCCGATAGTAGCCAGATAATCGCCTAAAGTGTATGGGATAACGAAATAGCCATCAGCCAAACCCTGCATCAATGCTGATGCGCCTAAGCGGTTAGCACCGTGATCAGAGAAATTACATTCACCCAAAGCATATAAGCCCGGTACGTTTGTGCTCAGGTTATAATCAACCCAAAGGCCGCCCATGGTATAGTGTACTGCAGGGTAAATACGCATCGGCTGTGTATATGGATCCTCATCAGTGATCTGGTAATACATATCAAACAGGTTACCGTATTTAGCGGCAACTGCATCTTTACCCAGGCGATTTATCGCGTCGGCAAAATCAAGGAACACCGCGATGCCCGAGCCGCCTACACCACGATTATCATCAACCATTTCCTTAGCGTTACGTGAAGCCACGTCGCGCGGTACAAGGTTACCGAATGATGGATATTTTCTTTCCAGGAAGTAATCCCTGTCTTCTTCTTTTATGTCGCTGGCCTTTAACTGTCCTTTTTGTAATTTCTGGGCAGTCTCCACAGTTTTTGGTGCCCAAACACGGCCATCATTACGTAATGATTCCGACATCAGCGTTAATTTCGACTGGTGATCGCCGGTTACCGGGATACAGGTCGGGTGTATCTGCGTATAGCAAGGGTTGGCGAACAAAGCGCCACGTTTGTGTGCCCGCCATGCAGCAGTAACGTTTGATCCTGCCGCGTTGGTTGACAGGTAGAACACGTTGCCGTAACCGCCTGTACATAATAACACAGCATGACCGCTATGGGTATCAATTTCGCCGGTAGTTAAGCTACGGGTAATGATACCTTTCGCTTGTCCGTCAACAACAACCACATCAAGCATTTCGGTACGGGTGTACATTTTCACTTTGCCGTGGTGGATCTGTCGGTTTAAGGCTGAATATGCGCCTAATAATAATTGTTGTCCGGTTTGGCCCCTCGCGTAAAAAGTACGGGAAACCTGCGCACCACCGAATGAACGGTTATCCAGCAAGCCGCCATATTCACGTGCGAAAGGTACGCCCTGTGCAACACACTGGTCGATGATATTTACCGATACCTCGGCCAAACGGTAAACGTTGGCTTCGCGGGCACGGTAATCGCCACCCTTAATGGTATCATAAAACAGGCGGTAAACGCTATCGCCATCGTTCTGATAATTTTTTGCAGCATTTATACCACCCTGTGCAGCAATAGAGTGTGCACGGCGTGGGCTATCCTGAAAACAAAATGCCTTTACGTTGTAACCCAGTTCGGCCAGTGAAGCCGCTGCCGACGCGCCTGCCAAACCGGTACCTACAACAATAATGTCGTATTTACGCTTGTTAGCAGGGTTAACCAGCTTAAGGTCAAACTTGTGCTTGTTCCATTTTTCGGCTAATGGGCCCTGTGGGATTTTAGCATTTAAACTCATGTTCTTTATATTTAGTGAGTAGTTGATTTGGTTAAGTGGTTGATTGAGTTATCAAAACCATTCACCTAATCAACTTAATCCAACTTAATCAACTGTTAACTAATATTAATGATTTGTAAAATAATATACCAGCGGCATAGCGGCAAAACCAACGGGTATAATAACCGCGAAAAGCCATGTACCTACAAACTCAACAATCGGTGTATACTTTCTGTGTACCCAGCCCAATGTGCGGAAAGCACTCTGGAAGCCATGCAATAAGTGAAACGATACCGCAACCATAGCTACAACATATAGTATTACATACCATAAACAGCTAAAGCTTTCAACCACACGTGCATGTAAATCCTTTACACGTACTATCTCCACATTGTTTTCTGTTGATACAGAGTGCTCAAAATCAGGAGAAATTGGTGTGTAAGCCGCTGATGTTGTTGTGTTGGTTGCCAGGTCGGTACGGTATTCTTTAAAAGCCACAGTGTTTGTAAACTTGTATTTGTACCAGAAATCGCCCATGTGGATCACTATAAAAAGCAACAACACTGTACCCAGCAGGCCCATATTTTTTGATTGCCATGTAGCCGGCGCTTTGTTTACTACTGCGTAGCCTACAGGCCTTGCCCTGCGGTTTTTTACCGTTAATATTAATGCGTACAAGCTGTGAACTATAATACACAGGTATAACAGGTAAGCAACAACTTCGATCGGTGGGAAATGGGTAAGGAAATTGGCATACAAGTTGAAACCAAAGCCATCATCGTTTTTAAACAACAACAGGTTACCACCTAAGTGCACTATTAAAAAAGTACACAAAAACAAGCCTGTTAAAGCCATTATCAGCTTTTTGCCCAGCGATGAGTTAAAGGTTTGTTTAAATTCGCTCATTATGAAATAGATTTATTTTGGCAAAAGTATTTATTATATGCCAAAAGATATAAATGCTTTCA
>JAMFSA010000106.1 GCA_026225055.1 Mucilaginibacter xinganensis | reverse complement strand
TAAGAAAATGGCTAAAAAAGGCAACAGAGTTCAGGTAATACTAGAGTGTACTGAGCACAAAACTAGCGGTATGCCGGGCATGTCTCGTTACATCACCACTAAGAACAAGAAAAATACAACTGAAAGACTGGAAATGAAGAAATTCAATCCTGTTTTAAGAAAAGTAACAGTTCATAAAGAGATTAAATAATTAATTGATCAGGTAATTTGGTTGATAAGGCTAACGCTAAAATCACTAATTCGCTAACTCAATAATTCAAAAAATAAAATATCATGGCAAAGAAAGTAGTTGCAACCCTGAAAGTAGCTGGTAAAGGCAAAGAATATTCAAAGGTTATTACCATGACTAAGTCACCAAAAACAGGTGCTTATTCATTTAAAGAACAAATCGTACCTAACGATAACGTTAAGGATGCGATTGCCGGAAAATAATAACGGTAACAGTTCTGTTTGATATAGGAAAGCCATCTTGTTTTTACGAGAGGGCTTTTTTTATTGATACGCATTGTGGTTTAATAAAATAACTTTACGTTGATATTTATTAATTTACACATCTGCATATTTGCACATTCTGCACATCAATTATGGGATTATTTGATTTTTTTAAGAAAAAGGAAAGCAGCCTGCAGGAACAGGCCGCGTTGGATACAGGTTTGGAAAAAACCAAGGATAACTTTTTTTCAAAGATCACCAAAGTAATAGCCGGTAAATCAACCGTTGATGATGATGTGCTTGATGAACTGGAGGAAGTGCTCGTAACATCTGATGTTGGCGTAAGCACTACCCTCAAAATAATTGAGCGCATCCAGGCACGCGTACTAGCCGATAAATATGTAAGTACCAGCGAACTGAACGGTTTGCTGCGCGATGAGATCCAGAAACTACTTGCCGAAAATAACAGCAACGATTTCTCCACCTTTGAGTACGGTGCTCATAAGCCTTATGTTATAATGGTGGTTGGCGTAAATGGTGTGGGTAAAACTACAACCATTGGCAAACTGGCCCACAAACTAAAGCAATCGGGCAACCAGGTAGTTTTAGGCGCAGCCGATACTTTCCGTGCAGCGGCAGTCGAACAGATAAAACTTTGGGGTGAGCGTGTGGGTGTAAAGGTTGTGGCGCAAGCCATGGGTTCAGATCCTGCTTCCGTTGCATATGATACCCTGCGTTCGGCAGTATCCAATGGCGATGATGTGGCAATAATTGATACCGCGGGCCGTTTACACAATAAGGTTGGTTTAATGAATGAGCTAACCAAGATCAAGAACGTGATGCAAAAGGTAGTACCTGGCGCGCCGCATGAGATCTTATTGGTGCTGGATGCATCAACAGGCCAAAACGCCATTGAGCAATGCAAACAATTTACCGAAGCAACCGCCGTTAATGCCCTGGCCCTAACCAAACTGGATGGTACAGCCAAAGGCGGCGTGGTAATAGGTATTTCAGATCAGTTTAAAATTCCGGTAAAATATATAGGCGTAGGCGAAGGTGTTGATCATTTACAATTATTTGATCGAAAAGCATTCGTGGATAGCCTGTTTAAGCAATAAAAAATACTAAAAGCGTCATTGCGAGGAACGAAGCAATGACGAGGTGGAAAAAGCGATGAGGACAAAATCAGTACAACCAACAGCAGTAAAAACTAAACCACGTGTAAACGTAGTTACATTAGGCTGTTCAAAAAATATTTACGATTCAGAAGTATTGATGGGCCAGCTGAAAGGCAACGCCTTTGATGTGGTGCACGAGGCTGAAAAAGTAAACAGTAACGATATCATCGTCATCAACACCTGCGGCTTTATTGATAATGCCAAACAGGAATCTATAGATACCATCCTGCAATACAGCGAACTGAAGGAACAAGGCAAAGTTGGAAAAGTAATAGTTACCGGATGCCTTTCCGAGCGTTACAAACCCGAGCTGGAATCAGAGATCACTAATATTGATGCCTATTTCGGCACTAACGACCTGCAAAATCTATTGCAATCCGTAGGCGCTGATTACAAGCACGAGTTGATCGGCGAGCGCATGTTAACCACTCCTTCTCACTTCGCATACTTTAAAATAGCTGAGGGCTGTAACCGCCCATGTTCATTTTGCGCTATCCCTTTAATGAGGGGCAAGCATTTGAGCACGCCGATGGATGAGCTGGTTAAAAATGCCCAGTACTTAGCCAAAAACGGTACTAAAGAATTAATCCTGATAGCGCAGGACCTTACCTATTACGGGTTAGACCTTTACGGTAAACGTAACCTGGATGAACTGCTTCGCCGTTTGTCGGATGTTAACGGTATTGAGTGGATCAGGCTACAATACGCTTACCCTTCCGGTTTCCCGATGGAAATATTGGATGTGATGAACGAGCGCGACAACATCTGCAAATACCTGGATATGCCACTACAGCACATCAGCGATGATATGCTGAAATCAATGCGCCGCGGTATCACCAAACAAAAAACTATCGACCTCGTAAATCAGATTCGTGATAAAGTACCCGGCATTGCCATGCGTACCACCCTGATCACCGGTTACCCCGGCGAAACCCAGCAGGATTTTGAAGAAATGGCACAATGGGTTGAAGATACCTGTTTCGACCGCCTGGGTTGTTTCACCTATTCTCACGAAGAAAAAACACACGCGCATTCATTAATTGATGATGTGCCCGAAGAAGTAAAACAGGACCGTGTTGATGCCATAATGGAAATTCAGCAAGGCATTTCGTTTGATAAGAACCAGGAAAAGATAGGTAATACCTATAAAGTACTCATCGATAAAAAAGATGGTGGTTACTTTATTGGCCGTACTGAGTTCGACTCGCCAGAGGTTGATAACGAGGTTTTAATTGATGCCAGCATTGATTATGCTACCGTTGGCAGCTTTGTTAACGTAAAAATTGATAAGGCCGAAGACTTCGATCTTTATGGACAAATTGTAAAATAATATATATTTATGCTTCATTCCGTCGAATGATTTTACATTTGAACTAATGGAAGCTTCCTGTATTAGCTATAAAGACACCGGGTATTTCTCCCCAACCGTAATAGATTACATCGACGATAAGGTCGATCTCAAGCCTTTTTACAGCTACCGGCCCGATATGAACGGCTTTGCCGAGCTGCTGAAAAACAAAAAAGTTGTAGCCGATCGTGAGATATTAGCAACTGCACTAAGCGAGCAATACGCGAGGATCACTAATTTTGATTGTTCTGTATCAAAATTGGTATTAAATAATATCAATCTGCTAAAAGAGGCAAACACTTACACCATTACTACCGGCCATCAACTAAATATATTTGCCGGCCCGCTGTATTTCATCTACAAAATAGTTACCGCCATAAAACTGGCCGGCCAGCTAAAAGAGCAATTTCCCGATAAAAACTTTGTCCCGGTTTACTGGATGGCATCCGAAGATCATGATTTTGCCGAGATCAACTATACTACTATCGGCGGCAAAAAAGTACATTGGTGGTACGAGGCCTCAGGCGCTACGGGGCGTTTAAATCCGGATACCATTCGCCAGGCGCTTAACCAGTACAAAGGCGTTTTGGGATTTGAACAGCACGCCCCAGAACTGGCCGCCATTGTAGAAACCGCCTATTCCAAATTTGATAAACTGGCCGATGCTACCCGTTACATGGTTGATTCCCTGTTCGGCAAATACGGTTTAGTAATTATTGATGCCGACGATCATCGCCTTAAACAGGAGTTTGCTCCCATCATAGCACAGGACATCACGGAGCAAAACAGCTTTAAAAATATCACAGCCACCAACGAGCAATTGCAAGCTTTAGGTGTACACATACAGGTAAACCCACGTGAGATCAATTTCTTCTACCTTAAAGAGCACCTGCGCGAGCGCATAGTTTTTGAGGCTGATACCTACAAAGTTTTAAACTCTGAGGTCAGTTTTACCAAAGAGGAATTATTAGCGGAAATCAACCAATACCCGGAACGCTTCAGTCCAAATGTAGTGATGCGCCCGCTATACCAGGAGTGTATCCTACCTAACATAGCCTATGTAGGCGGTGGTGCCGAAGTAGTTTATTGGCTGGAGCTAAAATCAAACTTTGAACATTATAAAGTTGATTTTCCAATCCTGATACTCCGCAATTCCGGTTTGGTTATCCGTAAGGAATATGCCTCAAAGATCGCTAAGATGGAGTTATCAGGTGCCGATATCTTCAAAACTACCGATCTGATAAAGAACGACTGGGTAAGAAAACACAGTGAGCATAATCTTACCCTAACCGAAGAATGGCGTGAACTATCAGCCATATTTGAACGCATAAAACTGCGTTCATTTAAAATTGATGCTACCCTTTCCCCATCAACCGAGGCGGTGCAGGCTCGATTGAAGAAGGCCATAAATAACCTGGAAAAGAAACTGGTAAAAGCCGAAAAGATCAACTATCACACACGGTTAGAGCAGGTAGATAACATAAAAGCTGACCTTTTTCCCAAAAACAGCCTGCAGGAACGTAACGAAAACTTCGGCCTCTTCTACGTAAAATGGGGCCAGTACTTCATTGATGAACTGGTGCGCAATTTTGAACCACTTGCTTTTGAATTTACGTTGTTAGCTGAAGAATAGCGAATTTTGCTTAGATTTAAGCAGAATTATTCATAAATGCGTAGCCAGGTTACTAAACATCACATCCAACAAATAGACTATATACGCGCATTTGCTTCATTAGCTGTTGCCCTATTTCACATGGGCGGTAAAACATTACCTATTTTAAATTACGGGTGGCTCGGGGTAGATATGTTTTTCTTATTATCCGGTTTTACTATCTGCTGGTCAATACCTTCCAATTATAATTTAAAAAAAGCTGGGAAATTCATTACTAAACGAATTTTACGTATTGAACCACCGTATATTATATCAATAGTATTAGCAATTGTTTCGCATTACATATTCACAAAAAACTATATCCCCGATTGGACGAATGTGCTTTTTCATTTAGCATACATCAACACCTTTTTAAATTATCCAACCTTAAACCCTGTTTATTGGACTTTAGCCATTGAGTTTCAGTTTTATATTTTCATCGCATTATTTTTTCCTATCCTAATAAAAAAATGGAGCCCGGCGCTATTGGTCATTCTATGCGTTGCTACTATATGGATAACCCCATCAGTAACAACCTTAATAACTGTATTTCCTTTATTTGCTATTGGTATAATCTACTTCCTCTATAAAAAGCAGCATTTACAATTAAAAGAAGCGTTAATATATGGCGCGGTAATAACCGGTGTAAGTTTTTTTAAAGTAGGGCTGGCGCAAACTGTTGCAGCAATTGTAGCTTTAATTATATTAACCCTCCCATTAAAAAGCAATCGAATAGTAAGCTTCTTCTCAAAAATATCTTTTTCATTGTACCTTACTCATGATATTATTGGCAGTAGTTTGGTAGTTTATTTAGGAACCAAATTGCCAAAAACTGTGTTTTTTAAAGGAATTGAATTTTTGACGGGGATTGTGGTAAGCATTGTTTTCGCCTACTTATTTTACAAGCTTATTGAAGAACCTTCATTACGGTTTTCAAAACGAATTAGCTATTCACCGCCATCCAATTCTTCAGTTTCCGCTATGGCTCCTGCTTCACTTCCAGTACAAAATTAAGTCATGCATCATTGGGCTATTTTAAACATTCATTGTCTTGATTACAGAGAAAAGCTAATCAAGGCACATTGAAGCTGCGGGCTATTTATCATCAGGATCGGTGAGAATACAACAGGTATTGGAATTATTAAAAAAACTTGAGTAGCTAAACCGCCATTGAATAAATAATTACTATATCTTTATTTTTTTAGTCGGGAATTCTCTGCGGTATTTATTAAAAATGAAGTTATTCCATTTAAAACAGCCATCATTTATTCTGCAAGTACTGCTGGCAATGGCCTGTTTTTTCACGGCATGTACTAAAAAAAACATCACACCTATTACTACCCGATACAACGTAACCGGCGGTACAGGCACAACAGGCATTGATACCAATAAAGCCGATTCAACAGCATCTTTCAATGCCCCTACCGCGCTGGCCCTGGATGCGGCAGGCAATATTTACGTAGCCGATTATGGCAATAACCTCATCCGTAAAATAAGTACAACGGGTGTGGTTAGCACAGTGGCAGGCAATGGCAACCAGGGTTCATTAAACGGCCAGGGCACAGCATCATCATTTAACGGGCCAACCGGATTAGCTGTAGATGCCCCAGGTAATATTTTTGTAGCTGATAATAATAATAACCAGATACGTGAGATCAGCGCTGCCGGATTAGTAAGCACAGTTGCCGGAAGCGACAGTATAGGCGCTGTTGATGGCATTGGGGCAGCCGCCTATTTTTTCGGCCCAACGGGTGTAGCTGTTGATGCGGCCGACAATCTGTATGTAACAGATGCGGGTAATAACCTTATTCGCAAAATTGTGGTTTCAACAGGCGCAGTGAGTACACTTGCAGGTAATGCCAACCCCGGCGCAGGTAACGGCAAATTACTTTCGTCATCGTTCTATAACCCCACGGGTATTGCGCTTGATGCCAGCGGCAATATTTATGTAGCCGATCTACTCAACAACCTCATCCGCGAAATTCAACCACATGCCGATACCGTATTTACCCTCGCCGGTAATGCAGATACCACGGCATCCATAAACGGCACAGGCACAGCCGCGGCTTTCTATTATCCCAACAGCGTAGCTGTTGATGCATCAGGCAACGTGTATGTAAGCGAGTACATAAGTAATATTATACGCAAAATAACGCCCGGCGGCGTGGTCACCACCTTTGCAGGCAGCGGCGCGGCTGGCCAGGCAGATAGTACGGGTACAAAAGCAACCTTCAATGGCCCATCCGGGCTGGCAATTGATGTGGCAGGCAATTTATATGTAGCTGATACATACAACAATGTGATCCGTAAAATAACTCCCGCAGGTGTAGTAAGTACCATAGCTGGCAATGGTATAGCAGGGGCAACAAACGGCCAGGCATTATCGCTGAAAAGGCACCTTAACCTCCATGTTGCGCATAAGCTCACTGCCCGGTCACTTTCAAGCATCCTCATAAAAAAACAAAGGCATTAATATTCTCCCCCAACCCTCTTTACCGCTTGCGGTAGAGAGGGTCGACCAGCGTAGCGTAGTCGGGGTGAGTAAAAGAGATCTGCACCATAGTTCCGCTCTTGAGATGGGGTAGTCGTGTTTTATAATTAAACTAATCACTAATCATCCCATATCTCTAATCGCTCTAATTGGGCGTTACCTGCGGCCCGTGCTATTCGCTCATACGCCTGCAGGCCTTAAGCCCGGCCTGCACTGAGGCCCTCGGTTGGCCGGTATCCGCTTCTATCACTACGCAAAATCTATCACAAAGCACTAACTTCAGTCTACAGATCATGAAAGTTTGTAACTTTCATGATTTCTCCATAACCACTATATTTGCCAGCATGGTTATTACCCAATCCGCTTTACGCAACTTTACCCAAAATATTTTCCTGGCAATGGGCTGTAGCCCCGAACATGCCACTTTAGCAGCCGATGTATTATTGCTGGCTGATCTCCGCGGAATAGATTCACATGGCGTAGCACGCTTAACCGGCTACGTACGCTTGTGGGAAAAACAACGCATCAATGCTACTCCTGATATAAAAATAGTCCACGAAACGCCTACGACCGCAACCATCGATGGCGATGCGGGCCTGGGCCTGGTAGTCGCCCCGTTTGCTATGAAAGTGGCTATTGAAAAGGCGGAAAAATATGGTTCGGGATGGGTATCAGTACGCAACTCTAACCATTTTGGTATCGCGGGTTACCACGCTTTAATGGCGGTAGAAAAAGATATGATCGGTTTCGCCATGACGAATGCCAGTCCACTTGTAGCGCCTACCTTCTCTAACGAACGCATGCTGGGTACTAACCCTATGTGCTATGCATTCCCGGCAGGTAAATATCCACCTGTTATTGTTGATATGGCGACCTCAGCGGCCGCGAATGGCAAACTGGAGATAGCCCAACGCCTGGGCAAACAAGTACCTGAAGGCTGGATCCAGGATAAGCAAGGCAACTACACTACCGACCCGCATGCACTAAAAACAGGTGGCTCATTGTTGCCACTGGGCAGCGACAGGGACCACGGCAGTCATAAAGGTTTTGGTTTAAGCGCTACGGTTGATATCCTTTCGGCAGTATTATCAGGTGCTAACTATGGCCCATGGGTACCGCCATTTGTAGCGTTTCTTGATCCATCTGACAATCCCGTTGGCAAAGGTATAGGCCATTTTGTAGGCGCCATGCGGGTTGATGGTTTCCGACCGGTTGATGAGTTTAAAGCCAATATGGATAACTGGGTGAGCCGCTTTAAGTCAGCCACCCCTATAGATCCAGCCCAAAAAGTAATTATTCCAGGTGAACCTGAACTGGAAGCCGAAACCAACAGACGAAAAAATGGCATCCCACTGGTTGATGCTGTAGCTAATGATTTGGATGACCTGGCGAAGAAATTGGGGGTTGAGGGGCTTACATTCTCTTAAAGCGTCATTGAGGAACGAAGCAATCCCTAACTATACAGAGCGGCTCTGCTAATCGGGGATTGCTTCGTTCCTCAATGACGCTTGGTTATCTTAGGCATAATCTCCCTATCTACAAATCCTCAGCAATAAACAAAAATGGCTGCTCAAATTGCAGGCTAAAAAAACCATCGTGTGTAGTTTTAAAGCGGTTACCTTCTATATTTTCTAATCCACTGAAATGAAAATGCTGTGGTTCTGATAATAACTCAATTACCTCCCCTGCAGGTTTCCATTTGCTGAAACCGGAGTTTACTGCATATATTTTCTTATCAGCATGAAAGATCACCAGGTTTATTTTATCGATATAAAAAAGGTAATCCTTTAGTTGCAGGTCATCTGTTACAATATTTACAGCCGGGTAATTATAGGTTACCAGGTATTTCATGGCGGCTTCGGCTAAAGTATCATTACCGGCGGGCATCAGTTTTATATCTGATTGCAGGCTTTCATCAATCTCATTGGCTATTACCCAATCTATTTTAATACCGTAGGCATTTATTTTTTCAGCTGTTAATTGGGTAACTATCACCGTGGGGCTCCACTCCAGCAACTGTCCCAGTAATTCATCAGAGAAATTATCCAGGCCCAGTACCAGCAATGCCGGTTCCTGCTTTTCGCGAACTACATGATGAGATGACATATGAGGCAAGTTAGCGATTTGAAACTTCTGATAAATAAAAAACCTGGAATTAGTTTGGCAAATGCCGCTCCATTCCAGGTTTTGATCATAACCCTATTACAGTTATGTATATGTCTTTGTTGTATTAGGTAAACAGATTACGCAATGTAACACTTTCGCGTTCTTTAGACCGGATCAGGAACGTTATGAACCAATTAAACAATATCGAGACGCCGAATATGGTAAATATCAACGTGGAGTTGCTGATATTACCAAACATAAATACAATGAGTATCGATACAATATTAAAGCCTGATAAAATAAGCGTAGTTTGTATATGGTTGTAACCAAGTGTTAAAATACGATGATGGATATGGTTACGATCAGCACTAAATGGCGAATCACCATTAATTATACGTATGGTAAACACACGCAGCGTATCAAACACAGGGCCTATTAATATGGCAACTGCTAACGCAGGCGCTGAAATGATATCGGGCAATTTACCCCCTGAAAATTTATTCAGTTCAATAAATTTCAAAGCCATTATGGCTGATATTAATCCTAATAATAACGAACCCGTATCACCCATAAATATTTTTGCAGGGCTAATATTATACCTTAAAAAGCCGATGGTAGAACCTACAAGGGCTAATGCCACAGCGGCCAGTTCATATTGCCGCATGTATATAAATAACCCGGCAAAAGTACCATTAACTATTATACCGGTTAATGAGGCTAACCCATCAATGCCGTCAATAAGATTAAAGGCATTTACAATAAGTATAATTATTAATATGGATAATGCCGCGCTTACACCGTATGGCAGGTCGAACACACCAAATATGCCATACAAACTGGTAAGGCGTATATGGCCCAGTACAACCAATATAGCACCTACAAATGTTTGCATTAAAAATTTTGTGCTTGAATTAACACCAGATAAATCATCTTTTAAACCCATAGCAAATAGTATGATACAAGCTGCAAGCATGTAGTTCGTCGGTAATGATTTATCGGCAAAGCCAAATAATAATGCGGTAATGGTAAAGCTTACAAACATTGCAATACCGCCAAGGCGCGGTATGCCATGGTCATGTTGCTTTCTAAAACTCCCTAAATCATCATATAAGTGCCTTGCCCGTGCTACGTGCAATATAGATGGAATGGCTGATAAGGTAAGCCCCATTGAAAACACAATGATAAAGGTATAAGAAAGAAAAGGATAAGTATGTAAATAATCAGGCATATGTGAGGGTTTATTGTAATTATTAATTATTAATCTGCAATAAACGTTCCCCAGTAGCCCCCCCTATTTTAAACAGCTAAAAATATTGAACTATTTTTCTCAATGGCTTGATAATCAATGATAATAAAGGAAATTGAATACCATTGCTACGCATAGCCCTTAAATCAGACTTCCACGCCTTTACCCGATTAGTGGGGCTATTATTACTCATTCCTCCACACTGCATTTTAACCATCACTTTATTAATATAACAAATACGAATACTATTCATATGCATAAATCTGAGCATCAGTTCATAATCTGCCGCTGTACCATAATCCAGACTATAATAGCCAAAACGATCAAATAGTTCTCTTTTACAATAAAAAGTAGGGTGTGGAGGCATCCATCCGAGGTTAAAAATACCCCTTTTATAATTTTTGCTACGCCATTTGCGGATAATTTTCCCCTGTTCATCTACATAGTCGAGATCGCCATAAGCAATATCGGCATTTTGTTCGGTAAACATGGCCGCTACTGATTCTAATATGTCATCAGAAGCAAAAAAATCGTCGGCATTAAGTGTGCCTATAATATCCCCGGTAGCATGTCGTATACCCTTGTTCATGGCATCGTACACACCTTTGTCAGGCTCTGATACAAAAACAGTTATGTGATCCTTATACTTATTTATACGCTCAATAGTAGTATCTGTTGATCCCCCGTCGATAATAATATATTCAACATTTTTATATTTTTGTGCAACCACAGATTCTATGCACCTGTCAATTGTGGCCCGTACATTGTAGGTGACAGTTATTAATGATATTTTAAACTCCTGCATTTCAGAAAAATAAATCTAATTTAAAAGCGCAAATTATGTATTTTTGCTCTCACGCCCTAATTATATGAATAGAACCTTTACTCGATTCTTAGTTTTCACTTATTTAATTCTCGGCACCCTTCTTACTTTTACCTCGTGTTCTTATAAACAAGATCAAATACTGTTTGAGCAAAGAGCTTCACTGGCAGATACAGCCAGAACAAAAGATTCAACTTCGTTAGATAGCTATCGTATTAAACCTCAGGACATACTCCAGATACGTAACCTGCAAAACATGTCGTACATAGTTGGGGATATGGGTACCACGGGCTCATTGTCACCAACACCGTCATCAACATCGTCAGTAAACAGTTCAGTTTCGCAAGGGCAAACCTACCAGGTTGAAGTTGACGGTAATGTGGCCTTACCTGTTATAGGCCATATACATGTTGCAGGGCTAACCCGGCTGGAAGCCTCAAACAAAATAGAAGCGCTTTATCGTGAAAAGCTGCTTAAAGACCCTATTATTGAGTTAAAAATTGTAAACCTGCAGGTAACCATACTTGGTGAAATAAAAACCCAGGGCAATTACCCTTTAGTAAAAGACAAAACCACGTTAATTGAAATGATTGGCGAGGCGGGTGGCCTTACCGATAAAGCCAATGAAAAAACCATAAAGATCATCAGAGGTAACCCCAAAAAACCTGAAATTACAGAAATTGATCTTGGTAGCGTAGCCTCAATATCAGACCCGGCAACTATACTTAAAAATGGCGATATCATATATATAGCAGAAAGCAAACGTGCAATTAAAACAGATAAGCTGCAAACTTTCTCAACTGTAATTCAGCCTGTTTTGCTTATAATTAACACTGCTTTAATAATTTTTACGCTTACACGTAAATAATGGAAGAAACCGACAAGATATCGAAGAAGCTGCCTAATCAGGAGCTTGATTATTTTAAGATTGCAAAAATACTCATAAGCCGCTGGTATTGGATAGCAGCCTCTATAGCTGGATGTATGTTAATAGCATATGCCTATTTATGGTACACACCAAAAAACTATGCTACATCGGCCACGATGAAGTTTGAGGAGAAGAAATCTGAGATCTCAGATCTTGTAAGTGTTATAAACGCTGATAAAGGGCCGTCAAAAGTACAGAGTGAAACTTATGTGATACAAAGCCGCAGCTTAATACTTGATGCTATTAAGGATCTGGATTACCGTATCAGCTTTTATGTAGGCGGCCGCATACGTACAAGTGATCTTTACCCTGAAAAACCTTTAAGTGTCCAACTGTTAAAGTTCGACAGTACTAATTATTTTCATGATCTGATCAGCTTTCAGCCAGTTAATAACAATTCATTTAGCCTTAGTTATAAAATAGCAGGCAAAACCGTAAAAAACATATTTAATTATAATAGCCCAGTAAGTGTGGGGCCAACGGCATTCAGCATTAAAAACCCTGGTTTTATATTAAAAAAGGTTGTTTATCTATTTAAGTTTAACACACCCGAAGACTATCTGGGCCGGGTAAAAGGCGGCTTGCGCACCAACGAAGTAACAAAAAACTCAAACATCATCTCACTACAGCAAACCGATTACAATCCTCAGTTTGCAGCCGACGTATTAAACGCGATAATGATGGAGTATTTGAATTATGACCGCAATCAAAAAACATTGTCGGCCACACAAATGATCCATTTCATTCAAAACCAACTTGATACTCTTTCTGCAGAGGTTCGGGGGTCGGCCAATAAGATCAAACAAAACAAGGAAGATTCAAAGGTTATTGATGTTACCACCGCAGCACAAAGCGAATTAGCCGCAGCCAAAGACCTGGAATCACAGATCTCCCTGCTGAAAATACAGGAGATAGCCATAGACCAGCTTAAAAAGCAAATTACCAGTGAAGTAGATAACGCAAACATTAACTTCAAAATGGAGGGTGTAATTGACCCTCTGCTCGGCGCGTTAGTTGAAACTCTTGATGGCCTGTTGCTGAAAAGAAGCGATTTGTTAAAGCAGTTCAACGCCAACTCACAACCTATACAGGATTTAAATCAGCAAATATTGCAGATAAAGAATGCTGCCCTAAATAATATTAACGAATCACGTGTACGCATTGAAAAAAGCATAGGCTATCTCAATGATAAATTGATCCAGGTTAACCAGCAAATAGCATCACTGCCTGAAGCCGAACGCGAAATGGTTAGCCTGAAACGCGATTTTGAGGTTAACGATAAAGTTTACGCTTTCCTGTCTGAAAAAAAACTAGAAGCACAAATAAGCCGCTCGGCAATATTACCCGGCGCTACAATTATTGAACAGGCACAGCCTAACTATAACCCTGTTTCGCCAAATGAAGGTGGTATACATCGCACAGCCATAATTTTAGGTATACTTTTAGGCTTAGGCTTAATCATATTGATCAGGGTTCTAAACCCTTATATATATGATAAGGAAACTATTGAAAGCCTTACAACCATACCTATATTGGGTATCATCAGGAAATTTCCTGACGATATGGACTCCGACAATAAACAAATCCTGGCTATAAGTAAACCAAAATCTGTTTTTGCCGAATCAGTACGTTCTGTGCGTACCAACTTAAGCTTTTTGGCTTCAGAAAAAACCAGCAAAGTGATCTGCGTTACCTCAGAAGTAGCTGGTGAAGGAAAATCATTCGTGGCTATTAACTTGTCAAGCACGCTATCACTTATTGATAAAAAGGTAATATTGATAGCAGCCGATTTACGCCGTTCAAAAATCCACAAAACCTTTAATGTGCCAAATGATAAAGGTTTAAGTAATTATCTTGCCAATCAATGTACCATTGACGAGGTTATATTGCATTCCAAGCAGGAGAACCTGGATTTTATGGTGTCGGGCTCTGTCCCGCCTAATCCGTCAGAGCTTTTACACAGCCCACGTATGACCACCCTTATTGAGGAGCTAAAAACCAGGTACGATATTATTATGATCGATACCGCTCCGATAGGCCTGGTATCTGATGCTATACCACTTATTAGGAACAGTGATATTAATGCCTTCGTTATCAGATCTGGTAAATCAAAATATTATGCAGCTACAATACCGCAACGTATTGCTCATGAATATCAACTGGAAAATACAGTAATTATATTAAATGCGTTTGCAGAAGACCTGCTGCACTCCAGGTATTATACCACTAAGTTTACAGGCGAAAATTACGGTAGCCGGTATTATTATTATTCTGATTATCTGGGTTACGAAAGCTCTGGCTATTACGTAGATTCTGACAAGGAAAAGTGGTGGGACATTAGTCGTTGGTTTAAAAAATAACAGGTAAACAGTTTATGGGTGTAAAATTAGATACAGGCAAATGGTACCCGGTTTACACAAACCCACGAGCTGAAAAAAAAGCGTATCAATCTTTGATGAACAAAGGGGTTGAAGCTTACCTGCCCTTACAACGGCAGCTTAAAAAATGGAGCGACCGGAAAAAATGGGTAGAAGAACCCTTTATTAAATCATACCTGTTTGTGCGTATTAAAGAGCACGAGCAGGCCGAGGTGTTAATGACAAACGGAATAGCGCGGTTCTTATATTTTGGTGGCAGAATTGCCGCCATGCCCGACCGGCAGATAGAACAGCTCAAATTATTAATAACAAGCCCGTTTGAACTGGAAGTAACTGAAGAAAATTTGCAGCCGGGCGAGAAAATAATTATAAAAGCAGGTCCGCTTAAAGGTATGACCGGTGAGATCATATCATACCGGTCACAAAAGCAGTTGGCATTAAGGCTTGAAAGCCTGGGATGCACTATCATAGTACATGTTGCAGCCTCAATAATTGATAGATTTTAAAAGGAATACTATATTTTAATACCAAACGGCATTGTTGGTTAATTTAATGCCATTATTTCAATACGCCGAGCATATTTTATTTTTAATAAAATGCTTATAAACAGTTAGTTACAATCAATCAATGTGACTGACGCGGCGAAGCCATGAATATACCCCACTTATGTGCAGAATTACTGGAATAATATCGTACAGGTTACAGCCGGACGAGATCAAAACTAAGGTGAAAACCATGTGCCATGCGTTACAACACGGCGGCCCTGATGATGAGGGCATTTTTTCGGACAATGAAAAACACCTGGTATTTGGCCATCGACGGCTATCAATCATTGATTTAAGCAGTAATGGCCACCAGCCAATGGCCGATGTACACGAAAAAGCGTGGATAACTTTCAACGGCGAGATATATAATTATCAGGAGTTAAAAAATGAACTCTTGCTTGCCGGCGCAGGTTTTCATTCAGGTACTGATACCGAAGTTATTATTCAGGCTTATTTATATTGGGGCATTGAGGCATTCAATAAGTTACGTGGCATGTTTGCATTTGCGCTTTATGATAAAGCAAAAGCATTAACTTATCTGGTACGCGACACAGCAGGCATAAAGCCCTTATATTATCACATTGATAATGGACAGCTTAGTTTCGCATCCGAAGTAAAAGCACTGAAAGCTGCCGGCATAGCAACTGAACCTGATAACCAATGGCAGGTACGTTTCCTGGCATTCGGGCATATACCAGAGCCATATACCACATTAAAGAATGTGTTCAGCCTGCCCAAAGGGCATTTTTTATGCTGGGATAATAACAAAAGCACATTTACAACCGGCGAATATTATAAACATACCAGGGAATCGTACATCACTAATGAAACTGAAGCTAAACAGCTTATTCATGATGCTTTAACATCTTCTATCGACCGCCAGCTGATAGCTGATGCGCAGGTTGGCGTTTTTTTAAGCGGGGGTATTGATTCAAGCCTGATTACTTTACTGGCAAACCAACAAAAGAAAACCCAGTTAAAAACTATCTCGATATTTTTTAACGAAAAAGCTTATGATGAAAGCGCTTATCAGAATGCAGTGTTTGATGAGATACAGGGTGAAAAGTTCACACATTTGGTAAAACAGCAGGACTTTGAAGAATCCTTTCCGCAGATACTGGCTGATATGGATATGCCTACTACCGATGGCATTAATACGTGGTTCATTAGCAAATATGCACAGCAGGATGGCCTGAAGGCTGTATTATCAGGCCTCGGTGCTGATGAACTTTATGGCGGCTACCCATCATTTAACAGGATAAAATATTTAAAATATTTAAGGCAGATACCCGCACCACTGGTTTCACTCGCGTTGCCTTTTGCTGCAGATCAGTATAAAAAGATAGAATTTTTATCGCATGATCATCCCCTGGCCGATTACCTTTTATTACGCGGACTGTTTACCCCTGCCGATATAGCTAAAATACTTAATGCCGACACCAAACAGGTAACCGATATATTATTCAGCGATACTATTACAACAGGGTGCAAGCATTATGATGGGGAATACGCTGCCTGGATGGAAACTAACCTGTATATGCAAAATCAACTATTACGCGATACTGATGTAATGAGCATGAGCCACGGGTTAGAAGTAAGGGTGCCCTTTCTTGATGAGGATTTTCATCGCTTAACTATGCGTATCTCGCCTGATATAAGGTTTAGTAAAGTACAGGCCAAAAAATTACTGGTTGATAGCTTTAAAGATATACTCCCCGAAAAGATCTGGAACAGGCCTAAAATGGGATTTTCATTTCCATTGCAACAATGGATGCAACAGCTTCCTGCAATTAGCAATGACAGTTTGTACAAGGGGAAAACGGCCCAAAACGTAATCAAAAAATTTAAAGAAAATAAGGTGCATTGGTCAAAAAGTTTTGCACTATACCAACTGAAAGCGCATGAGTAAAAAAGTAATGCTTTTTAGTTTACAAACGTTTAGCACAACTGGTGGCATCCAAAAAATGACCCGCACACTTGCGCATGCGCTTTACCATGTTACACTACAAAATAACTGGGATTTTAAAATGTTCGTGGCTTATGATGCAGATCATGATCTGATGCCGCAATATCTGCCTTCAGAAAACTTCAGGGGTTTTAACTCAAACAGGGTTAGCTTTGTACTGCAATCATTAAAAGAAGCTGCCAAAGCCGATGTTATAGTACTAAGCCATATCAACCTGTCATTCATAGGTGTAATTGTAAAAATAATTAACCCTAAATGTAAGGTATGGCTTATAGCGCACGGTATTGAGGTTTGGCGGCCACTATCAAAATTAAAAAAAGCGCTTTTATCAAAATGCGATAAAATTATATCGGTAAGCAATTTCACCCGGCAACAGGTAATTACCATGCACAATGCCGATGATGCTAAATGCGTTGTTTTAAACAACGCGATAGATTCATTCATGAAACTGCCGCATACATTTTCAAAGCCGCAAAGGCTGCTTACTAAATATGGCTTAACCGGTAACGAGCCTTTAATATTTACCTTAACAAGGCTGGCAGCTTCAGAACAATATAAGGGCCACGAGCAGGTTATAAAAGCTGTAAGCAAGCTAAAAATCAAATTCCCTACTATTAAATACATGCTTTCGGGGCAATATGATACAGAAGAAGGCATCAGGATAAAAGAACTTATAGCCGAAAATAACGTACAAGAGCAGGTAATATTAACCGGCTTTGTAGCCGAAAAAGATTTGTCTGATCATTTTTTGTTAGCCGATCTGTTTGTACTGCCCAGTAAAAAGGAAGGCTTTGGTATTGTGTTTATTGAAGCGCTGGCATGTGGACTACCTGTTATTTGCGGCAATGCCGATGGCAGTATTGATGCCATTCGCAACGGTGAACTGGGCAAAGCAATTGACGTTAACAACGTAACCGAATTGGAAGAAGCAATAACCGAGAGCTTAACAGAGCCACTAACTTTACAACAACGCGAAAATCTGCAGCAGCAATGCTTGCATCATTTTAACGAACAAGATTATATGAATAAATTACAGCAATTATTAAGTAATGGATCAATCAGCTAATAAAGAGCATTGGGATATTGAGATCAGCGCTAAAAGCAGTCTGCTCGACCTAAAGCTGAAAGATACCTGGCATTACCGCGACCTGCTTTTTCTGCTGGTACGCCGCGATTTTGTATCATTTTACAAGCAAACCATATTAGGCCCGCTTTGGTTTTTTATACAGCCCATAGTTACTATTTTAATTTATAACCTGGTATTCAGCAACCTGGCCGGTATAAAAACTCCGGGAGTGCCGGCACCGCTCTTCTACCTGGCAGGCACCATCCTGTGGAATTATTTTTCAGATTGCCTTACAAAAACATCAACTGTGTTTAAAGATAACGCGGCCATGCTGGGAAAGGTTTATTTTCCAAGGCTTATTATGCCCTTGAGTATTGTGCTATCAAATCTGGTAAGGTTTGCTGTTCAGTTTATCTTATTCATAGCGCTAATCGGCATTTATTATGCAAAGGGCATTGTTCTTATTCCAACCGTTATAATATTGCTGTTTCCTTTGCTTATCATTCTTATAGCCGCTCTGGGGCTTGGTTTTGGCATGATTATATCAGCCGTAACCACAAAATACCGCGACCTGGCTTTTGTGGTCACATTCGCTGTTCCCTTGTTAATGTATACTACTACCGTTATTTATCCATTATCAACCGCAATTACCAAATACCCCAAATACAGCTGGATAATAAAGTATAACCCCGTAACCCCGATAATTGAAACTTTCAGGTACGGGTTCTTCGGCTCGGGAGATTTTAGCTGGGGCCTGTTAGGATATAGCTGCACGGTAACCGCTGTTATACTCTTTTTGGGTATAGTTATTTTTAATAAAGTAGAAAGAACCTTTGTTGATACCGTATAATGACTAAAGTTATAAAAGCAGAAGGGCTGTCAAAAGCATACCAGTTAGGCGATTTTGGTACAGGAACCGTTTCGCGCGATTTGGAGCGTTTTTGGGCGAGGATGCGTGGAAAAGAAGATCCCTTCCTTAAAATTGGCGAAACTAACGACCGTACCGTAAAAAGCAACAGCGATATTGTATGGAGTATAAAAGATATCAACTTTGAAATAGAGCAAGGCGATGCCGTGGGCATTATTGGCCGCAATGGCGCGGGCAAAAGCACCCTGCTTAAAGTATTAAGTCGTGTTACCTCCCCTACTACAGGTTCTGTAAAAGTAAAGGGTCGTATAGCCAGCTTGCTCGAAGTTGGTACGGGATTCCATCCTGAATTAACCGGGCGCGAAAACATATTTTTAAATGGAGCTATACTGGGCATGCGCAAAAGCGAGATCAAGCGTAAGTTTGATGAGATAGTGGCCTTTGCAGGGGTTGAGCGTTATATTGATACGCCTGTAAAACGTTACTCATCGGGCATGTACGTGCGCCTGGCTTTTGCAGTTGCCGCTCACCTGGAATCAGAGATACTAATTGTAGATGAAGTTTTAGCCGTAGGCGATGCTGAATTCCAAAATAAATGCCTCGGCAAAATGGGCGATATCAGCAAAGGCGAAGGCAGAACAGTATTGTTTGTGAGCCATAATATCTCAAGTATAGAAACTCTATGTAATAAAGGCCTTCTATTGGACAAAGGTCGCATATCTTCAAATGGTGATATAAAGAATGTAGTAAATTCTTATATTAAAAAAGGTTTAGAGTTTGAGTCGACTAAAATATGGCCAATATTGGATCAAGCACCAGGGAATCATATTGTAAAACTAACAAAGTTAGCTGCCGTAGATAATACAGATACATCAAAACAAACTTTTAACGTTGTTGAACCAATCGGTATAAAATTCAACTATGTAGTTTTAGAAGGGAATCATATTTTGTGGCATAGTATTAATGTATATAACGAAGCGGGTATAAACATATTTGACTCACATAGTGTTACATCTAAATGGTATACTACTTTTCATCCAACCGGTGAATATGAAATTACAGCATGGATACCTGAAAATTTGCTTTCGCCGGGTAAATACGTTATTGGAGCAGCTATATTTAATCACAATAAACATCAGATTCATTTTCACGAAACGGAGTTGATTTCTTTTAATATTATAGACTATCCTTACGATAATAAGATTACTTCAAAAGGGCAAACCTTTGACGATTTACCAGGCATCTTTAGGCCGTTGTTACAATGGCGTTAATATTACTTTTAATTTTCTGAAATAATTAATGATAGCATTTACAATTTGTTCAAATAATTACTTGGCTCAAGCATCGGTTCTTGCCCAGTCAATTAAAGATCACGGCGACTTTGAAATAATTTTAATTTTGGCTGATAAAAAGTCCGATCAGATAAATTATAAGAATTTGCCATTCGATAGGATAGTTTCTCCTGAAGAGTTGAATATTTCAACTTTACAATGGATGAAAGAAAATTATAATATTATTGAATTTAATACCGCATTAAAACCCTTTGCTTTTGAATATCTCTTTACTAATTCTAAAGCAGATAGAATTTATTACTTCGATCCTGATATTAAAGTCTATCAATCGTTAAAAAATTTCGATAAATTTTGGAAAGATAAATTTATTTTACTTACCCCACATATCTTAACACCCATGCCATTTGATGGTAAATTTCCTGGTGAAAATCTATTTCTGAACCATGGTATTTATAATTTAGGATTTTTAGGTTTAGGACGCGGGGAATTAACAAATACTCTATTGTTATGGTGGTCCACTCGTTTATTAGAAAAATGTATTATTGATCTAAAAGAAGGCTATTTTGTAGATCAACTTTGGTTCAATCTAGTTCCTCTTATTTTTAATTCTGTATCAGTCATTGAAAGTCCCGGTTGCAATATGGCTTATTGGAATCTACATGAACGTAACTTAACAACAGATGTTAATGGAATTTATACAATTAATGAAGAAAGCCCATTATATTTTTATCATTTCAGCAGTTTTGATACTACGTTGACCTATTGCGCGCCTAATGTGCCTAACTCTCGCTATTCTTTTGAAGATAGATATGTTTTAAAATCTCTGTATGAGGACTATTTTTCTGATCTCTCTAAATATAATCCAACATTTTTTAAAAGTATTAAATATTATGATAGTAAATACCCTATTATAATACCAGCATCAAATCGGCAAAAAATTTCCAAAAAGGTAAAGTCTTTCCTTGCCAAAAAGTAAATCACTTATGCCCCATTCAATTTTTTTTATATCTGAGCTACCCCCAGTTAATAGCCATGCGAGTTCAGTTGTATTTTATAGACACTTAACAAAATTAGAAGCCAAAGGATTTAAGATCTACTGGGTAACAGATGTAAATTCTTTCAATAAAAATAAAAGAGAATTACCGGAAACTTGGCAGGTAATTAAATTACCAAACAGAAAATTTTATTTCCCTCCTTATAGGAGTATGGGTATCTTACAAAATTTAAGGTTCTTTATATATTATAAATTTTATTTAAAGAAAGAGATTGCTAAAACAGAACATCCAATTCTGATGACATATATTAATGGGCAATTTTTGTCACCATTGGCTGCATATTTAAAAATTAAAACTAGATCACAGTTAATAAGTTTTTTTCATGATGACACCTTAGAGTTAAATTTTCAAAAAAATCGCAAAAAAATAATATTTAACACTAATCGAATTCTTAATGCAAGTACTATAGTATTAAGTGTAACAGAAGAACTAAAAAATAACTGGAGTGTTCATGCAAATAAATTTCGCCTATTTTATCCAATACCTGAAAATTATAGACTGAAGGCTAAAAAACGATTCAATCCTCAGCAAATTACGATAGGCTACTCAGGCGCTATATATAGGGAGATTGTTCCTTACTTGCTTTTAATTGCAAATATTTTAAAAAAAACAAATAATAACTTAATAATAATTGGAAACCGAAAGTATACTAAACATCTTGAGCAGGAATTTTTCGGTACTGTTAAGTGTTTAGATCTATTTGTCACCGCTAAAGAATCAAATGATTATCTAATTGCTAATTGTGATGCTATGATCATTCCATATCCTGACACTTTAGAAACTATGCCATGGATCAAAAGTTGTTTTCCCAGTAAGTTTTTACAGTACTGTCAGTTAAATTTACCCACTATTATTCTTGCACCTAATGAATCAGCTATTTCCAAATGGTGTATTAAAAACGACTGGTCTTTATATTCTAATATTTATGATGAAGATATCATTCGTGATATGATAATTAAGATAACTAATGAAACTTTAGAAGGAACTATTAAACCGTTAAGAGATGGCATGTTTAATCCTGATAAAATCCAAAATGAATTAGAAGTTATAATTGATGACTTAATTTCTAAAAAATAAAATATAATTATCTAATAGCTGCCTTGCAAAAAGTAATCAATTTCTTATACCGCACCCCAAAATCAAAATTAAAAACCTATAAACGTTTTGGTGGCTACTATAACTATCAAAAGGTAATTAACGGTAATAAGCAAATGCAAAGGGCGGCTTATAAATTGCCCATATGCACAAGTTATGCCGATGGTTTGCCCATTTATTTTTTAACGGGTAAAAAATATATCCACCAAACACTGTTTTGCATATATTCATTAACAAAAGTTAGTAACGAGCATTATCATTTTATATTGGTTGATGATGGTTCGTTTACTGCTCCGTTGATCGAGTTAATCAATACAAAATTACCCGGGGCCACTATCGTATCCGGTGCGCAGATAAAAAGCAACCTAGCCAAATACTTACCGGCTGATAAATACCCGGTTTTACACCATAAACGCAGCGTATATCCGCATATTAAAAAAATGCTGGATGTTCATACTGCCGGTATCAGCGACTGGAAACTGGTATTGGATTCCGATATGCTTTTCTGGAAAGAGCCCAAAGCTATGATCAACTGGCTCAAAAACCCCAACAGGCCATTACATATGGTTGATACGGTAAATAGCTATGGCTATTCATCACAATTGATGCATGAATTATCCGGGGTTGAGATCCCTGAACTTATTAATGTTGGGACCATCGGCCTAAATAGCACCACTTTAAACTGGGATGAGATAGAGTATTGGGTAAAAACACTCGAAGAAAAGGAAGGTACCAGTTATTATCTTGAACAGGCATTATCGGCTATGCTGATAGGGCAAAAACCATCCATTGTTTTGGATAAGGACGATTACAAAGTAAACCCTTCTGCCGCCGACCTGAAACAGACAGCAAATACGTTGCATCATTATGTCGATCTGTCAAAAGAAATATATTTGAAGAACGCCTGGAAACTGGTACATGGATAGCCCGTTAGTTTCAATTTGTATGCCTGCTTATAACGTGGGATCATACATAAGTGAATCAATTAAGTCGGTAATTGATCAAACCTATAAAAACTGGGAATTGATCATTGTTGACGATGGTTCAACTGATAATACATTAGCGATAGCCAATAAGTACGCATCCGAACAAATCAGGGTTATAAGTCAGAAGAATAAAGGGGCGAGTGCTGCCCGTAATAACGCGTTCTCGAATTCAACCGGCACATACATTAAATTTATTGATGCCGATGATCTTATAAATCCTGAGATGCTTGAAAGTCAGGTAGCCTTAGCCTTAAATAATAACGATTGTTTAATTACCAGTAAATGGGGTCGTTTTAACAATAATGATACAAGCACTTTTAAATTAAACCCTGAAGAGTGCTGGCAAACATTACCATCTCAACAATGGCTTAGCATGTCGTGGAAAAATGGGCGATCAATGACACAGTGCGCAATGTTTCTACTTCCCAGGTCGATTGTTGAAAAAGCAGGCTTATGGGATGAAACACTTTCATTGATTGACGATTTTGACTTTTTTACGCGAGTAATACTAAACAGTAAAAAAATTATTTTTGATGATAGTTCCACACTATATTACCGGTCTGGCAACGGTAGCTTATCAAATTTAGCTTCTGATGCCGGTATTCGTTCAGCATTTAAATCAATAGATCAAGCCACAAAATATTTTCTGCAATATAATGTAAGCCCTGAAGCTTTGACTTTATGTGCTAATGTGTGGCAACAATTTATATATGACATGTATCCGAGATTTCCGGAATACATAACGATTGCCGAAAAAAATATCAAAGAGTTAAAGGGTTCCAATTTACCATTTCCAAGTGGCGGCTACACCAAATTGCTTTCAAAGATTATTGGTTGGAAAGCTTGTAAAAAGCTTAAATACACTATAAGTAAGATCATTCGATAAGATGCACGATAACGAAAATTTAAATGCCTGTTTGTAGAATATATCTTTTTACCTATAAACGCAACGATCTGTTAAAAAGGGCCATAAAAAGCCTTATCGACCAAACTTTTACCGACTGGATCTGTGAACTGCATAATGATCTACCCGGAGATCCATTCCCTCGGGAATTTATCAATTCTTTAAATGATCCCCGCTTTACAATAAAAGATCATCCGGTAAATTTGGGACCAACAGCATCCTTTAATTTGGCCTATAGTGGTTGTGAAGAAAAGTACGCAAGTATTTTAGAAGACGATAACTGGTGGGAACCGGATTTTCTTAAAGAGATGATCAAAATTATGGAGGCGAATAACCAACTGGATATTTGCTGGAGTAACATGAAGATGTGGCAGGAGCAACCCGATAGTACCTGGACCGATACCGGGAAAACGATCTGGCCGGTTGGTAACGACAGATCATTTACCTGGCCCCAGCCAAAACAAGCTTTAGGTGCCTTACATTCAAATGGTGCAATGCTTTACAGGGGCAGTAAGGCAAATAATTACCAGATCCCGCCAAATGCTTTGTTCAACTCGGTGGAGATGATCAGGGAACGAAGCTTTGAATACCCCATATTTTTGAGTTCAAATACACTGGCAAACTTTTCGCTAACCCAAATAACCAATCAATCAAACAGTATTGTTGAATGGGCGGGCACGCAAACTATGCTATTGGCATCATACATTCAGGCCAGCAACAACCCGCAGGCCGAATTTAAAAAATTGCTTCAGCAGTATAGGATCAGTAAGCCTTCACCTGTTTCCACTTTTTTCCTCGCTGCTTGTTTCTGTTTAAAAAAGCCTGCCCTGCTCATTAATTTTAATGTTAACGACTGGTATAAAATAACCAGGTGGTGTGCTGTTAATATTACTAAAATAGGTGCAATAAAAAAGTATTTAAATAAACAGGCAAATACCTGGGATCATCTAAAAGCCCACACAAAACAATTCGAATCCGTTTAATTACCAGCCAATACAAATGCGCATACTCTTAATTATGAATCCCGGCATTCCCGTTCCTCCCAAGTTGTACGGAGGGATTGAACGCATTGTATACCTGTTAGCCGAAGAGTACCACAGCCTTGGCCATGAAGTTACGTTACTTGCCGGGCCCGATTCCTATTGCAGCGGCACCACTATCGCCTTTGGCTCAAACAAAGCCAAACAAACCAAATGGGATAACATAAAAGAGATTGCATATGCCTGGAAGTTCTTAAAAACCCGTCATAAAAATTTTGATCTCATCCATAATTTTGGGCGGTTGATCTATTATTTGCCTGTTTTAAATTCCCCGGCGAATAAAATAATGTCATATCAGCGGCAGATATCAACTAAGGGAATAGAATTCA
This sequence comes from Mucilaginibacter xinganensis, assembly GCA_026225055.1. Taxonomy (GTDB): domain Bacteria; phylum Bacteroidota; class Bacteroidia; order Sphingobacteriales; family Sphingobacteriaceae; genus Mucilaginibacter; species Mucilaginibacter xinganensis_A. The sequence goes on along the minus strand of JAMFSA010000106.1, from coordinate 20,566 downwards.
TGTCGGCAAGAGCGAAGCACCTCACTTTTACCGGCTGTAGCAATTACTGCGTATCTACCGGTAATGTTGCCGGCAGGTGGGCAACGGTATATAACGCGCTCGACTTTTCAAAATACGACTTAAAGGAAAATGTTCCTGCGGATGCGCCATTAATGTTCCTGGGCAGGCTTGATGAAATTAAAGGCTTACATACAGCAATGGATGTAGCCAAAGTTACAGGTTCCAAATTATGGATAGGCGGCAACATACCTACTACCCCCGATAATTATGCTTATTATAAAAGGGAAATTGAGCCCCGGATTGATGGTGAGCAGATCATCTATTTGGGTGAATTAGATGACGAGCAAAAAAACAATTATCTCGGCAAAGCAAGGGCGGTATTATTCCCCATACAATGGGATGAACCATTCGGCATTGTAATGATTGAAGCAATGGCATGCGGTACCCCAGTTATTGCCTTTAAAAGAGGATCCGTGCCCGAAGTAGTTGATGAAGGTATAACCGGCAATGTAGTAACTACTGCCGATGAGATGATTGCCGCAGTTACCAATTTAAAAAACTTTAATAGAGCAGCGTGCAGATTACAAGCCTATAATAAATTTAATATCAATAAGATCGCTACCGATTATTTAAATTTATATGAACACTAATCGTAATGTTTTGAGTAATAATATTGAGGTTGAACTATAAAGTATTACTGCTCACATCCGGCCAGCCCTCTATAAACCCGCGACTTGTTAAAGAAGCTGACGTTTTGAGTGATGCCGGTTATGACGTAACTGTACTTTATGTATACTGGAATGATTGGGCAACAAAATTTGATACTCCGTTATTACAAAACAAAAAATGGAAAGCCATACGCGTAGGCGGCGATCCGTACCAGCAAAAAACAACTTACTTTTTCAGCAGGCTGATTCATAAAATAAGCAGATCTATCATCCAAAAAATTGGCCCGGTAAATATGCTGTCGCAAATAGCCATATCCCGCGGCGCTTACTTTTTAACACGCGAAGCAAAAAAGCATAAAGCCGATCTTTATATCGGGCACAACATGGGCGCTTTAGCAGCAGTTATAAAAGCAGCGGAAAAAAATCATGTAAAAAGCGGCTTCGATACTGAAGATTTTCACCGCCAGGAAGTAAGCGACGATAAAAATTCGCTCCACTACAAAAATGTTAAATATTTAGAGGATAAATATTTAAGCAAAGCTGATTACGTTACATCCGCAAGCCCGCAGATTGCTGATGCTTATCAGCGGCTGTATCCCGGTATTGAGCCTGTTTCCATTCTTAATGTTTTCCCACAGGATACAAGCGTTAAAAAACGAACTGTTAATAACGGTATAATAAAGTTATTCTGGTTCTCGCAAACCATTGGTGCCAACCGTGGGCTTGAAGAAGTGATAGAGGCGCTAAACCGCTTGAATTCAAATAACATTGAGCTACATTTATTAGGCAACAGTAATGATAGCATCAAACAGCTGTTTTCAAATAAAGCAGCCGCTGGTAAACAGCAGGTCTTTTTTCATGAACCTATCTTAGCTGATGATCTTATTAGTTTTGCTTCACAATTTGATATAGGTTTGGCATCAGAAAACAGTACGCCTTTAAACCGGAATATTTGTTTAACAAATAAGATCTTCACCTACTTACAGGCTGGTTTAACTATCATAGCCAGCGATACAACGGCGCAAAAGGCATTTTTAAATGAGCATCCGGAGGTTGGAAAAGTATATCAAAAAAATGATATACAATCACTAACAAATATCCTGTCGGCTTACCAGGCCGATAGAGAATTGCTGCACAATACTTGCACCGCTTCATTAAAACTCGGCAGGGAAAAAATGAACTGGGAAAATGAAAGCAAAAAGTTTTTACAGTTAGTTCAAACCACCCTTAATACTTGAAATCAATCTTAACCTTTAAAAAACACTCTTCTCAGCCAACTTGAAACGCATACTCATCATTTCGCCCTGCCTCCCGCCAGTAAATGCTGCAGATATGCAGCGGGTGCGCATGAGCTTACCTTATTTCGAGGATTGTGGCTGGACGGCAGAAGTAGTCACGGTTGATCCCCAATATATAGATATGGTTAAGGATGACCTATTATTAAAAAGCGTTCCCTCTGATATAAAAATACATACGGTTAAGGCTTTCGATAAAAAATGGACATCAAAACTGGGCCTGGGCAGTATAGCCTTACGCTCGTTATGGTTTTATAAACAAAAAGTTAACGCCCTGCTGAAAAAGCAGAAATTTGATCTCATCTACTTTTCTACAACCGCATTCCCGGTAACTATATTGGGCGCTTACTGGAAAAAACGCTTTAATATTCCTTATGTGATCGATATGCAGGATCCATGGCATTCAGAATATTACCGTAACAAGCCCAAGGCAGAACAGCCTCCAAAATATTGGTTCTCCTATCGTTTAAATAAAACGCTTGAACCCATCGCCATGAAACAGGTGGGCGGGCTCATCAGTGTATCCGCAAGTTATATCGAAGATCTTAAAAACAGGTATCCTCAAATAAAGGATATCCCGTCATCCGTAATAACCTTTGGCGCATTTGAACCCGACTTTAAAATTGCAGCAGAAAATGCCGATAAATTTAATTCATTATTAGATCCGGCTTTCACTAACCTGGTTTATATAGGCCGCGGTGGCTATGATATGCAAAGGGCAATTGATTTTCTTTTCCGGGCATTTAAAGCCGGATTAGAAACTAACCCTGATGCCTTTCAATCAATAAAAATGTATTTTATTGGTACAAGCTACGCACCTGAGGGTCAGGGAAAACAAACTATTATGCCACTGGCTAAACAATATGGTATTGAAAACAATGTTGTTGAAATCACCAACCGCATTAGTTATTACCATACCTTGATAACATTAACACAGGCCGATGCATTATTTATTCCCGGTTCTGACGATCCTAAGTATACCGCGTCAAAAATATATCCATACCTGCTGGCTAAAAAGCCATTGCTAACTATTTTTCATGAAAACAGCAGCGCCAATACTGTATTAAGAACCTGTACTGAAAATACAGTGGTACAAACCTTCCCGGCTCAGGAAGATGGTATCATAAACACTGTAACCGATTTCCTTGTTAAACTGGCAAAAAAAGAGTTACCCGCTATTAAATTAAAAGATGAATTTAGCCGGTACAGCGCTGCAGCAATGACAGAAGCGCAAGCTGGGCTATTTAATAAAGTACTGACCAACAAATGAAAAAGCTGGCCATAATTACCACGCACCCTATTCAATACTACTCACCGGTATTTAAGTTACTGCACCAAAGGCAGCAAATTGAGATCAGGGTTTTTTATACCTGGGGCGAAGGTTCTATGAATAAATTTGATCCGGGCTTCGGCAAAACAGTACAATGGGATTTGCCTTTGCTTGAAGGTTACCCCTATGAATGGGTTACCAACACCTCTAAAAATCCGGGCTCAAGCAGTTTTAATGGCATTGTAAACCCCGGCTTAATCCAACAAATAAAAAGCTATGGGCCTGATGCTATACTGATTTATGGATGGGCATATGCCAGCCATTTAAAAGTATTAAGGCATTTCAAAAACAAAGTACCTATTATATTCCGGGGCGATTCAAACCTGCTCCGCGAGCAAAGCGGTTTTAAAACACTGCTCAGATTTGCTTTATTAAAATGGATATACACCCATGTTGATCATGCCCTGTATGTAGGCACAAACAACAAAGCCTATTTTAAAAAGTATGGGTTAAAGGAACAGCAGCTTAACTTTGCACCCCATGCCATAGATAATGAAAGATTTGCCCAAAACAGGGATGAAGAAGCAAAAGCGCTGCGTGACGAATTAGGCCTGAATGATAAAGACATACTTATTTTATTTGCCGGTAAGTTTGAAGATATAAAATCTCCCTTTTTATTGCTTGAGGCCTTTCAGTCCATAAACAAAGAAAATGTGCACCTGCTGCTTGTTGGCAATGGGGCGCTGGAAAATGAATTAAAATTAAAAGCAGCCGGAAACCCCAATATTCATTTTATGGGTTTTCAAAACCAATCTTACATACCCGTAGTATACCAGGCATGTGATCTTTTTTGCCTGCCATCAAAGTCTGAAACCTGGGGGCTTGCTATAAATGAAGCTATGGTATGCCAAAAAGCCGTTTTAGCATCAGATAAAGTTGGCTCAGCCATTGATCTGATTATCCCCGGTAATAACGGAGCCATATTTAAAGAATCGGCACTTGCTGATTTAGTTTTACAATTGAATACCTTAGCAGGAAAAAAACGGGAAGAATTAACATCAATGGGGAAATCATCCAGGCAAATAATTAACGATTGGAATTTCGAGAAACAAGCCCAGGCAATTGAAAAAGCTGTATAAATGAAAAACGTTTCGTTTGAAAGATATTTAATTCTGTATGTGCCATGGGTGCTTGCGCTATTGTTTCAATCAATGCCCACGGTGTCTTACCTCATTGCATGGGTCGGTTCATTCTTTATTTTTTATCTTGTATACGCAGGCAAAATAAAACCTTTGCCTACTGATCTCACTACTGCCGAACAGATTATGCGGCCTATCTTTATAGTCCAGATCATTTTTATTGGCTATATGGCCTGTTCGTCAATTTTTTACTTTTTAAACTTATACGGGTATAATAATTTCAAACAAACAAATGAATATCTGCTGATAGATCAAACCCAATTGGCACTCGTAGCCCAATGCCAGCGATATTATGTATTGGGCCATGCCGCAATGGTTACCGGTATTCTGATATTTATGAAATATCCTGTAGAAACAAGATACTATATTGAAAAAGAAAAAATAGCCAATATGGTTCTGATAATGGCCCTGATAGCCTTTCCAGTATCTCTGTTTTTCTTAAATGTTCCTGGCCTATCTCAATTTTATTATCAATTAAACTCCTTAAGCTTTATTGCAGGCACGCTTGCACTGGCATTTGCCATCCCATTACAAAAAATATGGAACACTATTATATGCATTGTATTGTATTGTTTCAATTTTTATCAGGGGGTAATTTCCGGTTATAAAGAACCTATTATCATAAGTGTTATGGTGTTAGGTCTTTTTCTATATCCAAGCTATAAAAAAACAGTTCTGGTGATATTTGTTCCGGCGTTATTCTTATTATTCGTGATACTTCCCAAGTTCGCTGCCACGTTTCGCCAGAATGCGTGGTCGGGTGATACGCAAGCTGATGAGGCAACAGCCCTTGCGCTTGATGCGGCGCTGAATGATGATTCAAAAGATGGAACAAATTGGGATTTCCTGGTTAACAGGCTCAGCGAAGTAGATATGTTTACCATATACATTCAATCTACTCCCCAAAATATTGATTATTACGGCTTCCAGTTGTTAAAACAATCGGCAATAGTGCTTGTACCTCGGTTATTCTGGCCCGGAAAACCAATCACCGAAGACCTGGTAATGGAACGGGTATATGACGCAGGCGCGGTAAACAGAAATTCACAGGTTTCGGCCAAGCCGGCTTACATTGTAGATACTTATCTTTCGGGCGGTACGCTTGGTGTATTCATTGGCCTTTTTCTTTACGGCGCCATAGCCTCGATTATATCAGTTCAAGCCGAAAAACTTTTTGGCGGATATACCTTGGGTACTGCTCTCATTTTTACAGGCCTGTTCCAGATCTTTTGGCGGGGGCTGAGCTTTGAATTCCTGATCAATTCTGTTTTTTGGGGATATATCAGTATGCTCGTTATATTCAAGATCTTTACAGCAACCAAAATTTTAAAAGAGGCTTGAAAATACTGCAGATCAGCGCTTCTTATAAGCCGGCATATATTTATGGCGGGCCAATCATGTCGGTATCAATGCTGGCCGAGCAATTATCTAAACAAGGCGCCGAAGTAACGGTTTTTACAACTACAGCAAACGGCTTAAACGAATTATCGGTTACTATAAACCAACCTGTTATAATTGATGGCGTAACTGTTATTTATTTTAAGCGCATAACTAAAGATCATACCCATTTATCACCCGCTCTGTTAAAAAATGTTTGGCAAAAAGCCCGGGATTATGATGTTGTTCATATCCATGCCTGGTGGAATTTAGTTTCCATGTTATCGTGCCTCATAGCTGTAATGCGTAATGTAAAAGTTGTTGTATCACCCAGGGGAACGCTGAGCAATTACTCATTTAACAATAAAAATAACGGTGTAAAAGGATTAATACATACTTTTTTAACAAAGCCATTGCTTAAAAAATGCGATATCCATACTACTTCTGATAATGAATATGCGGCGGTTAAAAGTATCATACAGGCTAAGCATTTTTTTAATATTCCAAACTTCATCCGGCTTAATGTAAATAAACAATACACGGCTACTCCTGGTACCGATCACATTAAACTGATCTTTCTTTCGCGAATAGAAGAAAAAAAAGGCTTGGACATTTTATTTGACGCGCTTAAAGAAGTTACCATCCCCTATCGCTTAACTATTGCTGGTGATGGCAATAGTGATTATATTAACTCTCTTAAAGCTATTGCTGTAAACAATAATATCGATGGGGATATAGATTGGATAGGCTTTCAAACCAATAATAAGTTTGACCTGCTACATGCGCATGACCTGCTTGTACTACCTTCGCATGATGAAAACTTCGGCAACGTAGTTATCGAAAGCCTGAGTGTGGGTACAGCAGTACTCATAAGCGAACAGGTTGGCCTGGCCGATTACGTGGCAACCAATAGCTTAGGCTGGATATGCCAAACGAATGCCGCGTCAGTAACTGCTGCTATCAATAATATTAGCAACAAGCCTGATGAATTACAACGGATAAGAAAAGAAGCGCCGGTAACTATTTTAGAGGATTTTAACTATAACAACCTGGCTGTAAAATATATGAATATGTACAATCAAATAATTACGAAATGAGTGAATATCAGGAATTTGGATATGAAAACGCTGAACCTTTTCATACATTTTTTTATATTCAAAAACAGCTGCTTCCCATACTGGATAAAAACGTCAATAAATGCATTTTAGATATGGGCTGCGGTAACGGTGTTATTGCTAATGACCTGATATCAAAAGGATTTAATGTTTATGGTACTGATGCTTCTGAGGCAGGAATCGCGATCGCGCGACAGCAGCATCCCGACCGTTTTTTTATCCAGGATTTCTCAACCGAGGAATTACCGGAAGAACTCAAGGGGATAACATTTGATACCATCATTTCAACAGAAGTAATTGAACATTTGTACGACCCCTATAAGTTTGCCGAACTGTGCCGGAAAATTTTAGATGAAAGCAAAGGTGAGCTGATACTCACCACTCCTTATCACGGTTATTTAAAAAACCTGATGCTAAGTATATTTGATAGATGGGATACGCATATCGACCCTTTATGGCAAGGCGGCCATATTAAGTTTTGGTCGGTAAAATCAATTACCAAATTACTAAGCCAACGTGGTTTTAAGGTAACTGATTTTAGAGGGTGCGGCAGGCTGCCATACCTATGGATGACAATGTTGATTAAAGCAAAAGCGGTGTGACAGATAAGTTTTCGGTTATTGTATTAACTTATAACGAGGAGCGCAACATCCGTGCCTGCCTGGAAAGCCTCGTGCCGTTGAATGTTGACATATTTATTGTTGATTCGGGATCAACCGACAAAACGCTGGAAATTTGCAGGCAATACACAGCCAACATTTTCCATCACCCCTTCGAAAACTACAGCGTTCAAAGAAACTGGGCTTTTAATAATCTTCCTATAACTACCGGCTGGATCCTTAATCTTGATGCCGATCATCGTGCTACTCCTGAACTTGTTACTGAGCTTACAGCTACATTTAATGAATCTATAGATGCTGATGTAAATGGTTTCCTGGTGAGCCGCAGAACCATGTTTATGGATAAATGGATAAAGCATGGTGGCCACTACCCTACTTATCATGCCATATTATTCAGAAAAGGTTTTGGCCAGTGCGAGGATAAATTATACGATCAGCACTTTAAAATAACCGGAAAAACCAAAATTTTGAAAGGTGATATGATAGATATCATCACCGAATCAATAAATACTTTTATTGCCAGGCATAACCATTGGGCAACTCTCGAGGCGGAATACCTGATTAGTACTGCCAATGATGATACTGTAAATGGCGAAGTAATAAAAGCCAAATTAACCGGCAACCCCATTGAACGCCGTCGCTATATTAAAAAACAATACGAAAGCTTCCCGCTATTTGTAAGGCCGGTCGTTTACTTTATAATCAGGTATTTTATACGGTTGGGGTTTTTAGATGGAACGGAGGGATTGATCTTCCATTTTTTACAAGGCTTCTGGTTCCGGTTTTTGATCGATGCAAAGATTTATGAGCAAAGAAAAAAGGCAGGCAAAACTTCGGGCTCAAACCAAATAACCGGGTTTATATTCTCGTTTATCTTTTTGTTCCTGGTGTTTTATTTTTTTAACATCATGTTTTTTGGGCTCACCAGCCCCGGCAATCATTACAGTCCTTTTTTGGCTGAACGTTTAAATTATATACAAGGCCTGCGTTCTGTTTTACTAAATAGTAGCGCCTCAATCCTAAACATTCTTGGTTTTACTGCCATAACTAATGACACCGAAATGCTGGTTGTGGGGCATTACGCCATACAGGTAGTATATTCTTGTCTTGGTTTGGGTATTATCAGTTTTTTTACAGCATTTGTACTGGCCTATCCTAAACCATTAAAAAAGAAACTGATCTTTATTGTGGCAGGCATCCTTACTATCGAATTTTTAAACGTGATCCGTTTCGTCCTGTTGGGCCTGTATTGGAATAAGAATACAGCCAAGGTAATTGACCACCATACTATATTTAATATCACTATCTATATTATTATAGCTATAAGCTTGTATTTTTGGGTGAAGAACCCTGTAATTGAAAACAAGGAACATGCAGCAAACTAACCTTTCAGCCTATAATAATTACCCCTTCCATCCCGGTGGTAATCCGCTGAAAAGGATAATATGGTTTTACATCAACGCCGTTATTTTTAAAACAAGTTTGCTGCCGGTTAATGGAATCAAGGTTTTTTTATTACGGTTATTTGGAGCCAGGATCGGTAACAACGTAACTATTAAGCCCTGCGTAAATATCAAATATCCCTGGTTTTTAACCATAGGCGATGAAACATGGATAGGTGAAAACGTGTGGATAGATAATTTAGTAATGATCACCATTGGTGCCAATGCATGCCTTTCACAAGGAGCACTGTTACTTACAGGCAGCCATAACTATAAAAAAACTACCTTCGACTTAATAACCGGGAATATAATTTTAGAGGATGGTGCCTGGATAGGCGCGCAGGGCATAGTTAACCAGGGCGTTACCGTTGCCAGTCACGCGGTACTTACCTCCGGCTCTGTGGCTAACAAAGATTTGGAGGCTTATTCCATTTACCAGGGCAATCCCGCGGTAAAAGTTCGTGAACGTATTATTAGTTAAACTTGAAAAATATCGGTTCAAATAAAGCTATACTTATATTTATCGCGGTGCTGGTGACAGTATTCGGGATAATGGTATGCGTTTGCCCGCCTTCTGTTTACCCCGATCCCTGCCATGGTTTCCAGGTACTGCGCTCCATGCAAATGGGGGCCAAATTCAATACGCTGGTAAGCCCTAATCAGGATGATATCTCAAAAAACAACGTCGATTTCCTAACCTGGTGGTCACCGGGGCAATATTTGATACCTTATTGGTTTAAACTATTGTTTGGCGTAAATACAGCATGGGCCTGTATATTAACCATCATTATTTTCCAGTTATCCGGGCTTGTTGGTTTTTATTGTTTTTTCAGAAAGATCGGCTTCACCTCAAACGTAGCGCTCATCAGCCTGCTGCTCATAATGTGCCAGCTGGCATTTATCATCCCCTACATTTTTTACAGCGGCGGCGAACTATTGGTCTTCGGTTTTGAAGGCTGGTTCCTGTACGGCTGCATTGCGATAGAAAAACCGGGCATCAAACTTTTACTATTTGTACTACTCTCCGGCTGGATAGGCTTTCTCTGCAAATCATCCTTTATGTGGGTATATGTGGCCGGGCTTATGTGCCTGTGGCTACGTTTATCGGCAATTAAAAATCATCTTAATCTTCAGCGCTTAGTTAAGAATGGCATCTGGCTCGCTATTCCAGCAGCCATATCACTTGTAGCCATCTACGTGTTTTTTCTATCAAAAGGCGCTAACCCCGCATCAAACTCAACTGGTTTCACAGTTAGCTGGCAGGCCATCGGTTTCCCACTCGGCTCTCCGCTGCTTTCAGGTTTTTCGGTTGATGATCTTACACACGGCTTAATATTCCATCAACCCGGCAATACATTAACCCCGGCTTATGTATTACCCATTTTACTTTTCACAGCGTTGGCAAGCCTTATTCTGATAATTGCCATTATTCGCTATATCCCTAAAGGTAATTACCGCTTATTCATTATTGTTTTTTACGCCATATCGGTATTGTTCTTCAGCGTGGCATTCTTGCGCCAGGTAAACATATCCTACGAGAGCCGCCATTTCCGCATCCTGAGCCTGATGCTCGCGCCCGGGATCATCTACCTGTTCAGCAGATTCAGGCCCGTATACCAAATACTTTTGGGGTTGATATGTATTTGCATAGCCTTTGTTAATTATTCAACACTGGTAAGGATATATAAGGTAAACAACCTTAGCGCGCGGGGTAATACAGGCCTGGCGCAGCAATCAATAGATCAGCCTTCGTTAGATCATCTATTACAGCTCGACAAGCAGAACACTAATGCCATATTTGCTTTCACAACGCCTGATGTTGGTTTAGAGATAGAACACAACCGCATCATAACGCTTGATCAGCCGCCTGCAAATATTCCTTTTGATAATGATGATTATAGCTATGATGGCCACGCAGGACCATTATATATCGTGCTGCCCGCAACTTACGACGGGGCAAAAGCCGGTATGATCATGAAATTCTTCCGGGGATACAAAGACTTCTCCGTTCAAAAACTTAGCCCGGCGTATACGCTGTACTCGGCTAAGTAATTCCCACAAGCTTTTCTTATTGCTCTTTGTTGATCTCCGTGTTGATCTCCGTCCAAAGAAGATCCTTCAGTTCGTTGATACCTTTTTGGGCTACCGATGATATAAAGATCGACGGAACATCCTGCGGCACTTCCTTTTTCATTTCCTGTAACAACTCATCATCCAGCATATCCGATTTGGTAATGGCCAGTACGCGTGGTTTATGGATCAGTTCGGGGTTATATTCCTGCAATTCTTTCAGCAGGATGTTATATTCTTCTTTTATGGTACGGTTAGTATCGGCAGGCACCATGAACAGCAATACCGAGTTACGCTCAATATGCCTCAGGAACCGGAAGCCTAAGCCTTTGCCCTGTGATGCACCCTCTATAATACCCGGAATATCCGCCATAACGAACGATCTGTTGTTACGGTAGGCAACTATACCCAAATTGGGCACAAGCGTTGTAAAGGCGTAATCGGCTATCTCCGGCTTGGCTGCCGAAACTACTGATAGCAGCGTTGATTTACCCGCGTTAGGGAAACCAACTAAACCAACATCAGCCAGTAATTTTAGTTCGAGTACGTTCCACTCCTCCTTACCATCTTCGCCGGGTTGGGCAAAGCGCGGGGTTTGGAAAGTTGATGTTTTAAAATGCCAGTTGCCTAAACCACCCCTGCCTGCTTCGGTAAGTATGCGGGTTTCGCCATCCTGGGTTATTTCAAATAATGTTTCGCCGGTTTCAGAGTTTTTGGCGATAGTACCCAAAGGCACTTCCAAAATCTCGTCCCTGCCCGTTTTTCCGCTTTTTTGTGAGCTACCGCCCGATTCGCCGTCACCGGCAAGTACGTGTTTACGGAACTTTAGGTGTAATAAGGTCCAAAGCTGAGCATTGCCTTTTACAATTACGTGCCCGCCCCTGCCGCCATCGCCACCATCAGGGCCGCCCATAGCGGTATGCTTATCGCGGTGCAAGTGCGACGAACCCGCCCCACCATGCCCCGAACGGCAGCATATCTTCACATAATCAACAAAATTTGAACCCTGGGACATTTTTATTTCGAATTTACGATTTACGATTTCGGATTTATTTTTTCTTTTGGAATAACAAATTTCAGATTGATAAAATCGAAATTAATTAAATCCGAAATCGAACATCCGAAATTCGAAATCAATAAGCATTAGCAATGGCACATATTCCAGTAAATATTTCATCTACTGATCCAATACCATTAATGCTGTTAAATTTATCCTGTTGTTTATAAAACCCGGCAACTGGCGCGGTTTTATCATTATATTCATGTATACGCTTGCGGATGATCTCCGGATTTGCATCATCCGAGCGGCCTGAATCTTTTCCTCTTAATAACAGCCGGCGCTCTAATTCATCATCGTCAACCTCCAGGGCAATCATACCTGATATTGATGATGATTTAGTTTCAAGCAAAACATCCAAAGCTTCAGCCTGGGCAACTGTTCGTGGAAAACCATCGAAAATAAATCCCTGTGCATCCTTATTAGCATCCAGCTTATTGCTGATCATGCCAATAACAACCTCATCAGGCACTAATTTACCATGATCCATCAACTTCTTTGCTTCTAAACCTAGTGGTGTTCCCTGTGATATCTCCCCGCGCAAAAGATCACCTGTAGATAGGTGGATCAGGCCATATTTTTCAATAAGTTTTTGTGATTGAGTACCTTTGCCTGCTCCGGGCGGGCCGAACAATACCAAGTTTAGCATGCTTATATCAAATTAAAAGCCTTCCGGTACAATTACTGAAAGGCTTGATATTCTTGCGCACCTAAGGATTTTATCCTTGTGATATAGTGCAATTCTATGTGCACTTGAAGGGAGTCGAACCCCTAACCTCCTGATCCGTAGTCAGGTGCTCTATCCAATTGAGCTACAAGTGCTAAGTCTTCACTAAAACCGGCCCTATTGTCATAACGACTATAACTGCCTTTTTTAACGGACTGCAAAAATAGGATTTTTATTTTAATCCCCTAAAAAAATGTAAAATTACTTTACAATCTCAGCAATGGCATTAAAATCAGGCAGATCTGTTGCTGTTTCAAGCACTTCCGCGTAGATGATATTCTGCTCTTCATCAATAACAAAGGCAGCACGTTTTGATACGCCCTTTAAGCCAAAAACGAAGTTTTCGTATATAGCGCCGTATGCTGTTGATACTTCTTTGTTAAAATCCGACAGCAGATCAAACTGGTAATTGTTCTCTTCTTTAAACTTAGCCAGTGTAAAAGGCGAATCAACTGAGATACCTAATATCACCGCGTTTAAGCCATCGTAATAGCCAAAACTATCGCGCATGGTACATAGCTGGGTGGTACAAGTACCGGTAAAAGCCATCGGGAAAAAGTGGATAACAACTTTTTTGCCCTTAAAATCAGCCAATGAAACTTCCTTCAATGCTGATGAATATAAACTGAACTGCGGAGCTGGTTGACCTGGTTGTAACGACATGAGTTTTTTTTCTGCAAATAAATGATAATAAAATCAGAATCAGATGGAGACTGCATAATTATAAAGTCAATTTTATCACTAACTAAGCTAATAGTTTTTAACTTTATTTAACAAACAGGCTGGTTATCAATAGTTATCTTTAGGTTTCTCATTCAACCTTCATCATTATGCTTAAAAATTACATCAAAACAGCTTTTCGCAGCCTGTTAAAAAACAAGGGCTTTACCTTTATAAATGTATTGGGCCTTGCTTTAGGTTTGGCTACCTGCCTGCTGATTGTGTTTTATGTTTTTGATGAATTAAGCTACGACCGCTACAATACCAAAGCTAACCGCATTTACCGTGTAAACATGGATATGAAATACGGTGGCAATACCAGTTCATTCGCCATAGCGCCGCCCCCTTTATCTACAGCTATCGGCACTAATTTCCCCGAGGTGGAAACAACCACCCGGATTATTAAATCCGAAGGCACCCGCATCCGTAAAGGCAATGAAAATGTGATAGAAGATAAAGTAGCTTATGCCGATCCATCCGTTTTTAGCGTATTTACCCTGCCCATGCTATCCGGCGACCCAAAGACTGCCTTAGCTGAACCAAATACAATGGTTATCAGCGAGTCGGCGGCTCAAAAATATTTTAACAGTACCGATGTAGTTGGCAAATACCTGCATTTAGTTAGCGAAACGGCATATTTTAAAATAACAGGCGTTATCCGCAACATGCCTGCGCAATCGCATTTTAACTTTGATTATTTCCTGTCCATGTCCTCGCTGGCGTCAAGCAAGGATCAAAACTGGAACAACTTTGCCTTCAGCACCTATATATTATTTAAACAGCCCGGCGATCATGAAAATTTTACGGCTAAACTAAATAAGCTTTTCTACCAGCATTTCGGCGCGGCTAACTATGCCCAGCTCCAAAAAAGTGGCAATTACATCAAAATGAATTTAACGCCGCTTACGGATATCCACCTTAAATCAAACCGCCAGTATGAGCTGGGTACCAACAGCAGCATCACCTATGTTTATATTTTCGGGGGCATAGCGCTGTTTGTACTGCTTATCGCCTGCATAAATTTCATGAACTTATCTACCGCCCGCTCTGCTAACCGCGCCCGTGAGGTTGGTGTACGCAAGGTATTGGGGTCATCGCGTAAAAGTTTGATCGCGCAGTTTATCTCCGAATCGTTAATGGTAACATTGTTTGCTACTATTATAGCTGTACTGGCTGCGTGGGCATTGCTGCCGCTGTTCAACCAGATCTCGGGCAAACAGCTGGCTTTATCTGCGCAATTACTTGGCTGGTTGATCCCATCATTATTGGTAATGATTGTTGTAGTTGGTGTATTGGCGGGTTCCTACCCAGCTTTTTACCTGTCGGGATTTAAGCCCATCCATGTTTTAAAGGGCAAATTATCCATCGGCTTTAAAGGCAGCCACTTTCGCAACTTTTTGGTGGTGATGCAGTTTTCCATTTCTATTTTCCTCATTATCGGCACACTGGTAATTTATAACCAGCTCAATTATATTCAGCATAAAGATCTCGGCTTTAACCGCAGTCAGGTTTTAGTTATAAAATATGTTGATGTGCTGGATAACGCCAAAACGCTGAAACAGGAGATCAAACAATTACCCGGCATAGCAAACGCTACGCTGAGCGGCTTCACACCAACCGGTAGCTTACGAGCACCCGATGCTGTATTCACCAACAAAACACCCGATGCCAAAAATGCCTTATTTACAGAGATCTGGCCCGTAGACGAAGACTACCTCAATACTATGGGTATGAAGCTGGCCACAGGGCGCAATTTCTCCAATCAGCTTACCTCCGATTCATCCACCGTTATTATTAACGAAACTGCTGCCCGTATGCTGGGCTTTGCCAAAGACCCCTTAAATAGAAAACTATACAGAACCGACGGCCCGGGCAAACCCATTAAAGAATATAGCGTGATTGGCGTTGTTAAAGACTTTAATTTTAGCTCTCTGCGCGATAATATCACCCCTGTAGTTATGCTGCTGGGTAACGATAAAGGCGCGTTAAGCGTGAAGATAGACGCTAAAAACATGATACCCTACGTAGCCAAAATAGAAAACGCATGGAACGCTGTCTCGCCAAACCAACATATTCAATATTCGTTTATGGATGAGGATTTTGATGCTGCTTACCGCTTTGAGCAGCGCACGGGTACATTATTCCTGTCGTTCACTGTATTTGCTTTGATCATTGCCTGCCTCGGCCTATTTGGCCTTGCCGCTTATGCCGCCGAACAGCGTAATAAGGAAATAGGCATCCGCAAAGTACTTGGCGCCAGTTTATCTACTGTAATTGCATTATTGTCTAAAGATTTCATCAAACTGGTATTGATATCTATTGCTATCGCTACCCCATTGGCCTGGCTGGCCATGCATAAATGGCTGGAGGGCTTCGCCTACCGGCAAAATATACAGTGGTGGGTATTGATAGTTACTGGGCTGGGCGCAATCCTTATCGCGTTTATTACGATAAGTTTTCAGGCTGTTAAAGCGGCATTGGTTAATCCGGTTGAGAGTTTGAGAAGCGAATAGAATGGGGCTTTAAGTGATAACTATATACAGTTTAATTTTTATAACTAATTAATTAGTTATACCTTTACTAAGGAGGTTCAATTGCAAAAACTTCCTTAGCAACTATGTTTAAAAACTATATCAAAACTGCTTTCCGCAGTTTGTTAAAAAACAAAGGCTTCACTTTTATAAATATTGCAGGACTAGCTTTAGGGTTAGTTACCTGTCTGCTAATTATTTTTTATGTAATTGATGAGCTGAGTTATGACAAATATAACACTCAATATGAGCGCATATACCGGGTAAATACAGATGTTAAATATGGTGGCACAATAACACCATTTGCAACAACAGTACCATCAATATCCACCGCTCTTAAAAACAACTTTCCTGAAATTCAAAACACGACAAGGATAGCACGTGCGCTCGGTATACATTTTCAAAAAGGAAAAGAAAGTATAAGCGAAGAAAGAGTAATATATGCAGATGCCGATATCTTCAAGATATTTTCATTGCCGATGATTTATGGTAATCCAAATACAGCGCTAACTGCACCTAATTCAATTGTAATTACTGAAAACACAGCAAAAAAATATTTTAATACAACGGATGTTATCGGTAAAACCTTGTTCCTTTTAAACGATAGTAGTCTGCACAAAATAACTGGTGTTATCCGTAACATCCCATCACAATCTCATTTTACTTTTGATTTTTGCTTATCGCTACAACCAACAACTGATAACAGCACCAGTTCTCTTTATTTTAATACTTATATCCTGTTAAAGCCAAATACCGATCACAAAAAACTGGAAGCTAAATTTCCGGATTTTATCCGAACAACGTTTAACACAGGCACTTTCAGTGAAGCGTCATTTGAAAAGTCTGGAAATTATTTCCATATAAGCCTGATGCCATTAAAAGATATCCACCTCTATTCAAATAGAACGTATGAACTGGGTGCTAATAGTGATATATCAAACGTATATATATTTTCCGCCGTTGCTCTATTTATATTACTTATTGCCTGTGTCAATTTTGTAAATTTATCTACAGCAAGATCTGCAAACCGGGCGCGTGAGGTTGGTGTAAGAAAAGTATTGGGCTCATCGCGCAAAAACTTAATTATCCAATTTATTACGGAATCCTTCATAGTAACTTTTATTGCTGCCATAATTGCATTACTGATAGCCTGGATACTACTCCCACTATTTAATCAATTATCAGGCAAGCAACTTCATATTACTTTTGCATTGCTCCGGCAGTTAATTCCCTCGATGATTTTTACTATAGTAATAGTTGGCTTGCTGGCAGGTTCATATCCGGCATTTTTTCTTTCCTCGTTTAACCCTGTTAATGTTTTAAAAGGAAAATTGTCAACAGGTTTTAAGCGCAGTGGTCTGCGCGGATTTTTGGTGATATTTCAATTTTCTATTTCCATTTTTCTTATCATCGGTACACTTGTTATTTATAACCAGCTAAAATATATCCAAAACAAGGATCTTGGATTTAACCGCAATCATGTTATCATAGTAAATGATGTTAACTTATTGAATAATCCAAAAATCCTGAAACAGGAAATCAAACAAATACCCGGCGTTACTAATGCTACACTCACAAGTTTCTTGCCTACAAATAACAGCAGGTGGCCAAATACTATATCCACACTTGGCAAAAAAGGCATACAAACTGAACTTTGGCAAGTAGATGAAGATTATTTAAATACAATGGGCATGCATCTTATAAAAGGCCGCAATTTTTCAAATCAATTTTTAACCGATTCCTCAGCAATGCTGATTAATGAAACAGCCGCCAAAATACTAGGATATAAAAACTCAGTTTCTGAAAGTGTTTATAATGGCCAAAAGAAGTATCATGTTATTGGTATTGTGAAAGATTTCAATTTTAGTTCATTACGGCAAAATATTACGCCTTTGGTTTTGGTAATGGATAAGGACTGGAGGCCATCGTTGAGTATCAGGATAAGCTCTAATAATCTTGCAATAATTATTTCACAAATAAAAGCTAAATGGGCGGCATTAGCCCCCAATCAACAATTCAATTATTCATTTATGGATGAAGATTTTGATGCCTTATATCGCACTGAACAGCGCATTGGAAAACTGTTTATCATATTCACAACTTTAGCCCTAATCATTGCCTGCCTCGGCCTATTTGGCCTCGCCGCCTACGCCGCCGAACAGCGTAATAAGGAAATAGGCATCCGCAAAGTACTTGGCGCCAGTTTATCTACTGTAATTGCATTATTGTCTAAAGATTTCATCAAACTGGTATTGATATCCATTGCTATCGCTACCCCATTGGCCTGGCTGGCCATGCACAAATGGCTGGAGGGTTTTGCTTACCGGCAAAACATACAATGGTGGGTATTGGTTGTTACCGGCTTGGGGGCGATACTGATCGCGTTTATTACTATCAGTTTTCAGGCTGTTAAGGCGGCGTTGGTAAATCCGGTTGAGAGTTTAAGGAGCGAGTAAATTGTATTTACTATTATTCTCTTTGTTGGAATATTTATATATATTTATCCCTCAAAAAACAACTTAAAACCTTATATGAAAATTTCATTCCCGGTTGCTATAATCATTGCATTACTTTCCATTGCAACCATCTCTAATGCGCAAAAAATTAAAATTGTTGATGGCGACCCTTCAATTTTAAAAGGCCAAACTTCCATTGCTTTTAAATTTACTTATGACAATATGGCTATTGGTAAATTTGAGAACGGGCAGGATTACATTGACAAAAAAACAGCCGAATATAATGCCAAACAAGCAGGAAAAGGCGACAGATGGGCAAAAGAATGGGTAACCAACAGAGCGGCCCGCTACGAGCCAAAGTTTATTGACCTGTTTTTGAAATACGGTTTGATGAGCGAGAAAGATGATGCCAAATACACCATTATATTCCATACTTCTTTTACCGAAGCTGGTTATAATGTTTATATAAGCCGCCATAACGCCGAGATAAACGGTGAAGCAATGATTGTGGAAACAGCACATCCGGATAAAGTATTGGCTACTATTTCGGTAGAAAAAGCACCCGGCCGTACCTATGGCGGTGATGATTACGATTCAGCCACCAGGATAGCCGAATCATATGCCGACGCCGCTAAATACCTGGCTAAATTTATCATAAAAAACTAATCCGTTAATATTTAATTGACAGAAATGGCTATCGTTAAGATGGCCATTTCTGTTTAACGAATAAGTTACAAAGTGTTTATTAAAATAATAAAACTAATTCCGGGCTATTGACTTTAGAGTTAAAACACCATACCCAATGAAAGCCATAGTGATAACCCAGCCCGGCGGACCGGAAGTTTTGCAGATAGCCGAAAGGCCCAAACCCGAAATTACCGCCGATGAGGTGCTTGTTAAAGTAGCTGCCGCGGGCATTAACCGCCCAGATGTATTTCAGCGAAAAGGAAACTATCCACCCCCACCGGAAGCACCACAGGATATCCCCGGACTGGAAATTGCAGGCCTCATTGTTAAAGTCGGCGCCAACGTTACCCGCTGGAAAGAAGGCGACCGCATCTGCGCCCTGCTCAACGGCGGCGGCTATGCCGAGTATTGCAGTGTACCCGCCGGGCAATGCCTCCCCATCCCCGACGACCTATTATATATAGAAGCCGCATCCCTGCCCGAAACTTTCTTTACCGTATGGAGCAATGTGTTTGATCGTGCCAAGCTAAAGAAGGGTGAAAGTTTGCTGGTGCATGGCGGATCTGGCGGCATTGGTGTCGCTGCTATACAAATGGCAAAGGCTATGGGCAGCATCGTTTACACTACTGCCGGATCGGATGATAAATGCCGTGAATGTGAAAAACTCGGCGCAGCAAAAGCCATAAACTACAAAACAGAAAATTTTAAGGAAGTGATCCAACAGCTCACTAATGGCAAAGGCGTTAATGTGATACTGGATACTATCGGTGGTGATTATACACCTTTAAACCTGCAGTCGCTGGCTGATGAGGGCCGTTTAGTGCAGATCAACAGCGTAAAAAGCAAAGATGTGCAGGTTGATCTGTCCTTGATCATGCGCAAACGCCTTACTATAACCGGCTCTATGCTGCGCTCGCGCGATGTGGCCTTTAAAACCGCTATTGCACAAAGTCTTGAAACAAACATTTGGCCCCTTTTGGCATCTCACGAAATAAAACCTGTTATATATGAGGTGTTCCCGGCGGAAAAAGCGGCCCAGGCCCACCAGTTAATGGATAGCGGCAACCATACCGGCAAGATCATCCTGAGTTTTGAGGCATAAAATATATTATCTATTGTTTATAATAAATTAGCATTGTTGAAGCTAATTGATACTCATTGCAATAAGAGTCAAAAAATTCTGTCACAACTATTTAAATATTTGCCAAGAAAGCTTAACTTTGCGCTCCGAAATAGTGGGAAATATTATTTCGTATTAATTTTTTATAAATTACCAGGTTATATATGCCAAACATTGGAAAAATATCACGGATAATAGGTCCGGTAGTTGAC